>NZ_CP029551.1:4045000-4752500 GCF_003173735.1 Methylobacterium radiodurans | reverse complement strand
CCAACCCGCTCTCCGAGGTGACGCACAAGCGCCGCCTGTCGGCGCTCGGCCCGGGCGGTCTGACCCGCGAGCGCGCCGGCTTCGAGGTGCGCGACGTGCACCCGACGCACTATGGCCGCATCTGCCCGATCGAGACGCCGGAAGGCCCGAACATCGGTCTGATCAACTCGCTGGCGACCTTCGCCCGCGTAAACAAGTACGGCTTCATCGAGACCCCGTTCCGCCGCGTCCGCGACGGCGTGGTCACCGACGAGGTCGCCTACCTCTCGGCCATGGAGGAGGCGAAGTACTACGTCGCGCAGGCCAACGCGCAGATGGACGAGAATCGCAAGCTCACGGAGGACCTCGTGGTCTGCCGGCGCGCGGGCGAGGTCATCGTCGTCGGCCCCGAGCGGGTCGACCTCATGGACGTGTCGCCGAAGCAGCTCGTCTCGGTCGCCGCGGCGCTGATCCCGTTCCTCGAGAACGACGACGCCAACCGCGCGCTGATGGGCTCGAACATGCAGCGCCAGGCGGTGCCGCTGGTTCGCGCCGACGCGCCCTTCGTCGGCACCGGCATGGAGGCCGTGGTCGCCCGCGACTCCGGCGCGGCCATCGCCGCGCGCCGCACCGGCATCATCGATCAGGTGGACGCCACCCGTATCGTCATCCGGGCCACCGAGGAGGCCGACGCCAACAAGCCGGGCGTCGACATCTACCGCCTGCAGAAGTTCCAGCGCTCCAACCAGTCGACCTGCATCACGCAGAAGCCGCTGGTCCGCGTCGGCGAGTTCGTGAAGAAGGGCGAAATCATCGCCGACGGTCCCTCGACCGAGTTCGGCGAGCTGGCGCTCGGCCGGAACGTGCTCGTCGCGTTCATGCCGTGGAACGGCTACAACTTCGAGGACTCGATCCTGCTCTCCGAGCGGATCGTGAAGGATGACGTGTTCACCTCGATCCACATCGAGGAATTCGAGGTGATGGCCCGCGACACCAAGCTCGGGCCGGAGGAGATCACCCGCGACATCCCGAACGTCTCGGAGGAGGCGCTCAAGAACCTCGACGAGGCCGGCATCGTCTATATCGGCGCCGAGGTGCATGCCGGCGACATCCTCGTCGGCAAGATCACGCCGAAGGGCGAGAGCCCGATGACGCCGGAGGAGAAACTGCTCCGCGCCATCTTCGGCGAGAAGGCGTCCGACGTGCGCGACACCTCGCTCCGGGTTCCCCCGGGCGTGACCGGCACGATCGTCGAGGTCCGGGTGTTCAACCGCCACGGCGTCGACAAGGACGAGCGCGCCCAGGCGATCGAGCGCGAGGAGATCGAGCGCCTCGCCAAGGACCGCGACGACGAGCAGGCGATCCTCGACCGCAACACCTACGCGCGTCTCTCGGACCTGCTGATCGGCCAGGCTCCGATCGCGGGCCCGCGCGGCTTCCGCAAGGACACGGTGCTCACCCGCGAGGTGATCAGCGAGTACCCGCGCTCGCAATGGTGGCAGTTCGCCGTCATCGACGACCGTCTCATGACCGAGATGGAGGCGATGCAGAAGCAGTACGACGAATCGAAGAAGCGCCTCGAGCAGCGCTTCCTCGACAAGGTCGAGAAGCTGCAGCGCGGCGACGAGCTTCCGCCCGGCGTCATGAAGATGGTCAAGGTCTTCGTGGCGGTGAAGCGCAAGATCCAGCCCGGCGACAAGATGGCCGGCCGTCACGGCAACAAGGGTGTCGTGTCGCGCATCGTGCCGATCGAGGACATGCCGTTCCTTGAGGACGGCACCCACGCCGACATCGTGCTGAACCCGCTCGGCGTGCCGAGCCGCATGAACGTCGGCCAGATTCTCGAGACGCACCTCGGCTGGGCGGCTGCGGGCCTGGGTCGCAAGGTGTCCAAGGCGGTCGATGCCTATCTGAAAACGCAGGACATCGCGCCGCTGAAGGAGGAGATGAAGGCGATCTACTCCCCCCACGAACTCGAAGGCCTGACGGACGAGGAGTACGCCGAGGTCGGCAACAACCTGCGCCGCGGCGTGCCGATGGCCACGCCCGTGTTCAACGGCGCCAAGGAAGCCGACATCGAGCAGATGCTGGAGATGGCCGGGCTGGACCGCTCGGCGCAGTCGACCCTCTACGACGGTCGCACCGGCGAGCCCTTCGACCGCAAGGTCACCATGGGCTACATCTACATGCTGAAGCTCCACCACCTCGTGGACGACAAGATCCACGCGCGCTCCATCGGTCCCTACTCGCTCGTCACCCAGCAGCCGCTGGGCGGCAAGGCGCAGTTCGGCGGCCAGCGCTTCGGCGAGATGGAGGTCTGGGCGCTGGAGGCCTACGGCGCGGCCTACACGCTGCAGGAGATGCTGACCGTGAAGTCGGACGACGTGGCCGGCCGCACCAAGGTCTACGAGGCGATCGTCCGAGGCGACGACACCTTCGAGGCCGGCATCCCCGAGTCCTTCAACGTGCTGGTGAAGGAGATGCGCTCGCTCGGCCTCAACGTCGAGCTGACGAGCTCCAAGCAGCAGCAGGCCGCCAACGACCAGATCGAGCCGCCCGCCAACGCGGCCGAGTAAGCAGACGACACCTCCCGTGCCGGCGCATGAGCCGGCACGGTCCGAGCGGGGAGGGGCGGGGCCTCCACTCAAGAAGACGGCCAGCGGCGCCCGGGAGGGCGCTGCGCCGAGGGTGTTTTTCGGACGTGGCGGCGCAGGCGCGGCGCGGCCCGTCGAGCCAAGGAGCGGATCATGAACCAAGAGGTCATGAACCTTTTCAATCAGCAGGCCCAGCCCCAGAGCTTCGACCAAATCAGGATCTCGATCTCCAGCCCCGAGAAGATCCTCTCGTGGTCCTACGGCGAGATTAAGAAGCCCGAGACGATCAACTACCGCACCTTCAAGCCCGAGCGCGACGGCCTGTTCTGCGCGCGCATCTTCGGGCCCATCAAGGATTACGAGTGCTTGTGCGGCAAGTACAAGCGCATGAAGTACAAGGGCGTTATCTGCGAGAAGTGCGGCGTCGAGGTCACTCTCGCGCGCGTCCGGCGCGACCGCATGGGCCATATCGAGCTGGCCGCCCCCGTCGCGCACATCTGGTTCCTGAAGTCGCTGCCCTCGCGCATCGGCCTGCTGCTCGACATGGCGCTCAAGGACCTCGAGCGGATCCTGTACTTCGAGTCGTACTGCGTCATCGAGCCGGGTCTTACCCCCCTGAAGGAGCGTCAGCTCCTCTCGGAGGAGGAATACCTGCGCGCGCAGGAGGAGTACGGCGAGGATTCGTTCACGGCGATGATCGGCGCCGAGGCCATCCGGCGCATCCTGCAGGAACTCGACCTCGACAAGATCGCCAACGACCTCCGCGAGGAGATCGCCGTCACCACCTCGGAGCTGAAGCCCAAGAAGCTCCTGAAGCGCCTCAAGATCATCGAGGCGTTCCAGATGTCGGGCAACCGGCCCGAGTGGATGATCCTGACGGTCGTGCCTGTCATCCCGCCGGACCTGCGCCCTCTGGTCCCGTTGGACGGCGGCCGCTTCGCCACGTCGGACCTCAACGATCTCTACCGCCGCGTCATCAACCGCAACAACCGCCTGAAGCGGCTGATCGAGCTGCGCGCGCCGGACATCATCATCCGCAACGAGAAGCGCATGCTTCAGGAGGCGGTGGACGCGCTGTTCGACAACGGCCGCCGCGGCCGCGTCATCACGGGTGCCAACAAGCGCCCGCTGAAGTCGCTCGCCGACATGCTGAAGGGCAAGCAGGGCCGCTTCCGCCAGAACCTGCTCGGCAAGCGCGTCGACTACTCGGGCCGCTCGGTCATCGTGGTCGGCCCGGAGCTGAAGCTGCACCAGTGCGGCCTGCCGAAGAAGATGGCGCTGGAGCTGTTCAAGCCCTTCATCTACGCGCGCCTCGACGCCAAGGGCTTCTCGGCCACCGTCAAGCAGGCCAAGAAGCTCGTCGAGAAGGAGAAGCCGGAGGTCTGGGACATCCTCGATGAGGTGATCCGCGAGCACCCGGTGATGCTGAACCGTGCGCCTACGCTGCACCGCCTCGGCATCCAGGCCTTCGAGCCGAAGCTGATCGAGGGCAAGGCGATCCAGCTGCACCCGCTGGTCTGCGCCGCGTTCAACGCCGACTTTGACGGCGACCAGATGGCCGTGCACGTCCCCTTGAGCCTCGAGGCTCAGCTGGAAGCGCGCGTCCTGATGATGTCGACCAACAACATCCTGCATCCCGCGAACGGCCAGCCGATCATCGTGCCGTCGCAGGACATCGTTCTCGGCCTCTACTACCTGTCGATCGTCGCCGACGGCGCGGTCGGCGCGTACAACGCCGACAACAAGCAGAACCCGATGCAGGGCGTCTACGGCGACATCGGCGAGCTGGAGCACGCTCTGGCCGCCAAGGCCGTGTCGCTGCACTCGAAGATCAAGTGGCGCTGGAAGGGTATCGGACCCGACGGCGAGCCGCTGACCCAGATCTACGAGACCACGCCGGGCCGCGTGATCCTCTCGGGTGCACTCCCGAAGCACCGCAAAGTGCCCTTCGACGTCGTCAACAAGCTGATGACCAAGAAGGAGATCTCGGCGATGATCGACACCGTCTACCGCCACTGCGGTCAGAAGGAGTCGGTGATCTTCTGCGACCGCATCATGGCGCTCGGCTTCAGCCACGCCTTCCGCGCCGGCATCTCGTTCGGCAAGGACGACATGGTGGTGCCGGACAACAAGTGGACCATCGTCGACGCGACCCGCACGCTCGTGAAGGACTACGAGCAGCAGTACAACGACGGCCTGATCACTCAGGGCGAGAAGTACAACAAGGTCGTCGACGCCTGGGCGAAGTGCTCCGACAAGCTAGCCCAGGAGATGATGGGCCGGATCTCGTCGGTGCAGAAGGACGAGAACGGCGCCGACAAGCAGGTCAACTCGATCTACATGATGAGCCACTCGGGTGCCCGCGGCTCGCCGGCGCAGATGAAGCAGCTCGCGGCGATGCGCGGCCTGATGGCCAAGCCCTCGGGCGAGATCATCGAGACCCCGATCATCTCGAACTTCAAGGAAGGCCTCGACGTTCTCGAGTACTTCAACTCGACCCACGGCGCCCGGAAGGGTCTGGCGGACACGGCGCTCAAGACCGCCAACTCCGGCTACCTGACCCGCCGCCTCGTGGACGTGGCGCAGGACGCGGTGATCCGCGAGGTGGATTGCGGCACCACCAACGGCATCCGGATGCGCGCCATCATCGACGCGGGTCAGGTCGTCGCCACGCTCGCCACCCGCATCCTCGGCCGCGCCACGGCGGAGGATCTGGTCGCGCAGGACGGCACGGTCATCGTCAAGACCGGCGAGACCATCGAGGAGAAGCACCTACCGGCCATCCAGGCCGCCGGCATCCAGGAGGTGAAGATCCGCTCGGTGCTCGTCTGCGCGACGAAGAGCGGTGTCTGCGCCACCTGCTACGGGCGCGATCTCGCCCGCGGCACGCCCGTCAACATGGGCGAGGCCGTCGGCGTCATCGCGGCGCAGTCGATCGGCGAGCCGGGCACCCAGCTCACCATGCGCACCTTCCACATCGGTGGCGCGGCGCAGATCGCCGACTCGTCGTTCATCGAGTCGAGCTTCGAGGGGACCATCAAGATCCGCAACCGGGCGCTCGCGAAGAACTCGGACGGCGACCTCATCGCCACCGGCCGCAACGTGGCCGTGGTGATCGTGGGCTCGGACGGGACCGAGCGGGCGGTCCACCGCCTGCAGTACGGCGCGCGCGTGCGGGTCGATGAGGGCGACAAGATCAAGCGCGGGCAGCGGATCGCCGAGTGGGATCCCTACACCCGTCCGATCGTCGCCGAGGTGGACGGCGTCGTGGCCTACGAGGACCTCTACGACGGTCAGTCGATCACCGAGACGGCCGACGAATCGACGGGCATCTCCAAGCGCGTCGTCATCGACTGGCGGGGTTCCGCCCGGACCTCGGACCTCAAGCCCGCGATGGTCATCGTGGACCAGGACGGCAAGCCGATCCGCCTGCCGCGCGGCTCGGAGGCCCGCTACCTCCTGCCGGTCGACGCCATCATCGGCTACGACCCGGGCGGCACGGTGAAGGCCGGCGACATCCTGGCCCGCGTCTCGACCGACTCGGCCAAGACCCGCGACATCACCGGCGGTCTGCCGCGGGTGGCGGAGCTGTTCGAGGCGCGTCGTCCAAAGGACGCGGCGATCATCGCCGAGAAGTCGGGCACGATCGCCTTCGGCCGGGACTACAAGAACAAGCGCCGGCTCTCGCTGACGCCGCACGACGGTTCGGAGACGGTCGAGTACCTGATCCCCAAGGGCAAGCACATCCACTTGCAGGACGGGGACGTGGTGGAGCTCGGCGACTACATCGTCGACGGCAACCCGGCGCCGCACGACATCCTGGCGATCAAGGGCGTGGAGGAGCTTGCCGCCTACCTCGTCAACGAGATCCAGGAGGTCTACCGGCTCCAGGGCGTGTCGATCAACGACAAGCACATCGAGGTAATCGTCCGGCAGATGCTGCAGAAGGTGGAAGTCACCGAGAGCGGCGATTCGGACATCATCCCGGGCGACCAGATCGACCGGACCGAGCTGACCGAGATCAACGAGAAGCTTCTGGCCGAGGGCAAGAAGCCGGTCGTGGGCGTGCCGGTTCTGCTCGGCATCACCAAGGCCTCGCTGCAGACGAAGTCGTTCATCTCGGCGGCCTCGTTCCAGGAGACCACGCGCGTCCTCACGGAAGCCGCGGTCAACGGCAAGGTCGATACCCTGGAAGGCCTCAAGGAGAACGTCATCGTCGGCTCGCTCATCCCGGCCGGCACGGGCTCCTTGGTCGCCGACATCCGCTCGATCGCGCGCCGCCGCGACAACCTCATCCTGCAGCAGAAGCAGGCCGAGAGCGGCGCCGGGCAGATCGAGGAGTTCTCGCCCGCGGCGGAGTGATCCTCCGGGTCTGAGGCTTTGGAGAGGGCGGTCCTCAGGGGCCGCCCTTTCTCGTTCGGGCGCATCGATGCACGTCCGGCATCGATCCATCCAGTCTTTGAGTTGGACCCGGAAGGGTCGGCCAACCACTCTGGCATCCACGGAGAATCCTCGGGATCCTCCGTCCGTCACGGCAAAAGCCGGGCGGCCCCTCAATGGGAGGAACTGCCCGTGAGCGCACAGATGAGCGCCGGCATCGCCGTGTCCGATGCCCGCCGGAGCCGCGTCCGGCTCGGCATCGTCCTGATGCTGTTCGTCGCCACGACGATCAACTACGCCGACCGCGCGACGATCTCGATCGCCGGTCCCGCCCTGTCGAAGGACCTCGGCCTTAACGCCGTGCAGATGGGCTACGTCTTCTCGGCCTTCGCCTGGTCCTACGTGCTCGCCCAGATCCCGGGCGGCTGGCTCCTGGACCGCTACGGCACGAAATGGGTCTACGCCGCCGCGATCTTCCTGTGGTCGGCCTTCACGCTCGTGCAGGGGGCGGTCGGCTTCTTCTCGGGCGCCACCGCGGTCGCGCTGCTCTTCGCCCTGCGCCTCGCGGTCGGCCTCACCGAGGCGCCCGTCTTCCCGGCCAATGCCCGCATCACCGCGGCGTGGTTCCCGGCGAAGGAGCGCGGCATGGCCTCGGCCTTCTTCAACTCGGCGCAGTACTTCGCCACGGTGCTGTTCACGCCGCTGATGGCCTGGGTGGTCCACCATTTCGGCTGGCACCACGTCTTCACCATGATGGGCGCCCTCGGCATCGCCTTCGCGCTGCTCTGGACGCAGGTGATCCACAGCCCGAAGGACCATCCGGGCATGAACCAGGCCGAGCGCGAGTACATCGAGAAGGGCGGCGCGCTGCTCGACATGGACGGCCAGGGCTCGGCCAAGCAGGCCAATGTCGGCCGCACGCTGAAGCAGCTCCTCGCCAACCGGATGCTGCTCGGCATCTATATCGGCCAGTACTGCATCACCACGCTGACCTACTTCTTCCTGACGTGGTTCCCGGTCTACCTCGTCAAGGAGCGGGGGCTGTCGATCCTGCAGGCGGGCTTCGCCGCCGTGCTGCCGGCGCTCTGCGGCTTCATCGGCGGCATCCTCGGTGGCGTGATCTCCGACATGCTGCTGCGCCGCGGGTACACGCTGACCGCCGCCCGCAAGATCCCGATCGTCGGCGGCATGCTGCTCTCGATGTCGATCATCGGCTGCAACTACGTGCAGGCGGACGCCGTCGTGGTCGGCCTGATGGCGCTGGCCTTCTTCGGCAAGGGCATCGGGGCGCTCGGCTGGGCGGTCGTCTCCGACACCTCGCCGCGGGAAAGCGGCGGCCTGTCGGGCGGCCTGTTCAACACCTTCGGCAACACCGCCGGCATCACCACCCCGATCGCGATCGGCTACATCGTGCAGACCACGGGCTCGTTCAACGGCGCGCTGGTCTTCGTCGGGCTCAACGCGCTGGTCGCCTGCTTCTGCTACCTTGTGGTGGTCGGCGAGATTCGGCGGGTCGAGCTGCGCTGACCCGGCAACCCTGAACAAGACCGGCCGGGGCCCGACTTGGGATCCCGGCCGCTTCCTGTCGGCCGCCGGTGCAGGGGCCGGATCTTCAGGACATCGCCATCATGCCCATCGACCGTCGCGCCTTCCTGGCGGGCGCCGCCCTGCCGCTCGCCGCGCCCGCTCTGGCTGCCTGGGAGCCCGCGCAGCGCCTGCCGGACCCGGCCGTCGAGGTGCTCGACCCGGCCTTCGCCCCCGTACGCCTCTCCCTCGCCGCGGTCGAGCGCGTCGCGACGGGCCTGCGCTGGGCGGAGGGGCCGGTCTGGTTCGGCGACTGGAACGCGCTGCTCCTCAGCGACGTCACGAACGACCGCATCCTGCGCTGGGACGCGGGGACGGGCAAACTCTCGACCTTCCGCAAGCCCGCCAACTACGCCAACGGCAATACCCGCGACGGCCAGGGCCGGCTCATCACCTGCCAGCACGCCACCCGCAGCGTGGTGCGCACCGAGCATGATGGCAGCCTGACGACGCTGGCCGACAGCTTCGATGGCCGGCGCCTGAACTCCCCGAACGACGTCGTCTGCCATGCCGACGGCACAATCTGGTTCACCGACCCGGCCTTCGGCCCGAACCCCTACGAGGCGATGGCCGCGCCTGAGCTGCCCGGCAACGTCTACCGGCTCGACCCGGCGACCGGGGCCCTCACCGTCGCGGTCTCGGAGCTGAAGGGACCGAACGGGCTCTGCTTCGCGCCGGACGGGCGCCGGCTCTACGTCATCGAGGCGCGGGCGGAGCCCAACCGCCTGATCCGGGCCTACGACCTCGCCGACGGGAGCCGACGTCTGACCGGGGGCGACGTGCACGTCGATTGCGGACGCGGCACCGCGGACGGGATGCGGGCGGACGTCGCCGGCAACCTCTGGTGCGGCTGGGGCATGGGCGAGGCCGAGGACGGCGTCGCGGTGTTCTCGCCCCAGGGCCGGATGATCGGCCGGATCCGCCTGCCGGAGCGCTGCGCCAACCTGTGTTTCGGGGGCCCGAACCGCAACCGCCTGCTGATGGCCGCCACCCATTCGGTCTATAGCCTCTACGTCAACACGCGCGGTGCCGGCTCTTGCTGAACCCGGATCCGGTCCTCGCGGCTGACGGGCCGGCGCCGGGGAGGCCGATGTTCGATTTCAGCCAATTGCGCTGCTTCGTGGCGGTGGCCGAGGAGCTGCATTTCGGCCGGGCCGCCGCCCGGCTGAACATGACGCAGCCCCCGCTCTCCCGGCAGATCCAGGTGCTGGAGCGCGTGCTCGACGCGCAGCTCCTCGACCGGACGAGCCGCTCGGTGCGGCTCACTGCGGCGGGTCGCAGCTTCCTGCCGGAGGCGCAGCGGATCCTCAGGCTCGCGGAGACCGCCGCCCACGTCACCCGGCAGGTGGCCGCGGGTCGCGCCGGCGTCTTGAAGCTCGGCTTCACCGCGGCCTCGGCCTACGATTTCCTGCCCCGCCTCGTCACCGCCTGCCGGGCCGCGATGCCGGACGTCACCCTGTCCCTGCGCGAGATGGTGACGAAGGATCAGGTCGAGGGCCTGCTCTCGGGCCAACTCGACGCGGCGCTGGTGCGCCCGATGGTGACGCATCCCGAACTCGAAGCCGCGCGGGCGCTCGCCGAGCCGCTGGTCGCCGCCGTGCCGGCCGAGCACGTGCTCGCGGCCCGGCCTGCGCTGACGCCGGAGGATTTTCGGGGCGCGGCCTTCGTCGCCTACGCGCCGCACGAGGCGCGCTACTTCCACGATCTCGTGGCAGCGCTCTTCGCGGAAGCCGGCGTGCAGCCGCGCGTCCTGCAGCAACTGACCCAGATCCACTCGATCCTGGCGCTGGTGCGGGCCGGGATCGGCCTCGCCCTCGTCCCGGCGGCGGCCGAGCGCCTGCGCTTCGAGGGCGTGGCCTTCCGGCCCCTCATCCTGCCGCGGCCGCACCCGGCCGAGCTGATCCTGACCTGGCGGCGTGACCATGACAACCCGCTGGTCGATGCCCTGCGCGGCATCGTGGACGATCTCGTGCACTGATGCGGGTGCAGTCGCGCTCGCGACCGACCGATGCGCCACCGGCATCGGTCGATCCAGAGCCGGCATTGGATCTGCGCCGTCGGCGGGACTAGCCTGATTCCAAAATCGGGCCTCCGTCCAAGGGGCGCCCGGCCGGAGGAAACCGATGCTGAGCGATCTGGAAGCCCCGCCGCGTCCCGTCGGCGACGCGCCTCGTACCATCCGAGTCCACCCGGACGACAACGTCGCCATCGTGGTCAACGCCTTCGGGCTGCCGGCCGGCACGGTCTTCCCGGACGGGCTCACGCTCACCGAGTTCGTGCCCCAGGGCCACAAGGTGGCGCTCGTTGACGTGAAGCGGGGCGGCCATGTGGTGCGCTACGGCGAGGTGGTGGGGATCGCGCTGCGCGACATCGCCCGCGGGTCCTGGGTCGAGGAATCCTGCGTCGAGACACCGGTCGCGCCCGCCCTCGACGCGCTGGAGAAATGCACGCGCGTGCCGGCCGCCCTGCCACCGCTCGACGGCTACACCTTCGAGGGCTTTCGCAACCCGGACGGCAGCGTCGGCACGAAGAACATCCTGGCGATCTCGACCAGCGTGCAGTGCGTCACCGGCACGCTCGATGTCGCGATCCGGCGCATCAAGCAGGAATTGCTGCCGCGCTACCCCAACGTGGACGACGTGATCGGCCTGACCCACGCCTATGGCTGCGGCGTCGCCATCAACGCGCCCGAGGCGGTGATCCCGATCCGCACGCTGCAAAGCCTCGCCCAGAACCCGAATTTCGGCGGGGAGGTGATGGTGGTGGGCCTCGGCTGCGAGAAGCTCGTCTCCGAGCGCCTCGTGCCCGGCCGGCAGGGCACGGAGGAGGATCCCGCCAACGTGGTGCGCCTGCAGGACGAGCGCCACGAGGGCTTCGGCAGCATGATCGACAGCATCATGGCAATGGCCGAGGCGCGGCTGCAGGTGCTGAACCGGCGCACCCGCGAGACCTGCCCGGCCTCCGACCTCGTGGTCGGCCTGCAATGCGGCGGCAGCGACGCCTTCTCGGGCGTCACCGCCAACCCGGCGCTCGGCTTCGCAGCGGATCTCCTCGTGCGCTGCGGCGCGACCGTGCTGTTCTCCGAGGTGACGGAGGTGCGCGACGCGATCCACCTGCTCACCCCGCGGGCCGCGACCCCGGAGGTCGCCGACGCGCTGATCCGCGAGATGGCGTGGTACGACGATTATCTCGAGAAGGGCGGCGCCGACCGGCGGGCCAACCCGTCGCCGGGCAACAAGCGCGGCGGGCTCAACAACATCGTCGAGAAGGCGCTGGGCTCGGTGGCCAAATCTGGCACCAGCGCGATCGCGGGCGTGCTGGCGCCGGGCGAGCGGGTGCGCGAGCGGGGCCTGATCTTCGCGGCGACGCCGGCCAGCGACTTCGTCTGCGGCACCCTGCAGCTCGCCTCCGGCATCACGCTTCAGGTGTTCTCGACAGGCCGCGGCACGCCCTACGGCCTCGCCCAGGCCCCGGTGATCAAGGTCGCCACGCGCAGCGAACTCGCCCGGCGCTGGTCCGACCTGATCGACCTCGACGCGGGCCGCGTCGCCACCGGCGAAGCGACGATCGAAGAGATGGGCTGGGAGCTGTTCCGCCTGATCCTCGACGTGGCGAGCGGGTGCAAGCAGCCCTGGTCGGACCGCTGGGGCCTCTACAACGACCTGACCCTGTTCAACCCGGCACCGATCACCTGATCCTACCCCGCTCTCCGCCCCGCCCGGTCAGGCGATGCCGCGCCCCGTCCGCGGATCGACCGCATCCGCCAGCCCGTCGCCGAGGCGGTTCAGCGCTACCAGCGTCGTGACCAGCAGGAGGGCCGGGGCCGCCAGCATGTGCGGGGCCGACTCGATCGCCCGCGAGCCCTCGGCCACCAGCACGCCCCAACTGGTCTCGGGCTCCTGCACGCCGAGGCCGAGGAACGAGAGAAAACTCTCCAGGAGGATCACCCGGGGTACTAGCAGGGTCGCGGCGACGAGGATCGGTCCCAGCGCGTTCGGCACCACGTGGCGCACGAGGATCTGCCGCGCAGTCAGCCCCAGCGCCTCGGCGGCGCGGACGAAGTCGCGGGCCTTCAGCGCCTGCGCCTGCCCGCGCACGATGCGGGCCATGTCGAGCCACTCGACCGCCGCGATGGCGAAGAGGATCAGCCCGAGGCCGGGGCGGAAGAACACCACCAGCACGATCACGAAGAATACGAAGGGCAGGGCGTAGAGCACGTCCACGAGCCGCATCATCACGGCATCGACCGCGCCGCCCGCGAAGCCCGCCACCGCCCCGTAGGCGACGCCGACGACGAGGGCGACGAGCGTCGCCGTGAGGCCGATCAGGAGCGAGACCCGACCCGCCACGAGGCTGCGGGTGAGGAGGTCGCGCCCGTGCACGTCGGTGCCGAGGGGAAAGTGCAGCCGCCGCAGCGGCGCCTCGACGACGAGGCGGCGCCCCTCCGCGGACGCCTCGACCACCCGGGGCTCGCCGAACAGGTCGGAGCGCGGCAGGTAGACGAGGCCGCGCCGGTCAACCGTCTCGTCCGAGCCGAGAACGAGGCGGATGGAATCCGGGCCCACCTCGAACCCTTCGAGGCGCGCGCGCATCCGGAAGGCGAGGCGTTCCAGCGCCGGCCCGATCCGGTCGGGCGCGGGCTGGGGGCCGAACCCCGCGCCGAGCTGGCGCAGGTCCGGATAGGCGCGCTCGGGCGCGTGGCCGGTGAGCAGCGGTCCGACGAGGCAGGCCGCCGCCAAGAGGACGAGCACGGCGAGGCTCGCCCACGCCCCGCGGTCGAGACGGCGGAGGACCCCACGGCCCGGCGCGCTCACGCGCGCCCCCGCAGGCGCGGGTCGGCCCAGGCAGCGGCGAGGTCGGCCGCGAGGTTCAGCACGACGACGAACACGCCGACGAGCAGCACCGTGCCCATCACCAGCGTGTAGTCGCGGTTGAGCGCCCCCTCGACGAAGTAGCGCCCGATGCCGGGCAGGCCGAACACCGTCTCGACCACCACGGACCCGGTGAGGAGGCCGGTGGCGAGGGGCCCGGCCAGCGCGATCACCGGCAGGAGCGCGCCGCGCAGCGCGTGGCGCAGCACCCGGGCCGGAGGCAGCCCGAGGCTGCGCATGGTCCGGACCGGCTGGGCGCGGAGCGCCTCGGCGAGGGAGGCCCGGGTGAGCCGCGCCACCGCGCCGATCTGGGGCAGGGCGAGGGTGATCACCGGCAGGACGAGGTGGCTCGGCGCCCCCCCGCCCCAGCCGCCGAGCGGCAACCAGCGCAAGGTCAGCCCGAAGGCGATCTGCAGGAGGGGTGCCACGACGAAGCTCGGCAGCGAGAGGCTTAAGCCCGCCAGCAGGGTGACGGCGCGGTCGGTGGCGCCCCCCTGCCGCAGCGCCGCGAGGCAGCCGAGGCCGATGCCGAGCCCGAGGGCGAGGAGGAGGGCGAGCGCTCCGAGCGTCAGCGAGACCGGCAGCCCGCGGGCGAGGAGATCGGCCACGGTCAGATCGCGAAACGAGAAGGAGGGTCCGAGATCGCCCCGCGCCAGGGCGCCGAGGTAGCGGCCGAACTGGACGAGGAGCGGCTGGTCGAGCCCGTAGACCCGGCGCAGGTTCTCCATCGCGGCCGGCGCGAGGGGACGCTCGAGGTCGAACGGGCCGCCGGGCGCGAGCCGCATCAGGAAGAAGCTCGCGGCCACGACGAGCAGGAGGGTCGGCACGGCCTGCGCGAGGCGGCGGAGGACGAGGCCGATCATGGGCGGGCGCCCGCCCCGAGCGCGCGGAGCATTGATCCCATCACCCCTCCAGCCGCAGGAACCGCGTCGGCGCGGCGTTGCGGAGGTTCGGGTGGTAGCCTCCCAGCCGCGGGCTGATCAGCGCCTTCGAGCGGGTGTGCATCACCGGAATCCAGGGCAGGTCGCGCATCAGGATCGCCTCGGCGCGCCAGAGCAGGTCGGCGCGGGCGGCGATGCCCGGCTCGCGGGCCGCCGCGTCGAGGAGCGCGTCGTAGGCCGGATCGGCGAAGCGGCCGGGATTCATCCCGTCGTTGCCGGAGCGGAGCAGGAACAGGAAGTTCTGCGGGTCCGAGTAATCCGCGATCCACGACATCCGGGCGACGTCGAAGTCGCCACCGTCGCGCAGATACGCGAAATGCGTCTTGGCGTCGGTGTAGACGAAGCGCGTCTCGATCCCGAGTTCGCGCCACATCTCGGCCAGGGCCACCGCGGTGTTGCGGTTGTTGTCCGTGGTGTTGAAACGGTACTCGACCCGCAAGGGGCGGCCCGGCCCGAATCCGGCCTCGGCCAGCAGGCGCCGCGCCTCCGCCTCGTGGTCGATCGGAAAGCCCCGGCGCCCCTCAGTCTCGGGCGGGGCGCGGTAATTGTCGAGCCCCGGCGGGCAGAAGGACCAGGCCGGGCTCATCGTGCCGCCCCAGAGCGCCTCCGCCAGATAGGGCCGGTCGATCGCGAGCGAGAGGGCGCGACGCACCCGCGGGTCCGAGAAGGGTGCCTTGCGGGTGTTCACCGCCAGCGCGTAGAGGCCGAGGCCGGGCCCGAGCACGACCTGATCGCCGAAGCGGCGCTTCAGCGCCGCCATCTGGTCGCCCGGCAGGTCGGCGAGCGAGTCGATCTCGCCGGCAGCGTACCGTCGCACCGCGCCGGCCAGGTCCGGCGTCGGCAGGAAGGCGACCTCCGGGATCGCGACCTCGGCGGCCGCGTGGAAATGCGGGTTGCGCACGAGCGTGATCCGGTCGTTCGGAACGAGGTCGCGCAGCCGATAGGGTCCGTTGGACACGAGGTTGCCCGGCCGCGTGAAGGCGTCGCCGAACCGCTCGACGGAGGCCGGGTGCACCGGCAGGCTGGTCTGGTGGGTGAGGAGTTCGAGGAGGTAGGGCGTCGGGTTGTCGAGCGCGATCACCAGGGTGCGCGGGTCCAGCGCCGTGACGCCGAGCTGATCCGGGGACATCGCGCCGGCATTGACCGCGGCGGCGTTGCGGATCGGAAAGAGCACCTCGGCGTATTTCGCCGCCGTCGCGGGGGCGAGGATCCGACGCAGGGCGTACACGAAGGCCCCCGCCTCGACCGGCTCGCCGTTCGACCAGCGCCCCTCGGCCCGCAACCGGAAGGTGTAGGTGCGGCGATCGTCCGAGATCGTCCAGCTCTCGGCCGCGCCCGGGATGATGGCGCCCCGGTTGTCGTAGGTGAGCAGTCCCTCGAAGAGGTCGCGCAGGATGTGCGCCTCGGCCACCGTCGAGGAGCGGTGCGGGTCGAGCGTCTCGGGATCGGCGTCGTTGCCGCGCCGGTAGAGCGGCGCGCCCACGGCTCGCGCCGGGCGGGGCAGGGCGGCGAGCGCCGCCGCGCCGGAGACGAAGTCGCGGCGCCGCAAGAATGTCAGGCGCCGGTCTCCGGCACGAGGCCCGCCGCCTCGATGCCGGCCACCGCGCAGGCCTCGTCGTTGTCCGAGGTGTCGCCCGAGACGCCGACGGCACCGAGGAGCCGCCCGTCGCGGGCGCGGATCAGCACGCCGCCCGGGACCGGCACGAGCCCCGCGGGGCCCGCGACCTCCGCGACCGCGGTGAGGAAGTAGGCCTGGACCTCGGCCCGCTTGTGCAGCGCCCGCGAGCCGAGCCCGAGGGCGAGCGCCCCGTTCGCCTTGCCCATCGCCACCTCGGCCCGGCGCAGCGAGGTGCCGTCCTCCACCTGGACACATTTCAGAGACCCGCGGGCGTCATACGCAACCACCGCGAGTGGCTGCAGGCCGCGCGCGCGGGCCGCCGCCAGGGTGGCCGCAACGATGGTCCGGGCTGCGTCGAGCGTCAGGTCGATCATCGTCACACGTCGAGGGGGATGAGGATCAGGGGCGGGCCGGGCACCCGCCGCAGAGCGGAGACGGATCCATTACCATGCGCCGTGCGATCATCCATATCGGAATGCCGCGGACCGGCTCGACCTCCTTTCAGGAGGTCCTGGCCGGGCTCCGGCCGAAGCTTGCCGAGACCGGATTGCTCTATCCGGAACTCGCACCGCCGGGCTCGCACCCGGATCGCGACGTCAACCATCAGCCACTGGGCGAGGTGCTCGACGGGCGCCGGCCCAGCGCCGAGCGCGCCGTCGTCCTCGGCCGTCTCGACGAGGCGCTGCGCCGGACGCAGGCCGACACGGTGATCCTCTCCTACGAGGACTTTTCCGTGCAGCGCCGCCGCTTCGGCGTCCCCGAGATCCTGCGGGAGCTCTTGGCGCGGCACGGCTTCGCCATGGAGGTGCTGATGGTGGTCAAGCAGCCTTTCGACTTCCTGAACTCGGCCTACGCCCACCGCGCCCAGCTGATCCGCGAGACGGGCAGTTTTCGCGACTACCTCGCGCATCACTGGCGCTCGGGCCGGATCGACTACCGGGCGCTGGTCGCACCCTGGGCCGAGGCCGCGGACGGACGGGTCACGGCGTTACCGCTCGCCGACCGCCGCTCGGCCGAGCCGTTGGTCGGCCGCATCGTGGCTGCCCTCGGCCTCGACAACCGGCTCAGCGGCCTCATCGGCGCGGAGAGTGCCGGCTACCGCACGAACCGCTCCTCTGGCCCGGTCGCCGTCGAAGCCTCGCGCCGCCTGCGCACCCTACGGGTGCACCGGCAGGTCACGGGCCACCGCCGCCGCGTCGGCCACGCGCTGGATCAGGCCGCCTGGGCCCGCGGGCTCGATCCAGAGCCGTTCAGGGGCGACGCGCCGGAATTCTGCGCGCGCATCGCGGCACACACTTACGAGACTCGCGAGCGCTTCGCGCAACTCGCCTGGGGCCTACCCTGGGACGCGGTGGTGGCGCCGGGGCGCGACCTGCCGCCGAACGAGCTCGCCCACCGGCCGATCCCGCCCGAGACGGAGGCGCAGGTCGACGCGCTCGTGCGCGAGACGATGCGCCGTTTCGGCTGCCGCCCGCCGGCGCCGCTGCTCGCCCGCCCGGCCGCCTGGATCGAGGACGGTGCGCTGGGCCTCGCCCGCCTTGCCGGGATCGAGAGCCGCTGGCGGGTCTGCTGAGCCGCGCGGCTCAGGCGAGGCCGCCGGCCTCCTCGATGAAGCGGGCGACCGTGTCGGCGCCCGCGCCCTCGCGGAGCGAGGCAAAGACGTAGGGGCGCGGCCCACGCATGCGGCGCGTGTCGCTCTCCATCACCCCGAGATCGGCCCCGACGAGGGGGGCAAGATCGGTCTTGTTGACGATGAGGAGGTCCGAGCGGGTGATGCCCGGGCCGCCCTTGCGGGGGATCTTCTCGCCGCCCGCCACGTCGATGACGTAGAGCGTGATGTCGGCCAGTTCCGGAGAGAAGGTCGCCGCGAGGTTGTCGCCGCCCGACTCGATCAGCACGAGGTCGAGCTTCGGGAAGCGGCGGCGCATCTCGGCTACCGCCGCGAGGTTGATCGAGGCGTCCTCGCGGATCGCCGTGTGCGGGCAGCCGCCGGTCTCGACGCCCATGATCCGCTCCTCGGGCAGCGCGCCCGCCACGGTGAGGATGCGGGCGTCCTCCTTCGTGTAGATGTCGTTCGTGATGGCGCAGATCTCGTAACGGTCGCGGAAGCGCCGGCAGAGCTGCTCCATCAGGGCGGTCTTGCCCGAGCCGACCGGGCCGCCGATGCCGACGCGCAAGGGACCGTTGATGGGGCCGTTCTGCGAAGTCATCTGCGAGGTCATGGACGAAGCTCTCCTCGGTTGATGCGCGCCAGGACGTCGAGCGCGCGCCCGATCTCGTCCTCGCTGTTGTAGACGTGGGGCGAGAGCCGCACGAGCGGGGGCAGCGCCCGCGCCTCCGCGTCGAGCGGGGCGGCGGCGTGCAGCGACAGGCCCGCAGCGATGCCGGCCCGGCCGAGCGCGGCCCGCACCGCGGCCGAATCCTGGCCGGCCAGCGTGAAGGTGACGAGCCCGGCAGGATCGGGGCCGAGATCGTGGACGCGGGCGCCCGGCAGCGCGCCAATGCCCTGCCGGAGCGAGTCCGCGAGGACGCCGATGCGGGCCGCGATCTGGTCGAGGCCGAGGCCGAGCGCGTACTCCGCCGCGACGCCGAGGCCGAGCCGGGCGGCATGGTCGTGCTCGTAGGTCTCGAACCGGCGGGCGTCGTCGCGCAGCCGGTAGCCGTGCCCGTCGAGAGGGGCGCCGAAATGGTCGAGCATCGCCGGTTGCAGTTGGTCGATCCAGGCGCGCCGCACGTAGAGGAAGCCGGTGCCGCGGGGCCCGCGCAGGAACTTGCGCCCGGTCGCCGCCAGCAGGTCGCAGCCGAGCGCCGCGACGTCCACCGGGCGCTGGCCGACCATCTGGCAGGCGTCGAGCAGGAACGGGATCGCGTGCGCCCGGGCCAGCGCCCCGATCTCCGCCACCGGGTTCACGAGGCCGCCGTTCGACGGGATCGCGGTGGCCGCGATCAGCCGGACGCGGCCGTCGAGCATGCCCCCGAGCGCCGCGACGTCGATTGGTCCGTCGGGCGTCGCGGGGAGGACCTCGCAGACGGCGCCGGTCGCCGCCGCGACCTGGCGCAGGGCGACGAGGCTCGCGCCGTATTCCTGCCGGCCGATCAGGATGCGGTCGCCCGGCCGGAGGCTGCGGGCCAGCGCGTAGAAGGCCATCTGCCAGGCGCGCGTGGCGCTCTCCGTCAGGGCGATCTCGTCGGGGGCTGCCCCGATCAGCCGGGCCACGCTGCCGTAGACGCCGCCCAAGCGCTCCGCCTCGCGCTCGGCCGCGCCGTGGCCCGACCAGGCAGCTTCGAGGTCGAAATAGGCCTTCACCGCCTCGACCACCGGGCGCGGCATCAGGCTCGCGCCGGCATTGTTGAGGTGGATGCCGTGGGCGGCGCCGGGCGTGTCGGCGCGAAGCTGCGCGAGATCGAGACCGCTCACGAGCGGAAGATCCGCGAATACTGCGTCTCGTGCCGGAACGAGCCGAGATCGAGCCGGAAGGTGGCGGAGCCGACCGCGTCGAGATCGAGATCCGCGACGGACTCGGCGAGCGCCGCCACCCGGGGCGTCAGCCCCGCGATCACCCGCGTGCCGGCCGCCTGGCCCACCGGGGCCGCGCGGAGCGCCGCCGAGACGAGGTTCTGGACGAAGGCGAGGCCGTAGGCGGCCCGCATCGCGCCCGCCGCGACGCCGTGCGCCCCGGCCGCGGCGCCGACCGCGACCGGGTAGGCGAGCGAATCCGGCAGCGCCGCCGCGACGCCGTCGAGTCCCGGGCAGGGCCAGGCCTGGAGCGTCGCGTCGAGGAAGCTGCGGCCCTGCTGGCTGGTCTCCAGATGGAGTTCCCGCGAGGGCGCCAGCGCGAGGGCGAGGTCGTTCACCGCGGCCAGCGCGGGGGCGTCGTGCGCGGCACGGTGGGCGTTGTCGGCGAGGATCAGGTCGTTGCGCAGGGAGCCCCGCTCGACCACGTCGTCGAGCCAGCCGGCGAGGCTCGCCTCGTCGCGCACGTCGCCCGCCTCCACGGCCCATTCGAGCCCGTGCGAGTAGGCGTAGGCGCCGACCGGGTAGGTCGGCGCCAGCCACGCCATCAGCAGCAGGGCGTCACTCATGCGGGTGGCGATGGTGATGCCCGTGGCCGTGATCGTGGTGATGGTGGCCGTGATCGTGCCCATGATCATGGTCGTGACCACGGGCATGGCCGTGCCCGCCCGCATAGGCACCGCCCTCCGGGCAGAACGGGCGCTCCACCGGCTCGGCGCTGCCACCGAGGCCGCGCACCATCTCGGCGAGTACGTGGTCGTAGCCGATGTAGACGGCATCCGGCGCGATCTCGGCCGGGATGTGCCGGTTGCCGATGTGCCAGATCAGCCGCTTCAGGGCGTGGTCGGAGGGCGCGCGGATCTCCAAGAGACGCTCGGGCGCGGCCTCGACCCAGACGAGCCGCCCATCCTCCAGCACCAGGGCGTCGCCGTCCTCCAGCACCGTGGCCTCGGGTAGATCGAGCAGGAAGGCGAGGCCGCCCAGCCCCCGCATCGCCATGCGGCGGCGATGCCTGTCGCCGTGGTCGAGCACGATGCGGTCGACGATCTCGCCGCCCGAGAGGGCGTCGCGGCGGAGGAGGCGGGTGGCGCGGATCATGGATGCGGGGGAACTCAGAACAGGAAGTAGCGCTGGGCCATCGGCAGCACCTCGGCGGGCTCGCAGACCAGCAACTCGCCGTCGGCGCGCACGTCGTAGGTCTCGGGATCGACCTCGATCACGGGCGTGGCGTCGTTCAGCACCATGCTCTTCTTCGAGATGCCGCCGCGCACGTTCTCGACCGCGACAAGCTCCTTCTGGACGCCCAGGCGCTCGCGCACCCCGTCCTCCATCGCCGCCCGGGACACGAAGGTGAGGGCAGTGGAATAGGGCGTGCGGCCGTAGGCGCCGAACATCGGGCGGTAGTGGACAGGCTGCGGCGTCGGGATCGAGGCGTTCGGGTCGCCCATCGGAGCGGCCGCGATGCTGCCGCCCTTCAGCACGAGGTCGGGCTTCACCCCGAAGAAGGCCGGGGTCCAGAGAACGAGGTCGGCGAGCTTGCCGGGCTCGACCGAACCGATGTGCCGCGAGACGCCGTGCGCGATCGCCGGGTTGATCGTGTACTTGGCCACGTAGCGCCGCGCCCGCAGGTTGTCGGTACCCGACGCGTCGCCGGGAAGCGCCCCGCGCTGCCGCTTCATCTTGTCGGCGGTCTGCCAGGTGCGGATGATCACCTCGCCGACCCGGCCCATCGCCTGGCTGTCGGAGGACATCATCGAGAGCGCGCCGATATCGTGCAGGATGTCCTCGGCCGCGATGGTCTCGCGCCGGATCCGGCTCTCGGCGAAGGCGAGGTCCTCAGGAATCGCCGGGTCGAGGTGGTGGCACACCATCAGCATGTCGAGATGCTCGTCGATGGTGTTCTTTGTGTACGGGCGTGTCGGATTTGTAGACGAGGGCAAGACGTTCGGCAGGCCGGCGACCTTGATGATGTCCGGCGCGTGACCGCCGCCCGCGCCCTCGGTGTGGAAGGCGTGGATGGTGCGGCCGCGGAAGGCCGCGATCGTGTCCTCGACGAAGCCCGACTCGTTCAGCGTGTCGGTGTGGATCATCACCTGCACGTCGTGCTGGTCGGCGACCGTGAGGCAATTGTCGATGGCGGCGGGCGTCGTGCCCCAGTCCTCGTGCAGCTTCATCGCGCAGGCGCCCGCGCGGATCATCTCGATCAGGCTTTCGGGCCGCGCCGCGTTGCCCTTGCCGGCGAAGGCGAGGTTCATCGGGAAGGCGTCGGCCGCCTCGATCATCCGGGCGATGTGCCAGGGGCCGGGCGTGCAGGTGGTGGCGAAGGTGCCGTGCGCGGGCCCCGTGCCGCCACCGAGCATGGTGGTGACGCCCGAGCAGAGCGCCTCCTCGATCTGCTGCGGGCAGATGAAGTGGATGTGGCTGTCGAAGCCGCCGGCCGTGAGGATCTTGCCCTCGCCCGCGATCACTTCGGTGCCGGGCCCGACCACGATGTCGACGCCCGGCTGCACGTCCGGGTTGCCGGCCTTGCCGAGCTTCGCGATGCGCCCCCGCACGATGCCGACGTCGCACTTCACGATGCCCCAGTGGTCGAGCACCACCGCGTTGGTGATCACCGTGTCGACGGCGCCCCCCGCGTTCGTGACCTGGGACTGGCCCATGCCGTCGCGGATGACCTTGCCGCCGCCGAACTTCACCTCCTCGCCGTAGGTGGTGAAGTCGCGCTCGACCGTGATCTCGAGGCTGGTGTCGGCGAGCCGGATGCGGTCGCCCACGGTCGGGCCGAACATCGCCGCGTAGGCGCCGCGGGGCAGGGCGGCGGGCTTCGGGGTGCGGGTCATGATCAGAGCTTCCCCATCACGTCGCCGCGGAAGCCGTAGACGGTGCGCCCGCCCGACAGCGGCACCAGCGCGACCTCCCGCGTCGCGCCCGGCTCGAAGCGCACGGCCGTACCTGGCGCAATGTCGAGGCGCTTGCCGCGGGCCTCCTCGCGCTCGAAGACGAGACCCGGATTGACCTCGTAGAAATGGTAGTGCGAGCCGACCTGAATCGGCCGGTCACCGGTATTGGCCACCGTGATCACGGTGCGCTCGGCGCCCGCGTTGAACACGATCTCGCCGGGCAGCACCGTCACGGTGCCGGGCACGTCGGCGGAGGGCAGGCCGCGGATCGGGTGGTGCACGGTCACGAGCTTCGTCCCGTCGGGAAACGTCGCCTCGACCTGAATGTCGTGGATCATCTCGGCCACGCCCTCCATCACCTGCGAGGCGTCGAGCACGGTCGCACCCGCCTGCATCAGATCGGAGACGGAGCGGCCGTCGCGGGCACCCTCGACCACGAAGTCGGTGATCAGCGCGACCGCCTCCGGGTGATTGAGCTTCACGCCCCGGGCGAGGCGATTGCGCGCCACCTGCGCCGCCATGGCGACGAGGAGCTTGTCCTTCTCGCGGGGGGTGAGGAGCACGGCTGGGGACCTCGCATCTTGGCCGGGATCAATGGCCGGGAGCAAGGATCATGCGCGCGCGGCGGTCAAGCCCGACCCGCATCCGTCGCCGGAGTCCGCGAGCCCAAATGCAGCAATCGCTCGGTCGTAACCGGTCCTCCCATACGGATGTGCCGATCCGTGCAGGGAAGACGTTGGGATATGTCAGAAGAACTGGCTCCCCGAGCAGGACTCGAACCTGCGACAAGGCGATTAACAGTCGCCTGCTCTACCAACTGAGCTATCGGGGATCAGTGAGGCTGGGCTCTAGGCCATCCCGGGACCGGGGTCAACCAGGATGTGCGCCCGACCTCAGGGACGCGCCGTCCGGTAGAAGGCGTAGGCCGCGAAGGTCAGGGCGGACAGGCCGAACACCAGCAGCTCTTCGGGCATCGGGACGCTCCCTCGGCGAAACCTTGACGGTTCGTTAATGCCCGAGCCCGCCACGCGTTCCGCAATCGGGCCCTTCACGGACCTGTGCTGCCGACGGAGGACAGTACGACGCGGTCTTACCGCATACCGAAGCCGCCACTGCCGAGCGGCGAGTTCGCCTCGGCGCCGCGACGGCCGAGTTCCTCCTCAGACAGGGCCGGGCCGGACTGCCGGATCGTTCCCGCGGGCACGAGCGGCTCGACCAGGCCTCCGGAGGTCAGCCTGTCGGGGCAGATCTGCGCGCAGATCGGCTCGATCTCCCCGCGCGAGGAGCAGGCGGCCACCGCCCGGCCGGCGATGCAGGCGCAGCGGCAGGTCGCGTCGGCCGCGGTGGATGCCAGCACCAGCATGCTGACCAGAACGATCCCTCTCAACGCCCGCGCTCCCGGCCTCTCATCCGGGCGCATCCTAACCCCCACGGCCTTCGCGGCATAGCACCGGCGACCGGACGGATCGCCCTCAACCTTTTGTTAACCGCGCCCGCCGAGGGTCCGCCGGCCCGGACCGGAGAGGAGCCTGCCGATGCGGCCATCCCGAGCGAACGGCGGTGCCAGCCAGAACGCCGCCACCCGCACCGGCCCGCACACCGACGACGGGCCAGCCAGGATCCTGACGGGGGACGCGACCGTGCCCTGCCGGCTGCGGCCGGAGGGCCGCGCGGCGCGCCTGTCGCTGCCGAGTGCCGCGGGCATCCCGGAGTTCTTCGTACTCTCGGACGAGGCAAGCGGCGACGAGCGGCTCGCCCGGGTCATCTGCCGCAAGCAGGGGGCGGATGGCGCGCTGCTCTGGGTGGATTTCCTGGGTCCGGCCCGACTCGCGGCGTAATGAATAATCCGCAACATCCGCCGGACTTCGTCACTCCCTCGTAAATATTTGTGAACGCGCCGGCGCGCCAGATCTGGCACAGCATCTCCCGAGCCGACAAACAGGGAGGATGACCGATGCGAACGGTCAAGCTGCGACCGGAACCGGCAATCGCGCACCTGTGGGATGCGCCGCCGAAAGGTGCGCCCGCTGGGATCGCGTCCGGCCCGATGGCCCTCGGCGTTCACCCCTGGATCGCCTTCCTGCTCGAACCCTGGCTCGCGGCGATCGAGCAGGCTGGTCCGGGCACCACGCACTGGCTCCAGGAGACGAGCGCGGCGATGAGCGCCTGCCTCGCCGAGTGGGTCGATCCGACCCCGGGAATCGACCGGGCGCTGGATGGCGCCCGCGCCGCCTCGGACCTGCTGGTCGCCTCCATCAACCGGGCCGGCTGGGCGAACGCGGAAGCCCAGCGCCAAATCGCGCGCGCGGCGATGGGCGCGCTGATCGAAGCGCTGGCCCGGGCCGAGGCCAGCGAGAGCAAGTCGGAGATCGGCCTCGGCTTCTGAACCGGTCAGGCGGAACGGTCCGGATCGTCCCGCGCGGGCGGGGCGGTGTTCGCGCGCTTCGGCGCGGCGCCGTCACGGACCAAGGGCGCAGGCCCCGGCGGCAGCACGACCTCGCGGAACTTGGGCCTGATCCGCACGGCGAAGGCAGGGATCGTCGGTTTGGTCGTGCCCGTCATCGCAGCTCCGGGCGGCTAGCGCGGCCCATCGGCGTTGCCGGCATGCGGGGGCCGGCCTTCGCCGAAGGGCGTCGGAGCATCCCGTTCCCATTCGGGGGAGGGGATGCCCGCGCAGCTTACGACGACTTGGCCAGGAATCAGGCCAGGATCGCCGCCTGAGTCGGCGTCGCCCTATCCGATGCCATCCCGATGACGTTGCCTTCGCCGCTCCTATCCGGCGCCGCGGCATCCGCCAGGACGCGCTCGCATGACTCGGCAGGGCCCTCGGGCTGACGATCCGTGTCGCTCGGAAGCGGGGGCCAGATCGGTCGATCGGGGAACACGGGCTTGGGCATCGTGCGGCTCCTCTCGCAAATCCTGAATTCGGCACCTCTTGGAATATGGCATGCCAAGCGGTTTTCAAGGTTTTCCCGCTGCGCGTCCGCCACGCTCCACTGCGATCCGCTACAGGCTGTAATACTTACAATGTACAGCCCAAACATTGCCTCTCGCCGGCCGAAGCCTAGCCTCCTGTCCGTTTCCGGGTGAACGGACAGGAGCGATATTGGAACAGCCATTTAGTATTCCGGATACAATACCGCGGAATCGTCGCACGGGGTGGCCGGTGGCCGGCGCGGCCTGGTCCCTCGCACATCTGGATCGCCATCGGGCCGGCTACGTCGCCTGCGCCCGGCAGATCCTGCGCTGCGCGGCGCTCGCCGAGGACGTGGTGCAGGACGTGCTGCTGCGGCTCGCCGCCGAGCCGCCGCCGGTGCCGGCCTCCGCCCAGGCGGCCTATGCGGGGCGGATGGTGCGCAACCTCGCCCTCGACCGCGCGCGGCGCCGGAGCTTCGAGCGGCGGGTCTTCGCCGATCTCGACGGCGCGGCGCGCAGCGCGCCCGACGGCGCGACGCCCGAGTCCGAGGTCGCGGCGCGCGAAGCCCTGCGGCGGGTGGAGGCGGCGCTCGCCGACCTGCCCGAGCCCGCCCGCACGGTGTTCCGGCTGCACCGGTTCGAGGGCGTGCCGCAGAAGGCGGTGGCAGCCCAGATGGGCGTATCACGCGCGCTCGTGTGCGGGCTGGTGCGGCGCGGCCACCTGCACTGCCTCGCGGCTCTCGACGGCTCCTGCGGCGTCTCTCGCGCCTGCCCGGCGCGCCTCACCGCGCCACCAGGCGAGGAGGAGGACGGCACCCAGCGCATCGGCGGTGAATTCGGCGACGATCCGGCTCGCCAGCACGCCGTCGTAGCCGTAGAGACGCGGCAGGATCAGGAGCGGGGGGATCAGGGCGAGTCCCTGCGCCGCGAGCGAGACCGCCGCCGCCCGCCGCGGCGCCCCGACCGCCTGGAACAGGGTCGCGGCGGCGAGTTGCAGCCCGACCGGGCCGAAGGCCAGCGCGAAGGCCGCGGTGGCGCGCGCGCCCTCCGCCCGCGCCGCCGGATCCTCGGCGAAGAGGCCCGCGAGCGGGTCTGAGAACAGGGCCATCAGGCCGGAGGCCGCGACGCCGTAGGCGAGGGCGGCGGCGGTGACGAAGGCGAGCGCGCGGTCGCGCCGGGCGCGCTGCCCGGAGAGAGCCGCCGCCCCGTGCGCGAAGCCGATCACCGCCTGGGCGCCGGCCATCAGGCCGAGCAGCGGCAGGGCTGCGACGAGCACGATGCGCAGGCCGAGCCCCAGCCCCGCGACAGCGGCGGCGCCGTAGGCCGCGCCGGCCTGGACGAACAGCGCCATGGCGAAGGCCGCCAGCAGGCTGGAGAGCGTCGCGGGCGCGGCGAGCCAGAGCATCTCGCGCAGGAGCGGGCCGGCGGCCGGCCCGCAATCGCCGAGCAGGCGGCAGGGCGTGCGGAAGCGGATCCGTGCCGCTCCCCGCTCCCGCCGGAAGTGCCGGAGATAGGCGAGGGCGCCCGCGCCTTGCGCCAGCACGGCGGCCCAGCCGGCCCCCGCGGTACCGAGCCCGAGCACGCGGATCAGCAGCGCGTCGAGCAGGACGTTGAGGCCGAAGCTCCCGACCAGGATGGCGCCGCTGAGGCGCGCCAGCCCCTGCGCCCGCACCACGAAGCCGCCCACGACGATCACCAGCATCAGGCAGGTGCCGAGCGTCGCCAGTGCCGTGTAGGGCGCGGCGGCCTGGGCGAGGCCCGCATCGGCTCCGAGCAGCCCCAGCCAGAAGGCCGGCCGCAGCGCGATGAGTCCGGTGAGCAGCAGCCCGGGCGGCAGGGCGAGCCAGAAGCCGAGGGAGGCGGCGGCGTCCGCGAGAGGGCGGTCGCCCCGCCCGAGCGCCCGCGAGAGTACGGAGGCCGCCGCGATCCCGGCGCCGTAGCCGAGCGCGGCGACGAGCAGCGTCACCGGGTAGGCGATGCCGATCGTGGCGATCGCCGCGGCGCCGAGATCGGCCACGAACCAGCCGTTGGCCAGCATCTGCAGCGCGTGCGCCGAGATGCCGAGGATCGCCGGGCCGGCGAGCCGCAGGACGAGCGGGACGACGGGATCGCGGGCGAGGTCGGCGGGGCGCCCCCCGCCCCGCGGGGCGGACAGCCTCACTCGGCCGCCGGCCGGATCGCGGCGCGGGCCGCCCGCTCCAGATCGAGGATCGTGGCGGCGATCTCGCCGGCCCGGATCGGCAGGATCGAGAGCAGCGTCTCGGTCAGGCCGTGGCTCGCCTCGGCGAAGCCCTGCAGATGCAGGCTGACCCGGGGCTCGGCGGGGGCGAGCGGCAGCCGGTAATGCCGATCCACCGTCTCGCCCTGCATGAAGGGGCGGAGCGGGTCGAGCATGGCCGGAACCGCCGCGCGGGTGTAGCCGGTGGCGCAGATCACGGCATCGTAGACCTCGGCGACCGCCGTGCCGGCGACGTCGTCGCGCAGGGTCGCGGCGAGACCCGCGGGCCCCGGCTCGATCGCCACGACCCGGGTGCTGCGCAGGAGGCGGTAGCGCGTCTCCCCGCTCACCGTCTGCTCGTAGAGCGTCTGGTAGAAGGACTGGATCAGGTCGGCATCGACCACCGCGTAGTTGGTGTCGCGGTGCGCGGCGATCAGCTCAGCCCGCACGGGCTCGGGCGCGTCGTGGACCCGGTCGACGGCGGCCGGGTCGAAGATCTCGTTGACGAAGGGGCTGTCGTCGGCGGGCTTCAGCGCCGGCGCGCGGATCGCGAGATCGATGCAGGCCCGCGGGTAGCGCGCGCCCGCATCGACCGCGATCTCGACCGCGCTCTGCCCGCCGCCCACCACGAGGACGCGCCGCTCCGGCCCGTCCAGGGTGGGTGGGCCCAGGGCCGCGGCGATCCCCGGCAGGTACCACGAGGAGTGGATCAGGCGCCGGTCCCCGCGCAGGCGCCCGAAGGGCTCGGGGATCCAGGGGTCGCCCCCCGCCGCGAGGACGAGGTGGCGGCAGCGGCGCGTGCGCGCCTCGCCCGATGCGGTGCGCCCCGCGACCCGGAAGGCGGCGAGCCGCCCCTCGCGGATCTCCGGCTCCACGGACTCGACGCCCTCCCCGTAGGACACGCTGTCGGCGAAGTGCTCGGCCGCCCAGGCGAGATAGTCGTTGTACTCGACCCGCGAGGGGTTGAACGTCTTCAGGTTGAGGAAGGCTGTGAGCCTTCCCTTCTGATGCAGGTAGTTGAGGAAACTGAACGGGTTCGTCGGGTCGCGAAGCGACACGAGGTCCTTGACGAAGCTGATCTGCATGTCGGCGCCGGGCAGCATCATCGCCCGGTGCCAGCCGAAGCTCGCCTGCCGCTCGAGGAAGCGCGCGGATGGCCGGACCGGGCCGTGCCGCGCCTCGCCCTCCAGCGCGATCGCCAGGGCGAGGTTGGAGGGGCCGAAGCCGATGCCGAGGATGTCGTCGGTGGGGGGCTGGTCCGTCGTCGCTGTCATCGCGGGACAATCCCTCTGAGGGCGCGCTCGGGGTTCGGGGTCGGGGCAGCGTCAGCCCGGAACGTCCGGCGGGCGCGGGCGGGCGTCGGGTGCGGCGGCGCCCGGCACCCAGAGGCGGTCGCGCACGAAGCGCTCGCGGGTGAGGGCGACCAGCACCGCGCGCTTGTGCGGGAAATCGATCGTGGCGAGCGGACCGAAGCCGGAACCCGCGAGATTGCGCAATTGCTGCGCGTGGTCGGCCCGCGGCTCGCCGACGATGCGCCACGTGCGCGGCTCGTCGAGGAAGAGGTAGTGCATCAGGGAGGGCAGCCAGGCCGAGAGATGGGCCCGGCCCCGCACCGCGGCCTCGCCGATCGCCACGTGCCAGCCGCGGTCGTAGGGCTCGGATTCGTAATGCGCCCCGAGGCGGCTCTCGCGGGCCCAGTACAGCTCGAAATAGCCGAAGGGCTCCCCGTCGAGGCAGCCGAACAGCGGCAGCTGGTGCGGGTCCGCCCGCAGGCGGTCGATATAGGCCCGGTGCTCGGCGAGGCTCCCGGTCTCGGCCCAGACCTCGGCGACGCGGGGATCGTTCATCCAGCGCGAGAACAGGGCGGCGTCGCCGGGCTCGCCCAGGGTGCGGAAGCTCAGGGTGCGGCCGAGCCAGGGGATGCGGCGCGCGTAGACCGTGCCCTCGGGGGGCGCCGGCCGCAGCGGGTGGCGGCGTCCCTCGGTCAGCGTCTGCACCTCCGGGAAGGGCGGGCGCGCCTCGGGCAACCAGCGGGCGGCGCATTGCCAGAGGAGGCCCGGCAGGATCTCGACGCCCTCTGTGTGGCGCCGCGCCGCGCCGAGGGCGACGAGGCGCCGGCCCACGCCGTCCGCTGCCTCGACCCCGATGCGGCGCACGGCCGTATCCTCCGCCGTCAGCGCCTCGGCACGGGCGAGCACGGCCTCGGCGGCGCCGTGCTCGGGCCCGTCCGCGACGCGGATCACCGGCCCGTCGGCCGGGCCCTCGACCGCCAGCCGGACCTCCGCCCCACGCTCCGCACGCACGCTCTCCAAACCGTCCTCCTGCTCCGGCGCCGCCGACGGGGCGGCCACCTCCATGACGATCGGGGCGCGGCGCGGTTCAGGGCCGGCGATAACGTTTCCCATCACGTTTCCCTTGGCACGGGTGAACCGGCGCCCCGCTCGTCCGTCATGAGGGGCGTGAGCGACGCGGAGGCACAAAGCATGGCGGATGACGCGGAGGAGTGGACCGAGCACCCCCTCGTGGTGGCGGGCGACGCGGCCGGCCACGCGGCCTTCTGGCCTGCCGCCCGGCCGCTGCCTGAGGGCTGGGGCGCGCTCCACGGCCCCTGCGACCGGGCGGCGGCCCGCGCATGGGTCGCGGAACCGGGCCGCCTGCCCGCCTCTCCGGCCGCACGTCCGGGCTGGGGCGAGGCCGAGAGCGTGCCGGCTCGCCTCGCGCGCCTCGCCGCTGCGGCGCCGGAGCGGCCCGCGATCCTGTTCGGCACTGAGACCGTCACGCGCGGCGATCTCGACGCCCGCGCCCGGGCCATCGTCGGGGGCCTGATCGCGCGGGGTGTCGAGCCCGGTGCCCGCGTCGCCGTGGCGCTGGAGCGGAGCCCGCTCGCGGTCGCGGCCTATCTCGGCGTCCTGCGAGCGGGCGCGGCCTACCTGCCGCTCGACCCGGCCTACCCGGCGGCCCGCATCACCATGATGCTCGACGATGCCGGCATCAGGCACTGCCTGACCGTGCCGGACCTCGAGGGACGCCTGGAGCTCCCCTCCGGGATCGCGTGCCACGATGCGGGAGCTTTCGTCCGGGAGGCCGGGGAGGGCGGCGCGCTGCCCGAGTCGGCGCCAGACGACCCCGCCTACCTGATCTACACCTCGGGCTCGACCGGCCGGCCGAAGGGCGTTCTGGTCGAGCACGGTCCGCTGGCCGCCCATTGCCGCGCCACGGCCGCGGCCTACGAGATGGACGAGGGCTCGCGCGAGCTGCACGTCCTCTCCTTCGCCTTCGACGGCGCCCACGAGCGCTGGATGACGCCGCTCACGGCCGGCGGCTGCATCGCGCTGCGCGGGCCGGACCTGTGGACGGCCGCCGACACGCTCGCGGCGATCCGGCGCCACCGCGTCACCCATGCGGGCCTGCCGACGAGCTTCATCGGCCAGCTCGCCGAGTGGGCCGCGACGATCGGCGAGGCGCCCCCGGTCGCGGTCTACTCCTTCGGCGGCGAGGCGATGAGCCGCGAGACCTTCGGCCGGGTCGGCCGGGCCCTGAAGCCGCGCCTGATGATCAACGGCTACGGGCCGACCGAATGCGTGATCTCGCCCCTCGTCTGGAAGGTCGCCCCCAGGACGGATTTCGCCGAGCCCTACGCCCCAATCGGCCGCCCGGTCGGCGACCGCCGCGCCTACGTGCTCGGGCCGGACCTCGAGCCGGTGCCCGAGGGCGAGACCGGCGAGCTCTACATCGGCGGCCTGCTCGCCCGGGGCTATCTCGACCGCCCGGCCGAGACCGCGGAGCGCTTCCTGCCCGACCCGTTCCGGCCCGGAGGCGGCCGCATGTACCGGACCGGCGACCGCGTCCGGCAGCGGGCGGACGGTACCCTGTCCTACGCAGGCCGGACGGACGATCAGGTGAAGATCCGCGGCCACCGCGTCGAGATCGGCGAGGTGGAGGCGGCCTTGCGCGGGCTCGATACGGTCGGGGAAGCGGTCGTGGTCGTTCGCGAGGCTGCGGGGGCAGCGCGGCTTGCCGCCTACGTGACGCCGGCCCGGGGCCGCCGGCCGGAAGCCGGGCGCCTGCGTGCCGAACTCGCCCGCTGCCTGCCCGACGCGATGATCCCGGCGAGCCTCACCGTGCTGCCGCGCCTGCCCGTCGGCGCTAACGGCAAGATCGACCGGCTTGCCCTGCCGGACCCGGCCGAGGCCGGCACGGGCCGCCGGCCGGGCAGCGCCACCGAGCGGCGGCTCGCCGCGATCTGGTCGGAGGTGCTGGGCTACCCGGTCGAGGCCGTCGACTGTCCGTTCCTGGCGCTCGGGGGCGACTCGCTCTCGGCGCTGCGCCTGCTCGGGCGCCTGCGCCTGATCGCGCCGCAGGGCGGGATCGGGGTGGCGGACCTCCTGCGCAACCCGACGATCGCGGAGCTCGCCGCCCGGATCGACGCAGGAGGCGCCGGCGCGGCGGACGGGCTCGCCCCCATGGTTCGGCTCGCGCCCGGGCGTCCGGGTTCGGCGCGGCCGCTCCTCGTCCTGTTCCCGGGCCTCCTCGTCAGCACCCGCGAGTACGAGCCCCTCGTCGCGCATCTCGGGCCGGACCAGCCCGCCTACGGCTTCCTCTGCGCCTCACTGGTCGAGGAGGCACGGCCGCTGCCGGCGGTCGCCGAACTGGCAGAGGCCTACGCGGAGCGGGTGCGGGCGCTGATGCGGGACCACGCGGCCTGCGTCTTCCTCGGCTGGTCCTGGGGCGGGGTCCTGGCCTACGAGACCGCGCGCCGTCTCGGGCCGGACTTCCCGCTCGACTACGTCGGCATGCTCGACGCCTGCGGCCTGGAGGCGAACTTCGCCCCCGGGGCGGGCCGGCCGATCGCGCCCTCCGAGCGGGACGCCCTGGACGCGATGGTGGAGACCTGGCTCGCCCGCTCGCCAATGCGCGCGCAGTGGGAGGCCTTGCGCGCCCGCATGGACCCGGAGGCCGCCGTGCAATTCGCGCGCTTTCTTGCCACCGAGCCGCAGCCACTCCCCGTCGACGGGCCGGCGGTCGGCAGCCGCGAGCGCATCCTGTGGACGCTGGTGGACCACGCGCTGCAGTTCCGCACGCTCGTGCTCGAACCCGGCGGGGTCCCGATCCGCTCCTTCGAGGCAAGCGATTCGCGGGCGCGGCATCTGCCGATCATCGACTGGCGCCCGCTCACCCCGAATCTTCTCTCGGTCGAGGTGATCCAGGAGACCGACCATCTCGACATCGTGCTGAGCCCGGTCCTGCACGACCGGATCGCCGCCCTGACGGCCCCGGCGGCGCGGACTGCCCGCGCGGCGGGGGCCGCGTGAGCGCGCCCGATTTCGAACGGCTGCGCGACGCCCATATCGATGCGCTGAGCGGCGGCTTGCTGGACGGGGTCGAGACCGGTCCGGACGGAACCTGCTATGCCTGGTCGCGGACGATTCCCGATCCGACCCTCAACTTCGCCTTCGGGGTGTCCAAGCCGGCCCAGTTCGCCTGGGCCGGAGCGGTCGCGCTGGGGCGCGGGCGCGACCCCGCCTTCCTGGCCCGGGACGCGGCGGAGGCGGCCGCCCTGCGGCGCCTGTTCGAACCCGCCGCCGTCTATCCGGCGAGTTGGATGGTGGCGCGCGCCCGCGCGACGCCCCAGCTGCCGGCGCCGCTGCAGGTCGCGGAGCATGTCGGCGCCCGTCCTCCGCCGGCCTTCGAGACGGTGTTCCTGCACCTCTCCGACGACGAACCCGTGCGCGCCCACCTGCGCCGTCACTACCTTCCGGCCTTGCGCGCGGCCCGGGCCCGGGCGGGAGTCGCCGCACTCCACCTCGTGCTGGAGGACGGGACCGGGCCGGCGGCGTGCGCGAGTCTCTACCTGCGCGGGGGGCTCGCGGGCCTCTACAATGTCAGCACCCGGGCGGACCGCCAGCGGCGGGGGCTGGGCGCTCGGATCACCGCGGCGGCGCTGGCCGCCGCCCACCGGCACGGCGCGCGCGAGGTCTTCCTGCAATGTCCGGCCGGCGGCCCGGTCGAGCGGCTCTACGCCCGTGCCGGGTTCGAGACCCGCTGCGCGCCGATCTTGATCTGCACAAGCCGGCCCTGAGAAAGATCCCCTGCGCGAGCGCGCAGGACGGGAGCGGCGGCGGTCGCGCGCGGACCGATAAGGAACATAGTCCAGGCCGATGGGGCGCAACCCATTGCCGCCTATAGGCTTCGTCAAATGTTGCCGAGTCGCAACATGGTGGGGGAACCGCCCACCGGAGCGGGAATCCACGTTGCCCGGGACACTCCCTTCGCACAGAGTGGAATCGCATCAAGGGTTTCGCGAAAGCGAGCCCGCACGAGCCTGCCGGAGATGCAGGCCGAACAAGACAAACGACCCGAGGGCGGCGACAGAAGCCGCCGCCCATCGGGTTCCTCTCGGGTCTCGAAGCTTTTGGAGATATCGATGAAGCTCTTGAAGAGCTCCCTGCTCGGCTCGGCCGCGGCCCTCGCCGCTGTCACCGGCACCCAGGCCGCCGATCTTCCGGTGAAGAAGGCCGCCCCGATCGAGTACGTGCGCGTCTGCTCGACCTACGGCGCCGGCTTCTTCTACATTCCCGGCACCGACACCTGCCTGCGTCTCTCGGGCCGCGCCCGCTTCGAGTACGGCTATCAGGCCCCGCTCGCCCGCAGCCAGGGCAACGGTGACTACAGCGGCTATCGTGGCCTGGCCCGCATCAACCTCGATGCCCGCACCCAGACCGCCTACGGCACCCTGCGCGCCTTCGTCCGCCTCGAGGCGGCGAGCCGCACCGGCTTCCCGACCATGCACTCGGGCACCCAGAACCGCATCGCCAACGCCTTCCCGGCGCTCGGCGTCGACGGGTTCGGCCGCGTGCAGCAGTACTTCAACACCGACAAGGCCTTCGTGCAGTTCGCCGGCTTCACCGCCGGTCGCGCGTCCTCGTTCTTCGACTTCTACGCCCACGACTTCGAGATCCAGGCCGGCACGCTCGGCTCGGACGTCGCCTCGACGAACCTCGCGGCCTACACCGCCACGCTCGGCAACGGCTTCTCGGCCACGGTCTCGATGGAAGACCCGAGCTTCCGCCGCACGCCGGTCTACTCGCCCGCCAACGTCGCCGCTGCCGCGGCCGTGCTCGGCAACTCCAGCCTGCAGACCTTCGCGGTGACCCAGTCCCCGGCGCCGGTCTTCCTCGGCTTCAACGCCGCTGGGCTGCCGGTCGGCCTCGGCTTCGAGGACACGATCCAGCGCAACCGCATGCCCGACTTTGTCGGCGTGCTGCGCTACGACCAGCCCTGGGGCTCGGCCCAGATCTCGGGCGCCGTGCACGAGATCAACGTCGGCACCATCAACTCCGCCGCCGCCCAGATCATCGGCACGAACCCCGGCACGCTCGGCCGCACGTCTTCCGAGTACGGCTGGGCCGTCCAGGGCGGTCTGAAGATCAACCTGCCCTTCATCGCCCCGGGCGACACCCTGTACCTGCAGGGCGCGTACGGCGAGGGCGCCGGCATGTACACCGGCGTCTCGGCCTGGGCCGGCTCCTACATCCAGTCGGCTACCTCGCTCCAGGGCGCGCCGTTCCAGCAGTTCTTCAGCGACGCGGTGCTCAACCCGCTCAACAACCGGCTCGAGCTGACGCAGACCTTCTCGGTCGTCGCCTCGTTCCTGCACTACTGGAACCCGACCCTCCGCTCGGCCCTGTTCGGCTCGTACGGTGAGGTCGCCTTCGCCCCCGGCGCCCGCGCCGCTCAGGCCTCCTACAACGGTCTCGCCATCGCCGGCCTGACCAACATCGGCGCCTTCAACTCGAGCTACTACAACCTGAACCAGATCCTGCGCGACACCTACGCCTTCAACGTGGGTGGCAGCCTGATCTGGTCGCCGGTGAAGGACCTCGATATCGGTGTCGAGGGCGTCTACCAGAACTACGGCGTGCAGAGCGGCCGCGTGATCGACGCCAACCGCTCGCCCGGCATCACCTCCCAGGCGCTGCTGAACGCCGCGGCCGCCAACGGCACCCTGCGCACCGTCACGAACGCCGACGTGTTCCAGGTCCGTGCCCGCGTCCAGCGCGACTTCTAAGGCTCGCGTCTCACCGTGTGGACGCCTCGGCGTCCACACGGTCTGCGAAAGCTTCCAACTCGAGACGAGCCCGGCCGAAAGGTCGGGCTTTTTCCGTCCTGGATCAGGGACGTGGCGGCCCCGGCGCGGAGGAGCGTCCGTTCGGCACCCAGGGCCGCGCCAGACAGGGCCATCGCCGACGCTCCCGGCTTTCGAGCCCTGCCGGCGGATCTCGGTGCCGCGCCCCGACGCGCGGCACGCTTGTCTCAGTGGCTGCTGCTGCCGTCGCTGCTGCGCTGCATGCAGCGCCAGCCGGCCAGGCAATTCGGCTCGTCGGTCGTCGGCACGTAGACCGGCTCGCTCGTTTCGCCGTTGACGTTGAGGCACGCGCCGCCCTCCGCGTGAACGATGTCGTAGGCGGTCTCGCTCGACGCCACGACGACGTCCCGGCCGCGCGCCACCGCCGTCTTGAGCGCCTGGCAGGAGAGCGCCGGTGCGAGGAGCCGCTCCTGTGCGGCACCCGGACCGGCGAGGAGCGGGAGAAGGCAGGTGGTGAGGACGAGACGGCGCATGATTCGGTTTCTCTGACGGCGATCCCGACCAAGCCGGGGCATCCGGTATCAGCCACACTTCAAGCGCGAATGGAAATCGCGCGCCCGTGACTCCCGTCGCTGCGGGCTCGGTCGCTCAGATCACCGGCAGGCCGAAGCCCTTTGCCTCCTCGCCGGGCTCGACATGAATCGTGACGACGGCGCCGGGCACATCGGCCTCCAGCGCCGCCTCCACGCGGTCGCAGATCGCGTGGGCCTCCCGCACACTCATCTCGCCGGGCACCACGAGGTGGAAATCGATGAACGTCGCCTGACCGGCAGAGCGCGTGCGCACGTCGTGCGCCTCCAGGGCACCCGCACCGTGACGCGAGATCAGGGTACGGATCTCCGTGACCATCTCGGGAGGCGCCGCCCGGTCCATCAGCCCATCGATCGATTCGCGCACCATGGTCCAGCCCGACCAGAGGATGTGCAGCGCCACCAGCCCCGCCACCACGGGATCGAGCACCGGATAACCCGTGGCGAGCACCGCACCGAGGCCGGCCAGCACGCCGACCGAGGTGACGACGTCGGCCAGCACGTGGCGCGCGTCGGCGATCAGGGCGGGCGAGCGCCATGTCCGGCCCCAGCGCAGCAGCGCGACCGCCCAGACCCCGTTGATCACGGTCGCCACCGCGTTGACTGCGAGGCCCATCGCCGGAGCGTCGAGGGGCTTCGGCTCCAGGATGCCGTAATAGGCTTCCCGCAGGATCAGCAGCGCCGCCACGGCGATCAGGATGCCCTCGATCACCGCCGAGAAGAACTCCGCCTTGTGGTGGCCGTAGGGATGCTCGGCATCGGCCGGGCGGCCGGCCACGTGCAGCGCCGCGAAGGCGCCGCAGGCCGCCACCACGTTGATGATGCTCTCCAGCGCGTCCGACCAGAGCGCGAGACTGCCGGTGAGCCACCAGGCCAGGAACTTGAGGCCGGTGACGGCGAGTCCGACGCCGGCGCTCGCGAGCGCGGCCTTCTGGGTGCGGTTCATGCGGCGCGTTCCGGATAGGGTCCGGGGCGCATACGGGAGCCGGCGCCACAACGCCACGGCAAAGGTCTTAGCCTGGGCTAACGCGCGGTCTCGTCCCCGGGCGGATGGCCCAGAACCGCCGCGATGAAGTCGGACTTGGCGGCGCGGTAAGCGGCCATGCAGCGCCCGGCATGGGCGCGCTTCAGCGCATTGTAGCGCACGACGAGTCCGGGCTCGGCGTGGAGCCGGTGGCGGAAGCGCACGAAGACGTCGAGCACCGATCCGAGCACGACGAGCTGGATGCCGAGCGGCGGGTCGGCGGCCTCGTCGATGAAGGCCGCGAAATCGGTCGTCCGGACCGAGCCGGGATTGCCGGCGTAACGCTGTCCCAGCTGCGCCAGGCAGACGGCGAAGCAGCCGGACGGCACTCGGACCGCGATGTCGAGATCGCCTTTTCCGAGGCAGCCTGGCACGGCGGTCGCGCCGACATGCTCGATCTCGGCCTCTGCCGGCAGGCGGGCGCGAAGCTCCGCCCGGACGCGAGCGAACTGGATCCGGGCAGCGCGTGCCGAGAGTTCCGGCTCGGCCAGGCGGAGGATCTCGGGCTCAGCCCCCATCCCGCGTGAGGCCCGTGTCCGCCAAGTCCGATCCGGGGGCCCCCGCGGTCGGCGCGTTGCCGCGCGCGACCTCCCGGGCGCGGCTGCGCTCGGCCTGCGCGCGGGCCTGGGCGGATTTGCGCAGGTAGCGCCGCCGCTGCCAGCCGAACCGCGCCTCCGCCGCCAGCGCATCGAGGCGCGCGGCCTCGCGCTCCCAGTAGCCGATGAGCTGGCCGTCGAGGGTGATCCGGGCTTTGCGTCCGGAGGGCGTCGCCATGGGCGCCTCCTCAGTCTTTCGGAGCCGGCGGCTCGGCGGTCTCCGAGACCAGCATGGCATCCGGATCGTTGCGAAAGCTGCCGGCGCCGGCATCGGGCACCGGCACGGCCGGCGTGCCGTAGGGCTCGCTCGGATAGGCCTGCAGGAACTTCGCCCGTGCCTCGTCCGCGTCAGCGGCTTTCAGCACCAGGTCGGGTTCGCCCGGCAGCGGCCAGCGCGGATCGGCCGGATCGCGCGGGCGCAGAGAGAACCAGGGCATGAGCGTCCTCCCGTCGTGCTGGGCCCTGCGGACAGGACCATCGCCGCAACCCGAACCGCCCCGCTGCGGTTCCGCCGCGCGGGTCGGGGAAATTGATTCGCGCGCGCATTCCGTGCAGGTGGCGCCCGATGCGTGTGGACCTCTTCGATTTCGACCTGCCCGAGGCGAGCATCGCGCTGCGCCCCGCCGAGCCGCGCGGCTCGGCGCGCCTGCTCGTGGTGGATCCGGACGCCGGCCTCGCCGACGCCCGGGTCGCCGACCTGCCGGGCCTGCTCCGGCCGGGCGACGCCCTGGTCTTCAACGACACGCGGGTGATCCCGGCGCGTCTCCACGGCCTGCGCCTGCGCCCGGGCGCGCCGGGCCAGCGCATGGAGGCGATGCTCCACCTGCGCGAGGCGCCGGATCGCTGGCGCGCCTTCGCGCGCCCGGCCAAGCGCCTCGCGATCGGCGACCGGATCCGCTTCGGCCCCCAGACGGACCAGGCCTGCGACCTCGCCCGGCTCGACGCGACCGTGACGGGGAAGGGGGAGGGCGGCGAGGTCGTGCTACAGTTCGACGTCGCGGGCCCGCACCTCGACGAGCGGATCGCCGCGCTCGGCATCCTGCCGCTGCCCCCTTACATCGCGGGCAAGCGCCCGGTCGATGCCCGGGACACGGCCGATTACCAGACGGTCTACGCCCGCGAGCCCGGCGCGGTCGCGGCCCCGACCGCGGGCCTGCACGTCACCGAGGATCTGCTCACCGCCCTCGACGCCGCCGGTCTCGCGCGCCACCACGTCACGCTGCATGTGGGCGCCGGCACCTTCCTGCCGGTGAAGGCGGAGGACACCGCCGAGCACCGCATGCACGCCGAGATCGGCCATCTCGACGCCGAGACAGCGGAGGCGCTCAACGCGGTCCGGACGCGGGGCGGCCGGGTCGTCGCTGTGGGCACCACGGCGCTGCGCCTGCTGGAGAGCGCGGCCGACGCGGCGGGCCGCCTGCACCCCTTCGCGGGCCCGACCGAGATCTTCATCACGCCGGGCTACCGCTTCCGCGCGGTCGACGCGCTGATGACGAATTTCCACCTGCCGCGCTCGACCCTGTTCATGCTGGTCTCGGCCTTCTCCGGCCTCGACACGATGCGCGCGGCCTACAGTCACGCGATCCATTCGGGCTACCGATTCTACTCCTACGGCGACGCCAGCCTGCTCTTCCCGGCAGCGCGCACGGACGAAACCCCATGATGCGCCTCATGACCGAGCCCCAAGCGACGCCCGACTTCCGTTTCCACGTCCACGCCACGGATGGGCACGCCCGCACCGGCGCGATCACGATGCCCAGGGGCGTCGTCCGCACGCCGGCCTTCATGCCGGTCGGCACCGCCGCCACCGTGAAGGCGATGTACGCGGACCAGGTGCGCGACCTCGGCGCCGACATCGTGCTCGGCAACACCTACCACCTGATGCTGCGCCCCGGCGCCGAGCGCATGGCCCGCCTCGGCGGCCTCCACCGCTTCATGCGCTGGGAGGGGCCGATCCTCACGGATTCGGGCGGCTTCCAGGTGATGTCGCTCTCGGCGCTCCGGAAGCTCGACGAGGACGGCGTCACCTTCCGCTCGCACATCGACGGTACTAGTCACCGCATGAGCCCGGAGCGGTCCATCGAGATCCAGGGCCTGCTCGGCTCCGACATCCAGATGCAGCTCGACGAGTGCGTGCGCCTGCCCGCGCCCCCGGAGGCGATCGAGAAGGCGATGCGCCTGTCCCTGCGCTGGGCCGAGCGCTGCCGCGCGGCCTTCGGCGAGCAGCCGGGCAAGGCGATGTTCGGCATCGTGCAGGGCGGCGACGTGCCGGAATTGCGCGTCGCGAGCGCGCGGGCGCTGGTCGATCTCGACCTCAAGGGCTACGCCATCGGCGGCCTCGCGGTGGGCGAGCCCCAGGCCGTGATGCTCGCCATGATCGAGACGGTGGAGCCGCACCTGCCGGCCCACAAGCCGCGCTATCTCATGGGCGTCGGCACGCCGGACGACCTCCTGCGCTCGGTCGAGCGCGGCGTCGACATGTTCGACTGCGTGATGCCGACCCGGGCCGGGCGCCACGGCCTCGCCTATACCCGCCACGGCCGGATCAACCTGCGCAACGCCCGCCACGCCGAGGACACGCGGCCCCTCGACGAGACCTCCGCCTGCCCGGCGGCGCGCGACTATTCCCGCGCCTACCTGCACCACCTCGTCCGCTCGGACGAGATCCTCGGCATGATGCTGCTGACCTGGAACAACCTCGCCTATTACCAGGAGCTGATGGCGGGCATACGGGCGGCGATCCGGGAGGGCCGCTTCCTGGCTTTCGCGGAGGAGACCCGCGCGGGCTGGGAGCGGGCGGAGGCTGCGGCGAAGGCCGGAGGCTGACGCCGGGCCGTGTCACCCTCGCGCCGGTCATGCAGGGCTCCGCCCTGCACCCGCGAAAGGCCCGGGCCTTTCGGTACCGTGATCCCTGCGCCTCAAGGGTGGGCGAGCACCCGGTAGAACCCGTCCGGCGCGTCAGCGCCGGTGCGGGCCGCGTCCTTCAGCCCGGCCACGATCCGGTCCGCCACCGGCAGGCGGTAGTGCAGGGCGTCCCAGTAGTTCGCGTCCTCGGTGGTGACGGGTGACGGAATGCGGAAATCGACCGCCAGGGCGCCGCGCACCCGGCCGATCTCGGCAACCCTGGCCTTGCAGGCCGCCTCGCGCCGGCCGGCCTCCGTGCCGGGCTGCCCCTGCGCCGCGGCGTGGACCGGCATGAAGGCCAGGATGCGCCGCGTCTCGCGCGGGAGCGCCGCGAGCAGCGCGTCGAGCCGGTCGAGCGCCGGCATCCCGCCCTCCGCCGGCCCCGCGCCGCCGGGCGCGACGGCGTCGGGATCCATCGCCGTGCCCGCGCGGATGTGCGCCCGCGCGCGGGTGAGATCGTAGGCGGTCTCCGGCGGCGTGAATACGGCGTAGCCGTCGGACCGGATCCGGGCGGGCGCGAGGTGCAGGGCGTGCAGCGCCACGCGGGAGGCCACCGTGAGCGCCTGCCAGCTCACCTGATGCCAGAGGCCCAACGGCGCGTCCGGCGCGTAGAGCCAGTCGGGGAACGGGTGCTGCGTACGGGCCGGCGGCGCGGCGGCGCACCACGTCGCGTCGAGCCCGAACAGGACCGTCCGGGGCCGCCCCGCGGCGAGGAAGAGCCCCGCGAGCCTCATCTGCTCGTCGGGCGTGGCCGCGTTGACCGCGAGATTGGTGAAGCGCCCGCCGAAGGCCTCCGCGAGCGCCCCGGGTTCGAGCAGGCGCGCGGTCGAGGTTCCGAAAACGGCGGCGTCGAAGGCGCCGCTGCGGGCGATCTGCGGGTACATGAAGCGCTGGTTGCGGTCCATGATCGGCCCGGGCGCCCGCCCCGGCCCCGTCCGCAGCCCGTAGGGATCGAGGACGGCCACGAGACCGACCACGGCGAGGCCGAGCGCCAGCACCGTCCCGGCGAACAGGATCGCGAAGGCGCGCCACGTTCCGGCGGGTTCGGACAGGGGGCGCGGGGCGTCACGGCTCATGGATCCGCCGCTCTCACCCAACCGTGGCGGCGTCGGGGCAAAGCCCGGGGCGCAGCCACCTTCCCGGTTGACCGCCCCCGACCGCTCCCCTATTGCGGGCCATGCTTCGGACCGGCCACAACGAGCGCCAGACCGGATGCGAGCGCGTAGCTCAGCTGGTAGAGCAACGGACTTTTAATCTGTAGGTCCTGGGTTCGAGCCCCAGCGCGCTCACCATTCCAGACCAAGTGTACTCCCGGTTCTCAACCGCCTCGGCGACCAAAGGTCGGCAATTCGTGAGGCGTCTCGCCGGCCAGGACTATTCTGCGGCTTCGTTCGCTTCCGGAGCTCCGGCCCTGTCGAGAACCAGAAATTCCGCCGGCAGCCTTTAAACGAAGTGTGCGGGCAGAGCCGCAGCCTGGACATATTGCAGAAGCGCCGTCGCCAGACCCGCCAGCAGGGCCCAAATCACGATCTTATCAGTCGCGGTCGTGGCCCAGATCGTCGTCTTGGTCGTCATCCTGAAAACCTCTCGCTGTCGCGGCCCTGTTTCGGTCCTGCCGTGAGAGGGGCTTGTGAGCGAGATCGATGTCGGGACGATTGCTTCGCGTATTGCGTGCGCCGCGTCTGCCACAGAGCCAAGTCCCGCAGACAGCACCGTTGGTATGGACGGACGCGGCCGGCATGCGATACGCAGTGTTCGTGCTAGCAAAGTAGAAAGCGCATCCTCTTGCCGGACTACGTTCGCTCAGCCGGCATCGCACAGCGCGTTTTCGTCGTCGGCGCCATCCCAGTCGTCATCGCGGTCCTGATCGCCTTCGCCGCATGGGCGCTTCTGATCCGAGTGGAACGAGCCCGAGACGGAACTGTACTTTCAAGCGAGACGTTCCATACCTTCACATCGCTCAACAAGGCACGGGACGACTATATCGGACGGGTGTTCGCTGATCGCGAAACCTCGCGCCAACGCTTTGACGGCCTCGTCTCAGTTACAACGCACCAGCTAGACCAGCTGGCGCCCGTGGCACGGACCGCAGATCAGGCCGGCCGCATCGAGACGGTCCGGCAAGACCTCACAGCCCTCTCGGACCAGATGCGGTCGCTCGTCCGGCTCGACAGTGCACTCGTGGCATCCACAGAACAGATGGCCCACCGCGCCGAGACGCTCGTCGCGCTGACCGATGCCGAGCGGCAGCGGCAGCAAGGCGAGAACGGCACGCTGGTCACGGTGCTCACGAGCAAGGACGCCGCCCTGGAGAAAAACCAAGTTCTGGTCAGCGCTCTGCGCGACCTCCGCGAGGCGATCTCGGCCGTCGAGCTGAACAAGACTCGCATCGGGCGGCCAGTCTTTCAGATCGAGTTCGACGAACTCGACGGCGACATCCGCCAGCTCAACGAGGCCGGCACGCGGCTGCAGGAGGTCCTGCGGAAGCAGGCGCGCGATCCTGAAGCGGCCGAGCTGGCGGCGCTGCTGCAGAGCTACCGCGTCAGGAGCGAGGCCTCGACCGGCCTGAGCCGCATCATCGCGGAGGGGTTCGAGCTCACACGGGCCACACAGTCGGGCAACGATCTGATCGTCTGGAGCGACCGGCTGATCCGGGAGAACCGCGCGCAGCAGCAGTCGCTCCAATCCGAAGTCGCAAGCCTGATTCGGAATTCCGTCACGTCGAACGAGGCGGAGCTCACCGCGCAGAGCCTGGCACTGGCCGCGCTGCGCCTCGCGCAGCAATCGACATCCGCACTCGCCCGCCGCAGCATCGCGGAAGCGTCGTCCACCGTCCGGGAAGGAGCCGAACTCGCTCGTCGCGCCCACTCACTCGCGATGCCGGCAAGCATCCGCGGCGGGATGAGTGCGGCGATCGAGGGCTGGCGGGAGCAGCTTGCGGCGACCGTCGCGAAACTCGGCGAACAGAACGCGCTGATCGCCGATATGGATCGGCGCGCGATGGTGATGAGCGAGAATGCGCGCGCGCTCGCGCAGGCCTTCATCGAGGACGCCGACCGTTTCGGCACCTCGATCCGCCGGCTGCTCCTCGCCGGGACTGCGGGCGCCCTGCTCATCGGCACGGCCGCAGTGTTTGGCGTCGCCCGCTCGATCACCCGGCCGCTGCGCAGACTTCAGGACACGCTGGTGCGCGCGACGACGGACCCGGCGATCGGGCATGTCGCCCTCGCGACTCGGCGGGACGAGCTCGGCGACATCGCCCGGGCCTCGAACGCATTCCTGGCCGAGCTGAGGCACCGGGAGGAAGGGTGGCGCGACGCGGCCCGGCGCGCCGACGAGGCGCTGACGGAGCTGCGCCGAACCCAGGACGACCTCATCCGGGCGGAGAAGCTCGCCTCGCTCGGTCAGCTCGTGGCAGGCGTGTCCCACGAGATCAGCACGCCGCTCGGGATCGCCTTGACGACCGCGACGCAGGTCGAGGCCGACTCGGCGAGCTTCGAGCAGCTCGTGGAGGACAACCGGCTCTCGCGCTCCCGCCTCCTGCACTATGCGGGCCGCATGCGCGAGGGATCCCGCCTCGTGACCGCGAACCTGATGCGAGCCTCAAACCTCATCCACAGCTTCAAGCAGGTTGCCGTGGACCAGCTCCTGGAGGAGCGGCGCGAGATCGATCTCGGCGCGTGGATCGAGGATCTCCTGAGGAGCCTGCGCGCGCTCACCCGCCCAGGACGACACGAGATCCTCGCGGCCTGTCCCCCGAGCGCGGTGCTCGACACCTATCCGGGACTCCTGGCTCAGGTGCTGACCAACGCGATCAAGAACGCGATCGACCACGGATTGCGCGACCGCCAAGGCGGCCGCGTCACCGTGACAGTGACTCCGGAGCCCGAGCGGATGACCATCGAGATCGCCGACGACGGGGTTGGTATCGAGCCCGACCATCTCGGCCGGGTCTTCGACCCGTTCTTCACCACGGCGCGGTCGCGCGGCGGTACGGGCCTCGGGCTCCACATCGTCCACAACCTCGTCGTCAGCCGCCTGGGCGGAAGCGTCGCCCTGCGGAGCGAACCCGGACGCGGGACGGTCCTGCGCCTCCAGCTTCCCCGCCGCCTGGGCTGATGTCGATTCGATTGCGGAGCAGGACTATCCCGACGATCAGCTTCCTTCTCGGCCTTGTCCTGGCAGCCCTGCCGGGGCTCGCCTGCGCCGCCACGGAGCTTCAGCTCTGGCACTCGCTCGACGGGGCGAACGGCGCGCTGGTGGCGCGCATCGCGGACGACTTCAACGCCTCGCAGGGCGCCTACCGGATCGTCACGATCTACAAGGGGCCCTACGCCGAGACGATCAACGGGGGCATCGCAGCCTATCGGGCCGGCGAGGGACCGCACCTTCTCCAAGTTTTCGAGGTCGGCAACGGCACCATGGCCGCCGCTATCGGTGCGGTGCGGCCGGTCTCGGACGTCATGCGGGAGGCCGACCGCGCGATCGCGCCCGAGGCATTCCTGCCGGTGATCGCGACGAACTATCTCGGGCGGGACGGCGGCATGCTCTCCCTGCCGTTCAACATCTCCGCGATGGTGATGTGGATCAACCGCGACCGCTTCCGCGAGGCGGGGCTCGATCCCGACCAGCTGCCGGAGACCTGGCCGCAGGTCTTCGAGGCCGCCCGCACGCTGCATCGGGCGAACCCCACCGGCTGCGCGCTCTCGACCGCCTGGCCCACCTGGGCTCACATCGAGCAGCTCTCGGTCTGGCACGACCGGCCGATCGCCACGCGCTCGAACGGCCTCGACGGCTTCGACACCGAACTCGTCTTCAACCGGCCCTTCCAGGTGCGGCACCTCCAGAACATCGTCGACCTGCATCGCGCGGGCGTGTTCGCCTATGCAGGCCGGACCAACCGGGGAGAGGCGCGCTTCATCGCGGGCGAGTGCGGGATCTTCCTGACGTCGTCGAGCATGTACGGCTCGATCGCGGTCCGCGGGCGGTTCGATTGGACAATCCGCCCGATGCCCTACTATCCCGACATCGTCGCCGAGCCGCAGAACGCGATCCTGGGTGGCGGCTCTCTCTACGTCATGCAGGGCAAGACGTCTCACGAGTACGCGGGCGTTGCCGCGTTCCTGGCCTTCGTGCTGAGCTTCCCGCAACAGGCACTGCTCTACCAGAACTCCGGTTACGTCCCCGTCACCCGCGCCGCCTACGAGGATGCCCGCCGCACCGGGTTCTACGCGCAGAATCCGAAGCTCGAAGTGGCGGTGCGGGCGATCATGCGCCGGGAACCGACGCGCAATTCGGCAGGTCTCCGGCTCGGGAACATGCTGCAGATCCGCGACCTCTGGGCCGAGGAGATCGAGGAAGCGCTCGCCGGGTCGAAATCACCGCAGCAGGCGCTCGATGCCGCCGTGGCCCGGGGCAACGCGGTGCTGCGCCTCTTCCAACGCAGAACCGCGCGCTGATGGGCAGCCCGGGGGCCTGGCGCGATCCTCTGCGGCAGGCCCTGGGACCGCGTTGGGGGACGTTGCGGCCACGACGCCGAACCTCTCTTGGAGCGTCGGCGGCGCGCGGCCGGCAGCAGCAGCAGCGGGATAGGGGCCCGTCCCCAGCACGGCCCGAAGCAGGGCGCAGTCCTCGGCGTCGCTGATACCGTCCTGAGAGATGTGCATCCCGGCCTCCCTCACCGCGCAATCATCGACGCGGCGGCGCTGGCGCGGCCGTCGATGGGGATCGTCCGGACCGCGCGGGCGGGGCCGCGTCGGCCGCCGCGGCGGCGGGAGCCCGCGGCGGTGGCAAGACCGGCGTCGTGGGCGCGCGCTCCGAGACGATCACGGTGACCAGGCCCAGGGCCGTGGCGAGTGCCGCGCTGGCCGACGCCAAACCGAGATTGTGGCCCATGATCCCTCCGACATCGTTCTCGGGGACCTCAAGGCCCCCGCTCCGATCGCGGGGTTTAAGCAGCTCGGTTCGCGGCCGTGTTGCGTCGCGCGCGGTCTCGGGCAGGTTCCGGCGGAGACGTGTTTCGCTGCGGCGCGAACGACGCAACAATTCGCGCCCGGCCGCGGCTCAAAGCAGCGCGACCGCCTCGTAAGGGAACCGGATCGAGAAGGTACTGCCGCGCCCCGGCCCCTCGCTCGCGGCCTCGGCGCGACCGCGGTGGAGTTCGGCGATGCGCTTGACGATCGACAGGCCGAGGCCGGTCGATCCTTCACTGCCCGTAGGCTTGGCCGAGAGCCGCTGAAAGCGGCCGAACAGGCGCCCGGCATCCTCGGGTGAGAGGCCGGGCCCATGATCGGTGACCGCGCACACGATCTCGCTCGCATCGCGCTCGACGCGGATCGTGATGGTGCCTCCGACGAAGCTGTACTTGACGGCGTTCGAGACGAGGTTGTCGACCGCTTCCCGCAGACGCTCGGCATCGCCGCACATGTAGGCCTCCTCGGGTAGGTCGAGCTGGAGGATCTGACTCTTGGACTCTGCGAGCGGCCTGTTCGCCTCGCAGACCTCCCGGGCGAGGGCGGCGAGGTCGACTGGCTCGCGCCTCAGGGTGATGTCGAGCGCGTCTGTCATCGCGTCGGCCATCAGGCTGTCGATCATGCCGAGGAGGCGGGTCGCCGAAGTACGGATATAGGCGACCTGGGTGGCGAGTTGATCCTTCGGCGCGCGCTCCAGGGCGATCAGATCCGTCAGCATCTCGGAGCGCCCGAGGATGACCGAGAGCGGGTTCTTGAGGTCGTGCGCCACGGTACCGAGAATCTCGGTCTTGAGGCTGTTGGCGCGACGGAGGTCGGAGCGCTGGGCGGCCAGACGCCGGTTGGCCCGGATCAGCTCGGCGGTGCGCTCCACGACCCGCTGCTCCAGCGTGACGTTCGCCCGCTGCAATTGCTCGTACAGGATGACGTTGTCGAAGGCGATCGAGAGGCGGCTGGTCAGCAGGGCGATGAGCGCCCGGTCGGTGTCCGAGAGCGGGCGGTCGGTGTCGATCAGCGCGACGATTTCGCTGCCGCTCGCGGTCTGCAAGTAGAGCGTCGACCAATGATCTCCGAAACTGTTCCGCCGCTCCTCGAAGGCGACCTCGACAATCGGTTGGATCTGCGGGTCGAGCGGCCAGGGAGGGTTCCGGTCGACGTAGTCGCTGTACAGGCCGGAGCCCGCGAGCACCGAGAAGCGCTGCGCGGAGGCGTCGTTCTCGCGCAGCACGAGGATCCCCGCGCAGGCCACGTTGAGCAGGGAGGCCACTTGGGTGAGCACGCCCTCGGACAGCCGTTGCAGCGATTTGTGGTCGAGCAGCGTCGGGGCGGCGTCGATGATGATCTCCAGGCCGCGCCGGGTATCGTCGAGGCGCTTGAGATGCTGGTAGGCTCGTAGGGCCGCGGTCAGGCTGGTGAAGAGCTTGTCGGCGGTGAGCTCGGTCTTCGCCCTGTAGTCGTTGATGTCGTAGTCGACGATCACCCGTCGCTCCGGAGCCTGGCCGGGCTGTCCCGTGCGCAGGATGATGCGTGCCGTCTCGTCCCCGAGGTCCCGCCGGATGTACTCGACGAGGTGGAGGCCGGCATCGTCCGTCTCCATCACGACATCGAGCAGGACGACGGCGACGTCGCGCCGCTCGGTCAGGAGCGTGCGCGCCTTGGTGGCCGAGTGGGCCGACAGGATTTCGAGGCCGCGTCCATCGAGAACGTATCCGGCGAGCGCGTAGCGGGTGCCGTCGTGCACGGCGGGATCGTCGTCGACCACCGCGATCGTCCAGGGACGGACGCGAGGGGCGGCCTCGTCCGCCTCGTCCGGAATCAGGTGAAGGATATCGTCATCCATGGGTTGAGCACGCCCGCACATAGCAGCCATCCCGACCGACCAGGACGGAATGACCGAGGATGGTGATAAAAGATAGACTCCGTGTTGCCCTTGTCAGCAACGGGCGCCCCTTCCAAGCAAGGCTCCGTCCTTCTGTGAGCAGTGCCGTGCGCAACAAGGAAATCCGCTTGGGACAACGCGGGCGAGCTCTGAACTCAGAGCTTGGCCTGTCACGGGCATGCTGTATACCCAATCCGGCTGATCATTCCGCCGACGGTCGCGCGGGGACGATCGGCGGCGGGTGCCGACGGGACCGATGAGTGCAGGCGCAGCCCATATCTTTGTCGTCGACGACGAGGCCGACGCCCGCGCGATGGTCGGCGATTATCTCAAGATGCACGGATTCGAGGTCACCCTCTGCGACGGCGGGCGTGCCCTGCGGGCCGCGATCGCGCAGCGCACCCCGGATCTCGTGGTGCTCGACCTGAACATGCCCGAAGAGGACGGGCTCTCGATCGTGCGGGACCTCAAGGCGCGATCGGTGATCCCGATCATCATGCTCACCGCCACGGCGAGCGCCATCGACCGCGTGGTCGGGCTGGAACTCGGCGCCGACGACTACCTGCCGAAGCCGTGCGAGCTGCGCGAACTCGTCGCCCGCGCTCGCTCTGTTCTGCGGCGGGTGCAGGGAGCGACCGCTAGCGCCCCCACTGGGACAGCCCCAGCCCCGGAAGCGGGGCGGCGGGTCCGCTTCGGCACCAAGTGGCTCGAACTCGACGCCCTGCGCTTGCGGGACGAGCGCGGCGAAGAGCAGGCTCTGACGCGCTCCGAATTCGATCTTCTGAAAGCCTTCGCCGACCACCCGAAGCGGGCCTTGTCCCGGGAACGCCTGCTCGACCTTGCAGATGCGCGCGACCCCGACGCATTCGACCGCGCGATCGACGTGCGGATCAACCGGATCCGCAAGAAGATCGAGCCGGATCCGGCCAATCCCAGATTCATCTGCACCGTGCGGGGCTTGGGCTACGTCTTCCGCCCGGACGGCGATTAGCTTCCCGACCACGGCAGATTCAATCACAGATCAGCACGGCCAAGGGTAGGATCGTCGCGCTGACGAAGTTGCAGAGGATGAGGGCGGCGAGGACGTTCATGGCTACCGCCCTCATCGTGCCGGAACGGAGACGTGCGCGACCGGGGCCGCGCTCGCGGGCGAGAGTGCCGGTGCGTAGGCCATCGCGAGCATGCTGCTGCCAACGATGATCAGTCTGGTGATGATCTGAAGCATGGTCGTTCCCCGCGCGGCCTTCGCTGGCCGTCCTGGCGGCAGCCATGTAGGGGCGCCGCGTTGCAGCCGTGTTGCGCGCGTTGTTGCGTCTTGGATGGAATTGTCGCGGCAGGTGCATGTCCGCTCGGACGATGCGTCGGGACGCCGTCCTGGCGCGAGCCCTGAGAATCACAGTCCAGATGGGATGACTGCATGCACAGGCTGCTGCTCAAGCTCGGCCTCCGCTTCGAAGATCCCCGCGAGGAGAGCCGGTTCGTCCAGCAATTCACCCTCGACGACCTGGGCCGCACCCGGGCCGCGATGGTGCTCGGCGCCTTCGTGTACTGTTCCTTCTCGGCCATGGACTGGATCCTGAGCCCGGATGCCTGGGCCGTGGCCACCGCGATCCGGCTCGGCGTCGCGCTTCTGGTCCTCCTCCCGGCCACCCTCCTGCTCGCCCGGCCCGACGCGCACCCTTGGGCAGAGCAGATCTACCTCGTGTACTGCGTCGTCCCGGGCTGCATGCTCAGTGTGATCTACGTCTTCCTGAGGCCGAGCTTCGATCACGGCGCCGCGGGCATGATTGTGGTGATCCTGTTCGTGTCGACGCTGCTCCCGTTGCGGGTGTCCTCGTTCGGTGTCTTCGCCGTCCTGACCTGGACCTGTTTCGCCCTCTTCGAGACGGTGGCGACGCACGACAATTCCGGCTTGGCCCTCGTCAACAACGCCGAGATCGGCGCGGCCTACGCGCTCTCGCTCTACGGTGTCGGCGCCCGGGAATTCCGTGCGCGACGCCAATTCCGGACGAGACAGGAGCTGCAGGTCGAGAAGGAGCGCTCTGAGGCGACGCTGACCGAGTTGCGCGCGGCACAGGCCCATCTGATCCAGGCCGAGAAGCTCGGCGCGCTCGGGCAGCTGGTGGCGGGCGTCGCCCATGAGATCAACACGCCAATCGGCTTGGCGCTCACAACCTCGACCGCCTTCGATCACAGCCTCGCGGACCTGCGCCGGACGGTCGGTTCGGCACAGGTTCGCCGCTCGGACCTGATCCGAGGCATCGAGCGGCTGAATGAGGGATCGGCCCTGGTCTTCTCCAACCTCATGCGCGCCGCCGACCTGATCCAGAATTTCAAGCAGGTCGCGACCGATCAGGCGGCAGGGGACCTGCGCACCTTCGAAGTCCACGATTGGCTCGTCGAGTTGATGAGCACCCTCGGTCCACTCCTCCGGCGCAAGGGACACCAAGTCAGGCTCACCTGCGCCGATGGGATCCTCCTCAACTCCTATCCTGGGGCGCTCGCGCAGGTCGTCAGCAACCTCGCGCTGAATTCCGTGATCCATGCCTTTCCCGAAGGTCACGCGGGCACGATCACGATCGACGTGGCCCGCCTTGACGACGCGCAGGTCCGGATCGTCTTCCGCGACGACGGAAAGGGCATTCCAATGGAGAACCGGCAGCGGATCTTCGATCCGTTCTTCACGACACGCCGAGATAAGGGGAGCACCGGCCTCGGTCTGCACATCGTCTACAATCTCGTCACCTCAACCCTGCAGGGTCGGATCGAGCTGGAGAGCGATGAAAATTCCGGAACGCAGTTTACAATTTACGTTCCAACACTGATAGTATAGTTTGTAAGAATATTAACCGGATAATATCTGAGATATTCAGTCACTCATCGTGCCGCCGCCTATCCATAGGACGATCGCTTTCATGCTCGCGCAAGAGCGCGGTGCGGTTGAACCGAGCGCAGAAACGGCCGACGCTGCGACTGACCGAAAAATCTCTATTGTCGCACTGCCTATAAAGGCGTTACCTTGGTATCATCGCTCGACTGACCAGAAATAAACATTTTCAGGCGCCCTGCAGTAGGCAACGCTCAAGGTGCTGCATCAGAGGCTTCAAGGAGATTGGCCAGCGTCGGTCGTCTCAGGGCAATCACCCTGCTGGCGGAGGCCGACGCGAAAAGCAGGCCGGAAGCCGATGCCCAGGCACGAACGGAGATGGAAACCAATATCCGGGCGGAAGCGGAAGCCAAGTCGCGCACCGAGGCCGAGGCGACGGTCAGAGCAGACGTGGCGAGAGCCGAGCCGCCCGCGAAGGCTGACCGCGCGAACAGTGCTTCGAGTGAGACTAGCGCCAAGCACCAGCGCGGGCCGCAAGATCATCACGCGGCGTGGAATGAGATGCAGAGATAGGTTCAGGGCCGCTTGAGCACTCGGCGCTCGCCTCGAGCCACCGGAGCCGGCGCGAGCGCGTCGAGAAAGCGAGTTCCGTGGCGAACGGCCTCGGCTAGCAGCGCATCGGCGACGTGGGAGCGGCTGGCTCCCCGAGCAGGACTCGAACCTGCGACAAGGCGATTAACAGTCGCCTGCTCTACCAACTGAGCTATCGGGGATCGCGAGGGGGTATCTACACAGGCGGGCGAGGGCTGGCAAGCGAAGATTTCGGCGCCCTGCCCATGTCTGCCCGGCTCGCGGGACGGGCACGTGAAAACTACGCACAAGTCGTTCGCGGGCATGAAAAAACCGGCCCTGGACATCGTCCCGGCCGGCTCGCTCATCGATGCGCGCAGCGCGAAATTTGGAGGCCTCGCCCGGAATCGAACCGGGGTGCAAGGATTTGCAGTCCTCTGCGTAACCACTCCGCCACGAGGCCTTCGGCGTCTGCTCCCCGTAGGGGCATCGCGTCCCGAGCCGGGCGGCCGGCTCAAGGTGGGCGGTCTCTAGCAGAGGTGAGGGGCGCGAGGCAACGGCCTTGCGGGCGCTCGTGCCCCCAAACCTGCGCCGGCCTCTCAGGTCTGCCAGACCCGGGGGAGAGGGGCCGCCCGATAGGCTTCGAGGAAGCGGGCCGCGAGCACCCGCAGCGGGCCGATCGCGGGCGCGAGCATCCGCACCGCGAGATGGCCGTTCCAGGCGCTGGCACCCGCCTCGACGCCGAGGGAACCCGCGCCGTCGAGAAGCGCGCGCGCCTCGTCGAGCCGGGCCTCGGCCCCCGGCGCGAGGTCGAGCAGGGTGGCGCAGGCGGCGGCCCCGCCGCCGATCGCCGGACGGGCCAGCAGGCCGCCGACCGGCCCGTCGAGCCGGACCGTGTCGGCGTAGACGAGACGGCCATTCCTGCGCACGCGCCACACGTCCTCGAACAGGGCTTCGGAGAGGATCTCGCCCCGCGCCGTCCGGCCGAACGCCACCGCCTCGAAGATCAGGAGCGCGGCATCAGGCGCGAGATCGGCCTCGAAGCGCCGGCGCACCCGCGCGCGGTCGAACAGGATCGTCTCCTGCGGCAGCCAGGCGAGCTGCGCGCCCGCGGCCAGCCCGACGCGGTTCTCGATCCGGCTCACGGGCCCGTCCGAGCGGTAGAGCTTTTCCGCAGCCGTGCTGGTGAAGCAGAGCCGGGCGCCCTCCGCGAGGTCGATCGCGACGCTGAAGCGGTCGCCGCAGGCGACGCCCCCGGCGGTGTTGACGAGGACGGCCTCCGTCTCGCCGGCACCGTGGCGGCCCGGGAAGCGCAGGCGCAGCGGGCCCGCCTCGGCGAGGTCGCGTAGGCGGGCCGGCCCGGGCCCGTCGCAGACGAGCGCGACGCGCCCGACCGAGCGCTGGCGCGCGGGCGCCGCGCCGGTTGAGGCGCCCGCCGGAGAGACGCGCGCGTTCATGCCGGGCCGCGTCCGGGAAGGGCCTCGATCGGCGGCGTCGGGCGGTCGAGGATGCGTCGGCCGAACAGGCTCGCGACCAGCTCCACCAGCACGCGGGCGCTGCGGCCGCGCTCGTCGAGGAACGGGTTCAGCTCGACCACGTCGAGGGAGCGGACCAGCCCGGAATCGTGCAGCATCTCCATGATCAGATGCGCCTCCCGAAAGGTCGCACCGCCCGGCACCGTGGTGCCGACGCCCGGCGCGAGCGCGGGGTCCAGGAAATCGACGTCGAAGCTGACGTGCAGATGGTCGCCCGCCTCCGCCACGCGGTCGAGGATGCGCCGGAGCGGGGCCACCACGCCGAACTCGTCGATGTCGCGCATGTCGATCACGCCCAGCCGGCGCGCGCGGACCAGCGCGCGCTCGCCCGCATCGATCGAGCGCAAACCGAACAGGTGGACCCGCGCGGGGTCGAGGCTCGCCCGATCGGCATCCTCGAACAGCCCGGAAAAGCCCGGCTCGCCGCAGAGCGCGGCGAGCGGCATGCCGTGGATGTTGCCCGAGGGCGAGGTCTCGGGCGTGTTGAAGTCGGCGTGCGCGTCGAGCCAGAGCACGGAGAGGGCCCGCCCCGCGGCCGCGCAATGGCGCATCGCCCCCTCGACGGAACCCAGGGACAGGCTGTGGTCTCCGCCCATCACCAGCGGCAGGCCGCCCGCATCGAGCGCCGTCTCCACCGCCCTTGCCAGGGCTCGGGTCCAGGCGGCGACGGCGGGCAGGCCGCGCGCCTCCGGGACGAGGCCCGGCGCCACGTCGCCCGCGTCGACGACCTCGTGGCCGAGATCGCGCAGGCTGAGGATCAGGCCGGCCGTGCGCAGGGCCGCCGGTCCCATCAGGGCTCCGGGCTCGCTGGTGCCGACCTCGATCGGCGCTCCGATCACGACGATCCTGCGCCCCGCCGCGCCGCCGTCGGGCAAGACCTCGTTCAAGACCCTGCTCTCCTGCCATGTCCGGACCCGGGCGCTCTAGCAGAGGCCGGGCCAGAAGGCGAAGGTGCTCAGCTATCCGGCCTCCCTGCACAGGCCCGGGGCAGGCAAAGCGTCAATCGCCTACAGATTAGGCATATCGGCGTGCGTCCGCGTCAGGGCACTGCATACGCCGCAGGCCGTCTGTTGAAACCGCGCGCAGTCGAAGGCCGCGCATTCTGGCACGGCCATTGCTGAAGGGCCTCAGCCGCGGAAACAGCGGCCGGGGAACCGCACGATGACACGACTGAAGACCTGGGTTTCGGCCGCGGCGCTCGCCGGCGGCATGGCGCTGGCCTCTCTGGGCGCCGGCACGGCACGGGCGCAGGAGACCATCAAGGTCGGCATCCTGCACTCGCTCTCGGGGACGATGGCGATCTCCGAGACGACGCTGAAGGACGCGATGCTGATGCTCATCGCGGAGCAGAACAAGAAGGGCGGCGTGCTCGGCAAGAAGCTGGAGCCGGTGGTGGTCGATCCGGCCTCGAACTGGCCGCTCTTCGCCGAGAAGGCCCGCGAGCTGATCGCGAAGGACAAGGTCTCGGCCGTGTTCGGCTGCTGGACCAGCGTCTCGCGCAAGTCCGTGCTGCCGGTGTTCAAGGAGCTGAACTCGATTCTGTTCTATCCCGTCCAGTACGAGGGTGAGGAGAGCGAGCGGAACGTGTTCTACACCGGCGCCGCGCCGAACCAGCAGGCGATCCCGGCCGTCGACTACCTGATGAAGGAGGAGAAGGTCGAGCGCTGGGTTCTGGAGGGCACCGACTACGTCTATCCGCGCACCACCAACAAGATCCTCGAGGCCTACCTGAAGGCCAAGGGCGTGAAGCCGGAGGACATCTCGATCAACTACACGCCCTTCGGCCAGTCCGACTGGCAGACGCGCGTCGCCGCCATCAAGAGCTTCGGCTCGGCCGGCAAGAAGACCGCGGTGGTCTCGACCATCAACGGCGACGCCAACGTGCCGTTCTACAAGGAGCTCGCCAACCAGGGCATCAAGGCGACCGACATCCCGGTGGTCGCCTTCTCGGTCGGAGAGGAGGAACTCGCCGGCATCGACACCAAGCCGCTCGTCGGGCACCTCGCCGCGTGGAACTACTTCGAGTCGATCGACACGCCGGAGAACAAGGCCTTCATCCAGCAGTGGCAGGCCTACAAGAAGAACCCGAAGGCCGTGACCAACGACCCGATGGAGGCGCACTACATCGGCTTCAACATGTGGGTGAAGGCTGTCGAGAAGGCCGGCACGGTCGATCCCGACAAGGTCATCGCGGCGCTGCCGGGCACCGAGCAGAAGAACCTGACCGGCGGCACCTCGACCATGCTGCCCAACCACCACATCACGAAGCCGGTCTTCATCGGCGAGATCAAGGACGACGGCCAGTTCGACGTGGTCAACAAGACCGAGGGCCTGATCCCGGGCGAGGCGTGGTCGAAGCAGCTCGAGGGCTCGAAGGACCTCGAGGCCGACTGGGTCAAGCTCAACTGCGGCAACTACAACACCAAGACGAAGAAGTGCGGCGGCGCCTGAGCCGAGGCTTCGTCGGACCCGAACCGTGATTCCGGGGCGCCTGGGGCGACCCCGGAATCCACGAACAGCGCGATCGGTCACCCTGACACGTCGGTGGGCACGGATCCCGGGCGCCGCTCCGCGGCCCCGGGACGACGGCGCGGGTGTCGGACACCGTCGCGCCTCCGCAGACACCGCCGAGACGGCGCCCACCCGCGCGACCGCGGAGACCCGAGCTTCATGATCCGCATCCTCATCCTCTCGCTCCTGCTCGGCCTCGCCGCGCCCGCGCGCGCGCAGGACGCACCGCCGCCGGCCGACGCCTACGCGCGCCTCGCGAGCGACAGCTACGGCGACATCGAGGCCGGCATCGCGGGCCTTGCCGCGAGCGGCGATCCGCGGGCGGGCGCCGTGCTCGCCGCCCTCGCTGAGGGCAGGCTGCTCTACCGCCCGGCCGACAAGGCGCTCTTCATCAAGCAGGGCAACGCCCTCGCGGACGCCCGAACCGGCGCACCCGCCGAGGCCGAGGGGCTCAAGCCGGTCCGCGCCAACAACAAGATCCGCCGCGCGCTCGACGCCGCGCAGGGTCAGCTCAACCTCACCAGCCCCGATCCCGCCCGGCGGCGCGAGGCCGCCGACGCGGTGTTCAAGGCGCGCGATCCCCTGGTTCTTCCGGCGGTCGAGCGCGCGCTCGCGGCGGAATCCGATCCGGGTGTGAAGCGGGTCCTCGCCGCCGCGCGCGCCGCCGTGCTGCTCGCGAAGCCCGACACGCCGGAGAACGAGCGGGTCGCGGCGCTCGCCGCGATCCAGGCCCGGGGCGACGGCGACGCCATCGCGATCCTGCGCAACGTCGCGGCCAGCGACCCGAGCGAGATGGTGAAGGCCGCGGCCGCCCGCAGCATCCAGGCCGTCGAGACGCGGCTCGCCGTGGCGGCGGCCGCCCAGAACGTCTGGTACGGCGTGTCGCTCGGCTCCGTGCTGCTGCTCGCCGCGATCGGGCTCGCCATCACCTTCGGGGTGATGGGCATCATCAACATGGCGCACGGCGAGATGGTGATGCTCGGCGCCTACACGACCTTCCTCGTGCAGGACGCGATCCGGGCGCACGCGCCGGGCCTGTTCGACTGGTCGCTCGCCATCAGCATCCCGTGCGCGTTCCTGGTGGCGGGCGCGGTGGGCGTCGCGATCGAGCGCGGCATCATCCGCTTCCTCTACGGACGCCCGCTGGAGACACTGCTGGCCACCTTCGGCGTCAGCCTCGTGCTGCAGCAGGGCGTGCGCTCGATCTTCGGGCCGACGAACCGCGAGGTCGGCTCGCCGGGCTTCATGTCGGGCGCCTTCGACATCGCCGGCCTCTCGATCACCTGGGGCCGGATGTGGATCGTGCTGTTCTCGTTCAGCGTCTTCCTCGGGCTGCTCTTCGTGCTGCGCAGGACATCGTTCGGCCTGAAGACCCGGGCGGTCACCCAGAACCGCCGCATGGCCGCCGCCATGGGCATCCGCACGCCCTGGGTCGACGCGATGACCTTCGGCCTCGGCTCCGGCATCGCCGGCATCGCGGGCGTGGCGCTCTCGCAGATCGACAACGTCTCGCCGAACCTCGGCCAGGGCTACATCATCGACTCGTTCCTGGTCGTGGTGTTCGGCGGGGTCGGCAATCTCTGGGGCACGCTGGTGGCCGCGCTCACGCTCGGCGTCGCCAACAAGCTGTTCGAGCCGTATTTCGGCGCGGTGCTCGCGAAGATCGCGCTCCTCGTCTTCATCATCCTGTTCATCCAGAAGCGCCCGCGCGGCCTGTTCGCGCTCAAGGGCCGGGCGGTGGAGTCCTGAGCATGACCCGCACCCGCCTCATCGATCCCAAGGGCTGGATCTTCCTCGGCGCGCTCGCCGCCTTCTGCCTCGCGGTGCCGCTCCTCAACCTCGGGGTCGCCGAGGGCTCCGGGCTGCACCTGCCGACCTATCTGGTCTCGCTCTTCGGCAAGTATCTCGCCTTCGCGCTGCTCGCGCTCAGCCTCGATCTCGTCTGGGGTTATTGCGGCATCCTCTCGCTCGGCCACGGCGCCTTCTTCGGGCTCGGCGGCTACGCGATGGGCATGTACCTGATGCGGCAGATCGGCCCGCGCGGCGTCTACGGCAATCCGGTCCTGCCCGACTTCATGGTGTTCCTGAACTACAAGGAACTGCCCTGGTACTGGCTCGGCTTCGACCATTTCGCCTTCGCGGCGCTGATGGTGCTGGCGGTGCCGGGGCTGCTCGCCTTCGTGTTCGGCTGGCTCGCCTTCCGCTCGCGGGTGACGGGCGTCTACCTGTCGATCATCACGCAGGCGATGACCTTCGCGCTGATGCTGGCCTTCTTCCGCAACGACATGGGCCTCGGCGGCAACAACGGCCTGACCGACTTCAAGGACATCCTGGGCTTCCCCGTCCAGGCGCAGGGCACGCGCGTGGCGCTCTTCGTGGCGACCGGGATCGCGCTGGCGCTCGGCTACCTGGTCGCCCGCTTCATGACGGTCTCGGCCTACGGCAAGATCCTGATCGCGGTGCGGGATGCCGAATCGCGCACGCGCTTCCTCGGCTACCGGCCGGAGCACTACAAGACGCTGGCCTTCACGGTTTCGGCCATGATGGCGGGCGTGGCCGGGGCCCTCTACGTGCCGCAGGTCGGCATCATCAACCCGGGCGAGTTCGCGCCCACCAACTCCATCGAGGCGGTGATCTGGGTCGCGGTCGGCGGGCGCGGCACGCTGGTCGGAGCCGCGCTCGGCGCCGTCATCGTCAACTACGCCAAGACGGTGCTCACCGGCGCGATGCCGGATGCGTGGCTCTTCGCGCTGGGCGCCCTCTTCGTGGTCGTGACGCTCTTCATGCCGAAGGGCATCGTCGGCAGCCTGATCGAGCGCTTCGGCAGCCCGCGCGCGCGGGCCAAGCTGCCGCCCGAGCCCGAGATCGCGCCGAAACTCGCCGAAGAGGGGCAGGGCCGATGAGCGACGCCGACCTCCTGACGCCGGTCAGCGCCACCGCGCCCGGGCGGCCCGACGACGGGCGCGCCGCGGCCCAGCCCAAGCGCGTCACCGACGCGCTGCTCTATCTCGACGATCTCAGGGTCACCTTCGACGGCTACCGGGCCCTGCGCGGCCTCTCGCTCACCCTCGACCGGGGCGAGATGCGGGCGATCATCGGCCCGAACGGCGCCGGCAAGACCACGATGATGGACTGCATCACCGGCAAGACGCGGCCGGACACGGGCATCGCGCTCTTCGACGGCGTGCACGACCTGACGAAGCTCGACGAGCCGGCGATCGCCGACCTCGGCATCGGCCGCAAGTTCCAGAAGCCGACCGTGTTCGAGAGCCACACGGTGGCCGACAACATCCTGCTGGCGCTCAAAGGCCCGCGCTCGGGCGTCGCCTCGCTGTTCGGCTGGCGCAACCGGGTCGAGGCCGAGCGGATCGACGCGCTGCTCACCAAGGTCGGGCTCATCGCGCACCGTGGGCGTCCGGCCGCCGACCTCTCGCACGGGCAGAAGCAGTGGCTGGAGATCGGCATGCTGCTGGCGCAGGACCCGAAGCTGCTGCTAGTGGACGAGCCGGTCGCCGGCATGACGGACGCCGAGACCGCCGAGACCGCGACGCTGCTCCGCGAGATCGCCCGCGACCACGCGGTGATCGTGGTCGAGCACGACATGCACTTCGTGCGCGCCCTCCAGTGCCGCGTGACCTGCCTGCACGAGGGCGCGGTGCTGGCCGAGGGCTCGATCGACGCGGTCTCGGCGGACCCGAAGGTGGTCGAAGTCTATCTGGGGCGCTGAGCACCGTGTCGGCGCCCTGCCAAGTCATGGTTTCGAAAGGTCGAGACCTTTCGCGGGTGCAGGGCAGAGCCCTGCTGTCGAAGCCCGGGCCCGGCAAAGCCGGGTCCCGGTCTCAACACCCGGGGCGCCGCCCCGGGATTCCGCCAAAGGGCCTGGAGGCCCTTTGGGATCCCCGGAACTCCATCGAGCAGGCAGCAGGACGATGCTGACGGTCGACTCCATCGATCTGTACTACGGCGCCGCCAAGGCTTTGCGGGCCGTCTCGCTGACCGCCGAGCCCGGCCGGGTCACGGCGGTGCTCGGCCGCAACGGCGTCGGCAAGACCTCGCTGATGCGCGCCATCGTCGGCCAGCAGCCGATCGCCAAGGGCTCGATCCGGCTGGGCGACACGGTGCTGTCGGGCCTCGCCCCCTACGACCGGGCGCGCGCCGGCGTCGCCTTCGTGCCGCAGGGCCGCGAGATCTTCCCGCTGCTCACCGTGAAGGAGAATCTCGAGACCGGCTTCGCGCCGTGCAAGCGGTCCGACCGCTACGTGCCGGCCGAGATCTACGACCTGTTCCCGGTGCTGAAGGACATGCTGCACCGGCGCGGCGGCGACCTCTCGGGAGGCCAGCAGCAGCAGCTCGCCATCGCCCGGGCCCTGGTGACCCGGCCCAGGCTCCTCGTCCTCGACGAACCGACCGAGGGCATCCAGCCCTCGATCATCAAGGATATCGGCCGGGCCATCACCTACCTGCGCGGCAAGGGCGAGATGGCGATCGTGCTGGTCGAACAGTATTTCGAGTGGGCCCGCGATCTCTGCGACACCTACGCGGTGATGGATCGCGGGCAGGTGGTCGATGCGGGCGCGCGCGCCGACATGGACGAGGCAGCCGTGCTGCGTTGGCTGTCCGTCTAGACGCGCGCGCCCCGGCTGATCAGGTGCGGGTGGCGATGAAGAACCAGCGGGTTCCGTCCAGGGACCGGGTGTCGTCCAGCGGCGTGAACGGACCCGCATCCGTCCGGCAGAAGTAGCGGTCGAAGCGCTCCGCGTCGAAATGGGCGAGCAGCCTGTCGACGGAGCCGCCGAACTTCTCCAGCCCGGCGCCGCCGTGCACCTCGATGAACCAGTTCTTCACCTGCGAGAGTGCCCCGGACGCGCCCTCGAGCACCGCACACTCGAAGCCCTCGACATCGAGGTAGATGATGTCCGGGACGCCGAATTCTCCGATCAGGCTGTCGACCGACCGGCTCGGCACCCGGATGACGCCGTGCGTCCCTGCGCCGCCATCGACCTGACCGTTCAGGCTCTCGTTGAAGGCGATCTCGCCATCCTCGGACGCGGCGGCCGCGTGCAGGAGCGTGAGGTTGTGCGCGCCGTTCAGCGCGATGTTCTCCCGGGCCACCTGCGCGTTGTGCGGGTTGGCCTCGAGCGCGACGACCCGGCCCGAGGCGCCGACGCAGGCGGAGAGCTGGAGCGCCACGACGGCTTGGTGCGCGCCGAGATCGAAGACGATGCCCCCCTCGCGCAGCGCGCCGGCATCCTGGAAGAACCTGATCTCCGCGAGCGTCTCCTGGTCGTGGTCGTACCATTCTTCGGCGACCGGGTCGCGCAGGCTGACCTTGAGGTCGAGCCCACCGAACCGGTGCGAGACGACGCGCCGGTTGAACGACCTGATCTCGCGCTCGCGCCGCGTCCGGCGCCCGAGCGATTGCAGCCAGCGCGGCATCGTCTTCTTCGACAGAGCGATCAGCATCTCGTTCCACTCCGACTCGACAAAGCGGTTCTCGTATGAGCGTTTTCATAGCGCCAACTGCGGGATGGCGGCAGCGGAAAATAGACCTCGCTGTTGTCATCTTCGAGTTTCAGTTAACATCGCTCACCGTTGTAGAGATATTATCCGGATGGCATCACGAGATTGAGAGATCCGATCCGACACATTTCTGAACAGGACGTGTCATGTTGGGCCGCAGAACGCCGCGACGTGAGGTGTCGTGCTTCAGATCCGGACAACGCCGCCGACGCCCGATGGTCCGGCGGGCGCGCGTCGTGGCGGGAGCCCGATCCAAAATCCACCAGCGGGCCGCTCAACGAGAGCAGGGCCGGATGCTCGGAGCCGACAGCCCCCACGGGTAGGGCCACGATCCGGTCGACCGGTCGGACAGTCCGGACAGGGGAGGGACCGCCCGAAACGGTCGAAGCCAGTCCGGCGCGCGAGCGCGGATCGGCACAAAAGCCGAGGGCCCCCGGTCGCGACACGACCGGGGGCCCTCGTATGCGTCTGAATACGTGCCTGTCTCGCGGCGGGTGACCCGCGGGCCGGTTACTCCGCCACCGCCTCGGCGACGCTGACGCGGCCCGAATCCTCGACGATGGCGGCGGCGGCGGCCTGCGCCAGCAACGCGTAACCGCCATCGGTCATGTGGAGCCCGTCAGCCGCGAAGAGCTGCTTGCGGGTCAGCTTGCCCTCGCGGATCCAGTCCTGCATCAGGTCGGCGCGCCGGATCACCGGGACACCCATATCGTCGCCGATCTCCCGCACCGCGTCGCGGAACCGGTAGGAGCCGGGCGTCGCATCGAGCGCCGGGCACCATTGCGGCTCCATCAGCACCACGTCGATGCCGGCCTCCTGCATGCGCTTGATCGCGCCGACCGTCGCCTCGCGGAAATGGTCGATGGACACGCCGCGCAGCGGGTCGTTGCTGCCGGTCTGCCAGATCACCAGCTGGGGCTCGGCCGCGATCACGTCCCGGTCAAGGCGCTTGAGCATGTCGTCCACGTGCTCGCCGCCGATGCCGCGGTTGAGCACCGTGACGCCGCCGAGCTGCGGGTAGAGCTTGCGCAGCGAGGCTTCCAGAAGGGGCGGGTAGGCCTTGGTCGGGCTGCTGGCACCGATACCCTCCGTCGAGGACGAGCCGAAGGCGACGATGCGCAGGGGCGCGCCGATCGCGATCTGACGGGCGACGTGGGGGAGATCGGGCTGCTCGGCCGAGCCGAGGCCCAGCACGTCGAGATTGAGCGGCACCGGAAGCAGATCCGCGTAGGCCAGGACGGCCGAGGGAAGCACCATCAGGCCGGCGATCAGGCCGGCGGTGCGGGCGCTCGTGCGAGCGAACTTCGTGGCGGCGCGGAGAGCGGTGAGGGCAGGCACGACCGGAACCATCAATCTGTCGTTCGACGCAGATAGAGAGTGCCACGCGGCCCCGGAAGACCGGGTTCCGCCCGACACTCGAATCCCGGGTAAATTCGTAACTCAAAATTAAGGCTGGAATGAAGCGCGCCCCGCTCGCCCTCCCTGTGATCCACAGGCAGGGCGGGGCGTGGTTCAGGCGCAAGCGAGCTCTTGCGGGGCTCGTTCCTCCTGGAATGCGGCGGCGGCCTCTCCGGCCCGCCAGCACGCGGCCTGATGCCCGTCGCCGACGGATCCCAGCGGCGGGCGCTCGCGGCGGCAGCGCTCCTCGGCCAGGAAGCAACGCAGCGCGAAGGGGCAGCCGGGCGGCCGGTTCGTGAGGTCCGGTGGGCTACCCGGAATGGTCTGGAGCCGGGCACCCTTGTCCATCGCGCCCTCGGCGCGACTGCGCAGCAGGCCGATCGTGTAGGGGTGGTGGGGCTCGCGCACCACCTGGCGGGCCGAGCCGGTCTCCACGATGTGGCCCGCATACATCACGCTGATCCGGTCCGCGACCTCGACCGCCGCACCCAGATCGTGCGTCACCAGGATGATCGACAGGCCGAGATCGCGCTGCAGCTCGCGCAGCAGGAGCAGGATCTGGATCTGTACCGTGGCGTCGAGCGCGGTGGTCGGCTCGTCGGCCAGCAGCACCTGCGGCCGGCAGGCCAGCGCGAGCGCGATCATCGCGCGCTGGCGCATGCCGCCCGACATCTCGTGCGGGTAGTTGTCGAGGCGCCGTTCCGGGCTCGGAATGCGGACCCGCTCGAACAGGGCGAGCGCCCGCGCCCGCGCCTCCTGCTTAGAGACCTTCTCGTGGCGCAGGATCGCCTCGGTGATCTGCTGGCCCACCGTGTAGACCGGGTCGAAGGCGAGCAGCGGCTCCTGGAAGATCATCGAGACCTCGCGCCCGCGGTAATCCGCGAGCTCCCGCTTCGAGAGGCCCAGCACGTCGCGGCCCGCGACCGCGACCGCGCCGGTGATCCGGCTGCGGCCCTCGGGAAAGAGACGCAGGATGGCGCGCAGCGTCACGCTCTTGCCGGAGCCGGATTCGCCGATCAGGGCCATGGCCTGGCCGCGCTCGAGCGTGAGATCGACGCCGTCCACCACCTGGACCTTGCCGAAGCCGACCTTGAGGTCCTTCAGCACGACGGCTTGTGTGTCGGTCATGCGCGTCTCTCCTCAGGCTGCGGCCTGGACTGCGGGCGCGGCCGGGTGCCCGGAGCCGGGCTGGCGCGCGAGGCAGGCGGCCCTGTGGGCAGGCCCGACCGGGTCGAGGGGCGGCTCGGTGACCGAGCAGACCGGGGCGACGAGGCGGCAGCGCGGGTGGAAGCGGCAACCGGAGGGCGGGTCGATCGGGTTCGGCGGATCGCCCGCGAGCAGCGCTTCCTGGGTCCGGTTGTCCGGATCGAGGGAAGGCATCGCGTGGAGGAGCGCGTGGGAGTAGGGGTGCGCGGGCTCGGCCAGGACGGTGTCGGACGGGCCGATCTCGGAGACGCGCCCGAGATACATCACCATCACGCGGTCCGAGATGAAGCGGACCACGTTCAGGTCGTGGCTGATGAAGATGTAGGTCAGCCCGAACTCGGCCTTCAGGTCGAGGAGGAGGTTGAGCACCTGCGCCTCGACCGACTTGTCGAGGGCCGAGACCGCCTCGTCCAGGAGCACGAGGCGCGGTTCGAGCGCGAGCGCGCGGGCGATGTTCACGCGCTGGCGCTGGCCGCCCGAGAGCTCGTGCGGGTAGCGGCCGGCGAAGCGCTTCGGCTCCAGGCCGACCCGGGCCAGCAGCGCCCGGGCGCGCTCGACCGCTTGGCGCCCCGGCACGCCGTTGACCTTCGGGCCGAAGGCGATCGAGGCCTCCACCGTCATGCGCGGGTTGAGCGAGGCGTAGGAGTCCTGGAACACCATCTGGACCTGGCGGCGATAGGCGCGCCAGGGCAGCGCCCGGCCGCCCACCGGCTCGCCGTCGAACAGCATGTCGCCGGCATCGCGCTCGATCAGCCCCATCAGGAGCTTGGCGGTAGTGGACTTGCCGCAGCCCGACTCGCCGACGATGCCGAGCGTCTCGCCCTTCAGCGTCTCGAAATCGACGCCGTCGACGGCGCGCACCACCTGCTTCGGGCCGCTGCCCTTGCGGACGGGGAAGTGCTTCTTCAGGCCCGAGACCGAGAGCAGCGGCTGGGCGGGGCCGCCGCGGTCGCGGGGATCGGTTGGCGCCCGGACGAGCGGGTTGGCGAGGGCGGGGGAAGGAGAGAGGGTGGTGACGCTCACTGGCGGATCTCCATGGCCGTCCGCAGGCCGTCCGAGAACAGGTTGAAGGCGATCGAGACGACGAAGATGGCGAGCCCCGGCAGCGCCGCGACCATCGGGTTGACGTAGATCGCGGTGCGCAGGGTGTTCAGCATCAGGCCCCATTCGGGCTCGGGTGGGCGGACGCCGAGGCCGAGGAAGGAGAGGCCCGAGGCCAGGATCATCGACACGCTGATCAGCGAGGTCGCGTAGACGAAGATCGGCCCGACCACGTTGCCGAGCACCTGAACGCGCATGATCGTCAGCGCCGAGGCCCCGGAGAGCTTGGCGGCGTCGATGTAGTCGCGCTTGCGGATGCCCGTCGTCACGCTCTCGGCGACGCGGGCGATCTGGGGCACGAACACGCAGGTCAGCGAGACGATGGCGTTGAAGATGCCGGCGCCGAGCGCGCCGGACAGCGCGATGGCGAGCAGCACCGACGGGAAGGCGAAGAACACGTCGATGGTGCGCATCAGGATCGTGTTGGTCCAGCCGCCGACGTAGCCGGCCAGGATCCCGATGCTGGAGCCGATCGCGAAGGCGATCAGCACGGGCGTCACGCCCATGAAGAGCGAGAGCCGGGCGCCCACCATCAGGCGGCTCAGCATGTCGCGGCCGAGCTCGTCCGAGCCCAGCCAGTAGGTGGCATCGCCGACCGGCTTCAGCCGGCGCAGCATGGAGCCCTTGTAGGGATCCATCGGGGTGATCCAGGGCGCGAAGATCGCCACCAAGACGATGGCGAGGATCACGGCGCCCGCCGCCATGGCGACGGGATCGCGCACGAGCCGGTGGCCGACATGGCCCCAGAAGCCGCGGGAGGGCGCGAAGGCCTCGGCTTCCGCGACGGGGGAGGTGGTCGAGACGGCGCCGTCGAGGGCGACGGAGGCGGCGGTGACGGGTGCAGTCATGGAAGCCTCCTCAGGCCCGCTCGATGCGCGGATCGAGGGCGGTCTGCATCACGTCGACGATGAGGTTGAGGGCCACGAAGAACATCGCCAGCACGAGGATCGAGCCCTGCAGCAGGGGCAGGTCGCGCTGGAAGATCGCGGCGTTCAGGAGGAAGCCGGTGCCGGGCCAGGCGAACACGGTCTCGATCAGGATGGAGCCGCCGAGCAGGTAGCCGAGCTGCAGGCCCATGATGGCGAGCGCGGTCGGGGCGGCATTGCGCACGACGTGCTTGAACACGCCCCACTCGTTCATGCCCTTGGCGCGCAGGGCCTCGACGAAGTCCTGCGCGAGGATGTCCGCCACCAGCGCCCGGACCGTGCGGGCGATGATGCCGGTCGGGATCACCGACATCGTGACCGCCGGCAGGATGATGTAGCGCAGGTGCTCGAAGTCCGGCCGCCAGTTGCCCGAGCCGTCAGGCCCAGCGCCCGTCGGCGGCAGCCAGCCCAGCGTCGCCGAGAAGATGATCACCAGCACCATGCCGAGCCAGTAGTGCGGCACGCTCACCCCGAAGACCGAGAGCGCGGAGGCCGCCCGGTCGAGGATCGAGTTGCGGTGGTAGCCCGCGACGAAGCCGAACAGGGTGCCGAAGGTGAAGCCGATCAGCGTCGCGACCGAGGCCAGGATCAGGCTGTTGACAACCGCGCGGGAGACCTCGCCCAACACCGGGCGGCCGGTGGCGATGGAGATGCCGAGATCGCCCTGAAGCACATGCCAGAGCCAGATCGCGTACTGCACGGGGAGCGGCTTGTCGAAACCGTAGGCCGCGCGCATCTCGTCGATGGTGGCCTGGGTGGCATCCGCCGGCAGCACGGCGCTCAGGGGATCGCCCGGGGCCAGATGCACCAGCGCGAAGCAGACTACGCTGACGCCGAACGCGACGGGCGTGACGTAGAGCAGGCGTTTCAGGATATAGAGCAGCATCGGCCAGGGTTACTCTGCTGTTTTCAGCGGTACGCGCGACATTTGGACGAAACCTCCGAACCGTCCCGGTGCAGACCCGAAGCCCGGACTGGCGAGGGTCCCCTCTCCCGCACGGGAGAGGGGCCTGTCGTGGCTCCGGCCCGCGGGCCGGCGACGGTCGTCAGCGGCCCGCGGTCGCCATCGTGATCTGCGAGAAGTCCTGGAACCAGTTCTGCGCCTGGGTGAAGCCCTTCACCTTGGCGCTCATGGCGCGCGGATTGACGTCGTGCGTGATCATCACGAACAGCGCGTCGTCGACGAACTTCTCCTGGACCTTCTGCAGGACCTTCTCCTGCTCGGACTTGTCGAAGGCGTTGCGCACGCCGTCGAACAGCTTGTCCATCGCCGGATCGCAGTAATAGCCCCAGTTCGTGCCGTTCGGCGGCGCGAGGTTGCACTGCAGGTGGCGGATGAAGCCGGTGAAGGGATCCTGGATGAAGTACGAGTAGTTGATCGCCGAGACGCCGCGGGAGATGTCGGCATTGGCGCCCGCGCGCCAGATGTTGATCAGGGTGTTCCACTCGACCACCTCGAAATCGACCTTGAAGCCGACCTCGGCGAGGCTCTGCTGCACGAACTCGTTCATCGGCAGGGGCTGCATCTGGCCCGAGCCCGAGGCAGAGATCCCGACCTTGATGGCGAGCGGCTTCTGCGGGGTGTAGCCGGCCTCGGCCATCAGCTTCTTGGCGGCCTCGGGATCGTACTTCACGTCGAAGCCGGGCTTGCCGAACCACTGGTGGCCGGGCGGCATGAAGCCCTTGGCCGGGATGGCGAGGCCGCCGAGCAGCTCCTTCAGCCCCTCGCGGTCGATGGCGAGGTTGGCGGCCTTGCGCACCCGGATGTCGTTCCAGGGCGAGCCCTCGATGCGGGAGAGGTGCCAGGTCCAGTTGTGCGGGTAGGCGTTGGTGACGATCTTGAAGCCGGCCGACTTCAGCGAGGCCACGGCGTCGGGGGCGGGGGCCTCGATCCAGTCGACCTGCCCGGAGCGGAGCGCGGCGACGCGGGCATTGGCCTCGGGCAGCGGCACCAGCACGAGCTTGTCGAGCTTCGGAACGCGGGCCTTGTCCCAGTAATTGGCGTTCGGCACCATCTCGGCGCGCTCGCGGGGCGCGAACAGGGTCATCTTCCAGGGGCCGGTGCCGGACGGGGTCTTGGCGAAGGCGTCCCAGTTCTTGCCGAGCTTCTCCCACTGGGCGGGGGAGGACATCATGATCCAGGCGAGCTGGTAGAGCAGGGTGGCGTCGGGCGCCTTGGTGACGACTTCGAGCGTCATCGGGTCGAGCGCCCGGTAGCTCGCCACCGCCGGGATGCGGGTGCGCCCCTGGGCGGACTGGCGCGGGTCGTATTGCGGGGAATCGTTCTTCAGGAGCTTGTCGAGGTTCCAGACCACCGACTCGGCGGTGAAGTCGGAGCCGTCGTGGAACTTCACGCCGGGCCGGATCTTGAAGGTCCACTTCGTCTTGTCGGTCGGATCGACCGTCCAGCTCTCGGCGAGGCCCGGAACGATGTCGGACGGCTTGTCGGCGGAGGAGAGGTCCCAGTTCACCAGCCCGTCGTAGACCGTGTAGCCGGTGAAGCGCATGCCCTCGCCGCCGTTGTCGGCCTGACCGGTGGTCAGCGGGATGTCGGATGCGGTCATGCCGATGCGGAGCACGCCCTGGGCGAGGGCACCCGGCACGGCGACCGACACCGTGAGGGCGCCGGCCAGGGCCGCACGGGCGCCGAAACGTTTCGCGGTTGAGAACATATCGAAGGTGCTGGCTCCGTGGGGGGGACACATCGGTGCCCTTGGGACGCCTCCCCCTATGCAAGGGGTCGGCCAACACCCCCTCCTGCTCCGCGCTTTCTCAGCTGCGCCGCAATCCGGCGCGCGCGAGATCATCGCTCGACTTGAGCGAGGCCTTCGGCGAGGCCCGGAGCGTGCGCGTTTTTCGGGGCGGATGCTTGGCGGGGCATCCGGACTCGCGCCCGCACCGAGCCCGGCGCCTCACGCCGGCCCCTCGTCGTCGATGACGCTCACATGGGCGGCGACGATCTTCCAACCCTCGGGCAGGCGCGCCCAGGTCTGGCTCTGGCGCCCGACCCGGCCGGGCGCCCCCTCGCGCCGGAACAGGGTCATGGCGGTGGCGAAGTCGCGGCCGTAGGTGGTGATCACGGTCCGCTCCAGGGTGCGGGCGAGACCGGCGGGCGAGCGGGACCGCCGGAAGGCCCGGATCGCGTCCATGCCGTAGAGGTTCTCCCCCGCGCCGTACCGGATGGTGAGGGGGTCGTCGCGGAACAGGGCTTCGAGCGTCGCCACGTCGTTGCCGACGAGGGCGGCCTCGTAGACCCGGAACAGCGCCTCGACCTCGGCCTTCACAGCGGGATCGTCGATCTGCATCGCAACCTCCTCAGCCCTGCGCGACGGACGGCATCGCGACGGGTGCCGCGACCGCGCCGACCCGCTCCAGGTGTCGGGCGACGCGCAAAGCCGCCTCCTCTCGCCAGGGCGCGGCGATGACCTGGACGCCGAGCGGCAGGCCGTCGTCGAGCCGGACCGGCACCGCCACGACCGGCAGGCCGATGAACGAGATCGGCTGCGTGAACAGGCCGATATTGGCGCGCACCGGCAGCTCGACCCCGTCGATCACGAAGTGGGTCTGGCCGCGGCGCGGGGCGCGGCAGGGCGTTGCCGGCGCGAGGATCACGTCGACCTCGCCCAGGAGATCCAGCACCGCCGCGCGGTACCAGCGGCGGAAGCGCTGCGCGCGCTCGACATGGGGGGCGGGGATCATCGCGCCCGCGATCAGGCGGTCGCGCACCGCGGGATCGAAGTCGGCGGCGCGCGCACGCAGGCGGTCGAGATGGAGGGCGGCGCCCTCGGCGGCGGTGATCAGGTAGGCGGCGGCACGGGCACGGCGCGCCTCCGGAATCTCGACCGTCCGGCTGGCGCCGAGCGCGTCGGCCACCCGCGCGACGGCCGCGAAGGCCTCCGGATCGCCGCCGCCCGCGAAGTAGCCGCCCGCGACCGCGATGCGCAGATCCGCGATGCCGGAGTCCAGAACCGGCAGGACGGGCTCGGGCGCGCGGTCCGTCGCGACCGGATCGGCCGGGTCCGGCCCCTGCATCGCGTCGTAGGCGCGGGCGAGGTCGCCGACGCTGCGCGCCATCGGCCCGAGATGGTCGAGGCTGCCCACGAAGGGGAAGCTGCCCGCCCGGCTCAGGCGCCCGTAGGTCGGCTTCAGGCCGAAGCAGCCGCAGAAGGCCGAGGGCACGCGGATCGAGCCGTTGGTGTCGGAGCCGAGGGCGAGCGGCACGAGACCCGCCGCCACCGCCGCGCCCGAGCCGCCCGACGAGCCGCCGCTCATATGGGCCGGGTCATGCGGATTTCGGCTGTCGCCGTCGTGCACGTTCTCGCCGGTGAAGTCGTAGGCGTACTCGCCCATGTTGAGCGCGCCGACGAGGATCGCGCCCGCCGCCTCCAGGCGCTCGACGAGCGTCGCGTCGCGGGTGGCCGGCGGCCGTTCGCGGTTGATCCGCGCGCCCGCGCGGGTCGGCAGGCCGGCGACGTCGATGAGGTTCTTGACCGCGACGGGCACGCCGGCGAGCGGGCCCCGGACCCGGCCTGCATCGACCGCCTCGGCCCGCGCCCGCGCCCGCGCGGCGGTCACGTCCGTGAAGGCGTTCACCGCCGGGTCGAGGGCCGCGATGCGCGCGAGCGTCGCCTCGGTCACCGTGCGGGCGCTGACGCGGCCGGCGGCCACCGCCTCCGCCACCGCACCGGCCCCGGCCGTGCTCCAATCCGTCATGGTCTCGTCAGTCATGGTCCTAGGCCTCGAAGACCGGGGCCGCCTCGGCCTCGTCGGGCAGGGGGAAGCCCGCGACGAGGTCGGCGGCGGCGAAGAGCACCGCGAGGTTGCGGCGGACCGGCTCGATCCAGGCGGGATCGAGGGCGAGCCCTAGGAGCGGGGCGGCGGCAGTAGCGTAGGCCGTGAGATCCGGCGTCTCCGGCGTATCGGGCGGGACAGGGGCCATCGGGTTCCTCGTGGACAGGGAATGGGCGCGGGGCAGCGAACTGCCCATCATGCGGGCAGCCGCGCGCGGTTCTGCGGGAGGACAGAGCAGGTCGGCGGTCGACCAGATGCCTTTTTCTTGAGCAAAGCTCACTCCGCCATCGGCTTGCCCAGCGGCTGGTCATCCATCGGGGCGTTGGCGAGTGTGAGCAGAGTGTGCAGCAGAACGTCTGCGCCGGCCGCGCAATCGGCGGAGGTGGCCGATTCTGACTCGTTGTGGCTGACGCCGTCCTTGCAGGGCACGAAGATCATCGCGGCCGGCATCAGCCCGGCGAGGTTGCAGGCGTCGTGGCCGGCGCCCGAGATGATGCGGCGGCGGCTGAGCCCCAGCCCCTCGGCGGCGCCGTCGACCGCCGCCACCAGGCGCGGATGGAACGGCACCGGCTCCTTGCGCCAGATCCGGGTGAGTTCGAGGCTGAGGTTGCGCCGGGCGCCGATCTCGGCGGCGGCCTCGTTCAGCGCGGCCTCCAACGCGTCGAGCACCGCCGAGGCCGGGTCGCGCACGTCGAGGGTGAAGCGGATCTGGCCCGGCACGACGTTGCGCGAGGGACTGACGATCTCGGCCTCGCCCATCGTGGCGACGGCGGAGGGCGCGTGCGCCAGCGCAATGCGCTCGACCGCCAGCGCGAACTCGGCCAAGCCCAGCATCGCATCCCGGCGGCGCGGCATCGGGGTGGTGCCGGCATGGCTCTCGAAGCCCGTCACCGTGCCATCGAACCACGCGATGCCCTGGCCGCCCTCGACCACGCCGATGGTCCGGCCCTCCGCCTCCAGGATCGGGCCCTGCTCGATGTGCAGTTCCACGAAGGCGCCGATCTCGCGCGCGCCGACCGGTTCGCCGCCCTGGTACCCGATGGATTCCAGCGCCTCGGAAACGCTGACGCCCTTCGCGTCGCGCTTCTGCAGGATCTCCTCCGTGGTGAACTCCCCCGCATAGGCCGCCGAGGCCATCATGGCGGGGGCGAAGCGAGAGCCCTCCTCGTTGGTCCAGTTGACGAGGAGTAATGGCGCCTCGGTCTCGATGCCGGCGTCGTTCAGGCTGCGCATCACCTCGAGGCCGGCCAACACGCCGAGGATCCCGTCGAACTTGCCGCCGGTCGGCTGGGTGTCAAGATGCGAGCCGCAGGCGACGGGCTTCCGGCTCATGTCGCGGCCGCGCCGCAGGGCGAACTGGGTGCCGAGCGCGTCGGTGCCGACTTCCAGCCCCGCCGCCTCGCAGGCGTCCCGGAACCAGTCGCGCACCGCGCGGTCCTCCTCCGACAGGGTGAGACGGTTGATCCCGCCGGCAGGGGTCGCGCCGAAGCGCGCGGTCTCCATCAGGGTGGACCAGAGGCGCGATCCGTCCACGCGCAGGTTGTGGGTCTTCGTCGGGGTCTCGACTGACATCAGCAACGCATCCTCTCGCCGGCATGAACCGGGACCGGCGGGCTCAGGGTACAGGTTCGGCGCGCGGCGTGTCGCCCGCGCGCCGCACTGGACCAGCAACTGGAATGCCAGCCGCCCGGGCCGACCGCGCACCGAGCCATGCACCGAACGCAGAGTTATGGGATCCCAAAGGGCCCGAGGCCCTTTCGGCGCCTGAAGGCGCGGCAGGCGGCGTCTGGGGCGCGCAGCCCCGGATTGGAGCCTCTGCCCCGGCAAAGCCGGGACGGAGGCTCCAAATGCAGGGCTCTGCCCTGCACCCGCGAAAGGTCTCGACCTTTCGAAACCGATCACCCCGGGTAACGGTACGGATCGGGCGTGCGCGCCGCCTCGTAGACCGGCTCGCCTGCGACCCAGGTTGCCTGCACGCGCTCGGGTCCGAGGGTCATCTGGACGAACAGAAGCTCCTCGATGTCGGTGCAGTAGCGGGCCCGGTGGGCGAGGAGCGGCGAGGCCGCCGTGTCGAGCACGCAGAGATCGGCCTCGTAGCCGACCGCGATGCGGCCAATCCGGTCCTCCAGGTGCAGCGCCTCGGCGCCGCCCGCGGTGGCGAGCCAGAGGGCGCGCACCGCGTCGAGCTTGTCGCCGCGGAGCGCCGCCACCTTGTAGGCCTCGCCCAGCGTCCGCACGAGCGAGAGCGTGGTGCCGGCCCCGACATCGGTGCCGAGCCCGACCCGGACCGGGCGGCGCGGGTCGAGCGCGTCGAAGAGGCGGAACAGGCCGCTACCGAGGAAGAGGTTCGAGGTCGGGCAATGCGACAGCGCCGCGCCGGTGCGGTGGCAGGTGCAGAAATCCTCCTCCGCGACATGGATCGCGTGGCCGAAGACCGCGCGCGGCCCGACGAGCCCCGCGTGGGCGTAGACGTCGAGGTAGCTCGCGCGGGCGGGGAAGAGGTCGCGCACCCAGGCGACCTCGGCCGGGCTCTCACTCAGGTGGGTCTGGAGATAGAGCCCGTCGTGCTCCCGCAGCAGCGCGCCGGCCGCGTCGAGCTGCGCCTCGGTGCAGGCCGGGGCGAAGCGCGGCGTCACGCCGTAGAGCTGGCGCCCCCGCCCGTGCCAGCGCCGGATCAGGGCCTCGCTCTCGCGGTAGCCGCGCTCGGCGGTGTCGAGGAGGGCGGAGGGCGCGTTCCGGTCCATCAGGACCTTGCCGGCCACCATCCGGGTGTTGAAGCGCTCGGACTCGGCGAAGAAGGCGTCGACCGAGTGCGGGTGGACCGTGCAGTAGACGGCGGCCGTGGTGGTGCCGCAGGCCAGCACCTCGCGCAGGAACAGCCGCGCCGTGTCCTCGGCGTGACGCCGGTCCGCGAAGGACACCTCCGCCGGAAAGGTGTAGCGCTCCAGCCAGCCGAGCAGCTGCGCCCCGAAGGCGCCGACCATCTGGATCTGCGGATAGTGCACGTGGGTGTCGACGAGCCCCGGCAGGATCAGCGCGTCGGGGTATTCCGTCGGCACCACGCCCGCAGGCAGGGCCGCCTTCGTCAACTCGTATCCGCCGAAGGCGGTGACGCGCCCGCCCTGCATCACGACGAGCCCGTCCTCGTGGTGGACGAGGCAGGAGCCGGGCTCGGCGAGGAACGGGTTCCCCTTGAGCGTGAGAACGCGGCCGCGGACGGCCCGGATGGTGTCGGCGGGTGCGGTCAGTGGGCGGCTCCGGTGGCGACGAACTTGAGGAGGAACAGGGCGGCGATAACCCAGGCCACCGGCTTCACATCGCGCGCCCGGCCGGTCAGCAGCTTCAGCACCGCGTAGGTGATGAAGCCGAAGGCGACGCCCGTGGCGATCGAGTAGGTGAAGGGCATGAGGAGCGCGGTCACGCAGGCAGGGATCACCTCCGTGAGGTCGTCCCAGTCGAGATCGACCAGTTCGCGCAGCATGAGGCAGGCGACGTAGAACAGAGCCGGCGCGGTCGCGTAGGGCGGCACCGAGCCGGCGAGCGGGGCGAAGAACAGGCAGGCCAGGAACAGGACGGCGACCGTCACCGCGGTGAGCCCGGTGCGCCCGCCCTCCTCGACGCCCGACGCGCTCTCCAGATAGGCGGTGGTGCTCGACGTGCCGAGCAGCGAGCCGGCGAAGATCGCGGCGGAATCGGCCATCAGAGCCCGGTCGAGCCCTCCCGTGCGCTCCGGCGTGAGCAGGCCCGCCCGGCTCGCCACGCCCATCAGCGTGCCGGTGGCGTCGAACAGCTCCACCAGGAACAGCACCAGCACGACGTTGAGGATCCCGGCCGAGAGCGCGCCGGAGAGATCGAGCGCCAGGAAGGTCGGCGCGAGCGAGGGCGGCATCGAGACCACGCCGCCGAAGCTGTTTCCGGCGACGAGGAAGCTCAATGTGGTCACGCCGAGGATCGAGATCAGCAGTGCGGCCTTCACCTTGCGGACCGAGAGCACCGCCACCGCCAGGAAGCCGAGGACGGCCAGCACCGTGCCGGGCCTGTGCAGGTCGCCGAGCGTCACGAAGGTCGCGGGGCTGGCCGCGACGATGCCGGCATTCTTGAGCGCGATGATCGCCAGGAACAGGCCGATCCCGACCGTGATCGCGATCCGCATGGAGCGCGGGATGCCGTCCACGATCACTCGGCGCAGGCCGGTCAGCGTCACGACGAGGAAGCAGAGCCCGGAGACGAACACCGCGCCGAGCGCCGCCTGCCACGTGTAGCCCATGCCGAGCACCACGACGTAGGCGAAGTAGGCGTTGAGCCCCATGCCGGGCGCCATCGCCACCGGCCAGTTGGCCAGCAGGCCCATGACCGCCGAGCCCAGCGCCGCCGCGAGGCAGGTCGCCACGAAGACGGCGCCCCGGTCCATGCCGGCGTCGGCGAGGATGCTCGGGTTGATGAAGACGATGTAGGCCATCGTCAGGAAGGTGGTCAGCCCCGCCAGCATCTCGGTGCGGGCGGTGGTGCCGTGCGCCCGGAGCCGGAACAGGCGCTCCAGCGGGCCGCCCGGCCGGGCCGGTGCGATGTCGGGTGTCGCGTCCATGCCGTCCCCCGCTCCCGGCGCCCTACGCGGCCCTGCCGACCGTCGCCTCGATCTGGCCGTGCGGCTCGTCGGTCGGCAGGAAGACCGTGCCGGGGTTATCGAGCCCGAAGGGCCTGAGATTGATCGGGATGTAGTGCTTGTTCGGCATGGCGAAGGCGATCTCGGCGATCTCCGGGATCGCGGCGAGCACGGCCTCGCCCATCCGGTACATCGAATCCTGCACGCTCGCCGAGTAGGTGGTGCCGAACACCCGGATCAGGGTCTCGAGCACGGCCGCGTTGGCGGTCGCGTAATCGATGGGCGCGTCCCGCCAGGTCCAGGTGGCGTCCATGCTGGTGGCGGCGATGCGGTCGTCGGTGTCGGCGAGCGTGCGGTAGCCGTCGTCGAAGAAGTTCGACCAGCCGGACTGCGTGGTCTTCATGAAGGTGTAGCCGCGCAGGCCCGAGCGCAGCACGGCGCCCGCACGGTTCGCCACGAGCCCGACGTAGCCGGTGCCGTTGCCGTCGAGGGTGAAGGTGTGGCCGTGAGGCGTGCCGTCGATCGCGTGGCGCAGCCAGCGCGTCTCGCGCCCCTCGATCGAGATCTCCGCGACCTGCGGGTAGGTGTCGAGGAAGAGGGCGGCGACGGCCTGCACGAAGGCCTCCGCGTCGAGGGCGACGTTGCGCGCCGCCACCACGTTGACGATGTTCTTCACGGTGTCGGTCGCGATGCAGGCGCGGTTGTCGGCCTGCGTCCAGGCGGCGTCGAACCCGCCCTTCATGAGCACCGTCAGCGTCAGCTCCCGCGGCGTGTGGTGGTCGCCGTCCCGGGCGAGCCGCATCACGCGGACGCGGCCCTTGCCGTAGGTCGAGGCGGTCAGGGGCATCGTGGGCTCCGGTCGGTTCGCGGTGCGGTCAGTGGGCTTCGGCGACCCAGGCCTGGCGGATCGCCGCGTCGCGGGCCTCCGCGGCGGCGCCGAGCCTGTTGAAGAACAGGTTCAGGCCCACCGCCGAGATCGCCGCGAGCAGGATGCCCGATTCCAGCAGCGGATGCAGCGCGTGCGGCATCTGCTTGAAGAAGGTCGGCGCGACCAGCGGGATCATGCCGAAGCCCACCGAGACCGCGACGATGAACAGGTTGTTGCGGTTGCCCGCGAAATCGACGCCCCCGAGGATGCGCGTGCCGGTGGCGCCGACCATGCCGAACATCACGAGGCCTGCCCCGCCGAGCACGCATTGCGGCACGGCCTCGACGAGCGCCGCGAGCTTCGGGATCAGCCCGAGACCGAGCATGATGAAGCCGCCCGCCACCGTGACCCAGCGCGAGCGCACGCCGGTCACGCCCACGAGGCCGATATTCTGCGAGAACGAGGTGTAGGGGAAGGTGTTGAACACGCCGCCGATCACGGTGCCGAGTCCGTCCGCGCGCAGGCCCCGGGCGAGGCGCCGCTCGTCGACCGGATCGGCGGTGATCTCCGAGAGCGCCAGGAACATGCCGGTCGACTCGATCATCACGACGATCATCACGAGGCAGAGGGTGATGATCGCGACCGGGTCGAAGGTCGGCCAGCCGAACGCGAAGGGGCGCACCACGTCGAACCAGGCGGCCGCGGCGACCCGGTCGAGATGGACGAGGCCTGCGAAGCCGGACACGATCATGCCGAGCACGATGCCGATCAGGACCGAGGCCGAGGCGGCGAAGCCCGTGGCGTAGCGGGCGACGAGCAGGATGACGCAGAGCACGAAGGCGGCGATGCCGAGATAGAGCGGCGCGCCGTAGTTCGGGTTGCCGACGCCGCCCGCGGCCCAGTTCACGCCGACGCGCATCAGCGAGATGCCGATGACAAGGATGATCGTCCCGGTCACCACTGGCGGGAACAGGGGCAGCAGCCGCCCGACCAGGGGCGCGACCAGGAGCCCGAACAGGCCCGAGGCGATCACCGCACCGTAGATACCGGTCAGGCCGATCTCCGGGTTCACGCCCATCGCCACCATCGGGGTGACCGCCGCGAAGGTGACGCCCATCATCACCGGCATGCGGATGCCGATACCCGGCAGGCCCCAGCTCTGGATCAGGGTGACGATGCCGCATGCGAAGAGGTCGGCGCTCACGAGGAGCGCCACCTGCTCCGGGGAGAGTTTGAGGGCGCGCCCGACGATGAGGGGCACCGCCACGGCGCCCGCATACATCACCAGCACGTGCTGGAGGCCGAGACGCCCCAGCGCGCCGCGGGACAGCCGGGCTCCGGGGACCGGATCGGACCCGGCGGCGGACGGCGCGGGAGAGGGCAACGACATGGACAGCCTCCGTGAGCGGCGTCGGCCTCGGCGTTCCGGCGCCGGCCTGACGCATTCGATGCAGACCATGTGCCAGAGGCAGGCGGCGACCGGGTCGATCTGCATCCCAGCACGGAACATTTCTCAGCATTCGGTCCTTTAGGGCCCAGACCGCGTGACAACCGCGTCGACGAAACCTGGACACTGCCGGACCATGACTAGATCAGCGTCGCTCGCCGCCGCCCTCGCGCTCGGCCTCGCCATGTGCGGCTCCGCCCAGGCCCAGTCGGTCGGTGCGCCGGCCGGCCGGGAGCCGGCCACCGCGGCCGGCGGGACGCAGGGGATCGCCGGCAAGCGCAACGTGGAGCGCGCCTTTCGCCAGGGCGACGCCGTGCGCGCGCCCCGGGGCCTCGGTGTCCCGGTCAAGGCCAGGCAGCGGCGCTGAGCGGGACGCCCCCAAGGGACAGTCTCAGAAGACGTGGATCGACACGCCGGCCAGGAAGGTATTCTCCTCCGCGCCGGCCCCGGAGATGCCGGCGGTGTAGATCCCCGGCGTGACCGCCCGGTTGTAGTAGTCCATGTCGTTGCCGAACTTGTTCCGCTAGTACTGGAACCCGACGAACGCGTCGAGACGGCCGGGCTGGTTCCAGATCATCTTGCCCACATCGAGCACGAGGTTGGTGCGGGACAGGAACTCGACGGTCGTCGGCGTGGATGTGGGCGTGCTCGTCCGCCCCTTGGGCATCACGATGTTGTTGAACCCCGCGACCCGCAGCGGGAAGCCGCCGAGCAATCCGTCCAGCGGGAAGCTGTAGACGATCTCGAATTCCGGCGTCGTGTCGAAGCCGACGTCGCGATAGAGCGCCACCGCGAAGCCGTTGCGGTTCCACTCCTTCGAGGCGTGGACCGCCACGTTCAGGAAGCCGATTGTGACGTCGACGGAGAAGACGAGACCGCCGACCACGAGGCGCTTGCGCGGCCCGAACGGCGTGTTCTTCGCGTTGGCGTCGAAGCCGAAGGAGAGCGAGACGTCCTCGATCAGCCCGCCGATCGCGAAGGCCTTGGTATCCGTGATCTTGTTGCCGCTGAGCGTGCCGCGATAGAGGCCGTAGGCCTCCGTCGCGCCGTAGCCGAACGGCGTCGTCTGGCCCGGGATCTCGTTGCGCGTCCCGGCGGGATCCTGGGAGCCGGATTTCAGCACGTCCAGCGAGAGGAAGTTCGTGCCATAGGCCCAGGCATTCGCGTGCGCGATATTGAGGACGTTCTTCGGGATATCGCGCCCGTCGCTCGGATCAGCGGTCTTGAGCCTGGGAATGCCCGGCTCCGCGGCGGTGAAGACATACCGGTAGCTGATCTGCGTGTCGGCGAAGACGAAGAAGGGCGCCTCCTTCGGCTCGGCACGCTCGGGCGCCGCCCGCTGCCGCACCGCGTCCATGTCGGCGGCGCTCGCCGCCGCGACCATCCCCAGCGGTAACACCGCCGCGACCGCTACCGCCGCCTTCCACCCGACCATGACAATCCCCCGATCGGACCTATTCAGTCTTTCGGTCGCAATCGAGGTGCCATTCCGGCGCTCGAGAAATCCTGTTCGCCAAGCCATCTCCAGAATGCAACATCCCACACGATAAAGATGATCAGCGCTTCGGCAAATAGTGAGATATGCTGCAGGACTGGGCGCGCCCGGAGCCCGTGTTGGGCATACCCCGCTCCCTCGACGGGATTCAGCTGATCAACGGACGCGTCGAGCGGCGGGCTCGCCTGGGCATTGCGCCGCGGTGGGCGCCCCGGATGCCGGTTCCTGGCGCAAGGCCTGCTATGCCGGGCAGCGCCCCGGATCGCCGGCGCGCCGACCGAGAGAGACGATGGCTTCCGCTCCCCTCACCCTCACCGCCCTCAACGCGATGCCGGAGCCGGACTTCGTCGCGGCGCTCGGCGCGGTCTACGAGCACGCGCCCTGGGTGGCCGCGGCCGCCTCGGCCCGGCGGCCCTTCGCGACGGTCGAGGCGCTCGCGGACGCGATGCGGGCGGTGATCGAGGAAGCGCCGGACGGGCAGCGTCTTGCCCTGCTTGCCGGCCATCCGGAACTCGCCGGGCGCGCCGCGCGGGCCGGGCGGATCGAACCCGCTTCCGTCGCGGAGCAGGCGGCGGCCGGGCTCGATCGCCTGTCGGAGGCCGAGTACGCCCGCTTCGAGGCGCTGAACGCGGCCTACCGGGCGCGGTTCGGGATCCCGTTCATCCTCTGCGTGAAGCGGCACGGCCGGGCCTCGCTGCTCCGCCGCTTCGAGGCCCGGCTCGCCTCGGCCCCGGAGACCGAGCGGCGCACGGCCCTCGCCGAGGTCTTCCGCATCGGCGCGATCCGCCTGAACGGGCTGGTCGCGGGGGAGGGGCCGCCGCGCACCACGGGGCGGATCTCGACCCACGTGCTGGACACGGTGCGGGGCCGGCCCGCCGCGGGGATCGGCGTGGAACTCCACGAGATCGTCTCGGCCGAGGAGACCGTCCTCGTCGCCCGCGCGGTGACCAACGCGGACGGGCGCACCGACGCGCCGCTGATCGGCGGGCGTCCGGTGCCGATCGCGATCTACGAGCTGCGCTTCGCGCTCGGCGCCTACCATCGCGCGGCCGGATACGACTTGGCCGATCCGCCCTTCCTCGACGTCGTGCCGCTGCGCTTCGGCGTGTCGGAGCCGGAAGGGCACTACCACGTGCCCCTGGTGGCGACGCCCTGGAGCTTCCAGACCTATCGCGGCAGCTGAGGCGGGCTTGCCGGCCGGGCGCGCCGGCCCAGTTCCGCAGGCGACCGGAGGGTGATGCGGTGAGCGGGACGAAGACCGTCGCGGTGGTGATCAGCGGCCGGGTACAGGGCGTGTCCTACCGGGCCTGGACCGAGCGCGAGGCACGGGCGCGCGGCCTCTCGGGCCATGTGCTTAACTGCGAAGACGGCACGGTCGAAGCCATGTTCTCAGGGCCCGAAGCCGCGGTGGATGCGATGCTTGCGGCCTGCCGTCAGGGGCCGCCGGGGGCGCGGGTGGACGACGTGGTGGCGACGGCGCCGGCCGAGGCACCGCCCTCCGGCTTCCGCATCCTGTCGTAGGATCGCATCGAGAGGACTTGGGCCCCCGATACACTTGGCTGACGGAAGGGCTGCTCAGGGTGGTAAGCGAACGGGCATCCCATGCCGTGGCCGATCTGCTATCCTGCTTGAATGCGTGCTGGCGAAACTGAACTTGAGATGGTCAGACGGCACGTCGAGGAGGGTGCCGGGCACATCGCGAACCAACGCGCGCTGATCGCTCGCCTCCGGGAGGATGGCTTGCCGACCCAAGAGGCAGAGGCGCTCCTTGAGACCTTCGAAGACCTCCAGCGCCAGCACGAGGACCACCTTGCGCGGACGCTCGGTAAGCAGGTGTAAGAGGTCCGTTCAGGGTTTCATGCAGCGCCCGGCCGGTCCCGCAAGTCGGGCCTCGACCCCATAAACGCCTTCCGACCCCGGCGCCCGGCTGATATGCCCCCGCGGCAACGATCCTCCGGCAGACCATGACCGACCTGAAGACCGCCGCCGCGGCGTTCTCGCCGCTCGACCTGGGCGCGCTCCTGTTCTTCGTCGCCGCCTGGACCGGCTACGCGCTCTCAGTCGGGCGCCTGCGCGGCCGGATGGTGTCGCTCTCGCAGATCATGAACCGGCAGCGCGAGATCTGGGCGCGCCAGATGATCCAGCGCGACAACCGGGTGGTCGACACCACGATCAACGCCTCGCTGCAGAACGGCACCGCCTTCTTCGCCTCAACCTCGCTGATCGCGCTCGGCGGCGTGCTCACGCTCTCGCGCTCGAGCGACGACGTGCTCAGCCTGTTCGGCGCGCTGGCGCTCGGCGGCGCCGCCACCCGGCTCACCTGGGAGATCAAGGTGGCGGGGCTCGCGGTGGTCTTCGTCTACGCCTTCTTCAAGTTCACCTGGGCCTACCGCCTGTTCAACTACGGCTCGATCCTGATCGGGGCGGTGCCGCCGAAGGGCTCGGGTGCGGACGAGGCCGCGATGCTGCGCGCGGCGCGCCGCGCCGCCGCGATGAACATCGCCGCCGGCCAGCAGTTCGCGCGGGGCCAGCGCGCCTTCCTGTTCGCGCTGGCCTATCTGGGCTGGTTCGTCAGTCCCTATCTCTTGATGCTCACCACCACCGCGGCGGTTCTGGTGATGTGGCGCCGCCAGTTCGCCTCCGAGATCCGGAGCGCGCTCCTGGAGGAGGACGAGGTTCTGAAGGAGAGCGCGCGATGAACGGACCCGGCAAGAGTGCGGAAAAGAAGAGCGCGGACAAGAAGCCCGGGCAGACGGCGAACGAGGCCCTGATCGAGACGACGCTGCTCGACCTCGTGGACGGGCGTGGGCCGGGCAAGACGGTCTGCCCGTCCGAGGTCGCCCGCGCCATCGGCGGCCCGCATCCGGACGGGTGGGGCAAGCTGATGCAGCCGGTGCGGCGCGTCGCCGTGCGGCTCGCCAAGGCCGGGCGGATCGCGATCCTGCGGAAGGGACGCCCGGTCGATCCGGACGACTTTCGCGGCGTCTACCGGCTCGGACCCGCAGGGGACGCGTCGTCGGGCCCCGGCAGCCAGCCGGAGGTGTAGCCCGCGAACCTGTAGACCGCGAGGCCGATCCATTCCTTCACGGCGAGATCGAGCTGGAACAGCCCGTCCGAGGCGAAGCTGACCGGGCGGTAGAGGTCGCCCCAGCCGCCGGTGCGGTAATCGACCGGGAAGGCGGTGACGCGAAAGCCCGCCTGCCGGAAGCAGCCGACCGCGCGCGGCATGTGCCAGCCCGAGGTGACGAGGAGCCAGCGCTCCTCGGGCTTGGGCTGCACCAGCTCGGCGCTGAAGCGGGCGTTCTCGTGTGTGTTGCGCGAGCGGCCCTCGAGGATCAGGCGCGAGCGCGGCAGGCCGAGCGTATCGGCGTAGCGGCTGATGATGTCCGCCTCGCTGTCGCCGCCGGCCCTCAGGTTGCCGCTGCCCCCCGAGAACACGAGGCGCGCCTGCGGGTAGCGCCGGGCCAGGGCCGCCGCGTAGGTCTGGCGCTCGTCCGCGTCGTTGCCGACGAACTGGCCACGGGCCGTGGCGATGCGGGTCTCGATCCCGCCGCCGAGCAGGATTATGCCGGTGACGGGCTCGCCGTCGTCCTCGAAGCGGGGGAAACGCTCCTCCAGCGGCAGCATCGCCAGCGCAGGCAGCGGCGAGAGGCCGCCGAGCGCCAGCCCGACGCCCGCGAAGACGACGAGGAAGCCGCCCGTCCCGCGCCAGCCGAGGCCGAACAGTGCGGCCCCCGCGAGCACGCAGAGGATCAGGAAGTTCGACGGGGTGATCAGGAAGAAGATTAGCTTCGAGGCGGGGAAGAACATCGTCGGCTCAAGGATTCTTCGTCTCGGCCTCGAAGCGGGCGCGCGTCTCCGCGTCCGGCGGCAGCAGGGCCGATAGGTCGGCGCCCCGCTCGGCCTCTCTGAGAAGCCAGAGGTCGAGCCGCTGCTGCTCGACGGCCTCCAGCGCGACCGACTCGGCGATGTCGGCAGGCAACACGACGGCGCCGTCCGGTCCTGCCACCACGATGTCGCCCGGATGCACCGCCGCGCCCGCACAGGCGACCGGTTCGCCTGTTCCGGCCAGCGCGAGCCCGGTGGATCCCGGGGTCCGGCCGAGGTCCCGGCCCCAGGCGGGCAGGGCGAGGTCGTCGGGCAGGCCCGCATCCGTGACGAGGCCGGCGACGCCGGCCCGCGCCACGGCGGCGGCCAGGAGGCGCGCGAAGGGCAGTGCGCCGCCGCTGCCGGCGGCGTCGATCACCAACACGGCGCCCTCCGGCACCTCTCCGATCGCCTGCGCCAGATCGCCTGCCGCCTCGTCGCGCGCAGGGATCAGCCGCAGGGTGTGGGCGGGCCCGGCAATGGGCGTAGAGGCGCGCAGCTCCAGCCCCGCGAAGGCGTGCGCACGGATTCCGCGGCGGGCGAGCGCCCGGGCGAGGCTGGCCGGGCTCACCGCGAGGAGCGCGTCGCGCAGGGTCGGGTCGATCATGGGCGGATCCTCGGGCGGGCCTTCGGGTCGTTCGGCCCCGGCGAAGTGGGTCGCCGGGCGGGCGCGGCAAGGACGGCCGCCACGAAGGCGTGCGCGAAGTCTCACGAAGCTCCCGCCGCCCTTGCCCGGCCCGGTCCGGCGACCTATCACCGGCCCTCGACATGACCCAAGTCGCGCCCCCGAGCTTCCCCCACCGCCATCTCCTCGGCATCGAGGGGCTGACGCGCCCCGAGATCGAGGGTCTGCTCGACCGGGCGGACGCCGCCGTCGACATCTCCCGACAGGTCGAGAAGAAGCGCACGACGCTCCGGGGCCGCACCCAGATCAACCTGTTCTTCGAGCCCTCGACCCGGACGCAATCCTCGTTCGAGCTCGCCGGCAAGCGGCTCGGCGCCGACGTGATGAACATGTCGGTCGCCTCCTCGTCTGTGAAGAAGGGCGAGACGCTCATCGACACCGCCGCGACCCTGAACGCCATGCGGCCCGACATCATCGTGGTGCGCCACCAGTCGGCGGGCGCCGTGCATCTCCTCGCCCGCAAGGTCGATTGCTCGGTGGTGAACGCGGGCGACGGCGCCCACGAGCATCCGACCCAGGCGCTCCTGGACGCGCTGACCATCCGCCGCAACAAGGGCCGGATCGAGGGGCTTCAGGTCGCGATCTGCGGCGACGTCCTGCATTCCCGCGTCGCCCGCTCGAACATCATCAGCCTGCAGGCGCTGGGCGCCCGGGTGCGGGTGATCGGGCCGACCTCCTTGCTGCCGGCCGGCATCGCGCGCTTCGGCGTCGAGGTCTTCACCGACATGCGCGAAGGCCTCAAGGGCTGCGACATCGTCATGATGCTGCGCCTGCAGCGCGAGCGCATGAACGGCTCCTTCGTGCCCTCGGTGAAGGAGTATTTCCGCTATTACGGCCTCGACGGCGACAAGCTGGCGCTGGCCAAGCCCGACGCCCTGGTGATGCATCCGGGCCCGATGAACCGCGGCGTCGAGATCGCCTCCGACATCGCCGACGGCGCGCAGTCGCTGATCCGCGAGCAGGTCGAGATGGGGGTTGCCGTCCGCATGGCGGTGCTCGAAGCCCTCGCGACCCACCTGCCGAACGGGTGATGCCGATGTCCCTTCGTCCGCTCCTCCTCACCAACGCCCGCCTGCTCGACCCGGCCACCGGGCAGGAGACGCCCGGAAGCGTCCTCGTCCGCGAGGGCCGCATCGCCGACGTCGCCCACGGCGCAGCTCCGGGCGCGCCGGAGGGTGCGGAGCGGATCGACTGCCTCGGCAACGTGGTGGCGCCGGGCCTCGTCGACATGCGCGCCTTCGTGGGCGAGCCGGGCGCGGAGCATCGCGAGACCCTGGCCTCGGCGAGCGCGGCCGCCGCCGCCGGCGGCGTCACGACGCTCGTCTGCATGCCCGACACCAACCCGGTGATCGACGGGCCGGCCATCGTCGACTTCGTGCTGCGCCGCGCCCGCGACACGGCCTGCGTCAACGTCCTGCCGGCGGCGGCCGTCACGAAAGGCCTCGCGGGGCGGGAGATGACCGAGTTCGGCCTGCTGCAGGAGGCCGGCGCCGTGGCATTCACGGACGGTCTCAAGGCGGTGACGAACGCCCAGGTGATGCGGCGCGCCCTGACCTACGCCCGCGATTTCGGCGCGCTCATCATGCAGCACGTCGAGGAGCCGGACCTCGTCGGCGAGGGAGTGATGAACGAGGGCGAGTTCGCCTCCCGCCTCGGACTCGCGGGCATCCCGCGCGAGGCCGAGACGGTGATGCTGGAGCGCGACATCCGCCTCGTGCGCCTCACCGGCGCCCGCTACCACGCGGCGATGATCTCGTGCGCCGATTCCGTCGAGATCGTGCGGCGGGCCAAGGAGGCGGGGCTTCCCGTGACCTGCGGCGTCTCGGTCAACAACCTCGTGCTCAACGAGGGCGATATCGGGCATTACCGCACCTTCTGCCGCCTCGCGCCGCCGCTTCGCCACGAGAGCGACCGGCAGGCCGTGGTGCAGGCCCTGAAGGAGGGCGTCATCGACGTGGTGGTCTCGGACCACAACCCGCAGGACGTCGAGACCAAGCGCCTGCCCTTCGCGGAGGCCGCCAACGGTGCGCTCGGCATCGAGACCCTGCTCGGCGCCGCGCTCCGCCTCGTCCACACGGGCGATATCGGCCTGCCGCGCCTGATCGAAGCCCTGACGGCGGCGCCTGCCGGCATCCTCGGTCGCGAGGCCGGGCGGCTCAATGCGGGCGCCCCGGCCGACATCGTCGTGATCGATCCCGACCTGCCCTACGTCCTCGACAAGCGGCAGCTGAAATCCCGCTCGAAGAACTCGCCCTTCGACGAGGCCCGCCTGCAGGGCGCGGCGGTGCTGACGCTGGTCGGCGGGCGCGTCGTGCACCGTCTGCCCGAGATCGCGGTGGCGGCGTGATCGCGATCTTCGACTTCGCGACCGCGACGGTCGCCGCCTGCCTCGCGCTGGGCTACGCGCTGGGCTCGATCCCGTTCGGGCTGATCCTGACCAAGTTCGCCGGGCTCGGCGACGTGCGGGCGATCGGCTCGGGCAATATCGGCGCGACGAACGTGCTGCGCACCGGCCGCAAGGGGCTCGCCGCCGCGACGCTCCTCGGCGACGCGCTCAAGGGCACCGCCGCGGTTCTGATCGCGGCCCGCTTCGGGGAGGCCGCGATGCTGGCGGCCGGGCTCGGGGCGTTCCTCGGCCATCTCTTCCCGGTCTGGCTCGGCTTCCGCGGCGGCAAGGGCGTGGCGACCTTCATCGGCGTGCTGCTGGCATTCAGCCCCCTCGCGCTCCTGGCCTTCGCGGCCATCTGGCTCGGGCTCGCCTTCGCGCTCCGATACTCCTCGCTCGCGGCTCTGGCGGCCTCCGCCGGCACGCCCCTCGTGCTCTGGGCGCTGGGCCGTCCGGCGGAGGCCCTTCTGTTCGGGCTGCTCGGCCTGCTGCTCTGGTGGAAGCACGAGCCCAACATCCGGCGGCTGATCGCCGGCACCGAGGGGCGGATCGGCCAGAAGGGCTGAGCGCGGGCGCCGCCCCTGTGATAGGGTTCCTAGGACCCTGATCCGGAACCCGCTCCATGCAGCTCACCGACGCGCAGCGCATCGACTGGCTCCGGCTGATCCGCACCGAGGGCGTGGGTCCGCGCACCTTCCGCACCCTGATCAACCGCTACGGCGGCGCGGCCGGCGCCCTCGACGCGCTGCCCGCGCTCACCCGCCGCCAGGGGCGGCCGGTGACGCCGCCGAGCCGTGCGCAGGCCGAGGACGAGATCGCGGCGGCCGCGCGCCTCGGCGCCCGGCTCGTCGCGACCGGCGAGGCGGATTACCCCCGGCTCCTGCAGGTCACCGACAGCGCGCCGCCGCTCCTGGCGGTCCGGGGCGCCGCCGCCGCGCTCGGCCAGCCCGCCGTCGCGATCGTCGGCTCGCGCAACGCCTCGGCGCTGGGCGGCGCCTTCACCGAGCGCCTCGCCCGCGGCCTCGGGGAGGCCGGCCTGACGGTGGTCTCGGGGCTCGCCCGCGGCATCGACGCCCGCGCCCACAAGGCCGCCCTCGGCACCGGCACGGTGGCGGTGCTGGCCGGCGGGCACGACCGGATCTACCCGGCGAACCACGCCGGCCTCGTGGACGAGATCGTCGGGGCGGGCGGCGCCGTCGTCGCCGAGATGCCTATGGGCTGGGAGCCCAGGGGCCGCGACTTCCCGCGCCGCAACCGCATCATCTCGGGGCTCGCCTACGGCACCGTCGTGGTCGAGGCCGCGCGCCGCTCCGGCTCGCTGATCACCGCCCGCTTCGCCCTGGAACAGGGCCGCGAGGTCTTCGCGGTGCCGGGCTCGCCGCTCGACCCGCGGGCGGAGGGCACGAACGACCTGATCCGCCAGGGCGGAACCCTGGTCGCGGAGGTCGATCACGTCCTCGCGGTGATCGCCCCGCTCGTCGGCGGGACGGTGCCGGAGGCGCGGGACGCGCCCGACCTCGCCGACCAGCCGGTCTTCTGGGACGAGATCGACCTCGACGGCATCGCGGTGCCGGTGCCGGCGCCCGGCCTCGACGCGCCCGAGCTGGAGGAGACGGCCGACCCCCGGGCCCGGCTGATCGGCGCGCTGAGCCCCAGCCCGGTCGGCACCGACGCGCTCGCCCGCGCCACCGGCCTCGGCGTGCGCGCGGTGCAGACGCTGCTGCTCGAGCTCGAACTCGACGGCCGGATCGAGCGTCACGGCAGCGGCACGGTCTCGCTGATCCGCTGATGCGACAGGCCTCGTCCCGGCTTCCGTCCCTCAGGGTCCCTCAGGAATTCCGGTTGCGCCGAGGCCTGCGGAAACGCCTCGGCCCTGCTAGGATGCAACGGGTCCGCGCGGCCGGCGATTGTACCGGGGCGCGCAACGTCATGCGGTAGGAGGGCCGGAATGCCGAAACCGGGCTCGGGCACAGCGACCGAGACGCAGCGTCGAAGCCGGACGCCGGACGGCGCGGGCTCCCGCTGTGAGGCCGCGTCGGAGCGCGCACGGCACGCGGCCCTGAACCGTTTCTCCTACAGCGGCGGCTTCGACGGTTACGAGGGCCGCATGACATGCCCGCCGGCCTGGCGCAGGACAGCGTTCCGGGAGGACGAGCGCCGGGGCGAGAGGAAAGCCGCGCGCGATTGAGCCGGCTTCCGCGCCGGCTCCTACGGGTAGACCGGGAACCGATCGCCCCCACTGTCGCCCTCGTCCGATTCCTGCATCATGTCGAGCGCGCCCTGCAGGATGTAGGCGGCGGCAAGCTTGTCCACGAGCTGAGCGCGCCTGGCCCGCGAGGCGTCCGCCTCGATCAGCGCGCGGGTGACGACCGCGGTCGAGAGGCGCTCGTCCTGGAACAGGACCGGCAGGTCGAGGATCGGCTTCAGGTTGCGCACGAAGGCGCGGGTCGATTGCGCCCGCGGCCCCTCCGAGCCGTCCATGTTGAGCGGCAGGCCGAAGACGAGGCCCCCGACAGCGTGCTTCAGGCAGAGGTCGCGCAGGCGCTGCGCATCCGGCGTGAACTTCACCCGCCGGATCGTCTCCAGCGGCGAGGCGATGCGGCGCTGCACGTCGGAGAGCGCGAGCCCGATCGTCCGGGTGCCGAGATCGACGCCGATCAGGCGCGCGCCCCCGCGGGACGCCTCGGCGAAGGCACGGATATCCGCGACGCGGGCGTCCTGGCGGGTATCTTGGCTGGAATCTTGGCGGGGATCCGGGCTGGCCATGGCACCGGCCTTACGGGGCTTCGGCCCCGCGCGCCAGCACCGCGGCCTCGATCCCCTCGAAGAGCGAGGGCAGGGGCTCGGCCGCCTCGCCGAGAACGGTCCGCACGCCCTCGCCCTGCAGCCGCCGGAACAGGGCGTCGAGGCTCTCGCCCCCGAAGCGAACCGTCTCGAGATCGGGTGCCAGGAGCCAGATGTCGTATTCCGGCTCGCCCGCCAGATCCTCTCCCTGCACGTCCCAGAACAGGAAATGGCCGTCCTCGGTCTCGCCGAAGAAGCAGGCCCGGTCGAGCACGCCCGGGTCGTCGCCCTCGACGGCGAAGGCGGGCGGCGCATCGAGCAGGCCGATCGCCGCCTGAATGCTGTGGGCGATCAGCTCGGCGCGCACGACGAGGTCGGCGGCCGGGTAGGGCACGGGTGTCGCCACCCGCACGAACCCGCCCGCGAGCCCCGCCCCGCACGCGCAACAGAAGCTCCGGTACGATTCGGGCAGCGGGAAGCCGAGTTCCCGCTCGGCCCGCGCCATCTCCGCCTCGTCCGAGGGGCAGCCGCGGCGCAGTTCCGCGAATATCTCAGCCCACATCAGCCCCTCCATCCACAGCCGTTAACCCTGTGCGCAGTTCGACGTGGCGCAGGCTGGCACGGTTCCGGCATAGGGTCGTTAACGTCCCGTTAACGCTCCCGGAGGGCCCGCGCTTGACCGCCGCCTCGCCTCGTCCCGCCCGCCGCCTGCCCCGCAAGCACCGGCTGATGCTGCTCCTCGCCTTCGAGATCCTCGTCTTCGGCGCGGGGCAAGCGCACCTCAACCCTGTGAAGCGCGGCGTCGTGGTCGATGTCAGCACAACGCCCAACCACGTGGTGACCTGAAGCATCGCGGCCGGCGCGCAGGTCGCTCCGGCCCCCGCGTTGCGGCGCCGCGAAACCCGGTGCTATAGCCCGGCGGATTTCTTCGATCAGGCCCGCCCCTCCCGGGGCGCGGAACGGGTGAGCATGTCGGTCGACGCACAGACGGTCAGGCGCATCGCGCATCTGGCGCGCATCGCGGTCTCGGAGGAGGAGGTCGCGCCGCTCCAGGGCGAGCTCAACGCCATCCTGGCCTTCGTCGAGCAGCTCGGCACGGTGGACGTCTCCGGCGTCGAGCCGATGACCTCGGTCACCCCGATGGCGATGAAGAAGCGCCAGGACGTCGTGACGGACGGCGAGCGCGCCGCGGACGTGGTGGCCAACGCTCCCGAGACCGAGGACAACTACTTCCTCGTCCCGAAAGTGGTCGAGTAGGCCGGCCCGCGCCCGGCAGCACCCGCCTTGAGCGCCCGGCCGAGCCGCCGGGCAGGCCCCGCCGCCGCACGGCGGACGTGAGGACGGAACACGTGAGCGAACTCAACGAACTCTCCCTCGCCGAGGCGCGCGACGGCCTGAAGGCCAAGCGCTTCTCCGCCCGCGAGCTGACGCAGGCCCATGTCACGGCGGTCGAGCAGGCCCGCGCGCTCAACGCCTACATCTTGGAGACGCCCGAGCGCGCGCTCGCGATGGCCGACGCCTCGGACGCGAAGATCGCGGCGGGCGAGGCCCGCCCGCTGGAGGGCCTGCCGCTCGGCATCAAGGATCTGTTCTGCACCGAGGGTACGAAGACCACCGCGGGCTCGAAGATCCTGGAGAACTTCACGCCGCACTACGAGTCGGCGGTCTCGGCCAATCTCTGGCGCGACGGCGCGGTGATGCTGGGCAAGCTCAACCTCGACGAGTTCGCCATGGGCTCGTCCAACGAGACCAGCGCCTACGGTAACGTCATCTCGCCCTGGCGCCGCAACGGCTCGGACGCGCCGATCGTGCCGGGCGGCTCCTCGGGCGGGTCGGCGGCGGCGGTCGCCGCGCATCTGTGCCTCGGCGCGACGGCCACGGATACCGGCGGCTCGATCCGCCAGCCCGCGGCCTTCACCGGCACCGTCGGCATCAAGCCGACCTACGGGCGCTGCTCGCGCTGGGGCACGGTGGCCTTCGCCTCCTCGCTCGACCAGGCCGGCCCGATCGCCCGCACGGTGCGCGACTGCGCGATCCTCTTGGGCTCCATGTCCGGCTCGGACGCGCGCGACACCACCTGCGCGGACCTGCCCGTGCCCGATTTCGAGGGGGCGGTCTCCCGCGGCGTGAAGGGCCTGACCATCGGCATCCCCCGGGAGTACCGGGTGGACGGCATGCCGGCCGAGATCCAGCGGCTCTGGGACCAGGGCGCGGCCTGGCTCAAGGACGCGGGCGCGACGATCCGGGAGATCTCGCTGCCGCACACCCAGTACGCGCTGCCGGCCTACTACATCGTGGCCCCGGCCGAAGCCTCCTCGAACCTCGCCCGCTACGACGGGGTGCGCTACGGCCTGCGCGTGCCGGCCAATGATATCGTGGGCCTCTACGAGAAGACCCGCGCGGCGGGCTTCGGCCGCGAGGTGAAGCGCCGCATCATGATCGGCACCTACGTGCTCTCGGCGGGCTACTACGACGCCTACTACGTGCGCGCCCAGAAGATCCGCACCCTGATCAAGCGCGACTTCGAGGAGGCCTACGCGGTCGGCGTCGACGCGATCCTCACCCCCGCGACCCCGTCGGCCGCCTTCGGCATCGGCGAGAAGGCCTCGGCCGACCCGGTCGAGATGTACCTCAACGACGTGTTCACCGTGACGGTGAACATGGCCGGCCTGCCGGGCATCTCGGTGCCGGCGGGGCTCGACGCCCAGGGCCTGCCGCTCGGCCTCCAGCTGATCGGCCGCCCCTTCGACGAGGAGACGCTGTTCGCGGCGAGCCAAGTGATCGAGGACGCGGCCGGCCGGGTCAGCCTGCCGAAGCCCTGGTGGGCATGACCGTCCCGTTCTACCCCTGGACCGTCTGGATCTGGGCCGGGCTCGACCCGATCCTCGTTCTGCTGGCGCTCTATCTCGGCTGGACCGCGAGCCAGTTCGGCAAGGTCTTCATCGCGGCGATCATCGCGCTCGCCGTCTCGGTGCTGGCCTCCTGGGCGATCGGCGCGATCGGGATTCCGTGGCCGGCCCCGGTCAGCCACGACGGGCCGACCTTCTTCCCCGTGCGGACGATCGCGGCGCTCCTCTGGGCGATCGTCGGGTTCGGGGCGCGCCGCGCAATCCGGCCCCGCGCTTGACCCGCGCGGGCACCGGCCCCTAACTCACCGCCACAGCGCGAGGGGCTTCAAGCCCCCCGCTCACCCCGCGACCTCCCCCGAGGATCGGCCCGGACGACCATGAACGCACCCGTGAACCCGAAGAAGCTGATCAAGGGCGGCCTGCACGACTGGGAGGTCGTGATCGGCATGGAGATCCACGCCCAGGTCACCAGCCGCTCGAAGCTGTTCTCCGGCGCCGCGACCGCCTTCGGGGCGGAGCCGAACGCCCACGTCTCGCTGGTCGACGCGGCCATGCCCGGGATGCTGCCGGTGATCAACGAGGAATGCGTGGCGCAGGCCGTGCGCACCGGCCTCGGGTTGAAGGCGAAGATCAACCTGCGCTCGGTCTTCGACCGGAAGAACTACTTCTACCCGGACCTGCCGCAGGGCTACCAGATCTCGCAGTACAAGGACCCGATCGTCGGCGAGGGCGAGGTCCTGGTCGATCTGCCCGAAGGCGAGTCGATCACGGTCGGCATCGAGCGCCTGCACCTGGAGCAGGATGCCGGCAAGTCCCTGCACGACCAGGCGCCGAACCTGAGCTTCGTCGATCTCAACCGCTCGGGCGTCGCCCTGATGGAGATCGTCTCGCGGCCGGACCTGCGCTCGTCCGAGGAGGCCAAGGCCTACGTGACGAAGCTGCGCACCATCCTGCGCTATCTCGGCACCTGCGACGGCGACATGGAGAAGGGCAATCTCCGCGCCGACGTGAACGTCTCGGTGCGCCGCCCCGGTGAGCCGCTCGGCACGCGCTGCGAGATCAAGAACGTCAACTCGATCCGCTTCATCGGCCAGGCGATCGAGACCGAGGCGCGCCGCCAGATCGCGATCATCGAGGACGGCGGGACGATCGTGCAGGAGACCCGCCTGTTCGATCCGGGCAAGGGCGAGACCCGCTCGATGCGCTCGAAGGAAGAGGCGCACGATTACCGCTACTTCCCCGATCCGGACCTTCTGCCGCTCGAATTCGATCAGGCCTATGTCGACGGCCTCGCGGCGGGCCTGCCGGAACTACCGGATGCCAAGAAGGCGCGCTTCGTGGCCGATTTCGGCCTCTCGCCCTACGATGCGGGCGTGCTGGTGGCCGAGCGGGCGTCGGCCGACTTCTACGAGGCGGTCGCCAAGGGCCGCGACGGCAAGGCCGCGGCGAACTGGGTGATCAACGAGCTGTTCGGGCGCCTGAACAAGGAGGGTCTCGGCATCGACGAGAGCCCGGTCTCGGCCGACCAGCTCGGCGCGATCATCGACCTGATCGGCGAGGGCACGATCTCCGGCAAGATCGCCAAGGACCTGTTCGAGATCGTCTGGACGGAGGGCGGCGACCCGCGCGCCGTGGTCGAGGCCCGCGGCATGAGGCAGGTCACCGACACCGGCGCCATCGAGACGGCGATCGACCAGATCATCGCCCAGAACCCCGACAAGGTCGCGCAGGCCAAGGAGAAGCCGACGCTGCTCGGCTGGTTCGTCGGCCAGACCATGAAGGCCACCGGCGGCAAGGCCAACCCGGCCGCGGTGAACGCCCTGCTGAAGGCGAAGCTCGGGATCGAGTGAGGTCCGGCTGAGAGTGCGGGCCTCTCCGCTCCCCGCAAGCGGGGAGAGGGGATCCCGCTGCTTGCGGAGCGATCGACCGCCACATGGGTTCAGCCCGCACGCAGCCTGCGGGGCTGTCGGCGAGCGCTCGGCACCTTCGCGATGGTCATCATCCCCGGCCCTGCCGGAGAGAACCGCGCCGGAGACGGCTTGAAGTGGGGCATTTCGCGTGTTCGAAGTCGCGCCGTTCGGCCGCTTCTGCGCCCCTGGAGCCGTCTTCCGCCGGGCTGTCCGCCTGATCTGCCGCTAGGCTCCCGGCCGGACCGGTCCGGGAGTGGTCGTTACGGCGTGCTGCTGGGGTGGAGTCATTCCTGTCTCCTTCAGCTTCGCTCACGGATCGTCGCGCCAGATATTCGCGCCGTGCGCGCCGTATCCGGAACGGTTGTGCTTCCCTTCCCGAAGCACACAGAGAGACTGCGTCCGTATTCGGCAGCCGTCAACCGGAAAATTGCGCCTTCGGTTGGAAGTATTCGCCCCAAGCTCGAACCTTCGCAGCGCACGCCTGACGGATCAGCGACTTAGCCGGCCCTCTTCCGCGCCGCAAAAATCCATGCCCGGTTCGACCGGCATGGACTCGCCCGGCATGGACTCGACCGGCACCAGCTCAGCGCGTGCCGCCGATCGTCCGGCCCAGGTCAGCGAACCAGGCTGGGCGGCTGCCGACGCCGTTGTTGACCACGACCGTCGCGGTCATGCCGGCCACCAGGGGCACGCCCTCCGGCACATGATCGATGCGGATGCGCACCGGGACCCGCTGGGCGAGCCGCACCCAGGTGTAGACCGGATCAACGTTCGGCAGGCCCTGCGTGCTCGTCGATGCGTTCGCGGTGGCGATGCCGAGCGTGATGCTCTCCACCGTGCCCTTCAGCGCCGGCTCGAAGCCCATGAGCTGCATCTCGGCCGGGTCGTTCACGTGGATGTTGGCCATCTTCGTCTCCTCGAAATAGCCGTCGATCCAGAACGAGTCGGTATCGACCACCCGGACGTTGACCGTGCCGGTCGTCGCGTAGTCGCCCTCGCGCAGCAGCAGGTTGGTCACGCGCCCGTTGACCGGCGCGCGCACCTCTGTGCGCTTCAGGTTGATCTGCGCCTGGGAGAGCTGCGCCTTGGCGGTCTCCAGCGCGGCCTCGGCGATCTTGGCGGTGCCCGCGTATTGCTGCTTCTCCTCGACCGAGGTCGAGACGGTGGTCAGCGCCTGCCGCCGCGCGGACTGGGCATTCTTCACCTGCAGGTCGGCCTCGCGGTTCTTCACCTCGGCCTCGGCCTGCGCGACCGCGACCTCGAAGTCGAACGGATCGATCCTGTAGAGCACGTCGCCGCGCTTCACCGCCTGGTTGTCGACGACCTTCAGCGCCACGATCTGGCCCGAGACCTGGGGCGCGACGGCGGCCACCTGGACGCGCACGCGCCCGTCCCGGGTCCAGGGCGCCGTGACGTAGAAGTGCCAGACCACGGCCGCCGCCGCGAGGGCGAGGATGAGGATCGCGGCGGTCGCCCCGATCCGCAGGAGCTTGCGCGCCCGGCCGCCGCGGGGCGACCTCTTCTCCCGAAGCGCGGGCGGCTCGGCGTCCGGGGTGCCGGCGGCGCCGGGTTCGGCCGCGCGGCCCGCTTTCGGATCGTCCTCGTCGGCCATCAGAGCAGCACCACCAGCAGGGCGAGAATGCAGACGTAGATGCCGGCCTCGGCCAGCGGCGGGTTCGCCACGTAACGGCCAAAGCGGATCCGGGTGAGGAGCGGGCGCAAGGCGGCGAGGATCGCGAAGGCGCCGAGCGCGTAGGCGACGAAGGGGGAGATCAGCACCCCGCCAATCTGGAGATCCGCGTGCATTCGCTCCCTCCTCAGAACGGCGCGACGGCGAGGCGCCGCAGGAAGCGGCGGTGGCGGCCGATCACCCGCGCGGCGGTCGCCAGGTCGGTCGCCGCGCGCGCCGTCGTCATCCGCACCGAGCGCGGCTCGTCCGCGGCCGCCCGCGCGAGGTCGCGCGCCGCGGCCTTCAGCCGCCCCGGATGACCGGAGGCCAGAGCCTCCCGGGCCCGCAGGATCGGTGCCCGCAAGCCCTGCGCCCCCCACAGAATCCGCATCTGCGCGTGGGCGCGGGCGGCGGCGGCCTCGATCTGCGCGAGGGCGAAGGCGTGGACCAGCCCCGTGCGCCGCACCGCCCCGCTGCCCGAGCTGTACCGGGCGAACTGGAACAGCCGGTCGGCATGCAGGCTGGTGCGCGCCGTCGCGTCGCCGCCCTCGCCGACGAGAGCCTCGGCGAGGGCGCGCCGGGCGGAATCCAGGGCGAAGGCCCGGTGCTGCGCCGGCGAGATCGGCAGGACGAGGCGCACCGCGAGGAAGAGGATCACCGCCGCCAGGACGACGAGGAGCACGTTCAGCAGGAAGGACGCGGCGTCGTAGCTCTGGGGATTGGACGGCGCCATCAGGGCCGGGAAGAACACCAGGGCGATGAAGCCCACCGTGAAGGTCGGTGGGTTGAGGGACAGGAAGCAGCCGAGGAAGACCGGCGGCGCCATCGCGAGCGCGAGCAGGGGGAAGCCCTGGTAGCCGTTGAGGACGCCGTAGAGCACCACGCCCGCGAAGAGCCCGGCGAGCGGCATGCCGATCAGCACGCCGCGCGCGAAGGCGCGCGGGTCGGGCGTGACCGAGGAGAGCGCGCAGGTCGCGGCGACCTGGACCAGCGCGAAGGAACTCTGCGGCAGGCCGGCCAGGATGAACAGGAAGGCGCTGATCCCGAACGCGATGGCGACGCGCAGGGCCGCCCGGAGGGCGACCGGGAAATCGCGGTGGGTCGGCAGCGGCACGTCGCGCAGGGGCCTGTGCCCGTCGCACATCGCCCGCAGGCCGTCGTCGGCGAAGGTCGCGGCGTTGACGACGTCGAGCGCGCTCTGGAGCAGCATCAACTCGTCGAGCGAACGGTCGCCGTCGCGGATCGCCGCGTCGACGAGGTCGCGCAGGCGCGCGTCGTGCCGGTCGAGCGCCGCGGGGCCGGGCTCGGCCACGTCGCCCGCCGCGACTGCGCGGCAGATCGCCAGCGCCTCCTCCACGGCCGGGCTCCGCGTCTCCAGGCGGCCGGCGGCGCGCGCGACGGCGCGGCACGCCGCCAGCATCGTGTAGAGCGCCGCGATACAGCTGCGCGCCCCCGCCGCGCGATAGGGACCGTCGTCGAGCTCGCCCGCGATGGCGCTCGCATCCGCCCGCATCGGCGCGATTCGACCGATCATCGCGGCGGTGCGCTCGACGCCCGGATCACCGCTCTCGAAGGCCTCCCGCGCGAAGGCCTTCACGCCCGCGAAAGCTTGCGCGAGGGGTGGGCGGAGCGTCCGCCACGTGCTCGGCGAGGCGAGCGCGTCGTTGACGAAGGTGATCACCACCACCGCCACCATGATCGCGGCGAGCCGGGCCACCGCGGCCTCGAACGTGTCCTGCGGCGCGTCGATATGGGCGATCGCGATGATCGCCACCGTGTAGCCCGACAGCATCGCCCCGTAGGCGCGCGTATCCTGGAGGTACTGCGCGACGAACACGCAGAGGCCGAGCCAGGCCGTGAAGGCGACCAGCAGCATCACCCGGTCCTGGCCGAACAGGGCCATGAATAAGATTGCCATCGCGCCGCCGACCGCCGTGCCGAGCAGGCGGTAGACGGCCTTCGAGATCGCCTGGCCGCGCTTGGGTTGGGCCAGGATCGCGACGCCGACCGCCGCGGTCGAGGCACTGTCGAGCTGGAGCCAGAAGGCGACGTAGAGCGCCGCCGTCATACCGATCCAGATGCGGAAGGCGAAGGCCCAGGCCGCCGGCTTCGGCACGAGGGCGTCGAGCCGGTCGATCAGCCGGTCGAGCCGCGATGAGGGCTGCGAAGAGGGCCGTGAGGGGACCCGCGCGGGCACGGGGCTGGCGGCCGCCTCAGACATCCGGGCCGTGATCCGGCAGGGTGGCGGCCGCGTCCCGGGCCCGCGTCGCCACCCGCATCTGCCACAGGCAGAGCAGCGGCGTGACGACGAGCTCCATGCCGAGGGCGCCCAGCATAGTGAGCGACGGGATTCCGGTGAGATAGAGGCCGAGCAGGCGCGCGAGCCCGCCGAGCACCACCACCAGGGTGAGGAAGCGGAACAGCCGCCCCTTGGCCTCGATGCCCGGCACGCAGGTCCAGAACAGGATGCCGATGCCGGCGAGCAGGCCCGAGAGATAGCGGAAGTGGCTGTCCGTCGAGACGCTCTCGACGCCCGGCGAGAGCCCGTTCACGCCGAACAGCACCCCGTAGAGGCCGGCCGTGACCGGGATCACGGCCCCGACCGCCACCACACGCTGAAGTGCCTGCCGCTCGTTCATCGCCCCCCGCGCGCGCCTTCGCCCATCCGCGGATCAGAACCCGCGGGCCGGCCCCGGGTTGCGGGTGCCGTCAGGCTTTGTCGTTGCCCTTCAGGCGCTTGTTGCACTTGCTCCAGTACTGAGGCCATTTCGGTCCTTGCGCGGTTTTCTGCGCGTCGGTGAGCGCGCGCCACTCGGTGCCGCACTGCTTCTGGCGTGCGCGGGCCGCACTCTGGCCGGCGCTCGGCTCCTTGGCAGGCTTGGCGGCTCCCGCCGCCTCCTTGGGCGCCTCCCGCGCCAGGGCCGGCGCGGATACCAAAAGGGGCAGGGCGAGCGCCGCGCCGGCGAGAAGGCGGTGGAGCATGATGGGTATCCGGTCGTTCAGGCCACGAGTCGATTCGCGGCGGGCAATGGGACTTCAGACCCAGGACAACCGGCACGCAAGAGCTTGGCGGTCGCAGTCCCCCGGCATCGCCTGACGGATACGGAGAGCCGTAGCGCAGCTGCGCGGCCAGCGCGCGCTTGAGCGTGGCGCAGGATCCGCGCTAGCTAGGCCTTAGCGGACGGCGCCTGACCGGCCGGCACGCCGGACTTCACATCGGACTTGCGCATCGGACTTGCGGACGCGCATCGTCCTTAACCTCACAGGCTCGCCCGGCGCCCGCCGCCCGGCGAGAACGAGCCGGAGCCCCGATCCATGGCCGCCGTCGCGGGTAAGCCCATCGACCTCCACACTTGGAGCACGCCGAACGGCTGGAAGATCCCGATCATGCTGGAGGAGTGCGGATTGCCCTACCGGGTGGTCCCGGTGAACATCGGCAAGGGCGAGCAGATGGCGCCCGAGTTCCTGAAGATCTCGCCCAACAACAAGATCCCGGCCATCGTCGATCCGGACGGGCCCGGGGGCGAGCCGATCGCGATCTTCGAGTCCGGGGCGATCCTGCAATATCTCGGGCGCAAGACCGGCTGCCTCTACCCGGCGGACGAGCGGGCGCGGGTGGCTGTCGATCAGTGGCTGTTCTGGCAGGTCGGCGGCTTCGGGCCGATTCTGGGCCAGACGCACCATTTCAAGATCTACGCGCCGGAGAAGATTCCCTACGCGATCGACCGATTCGAGGCGGAGGCGCGGCGCCTCTACGGCGTCCTCGACGGGCAGCTCGACGGACGCGACTACATCGCGGGCGACTACTCGATCGCCGACATCGCCACGCTGACCTGGGCCAAGTTCCACGGCAAGCAGGGCATCGATCTCTCGGGCTTCGCGAACGTGCGCCGCTGGCTCGATACGGTGCTGGCCCGCCCCGCCGTGCAGCGCGGGCTCGCCGCGGTCTGACGCAGCCGCCCGCGCGTAGGCGGAACCGCTCGTTACTCCGGCTTCGCGCTCTTCGGCGGCGCGGCGGCCTTGGCGGGCTTGGGCGCCTCCGGCGGGACGACTGCCGCCTGCTGGTTCACATCCGGCACGCGCGTCCAGGTCTGCGAGCCACAGAGGATCTTGAGCAGGCAGCCAGAGACCGAGAGTTCCTGCGCGCTCTCGCGCTCCAGGCTGACCTGATAGGTCTTGCCCTCCTCGATGTTGTAGAGTTCGCCCGAGAACTTCTCCTCGTCGGGCTTCAAGCCCTCGATGAGCTGGAGCCCGATCACCGGCCGGCTGCGCTTCTTCGGATCGGGGTTCTTCAGGTCCGTGCGCGGGGCGCCCGCGTCGGTGTTGGGCACCTTCAGCCACACGACCTTGCCGCAGACGAGGCTCTGGCCGGGGCCGCAGCGGTCGAGGCGGATCTTGGCGCGGCCGTCGCCGGTGAGCCAAGTGCCGCTGGGATCCTTCGGGGCCTCCGCCGAGGCGGTGGCGAGGCCCGCGAGCAGGAGGGCGGCGGAGCCGAGAGCGAGGCGCATGCGGAGATCTCCGAGGCTGGGCGCGCGGGGCGCCGTGGGCGGGAGGAACGTCTGCAAGCGATTACGCGGTCGCAATCGGGCGATTTTTCGGCCCTGTTGCAGCAAAGCCATGGCCGCGCTTGCGCGTGCGGGACGCGGCGCGCGGGTTGAGAGGGCAGGGGCGGGCCGCTATAAGCCCGGCGGCGCAACGGCTTTTCGCCCGACGGACAAGCCGCCGAACCTCTTCCTCGAAAAACACGGACACCGCCAGCATGGCCACCGAGCGCACCTTCTCCATCCTCAAGCCCGATGCCACGCGGCGCAACCTGACCGGCGCCGTCAACGCGGTGATCGAGAAGGCCGGTCTCCGCATCGTCGGCCAGCGCCGCATCCAGATGAGCCGCCAGCAGGCCGAAAAGTTCTACGAGATCCACAAGGAGCGCCCCTTCTTCGGCGAGCTCGTGGAGTTCATGACCTCCGGCCCGGTCGTCGTGCAGGTGCTCGAGGGCGAGAACGCCGTCGCCAAGTACCGTGAGGTGATGGGCGCCACCAACCCGGCCCAGGCCACCGATGGCACCATCCGCAAGCTCTTCGCCGAGTCGGTCGGCGAGAACACCGTGCACGGCTCGGACAGCGCCGAGAACGCCAAGATCGAGATCGCCCAGTTCTTCCAGGACGGCGACATCGTCGGCTGAGGCCCCAACGGCCTTCCCGTACTGCTCGAATCCAAGGCCGCCGGGGCACACCGGCGGCCTGCTTGTTTTCAGGCTCGCGCCGCGCCGCCGAATGACTGCCGGTGTGGCGGCGCCGCCATTGACGGCGAGTCCGGCCGGGCGTCCAAGGGCACGGTCAAGCTTCTCCGCCCCGGACTGTCTCCATGATCCGCCGCCTGTCCCTCACGCTCGCTGCCGGCCTCCTGGCGCTCGGCGCCACCGCGGCCCTCGCGGGCGGCTCCTCGGCGCCCTTCGAGCAGTACCAGCCCGATCCGGCTCTGCGCACCGTGCCGAAATCCAACCTCGAGGCCCGCGTCCGCCGCGCCTGCGCGGTCGTCCAGGCCCGCATGACCAGCGCCTCCGAGGCATCGCTCGAGCGCCCCTGCGGCTGCTACGCAAGCCGCACCATGCGCAGCCTCGACGACGCCGAGATCGAGGCCTATCGCACCACCGGCTACTTCAACGATTCGGCCCGCGCCAAGGCGCTCGGCGCGCTCGACTCCTGCAAGCTGCAGCGGCCGGTCTGAACGTCCGGATCACATCGAGAGCGCCCTCAGCATCCCCTCTCCCCGCCGTGCGGGGAGAGGGCCGCGACGACCCTGTCGTCGGCGCGGCGAGCCGGCAGGCGACGGTGAGGGGGCTTCGACGAAGGGGACTCCTCCGGATGCGCCCCCTCACCAACGATACCGCTCGGCTCGCCCCCGGCAAGGGGGGCTCGCCCCTACTCCCCGCGCGCCGGGAGTAGGGGATACCGCGGCGCCGGAGCGAACGATCGAATTCGCTACAGGCTGAGGAGGGCGCCGTCCGGCCGGGCGGTCTCGCCCGAGAAGATCACGCGCTCCCCCTCCAGGCGCGCCCGGCCGCTGGCCACGAGGGCGAGAGCCGCCGGGTAGAGCCGGTGCTCCTGCACGATGACGCGGGCCGCGAGGCTGTCGGCGTCGTCGCCCGCCCGCACGGGCACCGCCGCCTGCGCCACGATCGGGCCGGCATCGAGTTCGGGCACCACGTAGTGCACCGTGCAGCCGTGGAGCCGCACGCCCGCCTCCAGCGCCCGCTCGTGCGTGTGCGTGCCCTTGAACAAGGGCAGCAGCGAGGGATGGATGTTGAGCATCCGGCCCGCCCAGCCCTCGACGAAGCCGGGGGTGAAGATCCGCATGAAGCCGGCGAGGCAGACCAGCTCTATTCCGGCCGCGCGCAGCTCCGCGTCGAGCGCCGCGTCGAAGCTCGCGCGGTCCGGATAGGCCGTGTGGTCCACGGCCCTTGCACTGATGCCGGCCTCCGCCGCGCGGGCGAGGCCGGCGGCGTCCGGGCGGTTCGACAGGACCAGCACGATCTCGGCCGGGAAGTCGGGCGCGCGCGCCGCCTCGATCAGCGAGACCATGTTCGAGCCGCGTCCCGAGATTAGGATCGCGACGCGGGTCTTGCGCACCGTGCTCACAGCTTGAGCGTGCGTTCGAAGGTGACGGGCGCAGCGCCCCGCGGGGTGATCCGCCCGAGCCGCACCGGCGCCTCGCCGGCCGCTTCGAGCGCGGCGATCACGGCGTCTGCCTGGGCGGCATCCACCACCACGGCCATGCCGATGCCGCAGTTGAAGGTGCGCAGCATCTCGGCCTCGGCGACGCCCCCCTCGCGGGCGAGCCAGCCGAAGACCGGCGGCGGCGTCACGGCCTCGAGATCGACCGCGATGCCGACATCGTCCGGCAGCACGCGCGGCAGGTTGTCGGGAAAGCCGCCGCCCGTGATGTGGGCGAGCGCCTTGATCCCGTCGGTTGCCTTCAGCGCCGCGAGCAGCGGCTTCACATAGATCCGCGTCGGCTCCAGCAGCGCCTCACCGAGCGAGCGGCCCGTGTCGAAGGGGGCCGGCGCGTCCCAGGCGAGGCCCGTGCGGGCCACGATGCGGCGCACCAGCGAGAAGCCGTTCGAGTGCACGCCCGACGAGGGCAGGCCGAGCACGAGATCGCCCACCGCGATGCCCGCCTTCGGCAGCAGCGTGCCGCGCTCGGCCGCGCCCACCGCGAAGCCCGCGAGGTCGTAGTCCTGGCCGTCGTAGAGGCCGGGCATCTCCGCGGTCTCGCCGCCGATCAGCGCACAGCCCGCCTGCCGGCAGCCCTCCGCGATGCCCCGCACGATGTCGGCGCCGACACCCGGCACCAGCTTGCCGGTGGCGTAGTAGTCGAGGAAGAACAGCGGCTCGGCGCCCTGCACCACGAGGTCGTTCACGCACATCGCCACGAGGTCGATCCCGATCGTGGCGTGGCGGTTCGTCTCGACCGCGATCTTCACCTTGGTGCCGACGCCGTCGTTGGCCGCGACCAGGATCGGGTCCTTGAAGCCCGCGGCCTTCAGGTCGAACAGGCCGCCGAAGCCGCCGATCTCCGCATCCGCGCCCGGCCGGCGCGTGGCCCGCACCAGCGGCTTGATCGCATCGACCAGCGCGTTGCCCGCGTCGATGTCGACGCCGGCCTGCGCGTAGGTCAGCCCGTTCTCGTTCTCGGCCGTCATCGGCGCCCGTATCCTCGTCTTGGTCAGGGGCTCTTTAGCCCAAAGCGCCGCGCCGTCGAACCCGCGGGATCCAAGAATTCCGCGGCATCCACCTCGCGGCCGCACAGCCTTGACCGCCCGGGACCGCGTTCCCACTCTCCGGCCGGGCAGGAACGGAGAGAGCCGGCGATGCGCGCACGGGCTGTGATCGGGCTGGCGGCGCTCGTGGGCTTGAGCCTCCTCATCTACCTCCTGCGCGACGTGATGCTGCCCTTCGTGGCCGGCATCGCGCTCGCCTACCTGCTCGATCCGCTGGCCGACCGGCTGGAGCGGCTCGGCCTCGGGCGGCTCGCCGCCAGCCTGCTCATCCTGGCGCTCTTCGTCGTGGTGCTGGTGGTGAGCCTGCTCCTCCTCGCGCCGCTCGTCGCCAACCAGGTCGCCGCGCTGATCGCGAGCCTGCCCCAGATGGTGGCGCGGCTCCAGGCGATCCTGGCCGAGCGCGCCGGCCCGCTCCTCCAGCGTGTCGGCGGGGCGGACGCGATCAGCGAGCTGCAATCCTCGGTCGGTACGCTGGCGAGCCAGGGCGTGACCTGGCTGCTGGCCTTCCTGAAGTCCCTCTGGAGCGGCAGCCAGGCTCTGATCTCGATCGCCTCACTGCTCGTGGTGACCCCGGTCGTGGCCTTCTACATCCTCGTCGACTGGGACCGCATGGTCACGGCGATCGACGGCTGGGTGCCGCCGCGCCACCGCACCACGGTCCGCGGGCTCGCCGCCCAGATCGACCGCGCCATCATCGGCTTCGTGCGCGGCCAGACGCTGGTCTGCGTGATCCTCGGCACCTTCTACGCGGTCGGGCTCTGGCTGGTCGGGCTGAACTTCGGCGTGCTGATCGGGCTGATCTCGGGCTTCCTCACCTTCATCCCGTATGTGGGCACGCTCACCGGCTTCCTGCTCTCGGTCGGCGTCGCGCTGGTGCAGTTCTGGCCGGGCTCAGACTGGCTCCATATCGGCCTCACCATCGGGGTGTTCCTGGCGGGCCAGTTCCTGGAGGGCAACATCATCTCGCCCAAGCTCGTCGGCGACTCGGTCGGCCTGCACCCGGTCTGGCTGATGTTCGCGCTGCTCGCCTTCGGCTCGCTCTTCGGGTTCCTCGGCCTGCTGCTCGCCGTGCCGGTCGCGGCCTCGATCGGGGTGCTCGTCCGCTTCGCCCTGCGGCAATACCTGCAGAGCCGGCTCTACCACGCCGAGGCGCCGGTGCTCATCGAGGTCGGCCGGCGCGAGCCGTGAGGCGGGCCATCGCCGGCTGTCCGGGTGTATAAGCGGCCCTATGCGCGACACCGCCCCGCCCCGCCAACTCGCCTTCGACCTGCCCCTCGATCCCCGCTACGGCCGCGAGGACTTCCTGGTCGGGCCCGCCAACGAGGGCGCCTACGCCCTGATCGAGGCTTGGCCGGACTGGCCCGACACCGTGCTGGTCCTCACCGGCCCGGCCGGCAGCGGCAAGAGCCATCTCGCCTCGATCTGGGCGACGCGGGCCCATGCCTGGACCGTGCCGGCCGCCGGGATCGGGGCGGCGGATGTCGGCCATCTCGTCTCGAACGGCGCCCTGGTGATCGAGGACATCGACCGCGCGGGGCGGGCCGATGAGGCCGCCCTGTTCCATCTCCTCAACCTCGCCCGCGAGCGCCGGGCGCCGGTGCTTCTGACGAGCGGTCAGCCGATCGAGGCCATCGGCCTCGTCACCGCGGACCTGCGCTCGCGCCTGCGGCTCGCGCCCTCCGCGGCGATCGTCGCCCCCGACGACGCGCTGCTGCGGGCGGTCATCGTCAAGCTCTTCGTGGATCGCCAGCTCGTGGTCGATCTCGGGGTGATCGACGCGCTGGCGCTGCGCCTCGACCGCTCGCTCGGCCGCGCCCGCGCGGTCGTGGCCGAGCTCGACCGCGACGCCCTGGGGCGCGGACGCCGCATCACCAGGCCGCTGGCGCTCGCCGTGCTGGAGCGGATGGGCGGCGGGGAGGAAGCGTCCGAGGATTCCCCGGATGATCCGGTCGGGGATTAGAGGTGGGCGCGAAGCCGTCATCGAACCGTCACGCGGCGGCGCCGATTTCCTGCTAGAGGGCGCGGCGCCGCAGAACTGGAGGACAGGTGTTGCCGGAGATGGAGCCGAGGGTCGGGGCCCGAGAGAGCGACCAGGTGCACGAGGAAGCGGAGGCCGATCGACCGGCCGCGCCCCAGCGCCGGACGGCACCGTCCCGGCGCGCGACGCGCTCCGCCGCGGCCGCGCCGGCGAGCACCGACCGGGGTGACGAGTGGCCGGTGGCCGCCGACATCCCGGAGCCCCCGCTTCACGCCGAAGAGCCTGCCCGCGAGACCGTGCTGGAGGCCGGCCGGATGCTGCGCCACTCGCCCGAGCGCTTCGTGAACCGCGAGCTGTCCTGGCTGCAGTTCAACCGCCGGGTGCTGGAGGAGGCCTCGAACACCGGCCACCCGCTCTTGGAGCAGCTGCGCTTCCTCTCGATCTCGGCGAACAACCTCGACGAGTTCTTCATGGTCCGCGTCGCGGGCCTGCACGATCAGGTCCGGGCCGGCCTGACGCTGCCCTCGCAGGACGGGCTGACGCCCTCCGAGCAGCTGACCCGTATCGGGGCCGAGGTCTCGCGGCTCGCTGAGGATCAGCAGACCCGCTGGCGGGAGCTGCGCGCGGAGCTGCTCGGCGTGGACATCGCGCTGGTCGAGCCCGGCGACCTGATCGCCGAGCACAAGGCCTTCCTGGAAGAGTACTTCCTCAACCACGTCCTGCCGGTGCTGACGCCGCTCGCGATTGACCCGGCCCACCCTTTCCCGTTCATCCCGAATCTCGGCTCGACCATCGCCCTGATGCTGGTGCGGCCGAAGGACGGGCGGACGCTCCGGGCCCTCATCCGCATGCCGGGCGTGCTCGACCGCTTCGTGCGCCTGCCGGCGGTCGAGGGCGATCCGGCCGCGCGCTTCATCGCGATCGAGCAGGTGATCGTGATGTTCACGGGCCGGCTCTTCCCCGGCTACCACGTGCGGGGGCAGGGCGCCTTTCGGGTGGTGCGCGACTCCGATCTTGAGATCGAGGAGGAGGCCGAGGACCTCGTCCTGCACTTCGAGACCGCGCTCAAGCAGCGCCGCCGCGGCGTCGTCATCCGGCTCGAGATCGAGGCCGGGATGCCCGAGGATCTGCGCAGCTTCGTCGCCGACGAGCTGGAGATCTCGCCCGACGCCATCTTCCTCGTCGAGGGTATGCTGGCGCTGAACGAGCTCTCGCAGATCGTCTCGATCGACCGGCCGGATCTGAAGTTCAAGCCCTACAACCCGCGCTTCCCCGAGCGCATCCGGGAATCCGGCGGCGACGTCTTCGCGGCGATCCGGCAGAAGGATTTCTGCGTCCACCACCCCTACGAGTCCTTCGACTCGGTGGTGCAGTTCCTGGCCCAGGCCGCGCGCGACCCGAACGTGGTGGCGATCAAGCAGACGCTATACCGCACCTCCTCGAACTCGCCGATCGTGGCGGCGCTCGCGGAAGCCGCCGAGGCCGGCAAGTCGGTGACCGCGCTCGTCGAGCTGAAGGCCCGCTTCGACGAGGAGGCCAACATCCGCTGGGCCCGCAACCTCGAGAAGGCCGGCGCCCAGGTGGTCTTCGGCTTCGTCGAGCTGAAGACCCACGCCAAGCTCTCGATGGTGGTGCGCCGCGAGGGCGACCGCCTCGTCACCTACTGTCACATCGGCACGGGCAACTATCACCCGATCACGGCGCGCATCTACACGGACCTCTCCTTCTTCACCGCGGACCCGGCCATCGCCCGGGACGTCTCCCGCATCTTCAACTTCATCACGGGCTACGCCGAGCCCGCGGAACTCGAGCGCATGGCGGTCTCGCCGCTGACGCTGAAGCCGCGGCTTCTCGAACACATCGAGGCCGAGATCGCCCATGCGAGGGCCGGTCGCCCCGCGGCGATTTGGATCAAGTGCAACTCGCTGGTGGACGGGCAGATCATCGACGCGCTCTACGACGCCTCGGAGGCCGGCGTGCAGATCGACTGCGTGGTGCGCGGCATCTGCTGCCTGCGTCCGGGCGTGCCGGGCCTCTCGGAGACGATCCGGGTCAAGTCGATCGTCGGGCGCTTCCTGGAGCACGGGCGCATCTACGCCTTCGGCAACGGCGTCGGGCTGCCCCACCCGAAGGCCACCGTGTACATCTCGTCCGCCGACCTGATGAGCCGCAACCTCGACCGCCGCGTCGAGGCGCTCCTGCCGATCACCAACCCGACCGTGCACCAGCAGGTGCTCGACCAGATCATGCTGGCGAACCTCCTCGACAACCGGCAGAGCTGGCGCGTGCTGGCCTCTGGGGCGAGCGAGCGCGTCCAGCCCGCCGAGGGCGAGGAGCCCTTCAACGCCCACAAGTACTTCATGACGAACCCGAGCCTCTCGGGCCGCGGCAAGGCCTCGAAGAAGTCGAGCCCGCGGGCGCTGAGCCGGCGGGCGCGGGGGTAGGCAGAACAGTGCTCCCCCCTCCCTCCGCGTGCGGGGAGAGGCCCGCGGGCACCCCGTCATGCCCACGGGAAGCGAAGGCGAAGCCAGAGCGGCGGTGAGGGGGCTGCCGCCTCGCTTCGGCACGACGAGGTCGCCGGAGCCCTCTCCCCACCCGGCAGGGAGAGGGGAGGCGCGGCAGCTCGCGGCCTACTCCACCCAGCCCCGCAATTCCCGCCGCACCACGTGCTCGATGACCTCCATGCCGAGGTCGCCGTCGTTCAGGCAGGGGATGTAGGCGAACTTCTCGCCGCCGTTCTCCTCGAAATAGTGGCGGTTCTCGCCGTCGAGTTCTTCCAGCGTCTCCAGGCAGTCGGCGGTGAAGCCCGGCGCCACGATCGCCATGCGCTTCACGCCCGACTTGGCGAGCGCCTGCACGGTCTCGTCGGTGTAGGGCTTCAGCCACTCCTCGTTGCCGAAGCGCGACTGGAAGGTGGTGCGCATCTTGTCCGGGCCGTAGCCGAGCGCCTCGCGGATCAGGCGGCCGGTCTTCACGCACTGGCAATGGTAGGGGTCGCCCTTTAGCAGGTAGCTCTTGGGCACGCCGTGGAACGAGGTGAGGATCACCTCCGGCTCGAAATCGAGCTTGGCCAGCCCCTCGCGGATCGAGCGGGCGACCGCGTCGATGTAGACCGGGTCGTCGTGGTAGGGCGGTGAAACCCGCACCGTCGGCTGCCAGCGCATCTGCATGAGCGCCTTGAAGGCCTGGTCGCAGGCGGTCGCCGAGGTCGCGGCGGCGTATTGCGGATAGAGCGGCACCAGGAGGATGCGGTCGCAGCCCTGGTCGAGCAGCGCCTGGATGCGGAGCGACACCTCGGGCTTGCCGTAGCGCATCGCCCAGTCGACCACGACCGAATCGCCGAGCGCCGCCTGGAGCCGGTCGCGCTGGCCGCGGGTGATGGTCTTGAGCGGCCCCTCGTCGAGCTCGTTGTTCCAGACGCTGGCGTAGTCACGGCCCTTCGGACCCGGGCGCTTCGACAAGATGACGAGGTTGAGGAGCGGCCACCAGATCAGCCGCGGCACCTCGATGACGCGGCGGTCCGAGAGGAACTCCTTGAGGTAGCGCCGCATCGGCCAGTAGGTCGTGCCCTCCGGCGTGCCGAGATTCATCAGCAGCACGCCGACCCGGCCCCAGCGAACCGGCGGGTGATCGGTCGGCAGCGTGCCGGCGCTGACGGGGGCCTGCGGCGCCAGGGGTTGGCGGGCCGCCAGCGTTGCGGGTTCGACGCGTTCGTTCATCACACAGGGCTTTCCGGTCCGCGGCGGCACCCCGCCCGGCGCGCTTGCGGCTGCCGGGGGCGGGTCACGTGAGCGCGCCGCGATTGTCTCGACGGGCTTATCTATCTAGAGCACGAGGCGGCTTTTCGAAGATCGACAGGACAGGGCGCGACATGCCGTCTCCCCGCTACTTCCTCCGGCACTTCGTGCCGTTCACCGGCTACCCCTACACGGGCGCGCACGCGACGTGCAATCTGTGCGGATGCGCCGATTCCGTGGTGGTGGCCGAGAGCGACCGGCGCCTGAAGGTGCTGCGCTCGATCGCGTGCACCCAGTGCGGCCTGATCCGCACCGATCCGATGCCGACGCCGGCCGAACTGGCCGAGTACTACGCCACCGCCTACCGGGCCGATTACCAGCTTGCCTTCGCGGGCGGCCCGCCGCCCCACCACGTCAAGCGCTCGGGCCGCGAGGCCGCCTTCCGGGCCGACCTCCTGGCACCGAAGCTCGTGCCGGGGGCGCGGCTCCTCGATTTCGGCTCGGGATCCGGCGAGTTCCTGGCCGCCGCCCGGGCCAAGGGCTGCGAGGTGGTCGGCGTCGAGCCGGGGCGCGACTACGCCGCCTTCGCTCGCAAGACCTACGGGGTCGAGGTGCTGGACGAGGCGGACGACGCGACCTTTGCGCCCGGCAGCTTCGACGTGGTCAGCACGCACCACGTGCTGGAGCACCTGCGCGACCCGGCCGAGGTGATGGAGCGCCTCGCCCGCTGGCTGAAGCCGGACGGACGGCTCTACGCCGCGGTGCCCAACATGGCCGCCACCGGCAAGCCGCCGCACGAGCGCTTCCACTTCGCCCACGTGCACGGCTACGTGCGCGAGACCTTCGACCTACTGGCCCGCCGCGCGGGGCTGGTGCCGGACGAGGCCTACTGGCGCGAGGACACCACGGTCGTCTACCGCAAGACCGACGCGCCGGCGGGCAGGCTCGCGGTGCCGGGGCTCGCCGAGCGGCTGGCCGCGGACCTGCGCCCGATGGCGCCCGGGGCCTATCTCGCCTCCGGCGCCTGGATCTGGCCGATGGTCCGCCGCAACGCCAAGGCGGTGCGCGACACGTTCAGCCGGTGAGGCGTCATCGGCACGTCGGAGGCGCAGGATAGGCGAGGGGGCATGCGCGAACCGAGCCGCCGCCAGACCTTCGGACTCGGGCTTGGAGCCGGCCTCGGCGCCACCCTGCCGGCCGGCGCGGCCGGGGCGCCCGCCGACCGCCCGACCCTCACCCTGCTCCTCGTCAACGACATCTACCTGATGGGCGAGGTCGAGGGCCGCGGCGGCTTCGCGCGGTTGAACGCCGTGGTGAAGGCCGAGCGGGCGCGCGGTGTGCCCGTCCTCTACGCGCATGCGGGCGATACCCTCTCGCCCTCGCTGATGTCGGGCTTCGACCGGGGCGCGCACATCATGGCGCTCCTGGCGCTCGCCCCACCCGACGTGTTCGTGCCGGGCAACCACGAGTTCGATTTCGGGCCGGCCGTGTTCCAGGAGCGGATCCGCGGCGGCGCCTTCCGCACGCTGGCGGCCAACCTCCGGGACGGGGAGGGCCGGCCGCTGCCGGACGTCGCGGACCGCTTCGTCACCGATCTCGGCGGCGTGCGGGTCGGCGTCACCGGCATCGCGCTGAGGAGCACGCCCGAGAAGTCGCAGAGCGGCGCGCTCCGCTTCGGCCCGGAGGCCGAGACGCTGGCCGAGCAGGCCCGCCTGCTGCGGGCGGAGGGCGCCGAGATCGTCGTCGCGGTGGTCCACACGGATCGCGCCACCGACATGGCGATGATGGCGGCCGGCCACGCCGACATCATCCTGTCGGGCCACGACCACGACCTGTTCCTGCGCTACGACGGCCAGCGGGTGCTCGCCGAATCGAGCGTGGACGCCCATTTCGTCACCGCGATCGACCTGCGCTGCACCCACGAGGGGGAGGGGGCCGAGCGGCGCCTGCGCTGGCGCCCGAGCTTCCGCATCCACGACACGCGCGATGTGACGCCCGATCCCGAGACACTGGCGCTGGTGCGCCGCTTCGAGTCCGACCTGTCGCGCGAACTCGACGTTCCGGTCGGGCGGACCAGCCTGCCGCTCGACAGCCGGGTCGCCAGCGTGCGCGCGCGGGAGGCGAGCTTCGGCGACCTCGTGGCCGACGCGGTGCGGGCCTCGACGGGCGCGGAGGTCGGGCTGATGAACGGCGGCGGCATCCGCGGCAACCGACTCTACCCGGCGGGCACCGAACTCACCCGGCGCGACATCCTGCAGGAACTGCCCTTCGGCAACACGGTGGTGCTGGTCGAGATCACGGGCGCCACGCTGCTCGACCTCCTCGAGAACGGGCTCGCCGATTACGGCCGGCCGGCGGGGCGCCTCGTGCAGGTCTCGGGCCTCGTGGTCCGGCTCGATCCGGAACGCCCGCCGGGCTCGCGCGTCCTCTCGGTCGCGGTGGACGGCGCGCCGCTCGATCCGGCGCGAACCTACACGGTCGCGGCGAACAACTTCCTCTACGACGGCGGCAACGGCTACGGGGCGCTGCGCAGCGGGCGCACCCTGATCGGGGCTACCGACGGCAAGCTCGTGGCGAACGAAGTGATGATCTATCTGCGCCGCAACGATCCCCTCGCGATCCGCGAGGGCGAGCGCCTGGTGCTGGCCCGATGAGCGGCGCGCCCGTCGCCGACGCGCTGGCCGCCTTCCGCGCCTCGCGCTCACCCTGGGCGGACCTGCCCTTCTTCCGCGAGGGCGCGGCCGACGCGGTCGCCGCCCGGGTCGATGCCCGCATCGCCGAGGGCGCGCGGGTGCTGCCGGAGCCGCGCAACATCTTCGCGGCGCTGGCGCTCACCCCGCCGGAGGCCGTGAAGGTGGTGATCCTGGGCCAGGACCCCTACCCGACGCCGGGCGACGCCAACGGGCTCGCCTTCTCGTATGTCGGCGCGCGGCGGCTGCCGGCCTCCCTGAAGGTGATCCTGGCCGAGGTCGATCCGGAGAAGCCCCGCTCCGGCGACCTGACGCCCTGGGCGCGGCAGGGCGTGCTGCTGCTCAACAGCGCGCTCACCGTCGAGGCCGGCAAGGCCGGGGCGCATCTGCGCTACGGCTGGGCCCGGCTCACCGACGAGGCGGTGGCGGCAATCTCGGCCAGGACGGAACCCGCGGTCTTCCTTCTCTGGGGCGCCCAAGCCCGCGCCCGCGCCGCACTGATCGACACGGACCGGCACGCGGTCATCGAGAGCGGACATCCGTCGCCGCTCAACCGGGCGCGGGACTTTCCGGGCTCGCGGCCCTTCGAGAAGGCGAATGCCTGGCTGGAGGCGCGAGGGATCGAGCCGATCGACTGGCAGCTCGGCTAGGCGAGCCGCCGCGCGCGCTCACGCCTTGCGCGCCACCGTGAAGCGGGCCGCGTCCCGCAGGGTCTGGGCCCGGTCGCCCCAGCGCGCCACCGCCTCGTCGCAGACGCCGACCAGCCGGTCGCACTCGGCGCGCGCCCCGTCGAGGCCGAGCCGGTCGACGAGCGTCGCCTTGCCGGCATCCTTGTCCTTGCCGGTCGCCTTGCCCATCGCCTCCGGGGAGGCCTCGCGGTCGAGGATGTCGTCGGCGATCTGGAAGGCCTGGCCGAGCGCCACGCCGTAGCGCAAGAGCGCGGCGCGCTCGTCCGCGCTCGCCCCGCCCACGATGGCGCCGGCCTCGACCGAGAAGGCCAGGATCGCGCCGGTCTTCATCGCCTGCATGCGCAGGGTGTCGTCCACGTCGAGGGCGACGGCGCCGAAGCGGCCCTCCGCCGAGAGATCGAGGAGCTGGCCGCCGACCATGCCACCGAGGCCCGACGCCTTGGCGAGGCCGAGCACGAGGTCGGCGCGGATGCCCGCATCGGCCTGCCATTGCGGGTCGGCGGTGATCTCGAAGGCCAGCGTCTGAAGCGCGTCGCCCACCAGAATCGCGGTCGCCTCGTCGTAGGCCTTGTGCACGGTGGGCTTGCCGCGGCGCATGTCGTCGTTGTCCATCGCCGGCATGTCGTCGTGAACGAGCGAGTAGCAGTGGACCAGCTCGACGCCCGCGCCCGCGGCCATCGCTCCGGCCTCCGGGCCGCCGAGCATGCGGGCGGTCTCGATGGTGAGAAACGGGCGCAGGCGCTTGCCGCCGCCGAGCACCGCGTGGCGCATCGCCTCCATCAGCCGGGGCGGGCGCGCGATCTCGCCGGGCCGGACCTCGCCGTCGAGGAGATCGACCATGAAGCGCTCGACCTCGCCCGCCACCGTGGCAAGCCTGTGGGTAAACGCATCCTGGGTCCCGGCCACCTTGACCGATCCGGGGGTCGCCTGCGTTGAGGAGGGGAACGAGGTCATGGTCACAGGGCCTTGGGGAGGGTGAGACGCGTCGCTGTGCGGGCGGAGGAGACCAGAGTCGAGCCCCGCCCGTCGGCGGCGATTGCGGAGGAGCGGCCGCTGCGGCGCCGGTCGGGCATCGCTGAGCGCAAGACAGGTCCCGGGCGCCTGCGCCGGCTCGTCGGGCTCGTCCTGCTCGTCCCGGCCATCGGGCTCGTCCTCGTGCTCGCGCTGGGGCTCGTCTATAGCGCGGTGACGCCGCCCTCAACCCTGATGCTCGGCCGTTGGTTGACGCTGCAGCCGGTGGCGCGCGAGGCCGTGCCGCTCACCGCCATCGCGCCGGCCCTCGTCCAGGCGGTGCTCACCTCCGAGGACCAGCGCTTCTGCCTGCATCACGGCGTCGATCTCGGCGCCCTGCGGGAGGTCGTGGACGACGAGGAAGGCCCGAGCCGCGGGGCCTCCACCATCGCGATGCAGACGGTGAAGAACGTCTTCCTCTGGCCGGGCCGGTCCTACCTCCGCAAGGCCCTGGAGATCCCGCTGGCGGCGGCCTTCGACGCGCTCTGGGGCAAGCGTCGCATGCTGGAGATCTACCTCAACGTCGCCGAGTGGGGCGACGGGATCTACGGCGCGCAGGCCGCCGCGCGGCACTGGTTCGGCAAGGATGCCCGCAACCTGACCCGTCTGGAGGCCGCCCTGCTGGCTGCGACCCTGCCGAACCCGATCCTGCGCAAGGCCGGCAAGCCCTCGCGGAGCGTGCGCGCCATCGCCGGGCGGATCCAGGCCCGGATGGGGCAGGTGGACGGGCTGATGGGCTGCCTGAAGGATTGAGACGCCGGGCGCCCTCACGGGGATCTCGGGGGCATTGCCGGGCCCGACGCCCATGCCTAAGCGATGCCGCGAGGGCTCGCGAGGCCAAGGGAATCGGCGAAGGGATACGGGCATGCGGCCTGGGATAGTGGGGATCGGGCAGGGGGCGGCCGTGCTGCTGGCTCTCGCGGCCCTGGCGGGCCCGGCCCGGGCGAACGACAGCGCCGCCGCGCTCGATGCCGGCGGCCTCGTGCTGATCCGCGATCCGGAGATCGAGCTGGCGAGCGAGGATCTGCGCATCGGCGTGGACCGCATCGCCGTGGACTACGTCTTCCGCAACCGCTCGGCCGCGCCCCGTACCGTGCGGGTCGCCTTCCCGCTGCCGGACATCGACGGAGCCCAGCTGGCGACGAGCGCGCTCTCGCTACCCTTCGAGGACCGCGCCAACTTCGTCGGCTTCACCGTCACGGTGGACGGCGCCGCGATCGCGCCGGACCTGGAGGAGCGGGCCTATCTCGGCCCGCGCGAGGTCACGGAGCAGCTCCGCCGCCACAACCTGCCGCTCAACCCGATGCGGCGCGGCGACCTGGAGGCGGCGCTGAAGCGGCTCGGTCCCTCGGATCTCAAGGCGCTGGAGGGGGCGGGCCTCCTCTCCGAGGCTGCTGCCGACGCGATGCCGCAGTGGCGCAGCGCCGCGAAGTTCCACTGGGAACAGACTTTCCCGGCAGGCCGCGACCTGAAGATCGCCCACGCCTACGTGCCCGTGAAGGGCAACCACCTGCTCGACGCCAAGGAGGCCGCATCGCGCGACTACCGCGCACGCTACTGCCTCGACGATGCCGGCCTCGTCGGGGTCCGCCGGCTCGCCGCCGGCCGGGAGGGCGGCCTGACCCGGGCCGTCGAGGTGCCCTACATCGTCACGACCGCGAAGAACTGGGCCGGCCGCATCGGCCGCTTCACCCTCACGGTCGACAAGGGCCGGCCGGACGCGCTGGTCAGCTTCTGCCGCGCGGGCGTGCGCAAGACCGGTCCCACCACCTTCGTCTGGGAGGCGCGGGATTACCTCCCCGACCAGGACCTGCGCGTGCTCATCGTCTCGAACGACGACGCCTTCCTGGGCATCCGCTGAACCGCGACAGTGCGGAGGGGCGCGACAGGTCCGGGAAATCGGGTATGGAGGCCCGAGCCGAGGAGAGCCCGATGCCCGAGACCGAGATCACCCTGGAGCGGATCGCCCTGATCCGCCGCCTCGTGGTGGCCTGGAACCCGCAAGGACACGGCGCGCCGACGATTCACCCGGACGCGCCCTACGGCAGCACCGACCGGGACGGCGACATCGCCAACGTAACGGGCGACGACGAGGGGGCGGAGGAGGAGCACAGGGCGGTCGGTGCCGCGCTCGCGGCCTTCGTGCGGCACGCGAGCCTGAAGCCCGGCCGCTTCACCTACCACAACCCGCTGGTGAAGCTCGATCCCGCCCGCAGCGGCGACGTGTTTCGCGATGCGGGCGGCGCGTCACCGGAGCAGATCACCTTCGACGTCGAGGCGGCGCATCTCGCGCTGATCCCACACCTCGCCGTGCTCTGGGACGAAGGCCGGGCGGTGCCGTTCGTGGACCCCGCCGGACCCTACGGCGATGCGGACCTCGCCGGCTCGATGGCGCGGATCCTGGGCGGCGCGGCGGAGGATCCGGCCCGCCTGCACCACGCGATGCAGCCGGCCCTGCAGATTTTCCTGCGCTACGCCGACATCGCGCCGGGGGATTACGCGTAGCGCGCGATCTCCCTCCCCCCTCTGCGGGGGAGGGTGGCCCTCGCGTCAGCGAGGGTCGGGAGAGGGGAGAACGCTTCAGGGTTGGGCTGTGCCCTGCGTGAAGGCCGCGCCTTTTCCGGGAGCTGGTGTCCCCTCTCCCGTCGCCCTTCGGGCGCCACCCTCCCCCGCAGAGGGGGGGAGGGTTGGTTCCGCGCTTACCCCTCGCGCTTCTTCCGCTGGGCCAGCGTGCGCAGCCGCAGCGCGTTGAGCTTGATGAAGCCCGCCGCGTCCCGGTGGTCGTAGGCCACCGCGCCCTCCTCGAAGGTGACGAGATCCTGATCGTAGAGGGAGTTCGGGCTCTCGCGGCCGATCACGTGGACGCCGCCCTTGTAGAGCTTGAGCCGCACGCTGCCGGTCACCTTCTCCTGGCTCTTGTCGATCAGCGCCTGGAGCATCTCGCGCTCCGGCGAGAACCAGAAGCCGTTGTAGATCAGCTCCGCGTATTGCGGCATCAGCTGGTCCTTCAGATGCGCCGCCCCGCGGTCGAGCGTGATCGACTCGATGGCGCGGTGGGCCGGCAGCAGGATCGTGCCGCCGGGCGTCTCGTACATGCCGCGGCTCTTCATGCCGACGAAGCGGTTCTCGACGAGGTCGAGGCGGCCGATGCCGTTGGCGCGGCCCAGCTCGTTCAGCTTGGCCAGCAGCGAGGCCGGCGAGAGCTTTTCCCCATCGATCGAGACTGCGTCGCCCCGCTCGAAGCCGATGGTGATCACGGTCGGCTGGTCGGGCGCCTCCTCTGGGGAGAGTGTGCGCGAGTAGACGTAGTCCGGCACCTCAACGGCCGGATCCTCCAGCACCTTGCCCTCCGAGGAGGCGTGCAGGAGGTTGGCGTCGACCGAGAACGGGCTCTCGCCGCGCTTGTCCTTGGCGATCGGGATCTGGTGCTGCTCCGCGAAGGCGATCAGTTGCTCGCGCGAGCGCAGGTCCCACTCGCGCCAGGGGGCGATCACGGTGACGTCGGGCTTCAGCGCGTAGTAACCGAGCTCGAACCGGACCTGGTCGTTGCCCTTGCCGGTGGCGCCGTGGCAGACCGCGTCGGCCCCGACCTTCTCGGCGATCTCGATCTGCTTCTTGGCGATGAGCGGCCGGGCGATCGAGGTGCCGAGCAGGTACACGCCCTCGTAGACGGCGTTGGCCCGGAACATCGGGAAGACGTAGTCGCGGACGAACTCCTCGCGCAGGTCTTCGATGTAGATGTTCTCCGGCCGGATGCCGAGCAGCTCCGCCTTCCTGCGGGCCGGCTCCAGCTCCTCGCCCTGGCCGAGATCGGCCGTGAAGGTGACGACCTCGCAGCCGTAGGTGGTCTGCAGCCACTTCAGGATGATCGAGGTGTCGAGGCCGCCCGAATAGGCCAGCACGACCTTCTTCACGGGCTTCTGGTCGGGAGCGGACATCGGGGCGTTCCGGAGCGTGAGGGCAGGGGTCGCGGGCGGCTTATCGCGCGGACCCTCGGGCTGCAACCGGCGTGCCGGCCGGGGCGTTCGACCTGCAACGCTCGCGCCCCATCTCAGGGTTGAAGCGCCGCACCACCGCCCTGGCGTGCCGGCTCGGCGCTTGCTTTCCTGTTCCTCCGTCCGGAGATGCGTTCCCCATGGCCCGCCAGCCGACCATCGAGTTCTGGTACGAGTTCGCCTCGACCTACTCCTACCTCGCCGCGATGCGCATCGAGGCGGCGGCGGGCGAGGCGGGCGTCGCGGTGCGCTGGCGTCCCTTCCTGCTCGGGCCGATCTTCGCCGCGCAGGGCTGGACCACCTCGCCCTTCAACATGTTTCCGGCCAAGGGCCGCAACATGTGGCGCGACCTCGAACGGGAGGCCGCCCGCCACGGGCTTCCCCCGGTGACGCGCCCCGATCCCTTCCCGCAGAACAGCCTCTCGGCCACCCGCGCGGCGATCCTCGGCCAGGGCGAGGACTGGCTGGTCCCCTTCAGCCAGGCGGTCTACCGGGCGAGCTTCGCGGAAGGGCGCTCGATCGCCGAGCCCGCTTCCGTCATCGCGATCCTCGATTCGCTCGGGCTCGACGGCACCCAGCTCCTGAAGGCCGCGAGCGCGGAGGCCAACAAGACCCGTCTCCGGGTGGCGGGCGAGGAGGCACGCTCGCGCGGCATCTACGGAGCGCCGAGCTTCCTCACGGAGGACGGCGAGCTGTTCTGGGGCAACGACCGGCTGGAACAGGCGCTGGCCTGGGCGGCGGGCGAACGGCCCGGCACTCTGCGCTGAGCCTTGATCGGGCCGAAACCGGCGATCCGCCGTTCGGCCCAGCTTCCGCCGGGAAGCCTGTCTATCTCCGGGTGGCGCCGCTAGAAGGCCGGCGCCCCGAGAGACGGAACACGACCCGATGCCCCTGACACGCCGCCACCTTCTCGCGGCCTCCGCCGGAGCGGCGCTCGCGCCGGCCGCCGGCCTCGCCCAGTCCTACGGCCAGCGCGTCGCGGTCGAGAACGACGAGGGCAAGGCTGTCGCCAACGCGGTCCTGCCCGGCGAGATCACCGGCCAGATCCCGGCCCTGCGCGGCGTCACCTATGCGGGGCCGAAGGAGGCGGAGACCGCGCTCTACGAGTTCTTCGACTTCAACTGTCCCTGGTGCCGGAAGGCCGCCGCCGACGTCGTCTCGCTCCAGGGCAGCGACGCGGCCCTGCGGATCGGGCTCGTGCACAACCCGATCCTCTCGCCCCAGTCGGCGCAGGCCGCGAAGGTGATGCTCGCGGTGCAGCGCCGTCTCGGCTCGGCGGCCGCCTGGGACTTCTACCGCACGCTGCTCGGGCGACCCGGCCGAATCGACGGCCCGGCGGCGCTCGCGGTCGCGGGCGGCCTCGGCGCGCCCTCCGGCGAGATCGAGACGATCGCCGACAGCGAGGAGGTGCGGCTGGCGCTCAGGAGCCACATGCGCATGGCCGCCGATCTCGGCCTCTACGCCACGCCCTCCTACGTCCTCGGAAACGCCGGAATCCTCGGCCATCCGGGAGCCCGCTCGCTCGCCCGGATGATCGCCAGCACCCGGCGCTGCGACAAGCTCGCCTGCTGAACCGGTCCCGTCCCGCGCGAGGGCAGCCTCCGGAAAGGATCGGCGCCCATCCTGGCGCCGCCCGCCCCCGGCTCAGCGGGGCGGTACAGAGCCTGTGGACAAACGATGCACGCCCTCGCCGCCCAACTCCTCGCCATGGTCGCCGCCGTCATCGCGGGCGTGCTCGTGGCCGAGAGGATCGAGTCCCCCGTCCGCGGCTGGGCCAGCCGCCTCGGCGCCGGCCGCCGCCGCTGAGGCTGAACGCCCGCCGAATCCCTCATCACCACCGCTCCGACGCAGACCCGATCGCCCGCGCCCTTCGCCTTGCGTGCCACCGTGTTGCCATGCTAGGCGGTCGCCGCGCCGGGCAGGGGTCTCTATGCCCCCGGTTTCCCGGGACAATCCCATTTCCCACGGTCTCCGGTCAAAACCTCGCCAGCGGGGTCGGATCAGGGGTCAAACCGCGGGCAAGGCAAAGAGAGAGCGGCGGGTGGCGCAGAACGGTTCCGAGGCAGGTCCCCTCGTCGCGGGCATGGCAGGCCGCTACGCCTCCGCCCTGTTCGATCTGGCCCAGGACGAGCGCCAGATCGATGAGGTCGCCGCCGGTCTCGACCGGTTCGACGCGCTGCTCAAGGAGAGCGCGGATCTTCGCCGCCTCGTGAAGAGCCCCGTCTTCACCGCTGAGCAGCAGGCCGCCGCCATCGGCGCCGTGATCGAGAAGGCCGGCCTCACGGGGCTCGCCGCCAACTTCATCCGGCTGACCGCCGCGAACCGCCGCCTGTTCGCGCTGCCCGACATGATCACCGCCTTCCGCGCCCTGGTGCAGGAATCGAAGGGGATCGTCCGCGCCGAGGTGCGCGTGGCCGAGAAGCCTTCCGACGCGGTTCTCGAGGAGATCACCGCGTCCTTGCGCGACATCGCCAAGGCCGAGGTCGCGGTCGACCTCCACGTCGATCCGAGCCTGATCGGCGGCCTCGTCGTGAAGATGGGCTCGCGCATGGTCGACGCCTCGCTCCGCACCAAGCTCAACGGCATCCGCCTCGCGATGCGCGAAGCCCGGTAAGCCCGGCGCACCGCATCCGACACCGATACTGAACAGATCCAGACAAGAGGCCCGACGATGGACATCCGCGCCGCCGAGATCTCCGCGATCCTGAAAGAGCAGATCAAGAACTTCGGCGAAGAGGCCGAAGTCTCCGAGGTCGGGCAGGTCCTGTCCGTCGGCGACGGCATCGCCCGCGCCTACGGCCTCGACAACGTCCAGGCCGGCGAGATGGTCGAGTTCGAGTCGGGTGTGCGCGGCATGGCGCTCAACCTCGAGCAGGACAACGTCGGCATCGTGATCTTCGGCTCGGACCGCGAGATCAAGGAAGGCCAGACCGTCAAGCGCACCGGCGCCATCGTGGACGTGCCGGTCGGCAAGGGCCTGCTCGGCCGCGTCGTCGACGCGCTCGGCAACCCGATCGACGGCAAGGGCCCGATCCAGTCGACCGAGCGCCGCCGCGTCGATGTGAAGGCCCCGGGCATCATCCCGCGCAAGTCCGTGCACGAGCCGATGGCCACCGGCCTCAAGGCGATCGACGCCCTTATCCCGGTCGGCCGCGGCCAGCGCGAGCTGATCATCGGCGACCGCCAGACCGGCAAGACCGCGATCGCGCTGGACACAATCCTCAACCAGAAGCCCGCCCACCAGGGCACGGACGAGAAGGCCAAGCTCTTCTGCATCTACGTCGCCGTGGGTCAGAAGCGCTCGACGGTGGCCCAGTTCGTGAAGGTGCTGGAGGACCAGGGCGCTCTCGAGTACTCGATCGTTATCGCGGCGACCGCCTCCGACGCCGCCCCGATGCAGTTCATCGCGCCCTTCGCCGGCTGCGCCATGGGTGAGTATTTCCGCGACAACGGCATGCACGCCGTGATCGTGTACGACGACCTCTCCAAGCAGGCGGTCGCCTACCGTCAGATGTCGCTGCTGCTGCGCCGCCCGCCGGGCCGCGAGGCCTATCCCGGCGACGTGTTCTACCTCCACTCGCGCCTGCTCGAGCGCGCCGCCAAGATGGGCGACGCCGCCGGCAACGGCTCGCTGACCGCGCTGCCGGTCATCGAGACCCAGGCCAACGACGTCTCGGCCTACATCCCGACCAACGTGATCTCGATCACCGACGGCCAGATCTTCCTCGAGACCGACCTGTTCTACCAGGGCATCCGCCCGGCGGTGAACGTCGGCCTCTCGGTCTCGCGGGTGGGCTCCTCGGCCCAGACCAAGGCGATGAAGAAGGTCGCCGGCAAGATCAAGGGCGAGCTCGCGCAGTACCGCGAGATGGCCGCCTTCGCGCAGTTCGGCTCGGACCTCGACGCCTCGACCCAGCAGCTCCTGAACCGCGGCTCGCGGCTCACCGAGCTCCTGAAGCAGCCGCAATTCTCGCCGCTGAAGATGGAGGAGCAGGTCGCGGTGATCTACGCGGGCGTCAACGGCTACCTCGACAAGCTGCCCGTGGCGAAGGTCCGTCCCTTCGAGGACGCGCTGCTCTCCACGCTCCGCTCGAAGCACCAGGACCTGCTCGACGCGATCGGCACCTCGAAGGACCTCTCGGACGACAACGCCGCGAAGCTGAAGAGCGTCGTCGAGGGCGTCGCCAAGAGCGTCGCGTAAGCGCACGGCATCAACTGCGGGGGCACCATCGGGCGCCCCCGCCTCTGGCCCTTGAGACCACCGGACCGCTTCGATGCCGAGTTTGAAGGACCTGCGGAACCGCATCACCTCGGTGAAGGCGACGCAGAAGATCACCAAGGCCATGCAGATGGTCGCCGCCGCCAAGCTCCGGCGCGCCCAGATGGCCGCCGAGAACGGCCGCCCCTACGCCGAGAAGATGGCAGCGGTGCTCGGCAACCTCGCGGGCAACCTCGTCGGCGGCGTCGGCGCTCCGCGCCTGCTCTCGGGCACCGGCCAGGACCGGGTGCACCTGCTCGTGGTCTGCACCGGCGACCGCGGCCTTGCCGGCGCCTTCAACTCCTCGATCGCGCGGCTGGCCCGCGACCACGCCAACCGGCTGCTCGCCGAGGGCAAGACCGTCAAGATCATGACGGTCGGCAAGAAGGGCCTCGACGTCCTGCGCCGCCAGTTCCGCGACCACATCGTCGCCTCGCGCGACATCCGCGGCAACAAGCCGGTCGATTACGAGTTCGCCTCCGAGATCGCCGAGGACATCCTGGCCCGCTTCGAGGCCGGCGAGTTCGACGTCGCCACCCTGTTCTACGCGGAGTTCCGCTCGGTGATCTCGCAGATCCCGACCGCGCAGAAGATCATCCCGGCCGAGCTGCCGGAGGCGCAGGCCAAGGGCCCCGGCTCCGACGCGGCCCTGGAGTTCGAGCCCGACGAGGAGTCGATCCTCGACGCGCTGCTGCCGAAGAACCTCACGGTGCAGATCTTCCGCGCGCTCCTGGAGAACGCCGCCTCCGAGCAGGGCGCCCGCATGAGCGCCATGGACTCCGCCACGCGCAACGCCGGCGAGATGATCAAGAAGCAGACGCTGGTCTACAACCGCACGCGTCAGGCCATGATCACCAAGGAACTCATCGAGATCATCTCGGGCGCCGAGGCGCTCTGATCCTGAAACGAATCCCGAGCGCGCTGAGCGCGCTCCGTCCGCCACGGAATTGAAGGGTCCGCACACATGGCCAGCACCGCTCTCCCCGGCACCGGCTCCAACAAGGTCGGCAAGATCACCCAGGTCATCGGCCCGGTCGTCGACGTGCAGTTCGACGGCCACCTGCCGGAGATCCTGAACGCCCTCGAGACCAAGAACAACGGCTCCCGCCTCGTGCTCGAGGTGGCCCAGCAGCTCGGCGAGAACACCGTCCGCTGCATCGCGATGGACACCTCCGAGGGCCTGACCCGCGGCCAGGAGTGCACGGATACCGGCGAGCCCATCAAGGTGCCGGTCGGCATGAACACGCTCGGCCGCATCATGAACGTCATCGGCGAGCCGATCGACGAGGCCGGTCCGGTCGTCACCGACACCTACCGCGCCATCCACCAGCCCGCTCCCCCCTACGCCGACCAGTCGACCGAGGCGCAGATCCTCGTCACGGGCATCAAGGTGGTGGACCTGCTCGCCCCCTACGCCAAGGGCGGCAAGATCGGCCTGTTCGGCGGCGCCGGCGTCGGCAAGACCGTGCTGATCATGGAGCTGATCAACAACATCGCGAAGGTGCACTCGGGCTACTCGGTCTTCGCCGGCGTGGGTGAGCGCACCCGCGAGGGCAACGATCTCTACCACGAGATGATCGAGTCCAACGTCAACAAGAACCCGAAGGAGAACAACGGCTCGGCCGAGGGCTCCAAGTGCGCCCTGGTCTATGGCCAGATGAACGAGTCGCCGGGCGCCCGCTCGCGCGTTGCGCTCACCGGCCTGACCATCGCGGAGCAGTTCCGCGACGAGGGCCAGGACGTGCTCTTCTTCGTCGACAACATCTTCCGCTTCACGCAGGCGGGCTCCGAGGTGTCGGCGCTTCTCGGCCGCATCCCCTCGGCCGTGGGCTACCAGCCGACGCTCGCCACCGACATGGGCGCCCTGCAGGAGCGCATCACCACCACCACCAAGGGCTCGATCACCTCGGTGCAGGCCATCTACGTGCCGGCCGACGACCTGACCGACCCGGCGCCCGCCGCCTCGTTCGCCCACCTCGACGCCACGACCGTGCTGTCGCGCTCGATCGCCGAGAAGGGCATCTACCCGGCGGTGGACCCGCTCGACTCCACCTCGCGCATGCTCTCGCCGACCATCCTCGGCGAGGAGCACTACTCGGTCGCGCGCCGCGTCCAGCAGACCCTGCAGCGCTACAAGGCGCTCCAGGACATCATCGCGATCCTGGGCATGGACGAGCTGTCCGAGGAGGACAAGCTGACGGTGGCCCGCGCCCGCAAGATCGAGCGCTTCTTCTCGCAGCCCTTCTCGGTGGCCGAGGTGTTCACCGGCTCGCCCGGCAAGCAGGTCGCGCTGGAAGACACCATCAAGGGCTTCAAGGGCCTGGTGAACGGCGACTACGACGACCTCCCCGAGGCCGCCTTCTACATGGTCGGCACCATCGAGGAGGCCCAGGAGAAGGCCAAGAAGCTGAAGGCCGCCGCCTAAGGCAGCCTTGGTCCCTCCCCGTCGCCGGGGAGGGGCGCCCTATCGGCTCCGGCCCGTGAGCGGGCCGGGCGAGCCTCTCGGACCCGGGAACAGTTCAGGCGATGGCCACCTTCCACTTCGATTTCGTCGGCCCCGAGCGGACGCTGTATTCCGGCGAGGTCGAGTCGGTGCAGCTGCCCGGCTCCGAGGGTGAGATGACCGTGCTGCCGGGCCACGCGCCGGTGCTTACCACCCTGCGGGTCGGCGTCATCGTGGTCACGGAGGCCCAGGGCAGCGGCAAGCGCATCTACGTGCGCGGCGGCTTTGCGGATGTCGGTCCGACGAGCGTGACGGTCCTAGCGGAGCGCGCCGCTCCGATCGAGGAGCTGACGCCGGAATCGATCGATCGCGACATCGAGGCGGCCCAGCTCGCCTATGACGCGACCGAGGACCAGCAGAAGCGCCAGGAGCTGAACGCGCAGATCGTGCAGCTCCAAGAGACCAAGAATCTCCTGCGGCTCTGATCCCGTCCGCATCGGTCGAGCTTCGATCACGGGCCCGCCGCAACGCTCCTCAGGGACCGTCGCGGCGGGCTTTTTAGTGTCTGATCTAGATCGCCGTCCCGTCGAGCGCGTGGGTGATGAGCGCTTCCCGGCTCTCCGGGTCGAGCGGGCAGCCCAGCGCGAGCCAGCGGGCACGGGCGCGGGCGAGCGCCTGCCCGACTGCGCGGCCCGGCGCGAGGCCGCGCTCGACGAGGTCGGCGCCCGTCACCGGCAGGATCAGAGGCGGTCCGACGCGAAGAGCCTCCAGGATGACGCCGGCGTCCCGGGGGAGGGCGGGGCGCGGCTCGCCCGCCATCACGGCGAGCGCGCCCGCCGCCGCATCGAGCCCGTGGACGGCGGCGAGCGCCCGGATCTCGGGCTCGGTGAGCGTGTCGCGGCTGCGGGCGGCGGCGAGCGCGGCGGCGTAGCGGTCGAGTTCCTGATGCTCGGCGTTGGACAGGCGCAGGCGCTCGCGCAGCCGCTCGGCATCCTCGCGGGTCAGAACCGCCAAAGCCGCGAGCGGCGCCGGCTGGCCGGCCGCGAGCGCCCGGTCCAGGCGGCCGAGTTCGCCGACCCCGCCCAGGATGCGGGCGAGCAGACCCGTCTCGCTCAGGACGGCGACCATCGCGAGTGCGCCCGGCGCCGCCAGCAGCTTCAGGAACTCGGCCCGCACCCGCTCGCGCGACAGCCGGTCGAGGCTGTCGCGCGCCGCGATGCAGGCGGCGAGGGCCTGGGCGTCCGGCGCCCCTCCGCCGAAGCGGGCGTGGAAGCGGAAGAAGCGCAGGATCCGCAGGGCGTCCTCGCGGATCCGGGTCGCCGGATCGCCGATGAAGCGGACGCGGCCCGCCGCGAGATCCGCGACGCCATCCGTTGTGTCGTGCAGGCGCCCCTCAGCGTCGAGGGAGAGGGCGTTGACGGTGAAGTCGCGCCGCGCGGCATCCTGCGCGAAGTCGCCGCCGAAGCGCACCACCGCGTGCCGGCCGTCGGTCTCGACATCCTCGCGCAGCGTGGTCACCTCGATTGGCTCGCCGGCCGCGATCACCGTGACGGTTCCGTGCTCGATCCCGGTCGGCACCGCCTTCAGGCCGGCGGCGCGGGTCCGCTCCATCACGGCCTCGGGCAGATGGGTGGTCGCCAGATCGATGTCGGCTGCGTCGCGGCCGAGCAGCGCGTCGCGCACGCAGCCGCCGACGAGGCGCGTCTCGGCGCCGGGACCGGCCAGCGCGGCGAGCGCCGCCCGCACGCCTGGCCGCTCGCGCAGGCGCGCGAGGCCCCGCGCGTCGAGGTTATGCCGATTGAGATCCTGCATCAGCGGAACTGCCCCGGCACGAGCCGCCCGTTCTCCATGTGGGCCGGCACGTAGCCGCCGCTGCTACGCTCGGAGAACAGGCCCGTATAGACCAGCGAGGCGATGACCAGGGCGAGGCCCGCGAGCCCCAGCCGCAGGCTCTGGCCGTCCCAGTGCGCCCGGCGCAGCGGGTTGCGGCCCGTCACGAGCAGGTAGGCGCAGAACAGCGCGAAGGGGACGAGGAAGATCCCGAATTCTTCGATGAGGCGGCGCAGCATGGCGGTCGTGGCGACGGAGGGCTCGGACTCTGCTAACGCGCGAGCCGTTCGCGCAAGTTGTGCAGGATGCCGGCGGTGACGCCCCAGATCAGGCGCCCGCCGAAGGGGAGGGCGTAGAAGTACCGGGTGCGCCCCTGCCATTCGCGGGCGCGCAACTCGTAGCGCGCCGCCTCCATCAGGAAGGCGAGGGGCACCTCGAAAACGTCGGCCACCTCGTCCGGGTTCGGCCGGAAGGCCGCCTCCGCATCGACCAGCCCGATCACCGGGGTCACGAGAAAGCCAGTGCCCGAGAGATAGGGGTCGAGGTAGCCGAGCGGGCGCACGGCCTCCGGGGCGAGCCCGATCTCCTCGCGGGCCTCGCGGAGCGCCGCGTCGAGCGGGCTCTCGCCCGGCTCGATCTTGCCGCCCGGCAGGGCGACCTGCCCGGAATGGTCGCGCAGATGCGCGGCGCGCTGGGTGAGGACGAGGACCAGGCCCTCGGGGCGCGCCACCACCGGCACCAGCACGGCGGCGCGGCGATGGGGCGGAGGCGGGACCACGGCGCTGCCGTCCGGGTCCAGGCTGTGGTCGCCGCGCGGATTCGAGGTCGGGTCGTCGGGGCCGGGCGGCACCCGCGCGAGGTGCTCGGCACAGGCCGCGAGGAAGCCGGCGCGATCGAGGCTCACGCCGCCTCGGCGGGCGCGATGGGGTGGAACAGGCCGCCGGCCTGGAGGCCGAGCCAGGGCCGGCCGTCGAGCGCGCGCTCCTCGGCCATCGCAACGAGGTCGTAGGTCAGCGCCCGGCTCACCAGGGCCCAGAGGCCGCCGCGCACCAGAAGGTAGGGCTTCAGCGCACCCCCCTCCGCCTGCTCGAAGCGCAGCGGGTGATCGGGCCCGACCGCGACGAGGTCGTCCACGTTGGTCCGGAAGCTGATGCGGCGGTCCGCGCCGTCCCCCTCCACCGCCATCTCGACGGCCACGAACGGCGCGTCATCAACGGTGATGCCCACGCTCTCGACCGGCGTGACCATGCGGATGGCGCCGTCCGGCTCCGCCCGCAGGATCGAGGCGAACAGCCGGACCATCCGCTCGCGGCGGATCGGGCTGCCGTTGTGGAACCACGTGCCGTCGGCGGCGATGCGGATGTCGATCGCCCCGCAATAGGGCGGGTCCCAGAGGTGGACCGGCGCGGGCCCGCGCTTCGGCAGGCCCGCCAGGGCTGCGCTGAGCCGGGCGAGCGTCGGGTCTCCTGGAGCGTCGGTCGTGGCGGACATGAGCTGGAGATAGCGCGCTCAGGCGCCCGCGGCATCGGGCCGGCGGCGCAGGATCTTCCAGACGCCCGAGGCGTACGCAACCCGTCGCTCGGCCGCCATGAGGTCGGTGCGCAGGAAGACCAGCGAGCCGGTGCGCCGCAGAACCTCCGGCCGGGTCTCGATCCAGTCGCCGAGCCGGGCCGCGTCGATGAACTGCATCTCCATCTGCACGGTGACGCAGTTGGCCCCGTCGGCCGCCGCCATCGCGGTCTCGCCGAGCGCCCGATCGGCGAAGCTCATCAGCATGCCGCCGTGCACGACCCGGATCAGGTTGGCGTGCTTCTCCGCCGCCCGGAAGGCGTAGGCCCCATCCGCCCGGCGATAGACCGGGCCGACATGGGCGATGAAGCCGGAATCGCGGATAAGCTCCCAGCCGGCGGGCGCGTCGAATGTGTCAGGGGCATCGCTCATGCGGTCATCCTAGCGGCAAGCTCGGCCTTGTGTCCCGCCGCGTCTCACGTCCCCCGTGGCTTGGCCCGCCGGGTCGGCGCCTCGGCTAGTGGGTCCTCCGGCCAGGGATGGCGTGGGTAGCGCCCGCGCATCTCGGTCCGCACCGCGGCCCAGGACCCGCGCCAGAAGCCCGGCAGGTCGCGGGTGATCTGGATCGGGCGCTGGGCCGGTGAGAGCAGGTGGAGCACGAGGGGCCGTCCGCCGGCCGAGGGATGCCGGTCGAGACCGAACAGCTCCTGCACCCGCACGGCGAGCACCGGGCCGCCTTCCGCCTCGTAATCGACCGGGATGCGCGAGCCGGTCGGCACCTCCACATGGGTCGGCGCCGCCGCGTCCATGCGGGCACGCAAGGACCAGTCGAGCAGACCGTGCAGCGCGCGGCCCAGATCGTCCGCCGTGATCGCGTCGAGGCCGGTGCGGCCGACGATCTCCGGGGCGAGCCAGTCCGCCGCCGTCGCGGCGAGCACCGCGTCGGAGAGGTCCGGCCAGGGCTCGCCCTCGGCCGCGTGCAGGAAACGGGCGCGGGCGAGCCATTGCCGCAGGGCGGGCGTCCAGGGCAGGCGATCGAGGCCGAGCCCGACGACGCCGCGGGCGAGGATCGCGGCCGACTCCAGGTCGGCCGGCACCGGCAGGGTGCGCTCGCCCAGCGTGATCGCACCGAGCCGCCGCAGGGCGCGGGCGCGCAGCGCCCGGGCCTGCGGATCGAAGCTCACCTGCGTGGCCGCCACGATGCGGTCGGCGAACCCGGCCTCGATCGACTCCAGGGCGATCGCGGCGGCGGCGAGAATGCGGGCATTGCCGGCCGCGCCCGCGAGGTCGGCGACTACGACGAACGGCTCGCGCGCCAGCGCGGCAGCGGGGTCGAGGCGCCCGGCCCGGCCGTTCGCCATCACGAACTCGCCGTCCCGCCCGCGCCCCTTCGCGACCCGGTCCGGATAGGCGAGGGCCAGGAGCGAGCCGATGTCGGCGGGTTCGGCGGCATCATTCCCGCCCGCGAGCTTCGCCCAGCCGGCGCCGAGCCGCCGCATGTCGGCGGCGCGCTGGCCGCGGTCGCGGCGGAAGCGGTCCAGCCGCTCGGCGAGATCGACCGCGTCGCCCCCGAGTCCCCGCTCGACCAGCACGGCGGCGAGATCCGCGGCGGCGCGGGCCTGCCCGCGATCGGCGGCGCTCACCAGCATGCGGGCGAGGCGCGGCGGCAGCGGCAGGGCGCGCAGGCGCCGGCCGGCGGCGGTCAGGCGCCCGTCCGCGTCGAGGGCGTCGAGGTCGGCGAGCATCGCCCGCGCCTCGCGGAGCGCGGGCGCGGGCGGCGCGTCGAGAAAGGCGAGGGTGGTCAGGTCGGCCACGCCCCAGGCGGCGCAATCGAGCACCAGCCCGGCCAGGTCCGCCGCCAGGATCTCGGGCCGCCCGAACGGGTCGAGCGCGCCGGTCGCGGCCTCGGACCAGAGGCGCCAGCACACGCCGGGCTCGGTGCGGCCAGCGCGGCCCCGGCGCTGGTCGACCGAGGCGCGCGAGGCGCGCACGGTCACGAGGCGGGTGAGCCCGAGGCCGGGCTCGTAGTGGGGTACCCGGGCAAGGCCGGAATCGACCACGATGCGCACGCCCTCGATGGTCAGCGATGTCTCCGCGATCGAGGTCGCGAGTACCACCTTGCGACGGCCGCGCGCGGCCGGAGAGACAGCCCGGTCCTGCTCGGCCGGGGTCAGGGCCCCGTAGAGCGGCGCCACGTCGACCTCCGGCCCGACGCGTCCCTCGAGCGCCTCCGCCACCCGGCGGATCTCGGCCTGGCCCGGCAGGAAGGCGAGGACCGAGCCGGGATCGGCCCGCAGCGCCCTGAGGATCAGGTCGGCCATTGCCGCCTCGATCCGCAGGTTCGGGTCGCGCTCGACGTAGCGGGTCTCGACCGGGAAGGCGCGGCCCTCCGAGGCGATCACGGGCGCGTCGCCCAGGAGCCCCGCGACCCGCGCCCCGTCGAGGGTCGCCGACATCACCAGCACCCGCAGGTCCTCCCGCAGGGCGCCCTGCGCGTCGAGGGCGAGCGCGAGGCCGAGATCGGCGTCGAGCGAGCGCTCGTGGAACTCGTCGAACAGCACGGCGCCGAAGCGCGCGAGTTCTGGATCGTCGAGGATCATCCGGGTGAACACGCCCTCGGTCACCACCTCGATCCGGGTGCGGCCCGAGATCTTCGAACCGAGGCGCACGCGCAGGCCGACCGTGTCGCCGACGCGCTCGCCGAGCGTCGCGGCCATGCGCTCGGCCGCCGCGCGGGCGGCGAGGCGCCGCGGCTCCAGCAGGATGACGCGCCGGTCGCCGAGCCAGGGCGCGTCGAGAAGGTCGAGCGGCACACGGGTGGTCTTGCCGGCGCCCGGCGGAGCGACCAGCACGGCGCTCGCGCGTTCCGCCAGGGCCGCGCGCAGGCGCGGCAGCACCGCGTCGATCGGCAGGGAGGACGAAGGGGTCGGGGCCATCGCGGCGGTGATGGCGCGCCCGCGTCCGCAAGGCAATCGGTCGAGCAACGCCGGGATGCGCAAGGCTGCACGCAGAGCGCCGGGACGGCTCACGTTCAGACCTCAGCAATCGTCCGCGGAAAATGCACCGAAAAGTGAGGAATTTTTGCAGATCGCGCTGGAACCGCAGAAGTTGGAATGACTTGTCGGCTCGACGCGCGCAGCCTGCGCGACGTGGAGACTGACATGACGCGCATTGCCCTCACCCTGGCGACCGGCCTGCTGCTCGGCGGCCTCGCCGCGCTGCCCGCCTCGGCCGCTCCGCTCACGGTTCCGGCCGGTGTCACGGCCTCCGACAGCGTCGAGTCGGTCGCCTACCGCCATCACCACCGCTACCGCCATCACTCGACCCGGGCCGAGCGCCGGATGCGCCGCCTGAACACCATGCGGTACGGCAACCCGAACGCCCGCAACCCGGAGCGCCCCGGCTACAAGCAGCAGCTCGGCAACACCACGGGCGGCCCGCGCTACTGATCCGACGCTTCTGTTTCGAGGGGTCCGAGGGGCTGCCGCGCGAGCGGCGGCCCCTCTCCGTTGAGCGGCCGCGCTTCTCCCCAGCGATGCGGCGACCCGCGCCTGATTCGACGGCCCGCCTCTGGTAGAACGGGGCATGGCCCGCAGCACCGCCGCCCGTCAGATCGCCAGCAGCCCGGAGGCGGCGCCCGCGCCCGACCTCTCCGGCGCGACGCCCATGATGGCGCAGTACATCGAGATCAAGGCGGCCAACCCGGACTGCCTGCTGTTCTACCGGATGGGCGACTTCTACGAGCTGTTCTTCGCCGACGCGGAGACGGCCTCGCGGGCGCTCGGCATCGTGCTGACGAAGCGGGGCAAGCACGGCGGCGCCGACATCCCGATGTGCGGCGTGCCGGTGGAGCGGGCCGACGACTATCTCAGCCGCCTGATCGCCCTCGGCCACCGCGTCGCGGTCTGCGAGCAGACGGAGGATCCGGCCGAGGCCAAGCGCCGGGGCCCGAAATCGGTGGTGCGGCGCGAGGTCGTGCGGCTCGTCACCCCCGGCACCATCACGGAGGACCGGCTGCTCGATCCGGCGCGGGCGAACCTGCTGCTCGCCATCGGCCGCCGCAAGCTCTCGGAGACCGCCCACGCCTACGGGCTCGCGGCGGTGGACATCTCGACCGGGCGATTCTCGCTGAGCGAGGTCTCGGGCCAGGAACTCTCCGGCGCGATCAGCCGGCACGACCCGCGCGAGATCGTGCTCTCCGAAGCGCTCCACGCCGACCCGGCTCTGGCGCGCGTCTGGCAGGAGACCCGCGCGGCAATCGTGCCGCTGCCGCAGGGCGAGTTGGAGCCGGCCGCAGCCGAGCGGCGCATCCGCGAGCAGTACGGCGTCTCGACGCTGGAGGGCTTCGGCCAGTTCAGCCGGGCCGAGATCGCGGCGGCGGGCGCCGCACTCCTCTACATCGCCCGTACGCAGCTCGCCGCGCGGCCGCCGCTCCAAGTGCCGACCCGCGAGGCCGGCGGGGCGACGCTCAGCATCGACGCGGCGACGCGGGCCAATCTCGAACTCACCCGCACGCTCTCCGGCGAGCGCCAGGGCAGCCTGCTCGACGCCATCGACCGAACCGTGACGGCGAACGGCGCGCGGCTGCTGGCCGAGCACCTGGCCGGCCCGCTCACGGACCTCGCCGCCATCGCGCGCCGGCAGGAGGCGGTGGCCCGCCTCGCCGAGGAGCCGTGCTTGCGCGGGACCTTGCGCGACACGCTCGCCCGCGCGCCCGACATCGCCCGGGCCCTGTCGCGCACGGGCCTCGGCCGGGCGGGGCCCCGCGACCTCGCGGCGATCCGCGACGGCCTCGACGTGGCGGCGGCGCTCGGGGCTCGGCTCGGCGCGGAGCCCGACCTGCCCGACGCCCTGGCGCGGCTCGCGCGGCGGCTCGCCCGGATCGACGCCGACCTCGTGGAGACCCTGCGGGCGGCGCTCGCCGACGAGCTGCCGCTGAACCGCCGCGACGGCAATTTCGTGCGGGCCGGCTACCACCCCGAGATCGACGAGGCACGGGCGCTGGGCCAGGATTCGCGCAAGGTCATCGCGGCGCTCCAGGCCCGCTACGCCGAGGAGACGGGCTGCCGCACGCTCCGGATCAAGCACAACAACATGCTCGGCTACTTCATCGAGGTGCCGCAATCGGTGGGCGAGGCCTGCCTCAAGGGGCTGATGCAGGACTTCGTGCACCGCCAGACCATGGTGGACGCGATGCGCTTCACCAGCGTGGAACTCGGCGAGCTCGAATCGAAGATCTCCGGCGCCTCCGACCGGGTGCTGGCGCTGGAGAGCGCGGTGTTCGAGGATCTTGCGGGCCGCGTGCTGGCGGGCGCCGAGGCCATCGCCGAGACCGCGGAGGCGCTGGCCCGGCTCGACGTGGCGGCGAGCCACGCGGAGCTCGCGGTCGAGCTCGACTGGCGCCGCCCGGTGGTGGACGATTCCCTGAGCTTCGCGGTGACGGCCGGGCGTCACCCGGTGGTCGAGGCGGCGTTGCGGCGCCAGGGCGAGGCCTTCATCGCCAACGATTGCGACCTCTCGGGCGACACGCGCGGGCGGATCCGCCTGATCACCGGCCCGAACATGGGCGGCAAATCGACCTTCCTGCGCCAGAACGCGCTCATCGCGGTGCTGGCGCAGATCGGCAGCTTCGTGCCGGCGGCCGAGGCCCGGATCGGGCGGGTCGACCGGCTGTTCTCACGGGTCGGGGCGGCCGACGACCTCGCGCGCGGCCACTCGACCTTCATGGTCGAGATGGTCGAGACCGCCGCGATCCTGAACCAGGCGACCCGGCGCTCGCTGGTCATCCTCGACGAGATCGGGCGAGGCACCGCGACCTTCGACGGGCTCTCGATCGCCTGGGCCTGCCTGGAGCACCTGCACGAGTCGAACGCCTGCCGGGCGCTGTTCGCCACGCATTTCCACGAGCTGACGGCGCTCGGCCAGCGGCTGGCCCGGCTCGACAACGCGACCCTCAAGGTGGCCGAGCACCGGGGCGAGGTGGTGTTCCTGCACGAGGTGGTGCCGGGCGTGGCCGAGCGCAGCTACGGCCTGCAGGTCGCCCGCCTCGCCGGGCTCCCCGCCGCCGTGGTGGCGCGGGCCGGCGCGATCCTGAAGGGCCTGGAGAAGGCCGAGCACGACCGTCCCGGCCGCCCGCGCATCGACGACCTGCCGCTCTTCGCCGCCCTCGCGCCGCCGCCCCCGCCGCCCGAGCCAGAACCGGCGGACGACGCGCTGGGGCTCCTCCTGGACGCGATCGACCCGGACGCGCTCACGCCGCGGGAGGCGCTGGACGCGCTCTATCGCCTCAAGCGGGCGCGGGCCGAGGCCTGACCGGCTCCGCGCCTGCGGGGCGCCCGGATCCGCACATCCGGTCTCGACCGCGTCGGGAGAGTGACTTGCGCACTTCGGGTCGCATTCAAACTGCTCCCCGCCCCTCTTCCATACGGGAGAGGGGACCCGCCTCCACTCTGGATCGGAGAGGCTCGGCAGAACCGAACCTCCGGTCCGGAGACCCTATCAGTGCGCGGCCGCGAAGGCGGGTGCGGGGTGGAAACCGTCGGGGCAGGAGACCGGCGGATGGCCGGCGCGGCAGCCCGCCACGTAGGCGAGGGTGCTCGCTACCACGCGCTCGGAATAGGGCTTCGCGATCACCCCCAAGGCGCCCGCAAAATCGTCCGGGATGCGCTTGGCGTTGGCGGTCATGAACACGACTGTCGTGCGCGGGTCGGCGGCGAGCGCCCGCGCCACCTCCACCCCGGTCGGGCCGTCGACCAAGTGGATGTCGACGAGCGCCACGTCCGGCGCGGTGGCGCGGCCGACCGCGATGGCCTCGCTGGAATTACAGGCGACGCCGACCGTCACATAGCCCAGATCGTCCAAGAGGCATTCGAGTTCGAGCGCGATGAGCGCCTCGTCCTCGACCACGAGAATCCGGAGCGGGGAGCTCGATGGTCCAGCGTCAGCCGTCATGGAGTCAGCCGTCATGGAGCCTCATGCGATCCCTGGACCGGGTGGCGTTCCGCTCTCGGCCCGGTCGACGGCGGATGCGGGACATCCGCCATAGCGGCGCCAGACTGCGCGAAGATCCGACGCATCTCAAGCCGCCCCCCGAAGCGGCACGCGGATCTCCACACGGGTGCCGGGCGTTCCGTCGGCCCAGACGATCGAGCCGCGCAGCTGCCGCACCACCATGTCGACCAGGGTGCGGCCGAAGCCCGCCGGGTTCGGGGGCGCCGCCGCGAGGCCGACGCCGTCGTCGGCGATCACCAGGACCAGCGTCTCGTCCTCGCGGTGGGCGTTCACGGTGAGGCGCCCGCTCCGGCCGGCCGGGAAGGCGTGCCGCACGGCGTTCGTGGTCAGCTCGTGGATCATCAGCGAGAGCGGCGCGGCCATCGCCGCCGCCACCGCGATCGGCTCGACCCTTGCCTCGATCCGGGTGCGTTCGGGGTCGAGCCCCGCCTCGAGATCGGAGAGGAAGTCGCCCGTGAAGTCGCTGAGATTGAAATGCGCGACGTCGCCGGACGAGTAGAGCATCCGGTGCGCCGTCGAGAGCGCGCCGATGCGCTCAGCCATGTTCTGCAGGGCGTCCCGCGCCTCGCCCTCGGGCGTGCGGCGTGCCTTCAGCAGCATCAGCGAGGAGATCACCTGCAGGTTGTTCTTCACCCGGTGATCGACTTCGTGCAGCAGCGCGGTCTTCTGGGCCAGCGCGTATTCCAGGTCGGCGGTGCGCTCACCGACCTGCCGCTCCAACTCGTCGTTGGTGCCGCGCATCGCCGTCTCCGCCCGGCGCTTGTCGGTCATGTCGGCCTGGGCGGCGAAGAAGTAGGCGATGTCGCCCGCCGCGTCCCGGATCGGGTTGATGGTCATGCCGTTCCAGAACGGCGTGCCGTCCTTTCGGTAGTTCAGGATCTCGACGGCGACCGGCTCGGCCGCGGCCAGGGCCGCGCGCATGCGCGCGACCTCCCGGCTATCCGTCTCCGCCCCCTGCAGCATGCGGCAGTTGCGGCCGACCAATTCCGCGCGTGCGTAGCCGGTCTGGGCCAGGAAGGCGTCGTTGACCCAGATGATGGGGTTGTCGGGGGCGCGCGCATCCGTCACGAGCATCGGCGTCGGGCTCGTGTCGAAGGCGAGCGCGAAGGTTGCCGGCGCGATCGTCGGCGAGTGGGCGCTGTCCTGCGTCATGCTGCAACCGTCCGTGACGCCAGCCACAGCGCGCGCGTCCGGACCCCGGAAGCGGTCGTTCCCCCGGCCGTGCATCTCAAGGACCAGTTTTCGGCAAAGCCGTTAACGAAAGGTCGAGCATGATTCCCCCGTCATGTCGATCGCGTCGACCGCCCGCGATCCGCTCGCTTCCGCAAGTCGGCCACGGTCCTGCGGGACAAGGCGCATGGCTGTGAGGAGTTCCATTCCATGGCAGGCAGAACGGCGATGCACACAGGAACGAAAGCCGCGCCGCGGCCCGCCTCCGTCAGGCCGCGCCTGCGCCTGCGCGACGTGCTGGAGGACGCGCGCATCGCCCTGATGCTGGCGCTGGGCTTCGCCTGCGGCCTGCCGATCCTGCTCGTGTTCTCGACGCTCTCAGCATGGCTGGCCACCGCCGGCATCCAGCGCACCAGCATCGGATTGCTCTCCTACGTCTCCTTCGCCTACTCGCTGAAGTTCCTCTGGGCCCCGGTGATCGACCGGGCCGACCTGCCGTTCCTCTCCCGCCGGCTCGGGCGCCGTCGCTCTTGGATGGTGCTGTCGCAGGTGGTCGTCGCGGCGGGCCTTCTCGGCATGAGCCAGGGCGACCCGGCCGCCTCGCTCAGCTTCATGGTGATCTGCGCGCTCGTCACCGCCTTTGCCTCAGCGACGCAGGACATCGTGGTCGATTCCTGGCGCATCGACGCCGCGCCGACCGAGCGGCAGGGCGTGATGCTGGCCGCCTACCAGCTCGGCTACGCCATCGCCCGGGCCTTCGCGGGGGCGGGCGCCCTCTACATCGCGCAAGGCGCGGGCTGGAGCCTCGCCTACGGGGCGATGGCGGCGCTGATGCTGGTCGGCCTGACCGCCGCCTTCCTGGCCCCGCGCCAGGATCCGGTCACCGTCGAGGGCGAGCGCCGCTCGCTCGGCACGACGCTCCGGGTCGCGGTGGTCGATCCCTTCTCGGACCTCGTCCGTCGGAAAGGCGCCCGGCTGGTGCTGATCCTGGCGCTCATCATGCTCTACCGCCTGCCCGACATCATCTCGGGCGTGATGGCCCAGCCCTTCTACATCGAGCAGGGCTTCACCCTCACCGAGATCGCCAACGTCACCAAGGTCTACGGCGTGATCGTCGGGGTGGTGGGGGCGCTGGCCGGGGGCTGGGCGGTGATCCGCTTCGGGCTCCAGGCCTCGCTCCTGTTCGGCGGCATCGTGGCGGCGGCCTCGAACCTGATGTTCTCCTGGCTCGCCCTCTCGGGCCACGACACGATGCTGTTCGTGCTCAGCATCTCGATCGACAATTTCGCAGGCAACTTCGCCGGCACGGCGCTGATTGCCTACATGTCGAGCCTCGCATCGCCCGCCTTCGTGGCGACGCAGTACGCGCTGCTCTCCTCGCTCTACGCGCTGCCCGGCAAGTTCGTGGGCGGCTTCTCGGGCTTCATGGTCGATGCGATGGGCTATCCGATCTTCTTCGCGGCGTCCGCCGGCATCGGCATCCCGGTGGCGCTGCTCTGCCTCGCGCTGATCGCCCTGAAGGAGGGCGCGGCCGAGCCCGAACCGGCTCCGGTGCCGGAGGCCGAGGCGATCGCCGCCAAGGCCTGAGTGCGCCCGGACCGCGCGGAACCAAGGCGGGGGCGCGGCGCTTGCTCAGGGCCACGCGGCCGCGGCGGCCCCCCGGCGCGCGGCAGCCCTCCGGCGGCCTGCATCCGCGAGGCCCGAAGCTCGAGTCGAGGACACGGACCGTGAGCGACCTCATCCGCGCCGACGAGACCCTGCCGGCCCCGATCGAGCCGGCGAGCGTCGAACTGAGCCCCGAGGATCTGGCGGCGCTGCGCCGCGCCGTGCGCGCGCTGGAGCAGCCGGGCCTCGCAGCGCGGCTCTCGGCGGCGGCAGGCGCCCCCCTCGACATGATCGGCCGCTCGCTGCCGGCACCCGTGACGGAGGTGGTCGGCCGCAGCACGGAGGCCGCGATGCGCGGCGCCCTGCGGGTGGCGCTGGCGACCCTGCCGCGCAAGCAGGTTGTGGCGGGCGACGGGGAGGGAGGCGGCACCGCGGTCGAGGTCGCCGTCAAGGCCGAGGAGCGGATCGAGAGCCGGCTCGCGCGGCTGTTCGGGTCGAGCGAGACCGCCCACAAGGCGCTCGCCGCCGTGTCGGGCGCGGTCGGCGGGGCTTTCGGCCTCGCCACGCTCGCGGTGGAATTGCCGGTATCGACCACGATCATGCTGCGCTCGATCGCCGAGATCGCCCGGGAGGAGGGCGAGGATCTGGAGACGCCGGAGGGCGCGCTCGCCTGCGTGCAGGTCTTCGCGCTGGGCGGCCGGCCCGGGCAGAGCCTCACCGAGAGCGGCTATTTCGCGGTGCGCGCCGCGCTCGCCAAGACCATGGCGGAGGCCGCCCGCTACGCCGGCAGCAAGACGCTGCTGGACCAGAGCGCGCCCGCCCTGGTGCGCCTCACGGCGCAGATCGCCGCGCGCTTCGGCATCGTGGTCTCGCAGAAGGTCGCCGCACAGGCCGTGCCGATCCTCGGCGCGGTGGGCGGCGCCACGGTCAACACCGCCTTCATGAACCATTTCCAGACGATGGCCCGCGGGCACTTCACCGTGCGTCGCCTGGAGCGCGCCTACGGCCAGGACGCGGTGCGGGCCGCCTACGAGCGCGAGAAGGCGATGCTCGGGATCGCCTGACGGCTCGCCCTACTCGGCGGCGAGCGCCGCGCCGGCCGAGGCGTTGTCGAGGAAGAGCCGGTAGGCCGGGTTGTCGGTCTCGTCGAAGCACGGGTAGCCCAGCGCCGCGATCGCCGCATCGAAGCGCGGCCGGTCGGCCGGGCGAACCTCGATGCCGCAGAGCACCCGGCCGTAATCGGCGCCGTGGTTGCGATAGTGGAACAGGCTGATGTTGAAGTCCTCGCCGAGCGCCTCGAGGAAGCGCAGCAGCGCGCCCGGCCGCTCCGGGAACTGGAAGCGGTAGAGCCGCTCGTGGGCCAAGCCCAGCGCCCGGCCGCCGACCATGTAGCGCACATGGACCTTGGCCATCTCGTTGTCGCTCATGTCGAGCACGCGGTAGCCGCCGTCCTGCAGCCCCGCGATCAGCGCCCGCTTCTCCGCCTTGCCGCCGGAGAGGTTGATGCCGACGAAGATCTGGGCGTCCGCGCCCTTCGCGTAGCGGTAGTTGAACTCGGTGATCGCGCGGGGCCCGAGCGCCTGGATGAAGGCGCGGTAGGCGCCGGGCTGTTCCGGGATCGTGACGCCGATCAGGATCTCGCGCTCCTCGCCGATCTCGGCGCGCTCGGCGATGTGGCGCAGCCGGTCGAAGTTGAGGTTGGCCCCCGACGAGATCGCCACGAGCGTACCGGCGCCCGGGTTCTGCGCCGCCCAGGCCTTGGCGCCGGCGAGACTGAGCGCGCCGGAGGGTTCGGAGACCGCCCGGGTGTCGTCGAAGATGTCCTTCACGGCCGCGCACATCGCGTCGGTGTCGACCGTGATCACCCCGTCGAGATGTTCGCGGCAGAGGCGGAAGGTCTCCTCGCCGGCCTGCCGCACGGCAACGCCGTCGGCAAACAGGCCGACCGTCGGGAGCACCACGCGCTCATCGGCCTTCAGAGCCTCGGCCATGCAGGCGGCGTCGTCCGGCTCGACGCCGATCACCTTGGTGCCGGGCCGCAGGTACTTCACGAAGGTCGCGATGCCGGCGGCCAGGCCGCCGCCGCCGATCGGCACGAAGATCGCCTCGATCGGCCCCGTGTGCTGCTCCAGGATCTCCTTGCCGATCGTGCCCTGGCCGGCGATCACCTCCGCGTCGTCGAAGGGGTGCAGGAAGGTCAGGCCGTGCTCGGCCTCCAGGCGGCGGGCCTCGGAGAGCGCCTCGTCGAAGGCGTCGCCGTGCAGCACCACCTCGGCACCGCGGGCCCGGCAGGCATCGACCTTGATGGCGGGCGTGGTGCGGGGCATCACGATCACCGCGCGCACGCCGAGCTTGGCCGCGCCCAGCGCCACGCCCTGCGCGTGGTTGCCGGCGGACGCGCAGACCACGCCGCGATCGAGCTGCTCCCGGGTGAGCCCCGACATCTTGTTGTAGGCGCCGCGCAGCTTGAACGAGAAGACCGGCTGCAGGTCCTCGCGCTTGAGCAGGACCGGCCGGCCGAGGCGCGCGGTCAGCCGCGGCATCGGATCGAGCGGGCTCTCGATCGCCACGTCGTAGACGCGCGCGGTGAGGATCTTGCGGATGTAGTCGGTCACGGGCTCGCCGGTGCTGCGGGTTCAGATCTGACCCCGGCAGATACGCCTTCGCGCGGCGAGATGCGAGCGCACGCCCGTCCGGGCCGGTATGCGGCGGCGCAGGCGAAGCGCCGCAGGCGGCCCCTACGAGAGCCGCTCGATCAGCGCCGCGATCCAGACGAGCGCCGCGATCATCTGGGCCAGGAAGGCGCCCGCCGAGGCGAGGTCCTTCACGGTGCCGATCGCCGGATGGCGATCGGGATGCAGGTGGTCGCAGAGCTTCTCCAGCGCCGTGTTCAGGAACTCGGCGGCGAGCATCAGGAGCAGGCTCGCGATCAGCGCGACCTTCACCCAGAGGCTCGCGCCGAGCACCAGGGCGATGGGCACACCGAGCGCCAGGAGCGCGAGTTCCTGGCGCACCGCCCGCTCGGTGCGGGCGCCGTGGCGCAGGCCCCGCCAGGAATTCAGGAAGGCCATGATGATCTCACCCATCAGGCGGACCTCTCGGGAACGGCGCGCGTGATCCACTTGGCGAGCAGCGGGCCGGTGACCAGCACCACGAAGAGCCGCAGGGTCTGCACCGCGAGCACGAAGGAAACGTCGGCGTGGGTGCCGACCGCGATGATCGCCACCGAGTCCAGGCCGCCGGGGCTGGTGGCCAGGAAGGCGGTGAGGAAGTCGATCGCCAGGATGTGGGTGAGGGCCCAGGCCCAGCCGCCGCAGAGCAGGATCACCGCGAAGGTCGCGACCAGGATGCCCGGCAGCGCCCGCAGGGTCACGCCGAGCGTCTCGCGGGTGAAGCGCAGGCCCACGTACCAGCCGATGGCCGCATAGGCGAGGTCGAGGATCGGAGCCGGCAGCGCCATATCGGCGAGCCCGGTGGCGTGCAGCGCGGCGCCTAGCACCATGGGACCGATCAGGGCGCCCGCCGGCAGCCGCAGGGCGAGCGCGATCGCGGCGCCGATGGCGGCGACCGCCAGGGTGGTGAACGTCGAGAGCACGCCGACGCTCCCGGCTCCGGACGGGGCCGGGGGGGTGTCGGGGCCGGAGAAGATGAACCGCGTCACCAGCGAGGCGGTGAGCACCACGGCGACGACCCGGACATATTGCATGAACGCGACGAGGCGCGGGTCGGCGCCGAACTGCTCCGACATCGCCACCATGGCGGCGGCGCCCCCGGGCGACGAGCCCCAGGCCGCCGTGGTGCCGGGCAGGACGCGCAGGCGCGTCAGCGCCCAGCCGACCACGCCGCCCGCCATCACCGTCACCAGAACCACCGCGACGATGATGAAGCCGTCGGCCCGCAGGGTCGCCACGATGCTGCCGGTGACCGCGTGCGCCACGAGGCAGCCGATCATCGCCTGCGCGGCCATGAAGGCCGGGCGGGGGACGCCGAGGCCCGCGCCGCCCACCCCGAAGGCGATGGCGGTGAGCATCGGCCCGACCAGCAGGGCGGCGGGGAACTGGGCCCGATACAGGCCGTAGGCGAGGAGCGCGGAGACGGCGACGAGCGCGCCCCACAGGGCGAGCGGGCGAAGGTGTGACCTGAGCTGTGACACGGCGATCCCGGCCGGACGCGAGGCCCGGCGCGCCGGGTGTCTGACACGGCGTGGCGCTACACCGCTTCGGCCCGCCTGTCACGGTTGCGCAGGGGCAGATCGGGTGACGGGCGCGCGGCATCGTCGCGGCAGGCCGCGGTGGCGGGAGGCGCGTGAGCCCGGAAGAAGGCGGCGAGATGCGCGAGCCCAGCGGCCCGCGGGTCGCTCGACCGCCACGCCAGCGCGATGGTGCGGCCCGGCCCGTCCGCGTCGAAGCCCCGCGTCACGGTGAGCCCGCTCGGATCGGGGCCGGCCGGCACGGCGAGCGCCGGCAGCAATGTGTAGCCCGCCCCCGCGGCCACCATCGAGCGCAGGGTCTCCAGGCTGGTGGCGTGGCGGCCGGCCGAGCTTCCCGCGCCGCAGGCCGCCACCGTCTGGTCGCGCAGGCAGTTGCCCTCGTCGAGGAGCAGGAGGTCCGGCCCGGCGATGTCGCGCGCTCGCAGCGCCCCACCCTGCGCCAGGGGATGCTCGGCCGGGCAGGCGAGCCAGAACGGCTCCACGAAGAGCGGCGAGACCGTGAGCCCGCCCGCCGGAACCGGCAAGGAGACGAGCGCGGCGTCGATGCGCCCGTCCCGCAACCCGTCGAGGATCTCGGCGGTGCGCGCCTCGGTCAGCGCGAGCGAGAGGAGGGGGAATTCCTGGCGCAGCAGACGCAGCACGAGGGGGAAGTAGTAGGGCCCGAGCGTCTGGATCGCGGCCAGCACCAGCCGCCCGGTGAGCGGTGCGCCGCGCCCCTCGGTCGCGAGCGCCAGGAGGCGCTGCGCCTCGCCGAGCACCGCGCGAGCCTGCCGCACGATGGCCTGCCCGGCCGCGGTCATCAAGACACGCCGGTTCGATCGTTCGAACAAGACGAGGCCCAGCGCGGTTTCCAACTTGCGCACCTGCACCGACAGGGTCGGCTGGCTGACGTTGCAGCGCTCCGCCGCACGGCCGAAATGGCCCTCGTCCGCGACGGCGACGACGTATTCGAGATCACGGAGCGACAGACCGGAGACGTTCATAGGCGCAGCCTATCACAGCCTTTGTGACGATGCATTTGCCTCGGGGTCACGGGGGGTTCATAAGCCTTCACCAGAACGGTTCCAGGTTGGCCGCACCGCCGCCCGAAGCCTTTCATCCATTTGGAGAGACGGTACGCATGAGCGATCAACGCCCGATCCTGACCACCCGCCAGGGCCATCCGGTCCGTGACAACCAGAGCACGCGCACGGTCGGTGAGCGGGGCCCTGCGACTCTCGAGAACTACCAGTTCATCGAGAAGATCACGCATTTCGACCGCGAGCGGATCCCGGAGCGCGTGGTGCATGCCCGCGGCGCCGGCGCCCACGGCTGGTTCGAGGCCTACGGCAAGATCGGCGACGAGCCCGCCTCCAAGTACACCCGCGCCCGCGTGCTGAACGAGACCGGCGTCAAGACGCCGATGTTCGTGCGCTTCTCGACGGTCGCCGGCGCCAAGGAATCGCCTGAGACCGAGCGCGACCCGCGCGGCTTCGCGGTGAAGTTCAAGACCGTCGAGGGCAACTGGGACCTTGTCGGCAACAACCTCAAGGTCTTCTTCATCCGCGACGCGATCAAGTTCCCCGACATGATCCACGCGTTCAAGCCGGATCCGGTGACGAACCGGCAGGAGGCGTGGCGCTTCTTCGACTTCGTGGCCCAGCACCCCGAAGCGATCCACATGGTGACGCATCTGAAGTCGCCCTGGGGCATCCCGGCGAACTACCGCGAGATGGAGGGCTCGGGCGTCAACACCTACAAGCTGGTCAACGACCAGGGCGAGGCGGTGCTCTGCAAGTTCCACTGGGAGCCCAAGCAGGGCGTCCGCAACCTGACCTCGGCCCAGGCCGCCGAGATCCAGGCCAAGGATGTCGGCCACGCGACGCGCGACCTCTACGACAACATCCAGGCCGGCAACTTCCCCGAGTGGGAGTTCTGCGTGCAGATCATGCCGGACGGCCCGAACGACCACCTGTCGTTCGATCCGCTCGACGACACGAAGCTGTGGCCGGTCGACCAGTTCCCGCTGCTGCCGGTGGGCCGCATGGTGCTGGACCGGGTGCCGGACAACTTCTTCGCCGAGGTCGAGCAGTCGGCCTTCGGCACGGGCGTGCTCGTCGACGGCATCGACTTCTCGGACGACAAGATGCTGCAGGGCCGGACCCTGTCCTACTCGGACACGCAGCGCTACCGCGTCGGCGCCAACTACCTGCAACTGCCGATCAACGCGCCGCAGCCCGGCGTGAAGGTCTACTCGAACCAGCGCGACGGCCAGATGACCTATGGCGTCGACGGCACCGGCCCGAACCGGCACATCAACTACGAGCCCTCGACGCTGGCCGAGGGTCTGCGCGAGGCGCCCAAGCCCGCCAAGGATTACCACCAGCCGGTCACGGGCAATCTCGGCCGCTACCAGACCTCGCGCACCGAGGACGACTACACCCAGGCAGGCGTCCGCTACCGCTCCTTCGAGGATTGGGAGCGCGACGACCTGATCGCCAACTTGGTCGCCGACATGAAGCAGTGCCCCGAGCCCATCCAGCTCCGGATGGTCTGGCACTTCTGGCACGCGGACGAGGATTACGGCCGCCGCGTCGCCGAGGGTGCGGGCATCGACCTGGAGAAGGCCAAGGCCCTGCCGCCGCTGCCGGGCCGCGCCGCCCCGGGCAAGCGCCTGACGCCCGAGACCTACACGGACGGCAGCCAGGCCCATAAGGTCGCCGCCGAGTAACGGCCGCACCGCTCGAAACCTCCGACCCCGCGCAGGCATCCCCTGCGCGGGGTTTTCTTTTGCCCCCCCGCCGCCCCACATCGTCGGGATCCGACGGGCAGGAGGTGGCGCCATGGGTCAGGTCTATCGGGTAGGGGGTGTCCCCAACGTCACGATCGGGGGCATGCGCGTGCACTACCTCGCCCGCAGCGGGGCGACCCGGGACGCGCTCGGCATCTACCGGATGGAGCTGGCGCCCCGGTCGCCCGGCGCCGGCCTCCACCGCCACGCCCGGCTCACCGAGACCTTCGAGGTCCATGCCGGCCGGCTCACCGTACGGATCGAGGGCCACACGCTGGAGCTCGGACCCGGAGACTTCGTGCTGATCCCGCCCGGCCAGCCCCACGCCTTCGCCAACCGCGGCGAGGCCCCCGTCAGCTTCACCCTGAGCTTCACCCCGGCGCTCGGGCGCGAGGGATTCTTCGAGGGGCTGGCCGAACTCGCCGCCTCCGACCGGCTCGGCGACGAGGCGGCGATGGACGCCCTGATGAGCCGCTACGACCAGGAGCCGCTGGAGGGCTTCTCCGGCTGGACGACGCTCGACTGAGATGCATCCGGGAGGCGGCGATGGACTACGAAATCGGCGTGTGGACGAAGGGGAACGTGTTCGACGACTGCGGGATAGAGGGTGCGGCGGGGGAGGCGGAGGCGACTGACGCCCGAGGGGGCTTGAAGCGGGCGCGTCCGCGGCCGACAACCTCCCGATGACCGCATATGCGCCGACGGTGGCCCAGGGGAGCCGCCACGACACCTACCCCGACGCCGAGATCCGCCGGATCCTGCGGGAAACGCGCACGATCGCGCTGGTCGGCGCCTCGGCGAACCCGGCGCGGCCGAGTTGGATTGTGCTCAAGTACCTGATCGACCGCGGCTATGCCGTGACGCCGGTCAATCCGGGGCTCGCCGGGCAGGAGCTTCTCGGGCGCCGCGTCGCCGGCAGCCTCGCCGAGCTGGCCGGACCGGTCGACATGGTCGAGATCTTCCGAAATTCCGCCGCGGCTGGCCCGCTGGTGGACGAGGCGCTGGCTCTGGCGCACCCGCCGCGGGTGATCTGGATGCAGCTCGGCGTGCGCGACGACGCGGCAGCCGCCCGCGCCGAGGCGCGGGACCTCACCGTGGTCATGAACCGCTGCCCGAAGATCGAGTACGGCCGGCTCTCCGGCGAGATCGGCTGGAGTGGCGTGAATTCCCGCATCATCAGCGCCCGCAAGCCCAAGCTGGCGAAGGGCGTGCAGAAGCTGACGATCGAGTCGCGCGGGCCCTGAACTCGCGTACGGAAATACGGTATCCTGATACCTATAAACCTAAGTGCCTTCAGAGGAACGGATTTTTCGAAAATTCGCACCCAGAAAAGCGTTGACGCCTGAACCGCCTGCCGCTATGCACCCGTCATCGCCGCCGCGTCCCCACGCGGCGGCGCCTCATTTTCACGAAACCCCATCACGCCACGGGACTTGGCCATGAAGACCACATCGCTGAAGCCCGCCGACGTCGACAAGAAGTGGATCGTGATCGACGCGGAGGGCCTCGTCGTGGGTCGCCTCGCCTCGATCGTGGCAATGCGCCTGCGCGGGAAGCACAAGGCCGCCTACACGCCCCACGTCGATTGCGGCGACAACGTCATCGTCATCAACGCCGACAAGGTGAAGTTCACCGGCCGGAAGTACACCCAGAAGAGCTACTTCCACCACACGGGCTACCCGGGCGGCATCAAGGAGCGCACGGCCAAGTTCATCCTCGAGGGCCGCTTCCCCGAGCGCGTCGTCGAGAAGGCCGTCGAGCGCATGCTGCCCCGCGGCCCGCTCTTCCGCCAGATCCTCGGCAACCTCCGTGTCTACAAGGGCGCCCAGCACCCGCACGAGGCCCAGCAGCCGCAGACGTTCGACGTCGGCGCCCTCAACCGCAAGAACGTGAGCGCTTGATCATGGCGACCCTTCAGTCCCTCGCCGACCTCAACCGGTCGAACGCCGGCGGCAGCGATGCCCAGAACGAGGCGCCCGTCCACGTCCAGAAGCTGGACGCCCAGGGCCGCGCCTACGCCACCGGCAAGCGCAAGGACGCGGTCGCCCGCGTCTGGATCAAGCCGGGCTCCGGCCAGATCACCGTCAACAAGCGCCCGGTCGAGACCTACTTCGCCCGTCCGGTGCTGCGCATGATCCTGCGCCAGCCGCTGCAGGTCGCGGGCCGCGTCGATCAGTACGACATCGTCGTGACGGTCGCCGGCGGCGGCCTCTCGGGTCAGGCCGGCGCCGTGCGCCACGGCCTCTCGAAGGCCCTGACCTACTACGAGCCGGAGCTGCGCGGCCCGCTGAAGCGCGAGGGCTTCCTCACCCGCGACGCCCGCGTCGTCGAGCGCAAGAAGTACGGCCGCGCCAAGGCCCGCCGCAGCTTCCAGTTCTCGAAGCGCTAAGCGAACCGCGATCCTCGGGATCGTTCGAGGGCGGCTCCGCGAGGAGCCGCCCTTTTTCATGTCAGGCGTGGACGGCCCGCTCCAGCTCGGCCTTCGACATCTTCGAACGGCCGGCGACGTTCTGGGCCTTGGCCTTCTTCATCAGCTCGGCCTTCGTCACCTCCGCCTTGCCTCCGGCCTTGGATGCGGATTTGGCCGACTTGCCGGTCTTGCGCGCGGACGCCGCCTTCTCGGCGATGTCCTTCGGCTGCTTGGAGAACTGCTTGCCCTTGGCGCTGTCGGCCCGCTTCTTCGCGGTGCTGCGCTTGTACTCCTCGTCCGTGAGCTTCTGCCGGGCCTTCTTGGGCAGGTAGCGCTCGCCGGTCTTGCCACTCTCCTTACCGGACTTCGTGCCCCACTCCTCGTCGGTCCACTGCTTCAGGTGGTTGTCGTCCGACTTCTGGCCGCTGTAGCCGCCGCCCTCCTTCTTGTACTCGGCGGTCGCCATCTGCGCCTTGCGGGCCGACCACTGGCCGGGCTTGCCGCCCTTCGATGACTTGGTGACGTCGGACTTCACCTTCTCCCAGAGTTTGGGATCCGTCTTCTTCGCGGTTCCAGACATGACATCCGCTCCATCAGGTTTGGCGGACAACAGGCAGCCCGGAACCATGTTCCTGCGGCATTGCGGAGCCTGTGGACGACGACCGTCACAGAACGTCCATTGACACCGGGGCGACGACCGGCCACCTCCCGCGGCGCAGCGGGCGCACCCGGCGTCCGCGCAGGGAATCCACCATCATGGCGAATGCGGGCGCGCGGCCGACGGTCTTCATCGATGGCGAGGCGGGCACCACCGGCCTCGGCATCCGCGAGCGCCTGGAGCGCGACGGCCGGGTGAACTTGCGCAGCATCCCGCACGAGAACCGCAAGGACGTGGCGGTGAAGCGCGCTCTGCTGGCCGAGGTCGACCTCGTCGTGCTCTGCCTGCCGGACGACGCGGCCAGGGAGACCGTGGCGCTCGCCGACGCGCTGCCGGAGGGCGGTCCGAAGATCCTCGACGCCAGCACCGCCCACCGGGTCAGCCCCGGCTGGGCCTACGGCTTTCCCGAGCTCACCCGTGAGCAGGACCAGGTGATCGCCGGGGCCCGGCGGGTCGCCAATCCGGGCTGCTACCCCACTGGGGCCATCGCGCTCCTGCGCCCCCTCGTCGAGGGCGGGCTGATCCCGGCGGACTTCCCGATCAGCATCAACGCGGTCAGCGGCTACAGCGGCGGCGGCAAGGGCATGATCGAGCGCTACGAGGCCGGAGAGGCCGAGCCCTTCCTGCTCTACGGTCTCGGCTTCGGCCACAAGCACCTGCCGGAGACGCAGACCTATAGCGGCCTGACGCGCCGTCCGATCTTCATCCCTTCGGTGGGTAACTTCCGCCAGGGCATGCTGGTCAGCATCCCTCTCCATCTCGACGCGCTGCCGGGCCGTCCGGCGGCGGGCGATCTCGAGGCCGCGCTCGCCGACTGGTACGCCGGCCGCGCGCTCGTGCGCGTGGTGCCGGGCGCGGAGGAGGGCGTGCACCGCGAGCGCCTCGAACCCGAGGCCCTGAACGACACCGACCGGCTGGAGCTGCGCGTCTTCGGCTCCGACACGCACCGGCAGGCGGTGCTGGTCGCGCGGCTCGACAATCTCGGCAAGGGCGCCTCGGGCGCCGCCGTGCAGAATATCGGGCTGATGCTCGGCCTCGACGGCTGAGCGTATCGCCCCAGCGACCCGACCGCGACGCGGGAAGCCCGGCACCCCGACAGGGCGCCGGGCTTTCGCGCGTCCGCGCTCCGCCGAGGATCGCCGACCGAGCGCACGGCAACGCCGCATAGTCTTCGATCCACTTCAGAAATCACAATGATGTGATGAACAAAAACTGCTCAGACGTTGAGCCGAGCGCAACTTTCCACAAGCGCATAGCCGGGTTTTGCTACGCATCATTGAGGTTTTGCCTTGACCTGATTTCCGGATTCGATTGTATCGAACGACGCATCGGCGCAACTCGACTTTCGGTCTGCGGTGAACCGGGCGGACCAACGCGCAGGATATTGCAGCATGACAGAACCTGAAGTTGACAAAACACGCTTCGTCGCGCTCACGGCGGAGATCGTCTCCGCCTATGTCAGCAACAACCATGTCCAGGGCAGCGAGCTGCCGGGCCTGCTCGGCCTCGTGCACGGCGCACTCTCGGGGCTCGCCGGGAAGGACGCTCCGGCGCCAGGACCGCAGAAGGCGACGCCCCAGGAGATCCGCCGCTCGATCACGCACGAGCATCTCGTGAGCTTCGAGGACGGCAAGCCCTACAAGACGCTGCGCCGCCACCTGACCCTGCGCGGGCTCACGCCCGAGGCCTACCGCGAGAAATGGGGCCTGCCGCGGGACTACCCGATGACCAGCGCGAGCTATTCCGAGCAGCGCTCGGAGCTGGCCCGCGCCCTCGGCCTCGGCCAGCAGCGCCGCAGCCAGCCGGAGCCCGAGCCGGCGCCCGCCGCCGAGGCGCCCAAGCGCCGCCGCGCCGCGCGCCAGACGCAGGCGGCCTGAGCGCCGGCCTCCGGAGCCCCGCGCGGGCCGGAACGTTCCGGTCCGCGCCGACTTCCCTCGTCGGATGCGGGCGGCAGCGCCGCCGGGTGGGAAGAGGACCGCGATGGCCTTCATCGAGACCGGGGACGGGACGCGGCTCTACGTCAAGGACTGGGGCAGCGGGCGCCCCATCGTGCTGATCCACGGTTGGCCACTCGACGCGGACATGTGGGAGTACCAGCAGCCAGCGCTGACGGAGGCGGGCTTCCGCACGATCGCCTACGACCGCCGCGGCTTCGGCCGCTCCGACCAGCCCTGGACGGGCTACGACTACGACACCTTCGCGGACGACCTGAAGGCGGTGCTGGACGGGCTCGACCTCCAGGACGTCGCGCTCGTCGGCTTCTCGATGGGCGGCGGCGAGATCGCGCGCTACATGTCCCGCCACGGGGGCGCGCGCGTCGCGAAGGCCGTGCTGGTCTCGGCCGTGCCACCCTACCTGCTGAAGAGCGCCGATAACCCGGACGGCGTCGACCGCTCCGTTTTCGAGGGCATGATCGACGGCCTCAAGCAGGACCGCCCACACTTCCTGGCGAACTTCGCAAAGACCTTCTTCGGCGTCGGCGTGTTCTCCTCGCCGTCCTCGACAGAACTTATCGAATGGACCGGCAACCTCGCCATGCTGGCCTCGCCCAAGGCGACGGTCGCGTGCGTGCGCGCCTTCGGCGAGACGGATTTCCGGGCCGATCTCCCCCATTTCAAGGTGCCGACGCTGGTGATCCATGGCGATGCGGACCAGACCGTGCCGGTGGATATCTCGGGTCGGGACGCGGCGGCCGCGATCCCGGGCGCGCGCTTCGTCGCCTACGAGGGCGCGCCGCACGCCGTGCCCTTCACCCACGCGGAACGCCTGACCGCCGACCTGCTGGACTTCCTGCGCACCTGAACGGCCACTCGCCCGCCGCATCCGGGCGCGATATGAGCCCCCAGACGACCAGAGCGATCCGGCCCCGGGCGCGCCTTCTCGCGCCGCGCCTCCGGAGCCGTCGCGTGCGGTCCCCAGATCCGGAGCCCGGCATGCCTCGCACCCTCGCGCCCATCCTCTGCGCCGCCACGGGCGCTACCCTGGCGCTCGCGACCCTCACCCAGGCCGCGCAGGCCCAGCAGAAGACGCCGGAGCCCTACGCCGCCAAGGAGAGTCTCGCCACCAAGCCCGTGCCGCAGAGCCGGGGCGAGGTGCAGCTCTCCTTCGCACCCGTGGTGAAGCGGGCCTCGCCCTCCGTGGTCAACGTCTACGCCTCCCATGTCGAGAAGCGCTCGAACGCGCGGGCGAACGCCATGGAGGAGTTCATGCGCCGCTTCTTCGGCGAGGAGAGCGGCGGGCGCGGGCCCCGCGGCCTGCCCGGCGAGCGGGCGCAGCGCTCCCTCGGCTCCGGCGTCATCCTGGACGAGTCCGGGCTGATCATCACGAACAACCACGTCATCGACAACATGAACGAGGTGCGGGTGGCGCTCGCCGACAAGCGCGAGTTCGAGGCCCAGATCGTCCTGCGCGATCCCCGCACGGACCTCGCGGTGATCAAGATCAAGAACCCGACGGGCGGGCTGATCGCGATGCCCTTCGGCGATTCGGAAGGCTTGGAGGTCGGCGACTTCGTGATGGCGATCGGCAACCCGTTCGGCGTCGGCCAGACGGTGACGCAGGGCATCGTCTCGGCGCTCGCCCGCACCCAGGTCGGCTCGTCGGACTACCAGTTCTTCATCCAGACCGACGCGGCGATCAACCCGGGCAACTCGGGCGGGGCACTGGTGGATCTGCGCGGACAGCTCGTCGGCATCAACACCGCGATCTACTCGCAGTCCGGCGGCAGCCACGGCATCGGCTTCGCCATCCCCGCCAGCATGGTCAAGGCGGTGGTGGACTCGGCCAAGGGCGGGGCCAGCACGGTGCGCCGGCCCTGGCTCGGCGCGCGGGTCCAGAACGTCACCCCCGACATCGCCGAGAGCATGGGCCTCGACCACCCGACCGGCGTGCTGGTGGCCAACCTCGTCCCGAAGAGCCCGGCCGAGGAGGCCGGCCTGAAGCGCGGCGACCTGATCCTCTCGGTCGACGGCCAGACGGTCGACGACCCGGAGGCCTTCGGCTACCGCTTCGCGCTCAAGGGCATCCAGGGCCAGACCAAGTTCGGCATCCTGCGCGGCACCAGCCGCATGACCCTGCCGGTGAAGCTCGGGCCCGCCCCGGAGACCCGCCCGCGCGAGCCCGTGAAGGTGCGCACCCGCTCGCCGTTCCTCGGCGCCACCCTCGTCAACACCTCGCCGGCGGTGGCCGAGGAGATGCAGGTCGATTTCCCCTCCGAGGGCGTGACCGTGCAGGCGGTGGAGGAGAACTCGTTCGCCGCCCGCGCCGGCCTGCGCAAGGGCGACATGGTGCTGGCGATCAACGGCGCGCCCGTCACCTCGACCAAGGACATCGAGCGCCTGACGCGCAACCCGATGAGCATGTGGGAGGTGGCGATCAACCGCGGCGGCGAGGTGCTGACCTCGGTGTTCGGGGGCTAGAGCGCTCTCCGCCGAAGTGGACGCCGGTTCGGCACAAGAGAGCGCGTCAAAACAAGGGACTAGAGCCGTTCCCGATTGCAACGCGATCGGGAACGGCTCCAGGGGAGCGGCAGGGAATTGCCGGCGGCGCGGGCTTGCCGGCCCGCGCCGGACCGGTGTTGATGCGCCGATGTCCGACCTCTTCGCCTCCTCCGAGCCGACGCCACCGCAGAATCCCAACGCCCCCCGACCGCTCGCCGACCGGCTGCGGCCGGCCCGGCTCGACGAGGTGGTGGGCCAGGAGCACCTGACTGGGCCGGACGGGGCGCTGACCCGGCTCCTGCGCTCCAAGAGCCTCGGCTCGCTGATCTTCTGGGGCCCGCCCGGCACCGGCAAGACCACGGTGGCGCGGCTGCTCGCCGACCAGACCGACCTGCATTTCGAGCAGATCTCGGCGATCTTCTCGGGCGTGCCGGACCTGCGCAAGGTGTTCGAGGCGGCGCGCAGGCGCCGCCAGGGCGGGCAGGGCACGCTTCTGTTCGTGGACGAGATCCACCGCTTCAACCGAGCCCAGCTCGACGCCTTCCTGCCGGTGATGGAGGACGGCACGGTGACGCTCGTCGGCGCCACAACGGAGAACCCGTCCTTCGAGCTGAACGCGGCGCTGCTCTCGCGCGCGCGCGTCCTACTGTTCCGCAGCCTCGACGACGCGGCGGTGGCCAAGCTGCTCGCCCGCGCCGAGGCGCTGACCGGCCAGGCCCTGCCGCTCGACGAGGAGGCGCGCGGCGTGCTGGTCCGCATGGCGGACGGCGACGGGCGGGCCGCGCTCACGCTCTCCGAGGAGGTCTGGCGCTCGGCCCGGCCCGGCGAGACGCTCGACGCCGAGACGCTGCAGGAGATCGTGCAGCGCCGCGCACCGATCTACGACAAGGCGCAGGAGGGGCACTACAACCTGATCAGCGCGCTGCATAAGACCGTGCGGGGTTCCGACCCGGACGCTGCCCTGTACTACCTCTGCCGGATGCTCGACGGCGGCGAGGACCGCCTGTTCATCGCGCGCCGCCTCGTGCGGATGGCGGTGGAGGATATCGGGCTCGCCGACCCGCAGGCGCTCGTCGTCGCCACCGCCGCCAAGGACGCCTTCGACTTCTTAGGGTCGCCCGAGGGCGAGTTGGCGCTGGCGCAGGTCACGGTCTACCTCGCCTGCGCGCCGAAATCGAACGCGGTCTACGAGGCCTACAAGGCGGCGACCCGGGTCGCGAAGGCCGCCGGCTCCCTGCCGCCGCCGCGCACCATCCTCAACGCGCCGACCAAGCTGATGAAGCGCATGGGCTACGGCGAGGGCTACCGCTACGACCACGACGAGCCCGACGCCTTCTCGGGCCAGGATTACTGGCCGGAGCGGCTGGGCCGCCAGCACTTCTACGCGCCGACCGAGCGCGGCATGGAGAGCCGCTACCGCGACCGCCTAGAGCACTGGGAGCGCTTGCGCCGGGAGCGCCGCGGCGAGGACTGAGCCCGGAGGTTCTGGATTCCAAAGGTCGACATCTTCCGCGGGTGCGGGACGGAGCCTGCCCCGGGGCAACGCGCCACGGACCCCGCCAAAGGGCCTAAGGCCCTTTGGGATCCCCCGGATTGTCCGACGCCGACCCACCCCGCGCCTCAGGCTCTGGACCGGCGGGACGACGGCCTGTAGAGCGGCCGGCCCTTACCCGTCCGATCCCCACGATTCCTGCGCCGGAGAGCGTTGATGGCGGCCTGCGGCCTCGATTTCGGCACCTCGAACACCACCCTCGGCCGCAGCGCCGCCGGCCGACCCGAACTCGTCCCCCTGGAGGGCCGCCACCTCACGGTCCCCTCCGCGATCTTCTTCGCGCCCGGACGGCCCCCGATCATCGGGCGGGCCGCCACCGAGGCCTATGTCGAGGGCGTGCCGGGCCGGCTGATGCGCAGCCTCAAGTCGGTGCTGGGTTCCGGCCTCGTCGAGGAGACGACCCCGCTCGGGCGCGAGCGCCTGCGCTTCCGCGACGTCATCGCCCGCTACCTCGCCGCCGTGAAGGCGCGGGCGGAGGAAGCCGCCGGCACGGGTTTCGACGCGGTGGTGCACGGCCGTCCGGTCCATTTCGTGGACGGCGATCCCGAGGGCGACCGCCGGGCGGAGGCGACGCTGCGGGAGATCGCCGAATCGATCGGCTTCCGGAGCGTGTCCTTCCAGTACGAGCCGATCGCCGCCGCGCTCGATTACGAGCAGGGCGTACGCGCCGAGGAGATCGCGCTGATCGCCGATATCGGCGGCGGCACCTCGGACTTCTCGATCGTGCGCCTCTCGCCCGAGCGCCACGCGCGGGCGGAGCGCGCCGACGACATCCTGGCCAATGACGGCGTGCGGATCGGCGGCACCGATTTCGACCGGATGCTGAGCCTCGGCACCGTGATGCCGCTGCTCGGCCTCGGGAGCCCGATGAAGCGCGGCGACCTCGCGGTGCCGAACGCCTATTTTCACGACCTCGCGACGTGGTCGAGCATCAACCGGCTCTACAACCCCAAGACCCTGCGGGAGATTGAGGAGACCCGCCGCGACGCCGCCCGGCCGGATCTGATCGACCGGCTCTACAATGTGGTCGAGGCCGAGCGAGGCCACGGCCTCGCCATCGCGGTCGAGGGCGCCAAGATCGGCGCGAGCGACAGGGGCACGGCGAGCCTCGATCTCGGCTTCGTGGAGCGCGGACTCCGGGCGGCCGTCGACCAGGAGAGCCTCGGCGCCCAGACGGGAAGCTTGGCCGAGCGCATCGGCGGGCGCGTCGGGCGCTGCCTCGCGCAGGCCGGGATCGGCGCGGAGCGGATCGATGCGCTGTTCCTCACCGGCGGCTCGACCGGCCTGCCGCACGTGCGGGCCGCGCTCACCGCCTGCGTACCGGGCGCCCGGGTGGTGGACGGCGATACCTTCGGCTCGGTCGGCGTCGGTCTGACGATCGAGGCCGCGCGGCGCGGCGCATGACGAATCGCGCGCCGGCGAATTGTCGCCGTCGGGCCAGGATGATAGCAGCGGCCGCATGACGCAGAAGCCTCCCCATCGCGGCGGCCCCGGAAAGGGCGGCCGCGGCTCCAGCGCGGGCAAAGGGCCGCCCAAGGGCCCCCCGAAGGGTCCGGCCGCCGGACGCGGCGCGAGCCGCGGGCCGCGTCCGGCGCGCCCGGAGCGCGCCCGCACCGGCCCGCGCAGCAGCGCCCTCGACGCGGCCCAGCGCGCGGCGCAGTTGCGCGGCGACGAGCGCGACGCGCGCCAGCCCTGGTCACCGGTCGACGCGGAGGCGCCCGCGCCCGCGAAGGTCCGCCTCGAGAAGTCCCGGACCGAGAAGCCCCGGGCAGAGCGTGCGCCGCGGCGCACCGACGCCCCGCGCACGCCCGCCGCCCCCGCGGCGGCACCCGCCCCGAGCCGGCGCGAGCAGCGCGCGGCGGCCTCCGCCACCCTGGCCTCCGGCGTGCAGACCCTGACGGTCGAGCCGGACGAGGACGGGATGCGGGTCGACCGCTTCCTCACCGCGCGGTTTCCCCAACTCCCCTTCACCCGGATCCAGAGCCTCGTGCGCAAGGGCGAGCTCCGGATCGACGGCAAGCGGGCGAAATCCCAAGACAGGCTGGCGCCGGGCCAGAGCGTGCGCGTGCCGCCGCTGAAGCTCGACGCGGAGGCGCCTCGCCCGCGCAACCCAGTGCGCGACCGGGACGACGCGGAGTTTGTGCGCTCGCTGATCCTCTACGAGGACCAGGACATGATGGTCTTGAACAAGCCCTTCGGCCTCGCGGTCCAGGGCGGCTCGGGCACCGTGCGGCACGTGGACGGCCTGCTCGACGCGCTCACCGGCCCGGACGGGCAGAAGCCGCGCCTCGTCCACCGGCTCGACAAGGACACGGCCGGCTGCCTCATCGTCGCCAAGACCCGGCTCGCCGCCTCGACCCTCGCCAAGAGCTTCCGCTCGCGCGCCGCGCGCAAGATCTACTGGGCGCTGACGGCGGGCGTGCCGAAGGTGCGCCAGGGCCGGGTCTCGACCTATCTGGTGAAGGACGAGCCGGCCGAGGCGGATGCCCGCATGCGGGTGGCCAAGCACGGCGAGGAGGGCGCCTCCCACGCGCTCACCTACTACGCGATGGTCGATCAGGCGGCGCAGAAGCTGTCCTGGATCTCGTTCAAGCCGGTGACGGGACGCACCCACCAGTTGCGGGCGCACGCCGCCCATATCGGACACCCGATCGTCGGGGACCCGAAATATTTCGACGTCGAGAACTGGGCGCTGCCCGGCGGCATCCAGAACCGGCTGCACCTGCTGGCTCGCCGCATCGTGATCCCCCACCCGCGCACCGGCCGGCCAGTGGACGTCAGCGCGCCGCTGCCGCCGCACATGGCCCAGAGCTGGAACCTGCTCGGCTTCGACGCCGCCCGCTACGACCCGGTGGTCGACGCGCCGGAGGATTGAGGCGGCGCTGGGTCCCCGTGCGTGCGGTTTGGCGAGGGGGCCGAGGCGGCTCGGCGAGGCGGCTTGGCAAGCGCGTGCGTCGAACAATATTCTCGCGGAGGCGGCCCGGCGCGTGACCGGTCCGCAGGCCCGTCTTGCGAACCGCGCGGTGAGACCTCATCGACATGAAGCACGCCACGCTGGCCCGGCTCGCCGCCCTGAGCCTGCTCGGATCGGCGACATTCGCGCTCGCCCAGCAGCCGCCCCGTCCGGCGCCGCAGCCCCCCGCCGCGCCGGCCGAGCAGGCGCCGCAGGCCAAATCCCCAGCGCCGCCGGCGCAGCCGCAGGCCCAGTCTCAAGCGCCGCAAGCCGCCCCGGCGCGTCCAGCAGCCGGCGGTGGCCGCGCCGAACGCCGCCGCCCCTCCTACGCGAGCTGCAACCGGGCCTCGCACCAGCGGGGCCTGCAGGGCGGCAGACGGCGGCGCTTCCTCATCCGCTGCCGGCTCGGCTACGAGCGCCCGCGCCAGCCCCCGGCGGTACGGGGCGCGGCCCCGCAGGCGCAGCCCCCCGCCCAGCCCGGGCCGCGCCCGTGAGGACCCAGAGGAGGCGGCAGAGCCGCGCCCGGCCGTGAAGCTCATCGTCTTCGACGTCGACGGCACGCTCGTCGACAGCCAGCATCTCATCGTCGCCGCGCAGGGCATGGCGTTCGCCGAGCACGGCATCCCGGCGCCCGAGCGCGCGGAGGCGCTCTCGGTCGTGGGCCTGTCGCTGCCGCAGGCCTTCCGCCGCCTCGTCGGCGAGGATGGGCCGGTGCAGTCGCTTTCCGAGAGCTACAAGCGCGCCTTCCAGACCCTGCGGCTCGACCCGACCTACGAGGAGCCGCTGTTTCCCGGCATGGGCGAGCTCGTGGCCCGGCTGCACGCGCGGGACGACGTGCTGCTCGGGATCGCCACCGGCAAGTCGCGCCGCGGCGTGAACCACCTGATCGAGGTCCAGGGCTGGGAGGGCTGGTTCAGCACCACCCAGAGTGCCGACGACGCGCCCTCGAAGCCCGACCCGGCGATGCTGCTCCAGGCCATGGCCGAGACGGGCCTCGGCCCGGGCGCGACTGTGATGGTCGGCGACACCTCCTACGACATGGCGATGGCGGTGGCGGCGGGCGCGGCCCCGGTCGGCGTGGGCTGGGGCTATCACGTCCCCGGCGCCCTCTACGCGGCCGGGGCGGTCACGGTGGTGGACAACGCGGCCGCGCTCGGCGCCCTGTTCGGCCGCGAGGCCGACCCGGCCTGCACCGGCTGACGCCAGCTCGACGCGACCGGCCGGTCCCGGCTATGCTCGCGCCATGCGCCCGCTCCTGCTCCTCGCCCTGCTGCTCGTCTCCGTGCCCGCTGCGGCGCAGACGGTGGACGGCCCTGTGGCCGGCGGCGCCTTCGGCATGAGCGGCGCCGACTATTTCGGGGACATCCACGACCGGCCGCGGCTCGATCGGGAGGCTCGTCCCGCCCGCGCGCAGCGGCACCGCGTCGCATCGGCGAAGCCCCGCAGGGTCAAGCCGGCCGGGCGCCGCAGCAGCGCTCTCTAGCGCGCGGCGCACAGGACGATCGAGGCGCCGTCCGGGCGGCCCCTCTCGCGTCCGCCACCTCTCAATCGCTGGCCTGCGCGCTCGCCAACGCCTTCGCGCGGCTTTGCGCGTGGCGCCAATCCGCCGGCTCCTCGAACACCCCGGCCCAGATGCCCTTGCGGGTCGCCCAGGCTCGGCGCTCCTGATGCGTGTAGCCCTGCGCGGCCTCCCGGAGCGCGAGCGCGTGGCCGTGCCCGACCATCCAGGCCGAGAGATCGGTGCTGCCCGCCCGGCAGAGCGCCGTCAGGCGCTCCTTCGCGGCGGGACCTTGCGGCTCGCAGGTGACCGCGGCGCTGCCGATCTGCTGGCGCAGGGCCGCGGCGGCGGCCTGCCCGCAGCGGTAGGGCGTGCCGGACGCGGTCTCGCAGGTCTGCGCGGCCTCGGGCGCGTCGATCCCGTAGAGGTCGATGCGCCGGCCCCGCACATCGATCGTGTCGCCGTCGATCACGGTCGGGTGGCCAGTCACAGCCTCGGCGGCGAGGGCGGGTGTGGCGAGGAGCAGGCAGAAGGGGATCAGGCGCAGCATCGATCGGGAACCCTGGAAGGATCGGGGCGGGTGCAGGAAGCGGGCCGAAACGCGGCCGATCCCGGCGCCAGCACCGCGCCGGGTGCGGGCGAGGGAGACCGGACCGGCACCGTTGCGGCGCCCTTGAGCCTGCTCGGGGCGATGCCGGATTGCAGCACGGCATTCTGGCGGAATGGTGCCGCCTCCTGCGGCACGCTGTCCGCTCAGACGGCGTCGGCGCCCCGCACCCCCGCGCGGTCCAACCGGGTGCGCGGGGACCGCAGCATGCGGCGCAGGTTCCAGCGCGCGAGGCGCAAGAAGAAGCGCAGCCAGCGCCGGAGCGACCAGGACAGGCCGGAACCGGTCGAGAGCGCCCGCAGCTCGAACGCCTTGGCGGCCGAGAGGGTATCACAGGCCCGCTTGACCGGATCGGCGTAGAACGCCGCGACCTTGTCCGTCCCCGTCTCCGGCCCGGCGAGCCAGGCCGGGACGTGGTGGTTGCAGAGCCGCTCCACGTCGGTGAAGACCTTGAGCGAGCCCGTACCGGTCGCCGGGCAGGGAGTGGCGAAGGCGTCGCCCACCAGCACGACACCCGGCTTCTCGATCCCGTGCGCGACGTGCAGGTCGGTCGGCCGGACCTTGACCGGGCCTGCTACCCGATAGGGACCGATCAGGCGCTCCAGCCGCGGCATCAGCTCGCGCAGGGCGGCGTCGGGATCGGCCCGGAACCGGGCCAGCCAGGGACTGCGCAAGGGTTGGTACAGGAACAGGTTCGCCCGCACGCTCGCACCGATCCGGAACAGGGTCAGGTAGGCCAGGCCCTGGTCGTAGCGCTCCGGGTTGTACTGCAGTCCCGGAAACGCGAAGGGCAGGCCGTCGGCGCGCTCAATGTCGAACCCGACGGTCACCGAATGGCAGGCGCTGACGAGATCCCGGTGGATCCCAAGGTCCTCGCGCAACCGCCAGTTCAGCCCGCTCGCGAGCACCACGAGGCGGGCCGCGACCGCACCGCCGCCGGGCAGGTGAACGCGCGGTCGGACCGGGTCCGGCTCGACCGCGTCGGCGACCGTCCGCAGGATCCGCACCGTGGGCGGGATCTCTTCCCGCACCGCGTTGACGAGACTGTCGTAGGCGAGGCCGTACTGGCGGAAGGGCACCTTGTCGACGACGCGGCCGAAGCGGGCGATCCAGAGCGTGTCGGCACGCGTCGCGGCCCGGATCACCGGCTCGGCCAGGCCGGTGCGGCGCAGGACCTCGATATGGCCCTGCTCCAGCTTCTCGCAGCGGAAGTCCGGCGGGTAGACGGCGTGCGGATCGATCAGCACCACGTCGCGCCCCGCCCGGCCCAGCATGGCCGCGGCGAGCGAGCCGGCGAGGCCGCCGCCCACGATCGCGATCTCGGCGCGTGCTCCGTCAACCGTCCCGTCCGGCATGGTGCCCCCCTGCGCGCCCGATCCCCGGCCGCCGGTCGTCGGCCTGATTCCCGGTTCGGGCAGGCTGACGATAAGCAAGGCTGCGAAACTAATCCGCTGATCCGTGGACTTAGTCCTTTCGTGGCCCGCCGGGGCGTGCGGCGGACAGCCCGAGATCCGTTGCCCCTTCGTTCTTGCCTTGAGGCCTACGAATCGGCGATAGGTCCGGGTATGCGCCGCCCCGTGCTCCGCCTCGTCCTCGCTCTCGCGGGCGCCCTCGCCGCCGGGCCGTCGCTCGGCCTCGGCACCGGGCCGACGCGGCCTCAGGGCGAGATCGAGCGGCTGGAGCAGGCCTGGCACCAGTGCCTACGGGAGGCCTCCGGCCACCAGCCCCCGGGCCAGAGCCGTGCGGGTGACCAGCGCAACGCCCTCGACGCCTGCCGCGAGCGCGAGGACGCCGTCGTGGCGGCCCTGATGGCGGCGCGCGGCGGGACGCAGGCGGAGCGCTCGCTCGGCGCCCGGGCGCGGAGCTGGGCGGCCTCGGTCGCCGCCTACGTGCTCGACCCGGTCTCGTCCTGGCTCGGCATCCTCGGGCGCTGACGAGCCGAAGGTCTTCGAAACGGCGCCGGGCTTATCTGAAGGTTAACCAAACCGGCCGCTCAATAGGCTTCCGTCAAGGTTGATGTTTCCCGAACAGGCCGGTGCCGCCCCGTTCGCTCGCGCGCCGAGCGGCGGCCGGTCGTCCGCGTCCCGTGCGGGGCCCGCGTAGCCGAGTAACCCGCATGACCGTGCCCGCGTATCCGTCCGCGCACCGCGTCCGTCACCCGCACCGCCGCCCGCGTCGCGGGCTCCTCGGGCGTTTCCTCGGCGGGTTTATGGGACCGGCGGCGGCCGCGACGATGGCCTGCGCGGTGCTCGCCCGCTTCTACCTGCCCGAGCCCCAGGCGCCTGAGGCGCGCCCGCCCCAGGTCGAGCGGGCCCAGGCGGCAGCGCAGACCGGCAGATCTCCGGCGGATCCGCCGAGGCCCGCGCCGGCCCGCGTCGCCTGGATGCTCGATCCGACGCCGATCCTCGGAACCGGCACGCGCTCCTTCTCGGTCGCGACACCGCCGCGGGCCTTCGCGCCGTCGCCCGCCGCCTCTGCCGTTCCGGTTGCGCCGGCCGCCGCCCCGAAGTTCGCCGAGGCGCAGGCGCGCAAGCCCGAGCCGGTCCGGCTCGCCGAGCAGACCGTACCGTTGCCGATGCCGCGCCCGGCGGAACTTCGCCCCGAGGCGGAAAGGCCTCGCACCGCGGGGCGCCAGCGGCTGGCCGCCCGGGCCCAGCGGCAGGCTGTCGTCCAGCCCCAGGCTGACGCGGCGGCCGAGCGCTCCTTCTTCGACGCGGTGTTCGGCACGCGGCCGGCGCCCGAGACGCGGCCGGAGACGGCGATGGCCTACGCCTCCCTGGAGCGCGATCCCGTCGCGGCGATCCCGCGCCGGACGCTCGTGCCGGAGCCCACGGCCGAGGCGACGGCGATCTACGACATCACCGCCCGCACCGTGACCCTGCCGAGCGGCGAGGTGCTGGAGGCGCATTCGGGCCTCGGCCCGGCGCAGGACAACCCGAAGCTCGTCCACCTGACGATGCGCGGCGCCACGCCGCCCGGCACCTACCTGCTGACCGAGCGCGAGGCGCTGTTCCACGGGGTGCGGGCGATCCGGCTCAACCCGGTCGGCGGGAGCGGCGCTGTGCACAATCGGGTCGGGCTGCTCGCCCACACCTACATGCTCGGTCCGAGCGGTGCCTCGAACGGTTGCGTCGTGTTCCGCAACTACGATCGCTTCCTGCGGGCTTTTTTGCGCGGCGAGGTCCGCCGGCTCGTCGTGGTTGCCGGCAGCCGGCAGGACCGCCTGCCCGCCGTGGCGCAGAGCCTGTTCGGCCGCTAGCCGAGGCGGATCCGGCGCGGGTATCGAGAACCCGCGCCATCCGGCGTGCTCGTGCTACTCGGCCGCCTCGGCGGCGGACTTTTTCCGGCCCCGCCCCTTGGCGGGTGCAGGCGCCGGCGTGGGCGTCTCGGCAGCCTTGCGGCGCCCCCGCGTCTTCGGCGCCTCGGCCGGCGCCTCCTCGGGCTCGGAGACCGTCTCGGCCGGCGCGGTGTCCAGGGCAGCGGCCTCGCTCTTGCGGCCGAGGCCGAGGCTGCGCGCCAGTTCCGAGCGCTTGGCGGAGTAGCTGGCGGCGGTGGCCGGGTAGTCGGCCGGCAGGCCGAAGCGCTGGCGGTAAGCCTGGAAGTCCAGCCCGTGCTTGGTGAGGTGGCGCTTCAGCGTCTTGTAGGGCTTGCCGTCGATGAAGCTGATCAGCGCGTCCGGCGTGATCGACTTACGGATCTGGGCCGGTGTCAGCTTCTCGGCCGGGGCTTCGGCCTGCTCGGCCGGCTTCGACAGATCACCGAGCGCGGCGTGCACGGTGCCGATCAGCGTCGGAAGATCGACGGCTTGGATATGATTGTTCGAGACATAAGCCGAGACGATATCAACCGTCAGCTCGATCTGATCCGACCCTAGAACTTCATCACTTTCCGACACGACGACCTCCCGACCACAACGGTTCGAGAGAAAGGGCAGGCGCCACGATCCGTCAAGACAGCCGATAGTCAAATGCGTCGGCAAAACGCATTCGGTGCAGCGATCTCACAGAAAATTCTATCCCAATAACGTTTCCGAATGCGTCGGAAGGCTTGTCAGCACCAACCGAGGCCGCTCGGAGCGCCGACCCGATCTTGGATTGCCGCCAACGCCATCCCGGCCTGCTTTCGTCCGAATCGTTGGCCGCTGCGGGGGCATCCTCTGATCGGAGGATGCTCCCGCAGCGCTCCCGTGCATTCTGGCCCACGGGTCTGCCGACACGGTGAGGGAACGCGGTGATGCCAGGACGGAACAGAGGGGCGCTGCCCGGCTGGCTCGCACGGCGCCGATACAGCCCGCGCCTGAAGCGGCACCTTGCCGACAAGCCGCGCGCCGCGCGCGTACAGCCCGCGCGGGCGGTGTCGGTCGACTGGACAGTCTTGGCAAACTTCGGGGGCAACGTGGTCCCGCTGCGGCCAGGCGCCGCGTCGATGGCGGAGCCCCGCTAGGACAAGGGCCGCAAGGCCCGGTTGCGCAGCGCTCAAGCTTGCTGGCACAAGTTCCGCATACCGGCGAGGGTACTTCCCGGTCCTCCGACAGGGCCTCCCGGTCGAAGCGTGGACATGATGCGCATGCGGTGTGATGCTCTGACGATGCCGATGAAGAACGCGCTGCTCGCCGCCGGACTCGCCCTGGGCCTCCTCGGGGGCTCGTCCCTCGCGCAGGCCCAGAACGTCTTCCGCTTCGCCTTCCAGGGCGACATCAAGTCGCTCGATCCCTACTCGCTGAAGGAGACCTTCACGATCGGGATGCACGGCGCCGTCTACGAAGCGCTGATCATGCGCGACAAGGACATGAAGTTCGTGCCCGCGCTCGCCGAATCCTGGGAGACGCCGGAGCCGACGCGCTGGCGCTTCCACCTGCGCAAGGGCGTGAAGTTCCACGACGGCTCGCCCTTCACCGCCGACGACGTGATCTTCTCGGTGCAGCGCGTGCGCGCGCCGGGCTCCAACTTCCAGACGAACGTGCCGGCCGACGCCGAGTTCGTGAAGGTCGACGACTACACCGTCGACATGAAGCTGAAGACGCCGAACCCGATCGCGATCGCCCAGTTCCCGACCTGGTACATCATGTCGAAGACCTGGGCCGAGAAGAACAACGCCGTCCAGCCCTCGGCCCCGACCGCCACCTCGCCGAGCTTCGCCACGCTGAACGAGAACGGCACCGGCCCCTTCGTCGTCACCGAGCACCAGCCGGGCGTGCGCACGGTGTTCAAGAAATTCCCCGGCTACTGGGGCAAGGTCGAGTCGAACCTCGACGAGGCGGTCTTCACCACGATCGGCAACTCGGCCACCCGCGTCGCCGCGCTCCTGTCCGGCGAGGTCGACTGGATCGATCCTGTGCCGTTGCAGGACCAGCCCCGCGTCGAGTCGAGCGGCAACGCCGTGGTGATGGCCGGCCCCGAGCTGCGCACGATCTTCCTGGGCATGGACCAGTGGCGCGACGAGCTGAAGGATTCGAGCGTCAAGGGCAAGAACCCGTTCAAGGACAAGCGTGTGCGCGAGGCCTTCTACCTCGCCATCGACGAGGACACGATCGCCAAGCGCGTGATGCGCGGTCAGGCGACCCCTTCCGCGATCCTGATCGCCCCCTCGCTCTACGACCGCTCGGGCGAGTTCAAGCGCCCGGCCTACGACCCGAAGAAGGCCAAGGCGCTGCTGACCGAGGCGGGCTACCCGGACGGGTTCACCCTCACGATGGATTGCCCGAACGACCGCTACGTCAACGACGAGGCGATCTGTCAGGCCGTCGTCTCGATGCTCGCCCGGGTCGGCGTGAAGGTGAACCTCAACGCCCAGCCCAAGGCCAAATACTTCGCCAAGGTGCTGGCGCCCGCCTACGACACCTCGTTCTACCTCGTCGGCTGGACGCCCTCCTCGCAGGACAGCCACAACATCCTGTACGAGATCGCGGGCTGCCGGAACGACCCGAAATCCGGCCGCGGCGGCTGGAACATCGGCAATTACTGCAACCCGAAGATCGACGAGATCGCCGACAAGGTCGAGCAGGAGACCGACAAGACCAAGCGCGACGCCCTGATCAAGGAGGGTTTCGACACGATTTCTGCCGATTGGGGCTACATCCCGCTGCACCAGCAGGCGCTCGCATGGGGCGTGTCGAAGAAAGTCACGCTGACCCAGCGCCCGGATAACTACCTCTACCTCTACTGGGTGTCGAAGAAGCCCTGAGGCGGCAAGCGTGCTCGCGTTCCTGATCCGCCGCCTCGCCCAGGCCTTCGTGGTGCTGGGCGTCGTCGGCCTGATCGCCTTCGCCATGTTCCGGTTCGCGGGCGACCCCGTGAACCAGATCGTCGGACCGGACACGCCGGTCGCCGAGCGGGCCGAGATCCGCAGGAGCCTCGGCCTCGACGACCCGATGCTGGTGCAATTCGGGCGCTATGCCGGAAACGTCCTCAGGGGCGATTTCGGCATCTCCTACCAGTTCCGTCAGCCGGTGACGGCGCTCTTGGCCGAGCGCATCCCGGCGACGCTGGAGCTGGCCTTCTGCGCCACGCTCTTCGCCCTCGGCGTCGGCATCCTGATGGGGGTCTACTGCGCCCTCAAGCGGGACACGTTTCTCGCCAAGCTGTTCCAGGCGATCTCGCTCGTCGGCGTCTCGCTGCCGACCTTCCTGATCGGCATCCTCTTGATCTTCCTGTTCTCGGTGACGCTCGGCTGGCTGCCCTCCTACGGGCGTGGCGACACGGTGCGGATCGGGGGCTGGACCACGGGCTTCCTCACCGTCTCGGGCCTGAAGGCCCTGATCCTGCCCTCGGTGACGCTGGGCCTCTACCAGATGACCCTGATCATGCGGCTCGTCCGGGCCGAGATGCTGGAGGTGCTGCGCACCGACTACATCCGCTTCGCCCGTGCCCGCGGCTTGTCCACCCGCGCCATCCATCTCGGCCACGCCCTGAAGAACACGCTCGTGCCCGTCATCACCATCGCGGGCCTTCAGCTCGGCTCGGTCATCGCCTTCTCGATCATCACCGAGACGGTGTTCCAGTGGCCCGGCATGGGTCTGCTCTTCGTCCAGGCGGTGCAGAACGTAGATATCCCGATCATGTCGGCCTACCTGCTGCTAGTGGCCGCGATCTTCGTGACGATCAACCTCGTGGTCGACATCCTCTACACGGTGGTCGATCCCCGGCTCCGCACCAGCGTGGGGCGCGCCGCATGAGTGCCGCGATGGACGATGCCGCCGAGGCCCCGGACGTCCGGCACCCCGCCCGGTCCCGGCTGGCGCGCCTTCTCGATTCCGATCTCTGGGCGAGCTTCCGCCGCTCGAAGACGGCGATGGCGGCCTTCGTGGCGACCGTGCTGCTGTTCGCGCTCGCCTTCGCCGCGCCCTGGATCGTGCCGCAGAACCCCTACGACCCGGCACAGCTCGACCTGCTCAACTCGAACCTGCCGCCCATCTGGAAGGCGGAGGGGCAGGCATCCTTCCTGCTCGGCACCGACGACCAGGGCCGCGACGTGCTCTCGGCGGTGCTCTACGGCCTGCGCCTCTCGCTGATCGTCGGGATGCTGGGCGTCCTGGTCTCCGGCACGCTCGGCATCGGGCTCGGGCTCGTCGCGGGCTACGTGGGCGGGGTCCTCGACACGATCATCATGCGCGTGGCCGACGTGCAGCTGACCTTCCCGGCGATCCTGATCGCGCTTGTGGTGGATGGCGTCGCCAAGGCCTCCTTCGGCGGGGCGCTGGACACCAACGCCACGATCCTCCTCATCGTGGTCTCGATCGGGCTCTCCTTCTGGGTGCAATACGCCCGCACCGTGCGCTCCTCCGTGATGGTGGAGCGCGGCAAGGACTACGTGCAGGCCGCCCGCCTGATCGGCCTGTCCACGCCCGTCATCATGGTGCGGCACGTCCTGCCGAACGTCACCGGCCCGGTCTTCGTCATCGCCACCATCAACCTCGCGCTCGCGATCATCACCGAGGCGACCCTGTCGTTCCTCGGCACGGGCCTGCCCGAGACGATGCCCTCGCTGGGCACCCTGATCCGCACCGGCAACCGGTTCCTGTTCTCGGGCGAGTGGTGGGTGGTGGCCTTCCCCGGCATCGCGCTGGCCGGCCTCGTCATCGCCATCAACCTGCTGGGCGACTGGCTGCGCGACGCGCTGAACCCGAAGCTGCAATGAGCGACACCGTCCTCTCCGTGCGCGACCTGCGCGTCGTCTTCGAGACGCGCCGGGGCACGCTGACCGCCATCGACGGCGTCTCCTTCGACATCGGCCGCGGCGAGATCCTGGGCGTGGTGGGCGAGTCCGGGGCCGGCAAGTCGGTGACGGGCGCGGCCGTCATCGGGCTGATCGACCCGCCCGGCCGCATCGCCGGGGGCGAGATCCGGCTGGGCTCAGAGCGCATCGACAACCTGCCACCCGAGAAGATGCGCCGGGTGCGGGGGCGCCGCATCGGCATGATCTTCCAGGACCCGCTGACCTCCCTCGACCCGCTCTACCGGGTCGGCGAGCAGATCGTGGAGACGATCCGCACCCACACCGACCTCTCCGCCAAGGCCGCCAGGGCCCGGGCAATCGATCTCCTCACCGAGGTCGGCATCCCGGCGCCCGAGCGGCGCATCGACGGCTACCCGCACGAGTTCTCCGGCGGCATGCGCCAGCGCGTGGTGATCGCGCTGGCGCTCGCGGCCGAGCCCGAGCTGATCATCGCCGACGAGCCGACGACGGCCCTCGACGTCTCGGTCCAGGCCCAGGTGATCGCGCTCCTCAAGCGCCTCTGCCGCGAGCGCGGCACCGCCGTGATGCTGGTGACCCACGACATGGGGGTGATCGCCGAGGCCGCCGACCGGGTCGCCGTGATGTATTCGGGCCGCATCGCCGAGATCGGCCCGGTGGAGAGCGTGGTGCGGGCGCCCCACCACCCCTACGCCCGCGGCCTGATGGGCGCGATCCCGACGCTCAGCGACACCGCCGAGCGCCTGACCCAGATTCCCGGCGCGATGCCGCGGCTCACCGCGATCCCGCCGGGCTGCGCCTTCAATCCACGCTGCCCGAACGTGTTCGGGCGCTGTCGGAGCGAGCGGCCGGAGCCGGTCGCGGTCGAGCGGACGCGGGTCGCCTGCCACCTCTACGACGGGCGCGGAGAAGCCGCATGAGCGCCTATGTCGAGGTCGAGGACCTGCGCCGGGTCTTCGACGTGTCGAAGCCCTGGCTCAACCGGGTGATCGAGCGCGCCCCCCGGCAGACCCTCAAGGCGGTCGACGGGGTCGGCTTCACGATCGCCCGCGGCGAGACCTTCGCGCTGGTGGGCGAGTCGGGCTCTGGCAAGTCGACCGTCGCCCGCATGGTGGTGGGGCTGCTGCCGCCCTCGGGCGGCGAGGTCCGGATCGCCGACATCTCGATGACGGATCCTCGCCAGGAGGCCGCCCGGCGGCGCCTGCGCGCCCGGATCCAGATGATCTTCCAGGATCCCTACGCCTCGATGAACCCGCGCTGGCGCGTCGGCGCGATCGTCGCGGAGCCGATCCGGGCCTTCGGCCTGATCCAGGGCGAGGCGGCGATCCGCGCGCGCGTCGGCGAGTTGCTGCGCCTCGTCGGCCTGCACCCGGACGACGCGCGCAAGTACCCGCACGAATTCTCGGGCGGCCAGCGCCAGCGCGTCGCCATCGCGCGGGCGCTGGCGAGCCAAGCGGAGTTCCTGGTCGGCGACGAGCCGACCTCGGCCCTCGACGTCTCGGTCCAGGCCCAGATCCTGAACCTGATGCGCGACCTGCAGGACCGGCTCGGGCTGACCTACCTGTTCATCAGCCACAACCTCGCCGTGGTGCGCCATATGGCGACGCGGATCGGCGTGATGTATCTGGGCCGCCTCGTGGAAGTCGGCGACAAGGCGGCGATCTTCGAGCGCCCGCGCCACCCCTACACCCGCATGCTGCTCGACGCGGTGCCGGACCTCGCCCATATCGGCCGCGCCCGCACGCCGGTCTCGGGCGAGATCCCGAACCCGATCGATCCGCCCTCGGGCTGCACCTTCAACCCGCGCTGCCCGCACGCGAACGCGCGCTGCCGGTCCGAGGTGCCGCGGCTCCTCGACGGCGTCGCCTGCCACGCGGTGGAAGAGGGCCGGCTGACCGCCTGACTACGCAAAAAAAAGAGCCGCCCGTGCGGGCGGCCCGAGTCAGGGGAGGAAACGCTCCGAGCGTCCGGCACGCCGCCGTGCCGTATCGGGTGAACCGGAGGTCGCCGGCTCCGTTCCGCGAAAACTTCGTGCCCGCACCGGAATCAGATCGGGCCCTCGCGCCAGAGCAGGCTGATCGGCGCGTCCACGAGCAGGAGCAGCGTCGAGCGCAGGAGCTCGACCCGGCGCACGGGATCCCGCTCAAGCCCCGAAACGGGCCCGAGCGCGGCCTCGAGCCGCGCGTCGGCCTCCGGCGAAGCCCCCAGGAAGCCCATCGACCAGGTGCCGAACAGGCGCCGCTCGGCCTCGCCCATCTCGATCACCGAGACGCTGCGGTGGCGCCGGTCGACAAGCAGGCGCTCGAACACGGCCAGGACCTCGACCTGTCCGCCCTCCAGCACCTGCAGGAACCCGGTACCCGTATAGACGAGGACGCCGGAGATGCCGTGCTCGCCATTCCGCCGACGCGAGGATTCCAGAATGGCCGGCAGGTTGGGCGCCCGGAACATCTCCTCCGCCTCGTGGCGCGCCGCGCTCTTGTAGATCAGACGGAACAAGGACGGTCCTGTGCGTAACTCCGGGAGAGGCGGCTCGGCGCGCCGGCCGAACGGCGGGAGCGCACATCATCACAGGGCAGGCCGGGGATAAACCCCGTTCCGCGGCACGGCGTCGTCCTGCCGCGCAGGCGGCTCCATTGACGCTTCTTTTGAGTTGTTCTAATTAAGAACTCGCGAGCGAGGTGCCGGCTCGGACGGCCGGCAGCCCGCGATGGATCACCACGCGAACGGAGACCTGACCATGGCCGGTACCAACGCCTCCTGCGAGAGCTGCCGCTTCTTCGACGACCACAAGCTCAACGGCGCCCAGGCCTCGGGCGACGAGGGCCTGTGCCGCTTCAACCCCCCGGTCAGCCAGCCGGCCCCGGAGTCGAAGGGCCTGTGGCCCGTCGTCGCCTCGCAGGACTGGTGCGGGCACTTCACCGCCGACGTGACCGCGGCCGAGTAAGCGGCCTCCCACAATCGGACGTCTCGAAGGGGTCGGCGCGCGGGCGCCGGCCCCTTCTCCGCGTCGGCGGCAGGGCGGGGGATGGTGCGAGCGGGCGCCCGCGTTGCCGCGAAACCGCGCCACCGCTAGCGTGCCGGCATGACGCTGACGCTGCGCGAAGCGGGTCCCGGTGACATCGGGGCGATCACCCGGATCTACGCGGAGGCCGTGCTGAACGGCACCGCGACCTTCGAGACCGAACCGCCGAGCGAGGCGGAGATGGGCCGCCGGCATGCGGAACTCCTCGCGGCGGGCCTGCCCTGGCTCGTGGCGGCACGCGGCGCCCTGGTCGTCGGCTACGCCTATGCCGGCCTCTACCGGACGCGCGCGGCCTACCGGTCGACGCTGGAAACCTCCGTCTACGTTGCGCCGGAGGCGCGGGGGCAGGGCGTCGGGCGCGCGCTGCTCGGAGCCCTCATCCCGGCCTGCGCGGCCCTCGACGCGCGCCGGCTCGTGGCGGTGATCGCGCATCCTGGGTCCGACGCCTCCGTTGCCCTGCACGCGGGCGCGGGCTTCGTGCCCGCAGGCAGCCTCCCGGGGGTCGGCTACAAGCACGGGCGCTGGCTCGACACCCTCTTGATGCAGCGGGCGCTGGGCCCGGGATTGGACCGGCCGCCGACCCGGATCTAGCCAGCCGCGCCGGAAGGGGGCCCGGCATCGCCTCAGCGCAGCAGGAACTTCTCGGGCTCCAGCGGCTCGGGCACCGGCTCGCCGAGCGCGTCGAGCACGATCGCGTCGACCGTGCGCAGCATCGCGTCGAGGGGCAGGTCGTTCGGGTCCGTGCCGAAGGGCTCCTCCAGTTCGTCGCCCAGCGCGTCGAGGCCGAAAAAGGTGTAGGCCACGAGCGCGACCGCGGCCGGCGTCGCCCAGCCGAGCGAGCCGGAGAGGCCGACCGGCAGGAAGAGGCAGTAGAGCCAGGCCGTGCGGTAGAGCAGCAGCGTGTAGGCGAAGGGCAGGGGCGTCGTCCGGATGCGCTCGCAGGCCGCTTGGATCGCCGAGAGGTCGGCGAGCTTGCGCTCCAGCAGCCCGAACAGGACGTCGCTGAGGACCCCCCGTCGCATCGCCCCGGCGAGGTCGGCCGAGAGACCCGCCAGCACCGCGTCCGTCGGGCAGAGGCCGCCCGGCGCCTCGCCCGGCGGCAGCCAGGGCGCGACCGCCGCCGCCTCATCGGCGCCGCGCAGGCGCGCGTGCAGGCCGTGGGCGAAGCCCGCGACGCGCCGCAGGGCGGCCCGTCGCAGGGCGGCCTCCCCGGTGCCGGGCAGGAGGGCATTCAGCGCGCGGGCGAGGCCGCGCGATTCCACGATCAGCCCGCCCCAGAGCTTGCGGGCCTCCCACCAGCGCTCGTAGCAGGCGTTGTTGCGGAAGCTCAGGAAGATCGAGAGCGCGAGGCCGATCAGCGTGAACGGGCCGATCCCCGCGGTGACCGGGAAGGCCTCGGGCCAGCGCTGCTCGGCGGCCACCACGAGGCAGGCGAAGGCGGCCAGCCCCAGCACGGTCGGGGCGACCTGCGGCAGGATCGAGCCCCGCAGCGTGAACAGGATGGCGAGGAGGTTCGGGCGCGGGCGGACGATCATGCAGGCGCAGGGATGAAGCCGGGGATCTGAATGCGGCGGGATGCCGGATCGGTGCGAGATCTCACCGGACGTCATGATGCGGTCAACTTCGGGGCGGATTGCGGACCCCGACAGGCCAGCCCGCCCCGCGAGGGGTCGAGGGGCTGCCGGGACAGTGTGCAGACGAGCGGGGCCGGAGGGGCGCGGCCCGCTTCGCTTGGGAGTATGGCATGACGTTTCGACTGATCGCGGCGGGCACAGTGCGGGCCGGCCTCCGGCGCGCGATGCTGCCGGCCGCGCTGCTGGCTGGCCTGACGGGCGCGGGCCATGCCGCCACCCCGGCGGACGCGACCGGCACCTTCCTCACCGAGGACGGGCGCGCCCGCATCCGCATGGAGAAGTGCGGCCCGGCCGAGAAGAACCTCTGCGGCTACGTCGTGTGGCTGAAGGTGCCGCTCAACGACAAGGGCCAGCCCCGGATCGACTTCAAGAACCCGGACCCGAAGAAGCAGGCCCGGGCCTCCCTCGGCCACCAGCTCATCCTCGGCCTGAAGCCGAACGCGGATGCCCGCTACGAGGGCCGGATCTACAATTCGGAGGACGGCAAGTCCTACGACGTGACGATCTGGTCCGAGACGCCGGGCGAGCTGACCGTGCGCGGCTGCCTGATCGCCTTCCTGTGCAAGTCGCAGACCTGGAACAAGGTCACGGACGTGCTGCCGGGCCAGCTCACCGGCCCGACCAACGGCCCCGGCGGTCCCCGCTCCGATCCCGAGTGGCTGCCGGCCAAGCCCGCCGCCACGGGCTCGACCGCCGCGCCCGCGGGCACCGCCGCGGCGAAGCCGGCCGCCAAGCCGCAGGGTGCCGCCCCCAAGCCCGCCGCCGAGTAACCCGCTCGGGCGGATCGCGCGGGCCGGCATCCGCTGTGGTGCCGGCCCGCGCCCGTGCTATGCTGCGCTCGTCTCCCCGGGACGCCTCGCACCGGCCCAACGGTCCATGTCCTGCCGCCACCAGCCCGACGCGCCGAGGCCCGGCGCCCTCCAGGACGCGCCCTCCTTCTCGCGCAAGTGGCGCCGCTTCCCGAGCGCGCTGCCGCCGGCCTGCAACGACAACCAACGTCCGGGCCGCCTGCGCGCCGCGGTGCTCGCCGGCGCAGGCCTCGCCGGGCTCCTGGCCGGCCTGCTCGCCGTCGCGGCGGCGCTGATCTGAGGCGTCCTCAGCCCTCGTAGGCCGGCACGGTGCGCTGGTCGGGCAGCGGCACCTCCATGTGGAAATGCAGGCCCGCCGGCTCGTAGGCGAACGCGATCTCCGCGCCGCACTGGATCTTCAGAACCCGCTGGAGCAGCGTCGAGCCGAACCCCCTGCGGGTCGGCTCGGCGACCGGCGGGCCGCCGCTCTCGCGCCAGTCGAGCCGCAGCACGCGGGCCCCCTCCGCCTCGCGCACGTCCCAGCGCACCGCGACGCGCCCCTCCGGCGTCGAGAGCGCGCCGTGCTTGGCGGCGTTGGTGGTGAGTTCGTGGATCGCCATGCCGGTCGGCACGGCGAGATCGCCGATCAGCTCGACCGCCGGCCCGTCGAGCCGGATGCGCCCGCCCCGCTCGTCGTCGTAGGGGCCGAGCTCGTTGACCAGCATCTCGCGCAAGGAGGCCTGCTGCCAGTAATCCTCGGTCAGCAGGTTGTGGGTCTTGGCGAGCGAGATGATGCGCGCCGAGAAGGCGTTGTAGAAGGCATCCACGCTGGTAGCCGCCCGCGCCGAGGCGCCGAGCAGCCCCTGGACTGTGGCCAGCGTGTTCTTCACCCGGTGGTGCAACTCGCGGATCAGCAAGGCCTGGCGCTCGGCGGTGCGCTCGCGCTCCTCCAGATGGGCCCGCGCATCGTGCTGGCGGCGGCGCGCCCGCTCCGCGAAGCGCGCGGCCATCACGAGCGTGGAGGGGTGGAAGGGCCGCTCCAGGGAGTTGACGTTGCCGAGCGCCTCGGCGAGCCGCGGGTCGGGGTGGCCCCGGCGCAGGGTCAGCAGGATGAAGGGAAAGTCCGACCAGGGGGGTTGGCGCGCGACCCAGTCTGCCAGGATCTGGCGGTTGGCCGCGAGCAGGGCCTCCTCGGTCACGACCGCGCAGGTCGCGCCGTCCAGCGCCTCCACCAGCTCTGGCAACGAGGCGCAGATCCGGTTCGGAATGCCGGCCTCGGTCAGGATGGAGGTGGCGACCTCGGCGTCCCGCCCCTGCGGCGCCAGGATCAGGACCGGCAGGGCGGGTTCAGGCATCGGGGTTGGGCAGGAGAGCGTCCGCCTCGCCGTCGAAGGTGGGCACCCCGGTCATCACCCCGCGGAACCGCCGCAGCGGCTCGCCGACCGTGATTCCGCCGCTGTCGATCCGCAACTCGCGGATGGTCGATTCGTGCCCGCCCGTGCGCTTCTTGGCCACCGAGATCGCGCGGCGGAGCGCGCCCGCCGCCTCGAAGGTCCGGAACAGCAGGATCGTGTCGCTGAGATAGGTCAGGTCGACCGCCGCCTTCATCGGGCCGACCATCCCGTGCTGGGCGAGGATCAGGAGCGTGACCACGCCCTGCTGGTTCAGATAGGTCAGGATCTCGTGCATCTGGAGGAGCAGGAAGCGCTCCTCCGGCATCGCGTTGTGGTAGCCGGTGAGGGAGTCGATCACCACGATGCCGGCGCCCTCGCGCTCGACCGCGTCCTGCACCCGCGCGGCCATCTCGCCCGGCGAGATCTCGGCCGGATCGATCTGCTCGATGCGCAGGAGCCCGCTCTCGACGTGGGGGGCGAGGTCCAGGCCGAGGCCGCGGCAGCGGCGCATCAGCACGCTCGTGCTCTCGTCGAAGGAGAGCATCAAGGCGCGCTGGCCGCGCTCGAGCGCAGCGATCACGTAGGCCGCAGCGACCGTCGACTTGCCGACGCCCGAAGGGCCGATCAGCATCGTGCTGGTGCCGCGGTCGAGGCCGCCGCCGACCAGGGCGTCGAGGGCGCGGTTGCCGCTGCCGATCCGCGCCTCCGGGAAGCTGGCCGGATGGTCCGCCGCGACGAGGCGCGGGTAGATCACGAGGCCGCCGCGGCGGATGACGTAGTCGTGGAAGCCGCCCCGGAAGGCGGTGCCGCGCATCTTGATCACGCGCAGGCGGCGCCGCTCCGCACCGTAGAGCGGCGCGAGGTGCTCCAGGCGGATCACCGCGTGGCTGAGACTGTGCAGGTTGAGGTCGTCGGCCTCGGCCGTGAGGTCGTCGAGCAGCAGCGCGGTGGTGTTCTGGATCAGCAGGAAGCTGCGCAGGGCGTGGACCTGCCGGCGGTAGCGCAGGGACCCCTGCGAGAGCAGCCGGATCTCCGAGAGGCTGTCGAAGACCAGACGGTCGGGCTTGGCCCGCTCGATCTCGGCCATCGCGAGGTGCACGGTCTCGCCGAGTTCGAGGTCGGAGGCGTGGACGAGGCTCTGCTGCTGGCGCGGGTCGAGGCTGAGTTCGGGCGGCACCAGCTCGACGATCTCGATGCCGTCGAGGGACCAGCCGTGCCGCCCGGCGATGTTCATCAGCTCGCGGCGGCTCTCCGTCAGGGTGATGTAGAGGCAGCGCTCCCCCCGCCGCGCGCCCTCCAGCAGGAACTGCATGGCGAGGGTGGTCTTGCCGGAGCCGGGCCGGCCCTCGATCAGATGGGACCGGTTGCGGGCGTAGCCGCCGCGCAGGAGGTAATCGAGGCCGTCCACGCCCGCGGGCACGGGTTGGGCATCGCTATCGGGAATCTGCACGGTCGCGCGCCTCGATCGGCAAACGATGTCGGGCCTCGGGGACGGGCCGACGGACTCTTGCTCTACACCACCGGCCGCAGCGCCAAAACCGCCTCCGCGACGCACGAGGCCAATGCCGGGCGCGGATCATCACGCGATCATCCCTCGATCATCTCGCGGATGCGGCTGGCCAGCGTCTCCATGACGAAGGGCTTGGTGAGCACCGCCATGCCGGGTTCCAGATGCCCGTTCCCGACCGCGGCGTTCTCGGCGTAGCCGGTGATGAACAGGACCTTCAGGCCCGGCCGGCCGACGCGGGCGGCGTCCGCCACCTGCCGGCCGTTCATGCCGCCGGGCAGCCCGACATCGGTGACGAGCAGGTCGATGCGGATGTCGGACTGGAGCAGGCGCAGGCCGGAGGGCCCGTCCGCCGCCTCGATGGCGGTGTAGCCGAGATCCTCCAGAACCTCCGTCACCAGCATCCGGACCGAGGGCTCGTCGTCCACGACGAGCACGGTCTCGCCCTGCTCGGCGCGCGGTGCGGCGGCGAGGTCGGGCAGCGGCTCGGCGCCCTCGGCCGCCCCGTGGTGGCGCGGCAGGTAGAGGCACATGGTCGTCCCCTGGCCGACCTCCGAGTAGATCCGCACCTGACCGCCGGACTGGCGCACGAAGCCGTAGATCATGGAGAGGCCGAGGCCCGTGCCCTGGCCGATCGGCTTCGTGGTGAAGAACGGGTCGAAGGCCTTGGCGATCACCTCGGGCGTCATGCCGGTGCCGGTATCCGTGACGCACAGCGACAGGTACTGCCCGGGATCGAGGTCGCGGTCTCGGGCGGCGCGGTGGTCGAGCCAGCGGTTGGCGGTCTCGATGGTGATGCGCCCGCCCTCCGGCATGGCGTCGCGCGCGTTGATGCAGAGGTTCAGGAGCGCGTTCTCGAGCTGGCTCGGATCGACGAGCGCGGACCAGAGGCTCGCGGCGCCGACCACCTCCAGGGTCACGGACGGGCCGATGGTGCGGCGGATCAGCTCCTCCATGCCCGCCACCAGGCGGTTCACGTCGGTCGGCTTCGGGTCGAGGGTCTGGCGGCGCGAGAAGGCGAGAAGCCTGTGCGTCAGGGCGGCAGCGCGGCGCGCCGCCCCCTGCGCGGCGTTGATGTAGCGGTCGAGATCGGTCATCCGGCCCTGGCCCATGCGGGTCTGCAGGAGTTCGAGCGAGCCGGTGATGCCGGTGAGCAGATTGTTGAAGTCGTGGGCGAGGCCGCCGGTCAACTGGCCCACCGCCTCCATCTTCTGCGACTGCCGCAGGGCCGCCTCTGCGCTCTCGCGGGCGGCGACCTCCTCGGCGACGCGCCCCTCCAGCGTCGCGTTGAAGGCCTCGAGCGCCGCCTTGGCGCGCAGCTCCGCCTCGATGTTGCGGGCCTCGATCACCGTGCCGATGGGCCGGCCCGTCTCGTCGCGGATCGGGCTCGCCGTGAAGGCCACGGGGTAGAACGAGCCGTCCCGGTGGACGAAGACCTCCTCGCCCTGCTCCTGGTTGTTCTCAGGGAAGGCCTGGTCGATCGGGCACTCGCAGAGGGGGTAGGGCGAGCCGTCCGGCCGGGTGTGGTGCACGACGTCGTGCAGCGCGCGCCCGGCGGTCTCGGCGAGGCTGTAGCCGGTGAGCTGCTCGGCCGCCCGGTTCATGTAGGCGCAGTGCTGGCGCTCATCCATCAGGAAGATCGCCTGGGTGGCGTTGTTGAGGATGGCGTCGAGCCGGCGCGTGGCGTCCACCAGGCGCTGCTCGGCCTCCTTGCGGTCGTGGATGTCGGCGACCGAGCCGATATAGCCGAGGAAGCTCCCGTCCTCGGCGAGCCGCGGCTCGGCCGCGTCGATGAACCAACGGTAGCGCCCGTCCGCCCCGCGCAGGCGGTATTCGATCCGGAACGGCGCCTGCCGGGCGTTGGCGGCGAGGAAGGTCTCGCCCGACCAGCCGCGGTCGTCCGGATGCACCGCGTCGAGCCAGCCGAGGCCGAGCCCCTCCGCCTCGCTCTGGCCCGTATAGGCGTACCAGCTCCGGTTGAGGTAGGTGCAAGCCCCGCTGGGATCGGTCACCCACATCATGACCGGGGCGTGGTCGGCCATGTTGCGGAAGCGCGCCTCGCTCTCGGCGAGCCGGGTCTCGGCGGCCTTGCGGGCGCCGACATCGATGGCGGTGCCGGTGAAGCGCAGGCAGCGCCCCGCCTCGTCGAACTGGCCGCGCCCCTTGGCGGCGACCCAGCGCACGACACCATCGTCAAGGCCGACAGCCCGGTACTCGACGTCGTAGAGGGCGCGCCGGGCCGGATCGAGGGCGGCGTCCAGCACCGCCCGCACCGCCGCACGGTCGTCCGGGTGCAGGGCGGCCTCGAAATCCGCGAGGACGATCGGCCGGTCGTCGGAGACCCCGAACATCGCCCGGACCCGCTGGTCCCAGAACAGGCGCCCGTCCGCGCAGTCGAGGTCCCAGAGCCCGATCTCGGCGGCGTCGGCCGCCATGCGCAGGCGCGCCTCGCCCTCGCGCAGCCGCATCTCGGCGTCGCGGCGCGCGGTGGATTCCAGGAACAGCACGGCGAAGCGCTCGCCGCCGAGCGCGATGGCGTGCCCGTCGTACCAGCGGTCGAACACCTCCACGCGCCGCGAGAAGGTGACGGTCGCGGCCTCGGCCACGGCGCGGGCGGCGTCCGCGATCCAGGCCTCCTCGATCCCCGGGATCAACTCGCGCAGCGTGCGGCCGACGGCCCGCTCGCGCGGGATGCCGACGAGGCGCTCCCAGGCCGGGTTCACGTCGAGGTAGCGCCAGTCGACGACGGCGCCGCCAGCGTCGCGCACGACCTCACCGATCAGCAAACCCTCGTGCAGCCGCTCGAACAGGCCGCGCCACGGCGCCTCGCCCTGTGCCGCGCCGGCCCGCACCGTCCCCCCGCCTTCCACCGTCAAACCGTCTCCTGCCGCGCCGGGGCACCTCGCCCTGAACGCCCCGGGGCGGGCGCTGTTCCGGCCCTAGTCTATCAGGGCCGCGTAGGTCATCACACGCAGCTCCTTGCGGATCGGCAGGGCCGAGGAGGGGATGAGCTGCGTCAGCAGGACGACCGCCAGCTCCTCGGACGGGTCGATCCAGAAGGCCGTCGAGGCGAGGCCGCCCCAGGCGATCTCGCCCGGGCTTCCCAGGATCTGGGCGCGGGCGGGATCGAGCATCACCGAGAAGCCGAGGCCGAAGCCGATCCCGTCGTAGGAGGTCTCGGCGAAGCGCGGCGTGCCCATCGCGGCGAGGTCGCCCCGCAGATGGTTCGCGGTCATCAGCGCCACGGTCTTGCGCCCGAGAAGCCGCACGCCGTCGAGCTCGCCCCCGTTCAGGACGAGGCGGCAGAAGCGCAGGTAGTCGGCGGCCGTCGAGACGAGGCCGCCGCCGCCCGACGCGATGGCAGGCGGCTTCATGAACACCGTCTCGACCGCGTCGTCGTACTGGGTCAGCCGCCGCTCGCCGTCGTAGACGTAGCAGGCGGCGAAGCGGTCCCGGTTCTCCGGCCGGACGTGGAAATCGGTGTCGTGCATGCCGAGCGGGCGGATCACGCGCTCGCGCAGGTAGGCGGCGAAGTCCTCCCCCGACACCACCTCGACGAGGCGCCCGAGCACGTCGGTGGCGACGCTGTAGTTCCAGGCCGCGCCCGGCTGGGCGAGGAGCGGCAGCCCGGCGACGGTCCGGGTCACCTCGGCGAGTGTGGCATCGGCGCGCAGGAAGTCCGCGCCCTGCTGCCGGTAGAGCGCGTCCACCAGCGTCGCCTCCATGAAGCCGTAGGTCAGCCCCGCCGTGTGGGTGAGGAGGTCGCGGATGGTGATCGTCCGGCGCGCCGGCTCGGTCTCGAGCTTGGCCCGGTTGCCGCCGGTCGCGACGCGCATGTCCGAGAATTCCGGCAGGAAGCGCGCGACCGGGTCGTCGAGCTGGAAGCGGCCCTCCTCGTAGAGCTGCATCACGGCCACCGAGGTCAGCGGCTTCGTCATCGAGTAGATGCGCGTCACGGTATCGAGGCCGAAGGGCGTGCCGCGCTTGAGATCCGCGAGGCCGTGGGCCCGCGCGAAGGCGAGCTGCCCGCGCCGCATCACTGAGACCGAGAGGCCGGCGAGCCGGCCGTCCGCGACCAGCCGGCGCATCCAGCCGTCGATGCGCTCCAGCCGCCCGGGACAGAGGCCGAGATCCTTCGGATCCGCCACAACCTGCATCGCCACTCTCCGCTCGCGCCTCATGGGCGAGGTATAGCGGGGCAGGGGGTCCTGGCGAGCCCTGGGGCCGCCGTGTGCCGGGCGTTTGCGGCGACGTCCGGCAGCGTGCTAGCTCGGGTGGGATACCCGACCCGCCGGAGCGCGCCGCGTGAGCCTTGCCCTGTTCCTCGATTTCGACGGCACTCTCGTCGAGATCGCGCCGCGGCCGGACGCCGTGCGGGTCGATCCGGATCTCGTGCCCACCCTGGAGCGCCTGCGCGAGCGGCTCGGCGGCGCGCTCGCCATCGTCACCGGCCGTCCGGTCGCCGTGATCGACGGGTTCCTCGCCCCCGGCCGCTTCGACGTCGCCGGCCTGCACGGTGTCGAGCGCCGCACCGACGGGGCGCTGACGGGCGGGCGGGCCGAGGATCATCCGGCCCTGCGCGCCGAGGTGCAGCGGCTCAAGGCCCGGGTCGCAGATCTCGACGCGGTGCTGATCGAGGACAAGGGCGCCTCGGTCGCGGTCCACTGGCGCCTCGCCGCGCCGGAGGATGCCGAGCGCGCCGAGACGATCGTGAAGGAGGCCGCCGCCGCGCTCGGGGCCGATTACCGCCTGCAGCTCGGCAAGGCGGTGGGCGAGATCGTGCCGGCGAGCGCCACCAAGGCCCACGCCATCCGGGCCTTCCTGGAGGCCGCGCCCTACGCGGGCCGGCGCGCCGTCTTCCTGGGCGACGACCGCACGGACGAGATCGCCTTCGCGTCCGTGAATGCGGACGGGGGCGTCTCGGTGCGGGTCGGCGACGGCGACACGGTCGCGAGCCGGCGCCTCGCCGATCCAGCGGCCGTGCGCCAGCTTCTCACCGCCTGGGCGGACGGCGCGCCCCTCGACCCGGACGCCCTGCCCGGAGCCTGATCCTCCCGTCCCCGCCGTCCGGCCCAGAGGAGCGCGGTCCGCATGTTCGAGTTCCCGGTCCTCGTCGGCGATATCGGCGGCACCAACGCGCGCTTCGCGCTCGTGCCGGAGAAGGGCGCCGAACCCCAGGCCCTCTCGCACGAGCCGACCCACGGCCACCCCGACCCCACGAGCGCGATCCGGGCGGCCCTCGCCAAGGGAGCGCGTGGTCCGGCTCCACGCTCGGCGATCCTCGCCATCGCGGGCCGGGTGGACGGGCCGGAGATCCAGCTCACGAACGCGCCCTGGCTGGTCGCGCCGTCCCGGATCGGGGCCGATTTCGGCCTCGGACGCGCGGTCGTCGTCAACGACTACGTGCCGGTGGCGGCGGGCGCGGCCGACATCGCGCCGACCGACCTCACCCCGATCGGCCCCGCCAAGGACTGCCCGGTCGAGCCGCCCGCGGGCGCCCGCGTGGTGCTCGGGCCCGGGACCGGCTTCGGTGCGGCCGCGCTCGTGCCCTACGGCGACCACCTCGCCATCGTCTCCACGGAAGCGGGCCACACCGATCTCGGGCCGGCGACACCCGACGAGGAGGCGGTCTGGCACGTGCTGCCCCCCGCCGAGGGCCGCATCTCCGTCGAGACGGTGCTGTCCGGCCCCGGCCTCGCGCGGCTGCACGCGGCCGTGCGGCACGTCCGCACTGGCGTCCCGGCCGAGCGGATCGACCCGGCGGCCGTGACCGAGGCCGGGCTCGCGGCCGCCGACCCGCACGCGGCCGAGGCGCTGGCCCTGTTCGGGCGCCTGCTCGGCCGGGTCTGCGGCAACCTCGCGCTCACCTTCCTGGCGACCGGCGGCGTCTATATCGGCGGCGGCATCGCGCCCCGGATCGTGCGGGTGCTGCAGGAGGGCGATTTCCGCACCGCCTTCGAGGACAAGGCGCCGTTCTCCGCGCTGATGCGCGAGATCCCCACGAGCGTCATCACCGTGCAGGATCCGGCCTTCACCGGGCTCGCGGCGCTCGCGAGCGAGGGCGACCGCTTCGTCTACCACGCCTCCGAGTGGCGGCAGGGCTGAGGCCGGTGGATTCCGACGCGATCACGGATCTCGGCGCCGTCGCGCTGGCGGCGGCGATCCGGGCGCGGCAGGTCTCCTGCGCGGAGGTGATGCGGGTCTATCTCGACCGGATCGAGCGCCTGAACCCGCGCGTCAACGCGATCGTCGGGCTTCAGGACCGCGCGGGGCTCCTCCGGCAGGCCGAGGCCCGCGACGCGCAGCTCGCCCGCGGCGAGCCTGCGGGCCCGCTGCACGGCTTTCCACTGGCGGTGAAGGACCTCGATCCGGTCCGCGGCCTGCCCTTCACGCAGGGCTCGCCGATCTTCCGCGGCCGCGTGGCCGAGACCGACTCGATCATGGTCGCGCGGCTGCGCGCGGCCGGGGCGATCTTCGTCGGCAAGACCAACGTGCCGGAATTCGGCCTCGGCTCGCACAGCTTCAACCCGGTTCACGGCGCGACCGGCAACGCCTACGATCCCGCGCTCAGCGGCGGCGGGTCGAGCGGCGGAGCGGCGGTCGCTGTGGCGCTCCGGCTGCTGCCGGTGGCGGACGGCAGCGACCATGCCGGGTCGCTGCGCAACCCGCCGGCCTTCAACAACCTCTACGGCCTGCGCACCAGCCACGGCCGCATCCCGGCCGAGAGCCCGGACCTCTTCACGCCCTCCCTCGGCGTGCTCGGCGCGGTCGGGCGCTCGCCGGCCGATATCGGGCTGATGCTCTCGGTCGTCGCGGGCTACGACCCGCGCGTGCCCCTCTCGAACCGGGAGGATCCGGCCGTCTTCGCCGCCCCGCTGGAGCGGGACTTCACAGGCACCCGGATCGCCTGGATGGGCGATCTCGGCGGGCACCTGCCCTTCGAGCCGGGCGTGCTGGAGACCGGCAGCGCCGCCCTCGACACGTTCCGGGCGATCGGCTGCACGGTCGAGGCGGCGTACCCGGCCTTCGACTATCAGGCGCTCTGGCGCGACTGGCTGACGCTGCGGGCCTGGACGGTCGCGGCCAGTCTGCGGCCGTTCTACGAGAACCCGGCGACCCGCGCCCAGCTCAAGCCCGAGGCGGCCTGGGAGGTCGAGCGCGGCCTGACCTTGAGCGCCAAGGCCGTCACCCGGGCGCAGGAGGGGCGCACGCGCTGGTACCGGGCGCTGCGGGCCTTCATGGAGACCTACCCGTTCCTCGTCGCCCCGTGCGCCCAGGTCTTCCCGTTCCCGATCGACTGGCGCTGGCCCCACGCGGTCGCCGGCCGGCCGATGGACACCTATCACCGCTGGATGGAGACGGTGATCCCGGCGACGATGTCGGGCCTGCCGGCGCTCGCCGTGCCGGCGGGCTTCGGCCCCGGCGGCCTGCCGACCGGCATCCAGATCGTCGGGCCGAACCACGGCGAGCGCGCCTGCCTCGAACTCGGGGCCGCCTACGACGCGGCGAGCGGCTGGGTGGAGCGCCGCCGGCCGCCGGAGGCTTGAGGCCGCCCGCCGCCGGCCCGCCAGCGTGAAACTTTGTGGCTGGCGCCCGTTGACCGTTGGAGTCCCCTCCGCTATCACGCCCGACACTTTCCGGCAGGAGCCCAGACCTGGGACCGTCGGCAGGAACGGTTCCGGATCGGACTTCACGCGATGCGCACGGCCCTCATCGTAACGCTAGCGCCACTGACGGGGCGGCCCTGATCCACGGGCCGCGATCCGGGCGGTGGCGCATGCAGGGTCCCTCGGGGCCCTTTTTTGTTGCCTGAGGCCCGGGCTGATCGAACCGAAGACACACGAGACGAAGACGGGACGAGGAGGAAGACGATGGGCGGCGAGGTCATGACCGGGGCCGAGATGGTCATCCGGGCTTTCCAGGATCAGGGCGTCGATACGCTGTTCGGCTATCCGGGCGGCGCGGTGCTTCCGATCTACGACGCGCTCTTCCACCAGGAGGCGGTCAAGCACGTGCTGGTGCGCCATGAGCAGGGCGCGGTCCACGCGGCGGAAGGCTACGCGCGCTCCTCGGGCAAGGTCGGCTGCGTCCTCGTCACCTCGGGCCCCGGCGCCACCAACATCGTCACCGGCCTCACCGACGCGATGCTCGACTCGATCCCGCTCGTCTGCATCACCGGCCAGGTGCCCACGCACCTCATCGGCACCGACGCGTTCCAGGAATGCGACACGGTCGGCATCACCCGGCACTGCACGAAGCACAACTATCTGGTCAAATCGATCGACGACCTGCCGCGCATCCTGCACGAGGCCTTCTACGTCGCGAAGAACGGCCGTCCGGGCCCGGTCGTCGTCGACCTGCCGAAGGACATCCAGTTCGCGACCGGCCTCTACGAGAAGCCCTCGTCCTCGCAGCACAAGACCTACCGCCCGGCCGTGGATGGCGACCGCGAGCGCATCCGCGCGGCCGTCGAGCTGATGGCGGGAGCCCGCCGGCCGATCTTCTACACCGGCGGCGGCGTCATCAACTCGGGCCCCGAGGCGTCGCGCCTGCTGCGCGAGCTGGTGGCCGAGACCGGCTTCCCCGTCACCTCGACGCTGATGGGGCTCGGCGCCTTCCCGGCCTCGGACGACAAGTTCCTGGGCATGCTCGGCATGCACGGGACCTACGAGGCCAACCTCGCGATGCACGAGTGCGACGTGATGATCTGCGTCGGCGCGCGCTTCGACGACCGCATCACGGGCCGCCTCGACGCCTTCTCGCCCTTCTCGAAGAAGATCCACATCGACGTCGACGCCTCCTCGATCAACAAGGTGGTCAAGGTCGATGTCGGCATCGTCGGCGACTGCGCCTCGGTGCTCGAGGACATGCTGGACGCCTGGCGCGCCCTGCCGTCGCGGCCCGACAAGAGCAACCTCGAGGGCTGGTTCGGCAAGATCGCCACCTGGCGCGCCCGCGAGTGCCTCGCCTACTGGCCGTCGGGCACGATCATCAAGCCGCAATACGCCGTGCAGCGCCTCTACGAGGCCTGCAAGGACCGCGAGACCTACGTCACCACCGAGGTCGGCCAGCACCAGATGTGGGCGGCCCAGTACTTTAAGTTCGAGGAGCCGAACCGCTGGATGACCTCCGGCGGCCTCGGCACCATGGGCTACGGCCTGCCGGCGGCCATCGGCACGCAGCTCGCCCACCCGAACGGGCTGGTCATCGACATCGCGGGCGAGGCCTCGATCCTGATGAACATCCAGGAGCTCTCGACGGCGGTGCAGTACCGGCTGCCGGTCAAGATCTTCATCTTGAACAACGAGTACATGGGCATGGTGCGCCAGTGGCAGGAGCTGCTGCACGGCTCGCGCTACTCGCAGAGCTACTCGGAGAGCCTGCCGGACTTCGTGAAGCTCGCCGAGGCCTACGGCGCCAAGGGCATGCGCTGCGAGAAGCCGGGCGACCTCGACGCCGCCATCGCGGAGATGCTGGCCTATGACGGGCCGGTGATCTTCGACTGCGTCGTCGACAAGACCGAGAACTGCTTCCCGATGATCCCCTCGGGCAAGGCCCACAACGAGATGCTCCTGTCCGACTACCTCGGCGAGACCGGGGTCGAGCTCGGCGACGTCATCTCGGAAGAGGGCAAGATGCTGGTCTGAGGATCCCGCTCGGGGTTCTCAGCGGTGCGCTCCGGCGTCCTGGGTGCTGCGGCCCGTCCGCAGCACCCGCCAGGCCAGGGCGACCCGCGCCCGCCAGCCCAGGGGCGGCGGGGGCGGGGGCTCTGGCAGGTCGTGGTGGCGGCGCAGATCGAGGCGCGGCGTCGCGGCGGCCCGCTCGGCCGGGCTCGCGGCGGCGCGCTTGCGCAGGCTCACGTAGAACTGCAGCTGCTCGTGCTCGGTCGGCGCGATCGCGGCGATCTCGAACGGGATCAGGTCGAGGGCGATCAATTCGCCGAAGACGGCGAGGAAGCTCACCGGCGTGTAGACCGTGCAGTGGGCGTCGAAATAGGTGCCGGTCTCGGCCACCAGCCTCGCGTCGCGCAGCGCGCTGACGAGTTGGTTGTCGAAGAGGGGCGGGGGCTCGCGGCCCGCGCCCGCCCAGATCGCCACGAGATCGACGCTCGCCGTGCGGGCGGTGTGCTCGAAGATCTGGGCCGGGCTCGTCGTGGTGGCGCCGGCCAGATGGTGGGCGACGAGGTCGCCCGTGGTCGAGGGCGCGCGCCGGAAGTCGAAGGTGAAGCGCTTGTCGGGCACGGCCAGGAACAGGACGCCGCCCTCGCGAAGGCTCGCGGCCATGTCGCCGAGCCAGCCGATCGGATCGGCGACGTGCTCCATCACGTGGCTCGCCACGATGTAGTCGACGGGCGCCCGGTGACCCAGCGCCTCCGCCAGCGTCCGGCCCTCGAGGACGAGGTCGACCTCCATGAGCGGGGCGGCGTCGGGCCCGGTGACGTCGGGATGGGTCGCGTACTTGGTGCGCAGATCCGCGGTCGTGCGGTGGTCGGCGTAGAGGATCTCGCCGTCGTCGCGGCGGATCAGCGGCCGGTTCAGCGGGCCGATCTCGACGCCGATCCGGCCGCGGGGCTGCACGGCGTCGAGGGCGCGCTGGCGGGAGGTCATGGGCGGCGCCGTATCACAGGCGCGCCTTGGGGGTCCAGAAACCGAGGGTTCAGAAAACGGTTCACCGCGGGGCGGTGCGGCCGATAAGAGAGGCGGGAGAGACGAGGCCATGAACGCGATGAACACCCACTACCCCGATCCGGTGAAGGTCGAGCCGGTCAACCGCCACACGCTCGCGGTGATCGTCGACAACGAGCCGGGCGTGCTGGCCCGCATCTCCGGCATGTTCTCAGGCCGCGGCTACAACATCGAGAGCCTGACGGTGTCCGAGACGGAGGCCGAGCGCCACATCTCGCGCATCACCATCGTGACCTCGGGCACCGACGCGGTCATCCAGCAGATCAAGGCGCAGCTCGACCGGCTGGTGCCGGTGCACCGGGTCGTCGACCTGACGCTCCAGGGCAACGCCATCGAGCGCGAGATCTGCCTGGTGAAGGTCGCGGGCCAGGGCGAGCACCGCAGCGAGGCGCTGCGGCTGGCCGCCGCCTTCGGCGCCAAGACGCTCGACGCCACGCTGAACTCCTTCGTGTTCGAACTCACCGGCACCACCGAGGAGATCGACCGCTTCGTGCGCCTGATGACGGTGATCGGCCTGGTGGAGACCTGCCGCACCGGCATCTCGGCGATGGGCCGCGGCGCCGAGCCGTTGTAGGATCGGACACGTATCTCCGGCGGCGCGGCCCGCGCGCCGGCTCCCGCAGGCCTGCGCGATGGAATCCAAAGTCCTTCGCTGGGGCGACGACCTCATCGTCCGGCTCGACCCAGCGGAAGCCGAGGAATTCGGCATTCGCGAGGGCGAAACGGTGGAGATCGTCTCCAAACCGTAAGCCGAGCCGCAGCAATGGACCGGCCGCCGCTACGTCGACGGCCTGCCGGTCTACACGATGGCGGAGATGATCGCCGAGATGCGTCGGCTCGGTCCCGAGGCCGAACCACCGACCGTCGATTGGGGTCGCGATCGCGGCTCCGAGATCATCGATGACCCCAACGACCCGTACTGATTGGCGACCGGGTCCGGGCGAACGCCTCTTCGTTGATCTCAGTCCGGTCCGCGACACAGAGCAGGACGGCATCCGTCCGGCCCTCGTCGTCTCGGACCCGGATATGAACGTGCTGACGCGGCGCGTGATCGTCTGCCCGATCACGCGCAATCCGCATCCCTGGCCGACCAAGATGTTCCTGCCGCCCGGCCTGGCTGTCGAAGGCGCCGTGCTGGTCGATCAGGTTCGATCCATCGACCGGGCCACGCGGATCCTGAGACATCTCGGCACGGTGCCCGATGCGGTTGTCGCGGAGGTGCGCGGCAAGCTGCGGACCTTCTCGGGATGAGCCTGGGCCGCTAAGGCGAACGCGACGCCACACGAAGGTGAGCATCCCGCCCCATGACCACACCCACCCTCTACTACGCCCCCGGCGCCTGCTCGCTCGCCTCCCACATTGCCCTGGAGGAGGCCGGCCACCCGTTCGAGACGGAGCGGCTCAACCTGCAGGCCGGCGACCAGCGCTCCGCCCGCTACCTCGCGGTGAACGAGCGCGGCCGGGTGCCCGCCCTCGTGACCGGCGACTGGGTGCTTACCGAGAACACCGCGATCCTGCGCCACGTCGCGCGCCTCCATCCCGCCCTCTGGCCCGCGGACCCGCGCGAGCAGGCGGTCGCCGACGAGTGGCTGGCCTGGCTCTCCACCAACCACCACACGACCTACGCGCATATCCGCCGGCCCGAGCGCTACACCGCCGACGAGGCGGCATTTCCGGGCATCCAGGCCAAGGCCCTCGACGCGTTCGGCGACCTCTGCACCATGACGGAGGTGCGCCTCTCGAACGGCGGCTGGGCGGTCGGCGGCCATTTCAGCGTGGTCGATCCCTACCTGCTGCTGTTCTGGACCTGGGGCCGCGGCCCGGCCTGCCGGTTCGACATGGCCGAGCGCTTCCCGGCCTGGACGGCGCATGCCCGCGCCATGGCCGAGCGCCCTGCGGTGCAGGCGGTGTTCGCCCGCGAGGGGCTCGACCTGCCGCGCTGATCCCGAACGCGCCCCCTTGCCGAAGGGGGCGAATCGGCTTAGAGCGATGCCGTACCGTACGGTACGGTACTGCCAAGCAGCCGATGCAGCCGAGCCTCACCAGACCGGACGAGACGGTCCCCGAGACCGCCGCCGAGATGCCCTCCGCCCGCCAGCAGGCGGTGCTCGATGCCGTGCTCGCGCTGATGGTGGAGGAGGGCGACCAGCTCACCATGGACGCGGTGGCGCGCCGGGCCAGTTGCTCGAAGGAGACGCTCTACAAGTGGTTCGGCGACCGCGACGGGCTGCTCACCGCGACCGTTCGCTGGCAAGCCTCGCGAGTCCATGCCGGCCGCTACGCCCTGAACGCCCTCGACGTGGCCACCCTGCGCGAGAGCCTTCAGGACTTCGCCGCGACTTGGCTGAAGGTGATCGCGAGCGATACTTCGGTCGCGCTCAACCGCTTGGCGATCGGCCATGCCGGCTCGCGCAAGAGCAACCTCGGCGCCATCGTGCTGGCGAACGGGCGTTTCGCCATCGGCGAGCGGGTCAAACCCGTGCTGGAGGCGGGCCGCGCGGCCGGGCTGCTGGCCTTCGACGACACCGAGGCGGCCTTCCGGACCTTCTTCGGTCTGGCCGGCCGCGACATCCAGATCCGCCTCCTGCTCGGCGACGCGCTCCCCCTCGACGCCGGCGAGATCCGGCGCGATGCGGGTCGCGCCGTCGAGCAGTTCCTGGCCCTGTACGGCCGGGCCTGAACCCCGGACACCGAGCTTCGAGAAAGGAAGACTGACATGCGTGTTTACTACGATCGCGACGCCGACCTGAACCTGATCAAGGGCAAGAAGGTCGTCATCGTCGGCTACGGCTCCCAGGGCCATGCCCACGCGCTCAACCTGCGCGATTCCGGCGTGAAGGACGTCGTCATCGCGCTGCGCGAGGGCTCGGCCACCGCCAAGAAGGCCGAGGCCGAGGGCTTCAAGGTCATGAACGTGGCCGACGCCGCCAAGCAGGCCGACGTGGTGATGATGCTCACCCCCGACGAGCTGCAGGGCGACATCTACAAGGAGTCGCTGGAGCCGAACATGAAGCAGGGCGCCGCGCTCCTGTTCGCGCACGGTCTCAACGTGCACTTCAACCTGATCGAGCCCCGCAAGGACCTCGACGTGCTGATGGTCGCCCCGAAGGGCCCCGGCCACACCGTGCGCGGCGAGTACCTCAAGGGCGGCGGCGTGCCGACGCTCATCGCCATCGCGCAGGACGCCTCCGGCAACGCCCACGACCTCGGCCTCTCCTACGCCTCGGCCAATGGCGGCGGCCGCGCTGGCATCATCGAGACGACCTTCAAGGAGGAGTGCGAGACTGACCTGTTCGGTGAGCAGGCCGTGCTCTGCGGCGGCCTCGTCGAGCTGATCAAGGCCGGCTTCGAGACGCTCGTCGAGGCGGGCTACGCCCCCGAGATGGCCTATTTCGAGTGCCTGCACGAGGTGAAGCTGATCGTCGACCTCATCTACGAGGGCGGCATCGCCAACATGAACTACTCGATCTCGAACACCGCCGAGTACGGCGAGTACGTGACCGGCCCGCGCATCGTGACCCCCGAGACCAAGGCCGAGATGAAGCGCGTCCTCAACGACATCCAGTCGGGCATCTTCACCCGCAACTGGATGCTGGAGAACAAGGTCGGCCAGACCTCGTTCAAGGCCACCCGCGCCAAGCTCGCCGCCCACCCGATCGAGGAGGTCGGCGCCAAGCTCCGCGGCATGATGCCGTGGATCTCCGAGAAGGCCCTCGTCGACAAGTCCAAGAATTGATTTGGAACTTCGGAGGCCGTGCTTCGCTCGGCCTCCACCGTCGTGCCCTGGGGCCGGTGTCGTGGAAGCGGCACCGGCCTTTCTCATGGGCGGGGCTTGGCCTAAACACCGCTCTCAAGGGCCCGAGGACGAGGCTCCGGAGGAGACGCTACAATGGCATCGCTCTACTCGGACGCGCACCGCGCGCTCCAGGAGGAGTTCGGCACGGTCAAGCTGGCGAACCGCCTCGACACCGACTGGGTGCACGAGACCATCCAGCCCGACGAGGCCGCCTTCATCGGCAGCCGCGACATGTTCTTCCTCTCGACCGTCGATCCGGACGGGATGCCCACCGTGTCCTACAAGGGCGGCGGCACCGGCTTCGTGAAGGTCGTGGACCAGACGACGCTCGCCTTCCCGGGCTTCGACGGCAACGGCATGTTCTACTCGATGGGCAACATCGAGGGTCAGGCCAAGGTCGGCCTGCTGTTCATCGACTTCGAGACGCCGCACCGCGTCCGCGTGCAGGGCCACGCCCGCCTGATGCGCGACGACCCGCTTCTGTCCGCGTACACGGAGGCGAAGTACGTCGTCCGGGTGGACGTGACGAAGATCTGGGTCAACTGCCCGCGCTATATCCACAAGTACCGGAAGATCGAGCAGAACAAGTACGTGCCGCGGCCGGATCGCGAGACCCCGCTCGCCGCCTGGAAGCGCCTGGACCTGGCCGGCGACGTGATCAGCGACGACGACAAGGCCCGCGTCGCCCGGGAGGGCCGGCTGGAGGTCTCCGAGTACGAGGCCCTCGTCGCCCGCGGCGAGGCCTGAACGCCTCGGCGACTTGGAGCGGGCGGGCGGCGCGCGCTATGCGGAGCGCCGCCCCCCAGCGGAGACCGGACCGGACATGCCCCACATCGTCGTCAAGCTCTATGCCGGCAAATCCGAGGCGCAGAAGGCCGAGATCGCCGAGGCGCTGACCCAGGCCCTGATGGCGAGTTCGGGCTGTTCCGAGAAGGCGGTCTCGGTCGCGATCGAGGACGTCGCGCCGGAAGCCTGGGCGGAGCAGGTCTACCGCCCCGAGATCGCCGCCCGGATGGACAGCCTCTACCGCAAGCCCGGCTACGACCCGCTCTGAACCCTCAGCCGCCGGCCGCGAGGTCCGTGGTGTTGAGCCGGACCTTGTCATCGACCGCGGCGACGAGGTCGGCGTCGAAGCTGTGGTGCTGGCCGTGGGCCGCCGGGTCCTTGCGGGTCAGCCGGATCCGCCGGCCCTCGACCGCGTCCACGGTGCCGACATGGCTGCCGTCCGGGCCCACCACCTCCATGTGGCTGCGGATGAGGGAGAGATTGATCGTCATGGCGGGTCCGTCCTGCGGCTGAGCGTTTCCGTTCGGGACAACGGACCGGGCGGGCCCGGGGTTCGCGCGGCGGCGACCCACCAGGGCCGGCCTCCTCTCACGCCGCCCCCAGCAGCTCCTGGGTGAGCGGGTCGGGCTCCCCGTCGAAGAACGCCGCGAGCGCCGCGCCGAAGGCCGGCTCGTCCGGGTCGGCGCGGCCGAACAGGGTCATGCTGGAGCGGAACTTCATGTCGTCGGGCGAGCCGAACAGGGCGCGGGCCGAGAGGCCCGGATGCCCGTTCGCGGCCCGCGTGCAGGCGAGCAGCCGCGGCCCGAGCAGCGGGTGGGCGAGATAGGCCCGCGCCTCGGCGAGCGAGGCGATGGCGTAGCGCTCGGCCATCGGGCTGCGGCCGAGCCCGGCGACCTGCGGGAAGATGAACCACATCCAGTGGCTGCGCTTGGCACCCGCCCGCAGCTCGGCCAGAGCTGTGTCGTAGACGTCACGCTGCGCCGCCACGAAGCGGCGCAGATCGTACGGCTCGTCGGCCGGATCGCTCATGGGGTTCTCCGTGATGCCTGCGCGGGCCGACAGGATCCGCCCTCGGAACGCCGCTGTCGACGGCTCCGCGCCGCGGATATCCGCCCCCGCCGGGTCGCGCGAAGACGGCCGGAGGCGGCTTTGTATCTAGAATAATTACATAACATAGCACTTGGAAAGGGGTGCATTCTTGGTATCAGGTCGATCACGTCCGCGTGACGCCAGCGTAATTGCGACGATGAGAGCATCCGATCGTCGCATCGAGGTCGAGATAATGAAGACGAACCGCCCCTCCACGACAGGGATGAACTCCGTAACGACTCTAAACGGCTCGCTGCGGATAGCGCTTCTCTCGACAACATTTGCTCTGGCGCTCCCAACGGCGGCCTGGGCTCAGGCCGCGGTCGGGACCGAGATCGAGCTGGCGGAGCTGAGCGTCACGGGGCAGGGCGTGCGCACCCTCGGCGGTGCGCTCTACGGGCCGGGCGGGGCGAGCGGCGCGGTGCCGGGCTACGTCGCCAGCCGCAGCACGGTCGGCACCAAGACCGACACGCCGATCCTCGAGACGGCGCAGTCGGTCTCCGTGATCGGCCGCAAGCAGATCGAGGACCAGAACGCGCTCACGATCAACCAGGCCCTGCGCTACACGCCGAGCGTCACGACCGAGCAGCGCGGCGGCGCCGGCTCGACCCGGCTCGAACAGTTCTACATCCGCGGCTTCACGGCGCCCCTCTTCCTCGACGGCCTGCCGCTGCCCGGCAACCGCGACGCCTTCCCGACCGTCGATCCCTTTCGGCTGGAGCGGGTCGACGTCATCAAGGGCCCGGCCTCGGTGCTCTACGGCCAATCGGGACCGGGGGGCATCGTCAACCTCGTCTCCAAGGTCCCGCAATTCGTCCGGCACGGCGAGCTCTTCGTGCAGGGCGGCGGCTTCAACGAGGTGCGGGGCGGCTTCGACGTCGGCGGTCCGCTCACGGCCGAGGCCGGCCCCCTGGCCGACCAGTTCGCCTACCGCGTCGTCGGCCTCGGCTGGAAGGGTGACGGCCCCGCGGTGACCACGCAGGTCGAGCGTTTCTTCATCAATCCGAGCGTCACCTGGCGTCCCTCCGCCGACACGCAGCTCACCGTGATCGGCAACTACGAGCGCGACCCGTTCTCCGGTTTCTACGGCGGCTTCCCGGCGGTCGGCACGGTCTTCGCGCGCAACTTCGGCAGCGGGATCACCGGCCGCCTCCCGGTCGACTTCTACGACGGCGACCGCAACTTCGAGCGCTCGGACCGGACGCAGGCCTCAATCAGCTACCTGTTCGACCACCGGGTCAACGAGAACCTGCGCTTCCACTCCGCCGGCCGCTACCTGCGCTCGGAGGGCGATTACCGCAGCGTCTACAGCGCCTTCGCGGACCAGAACGGGCCCTTCGCCAGCGGGCCGCTGATCCCGCGGGCGCGCATCGCCACCCAGGTCGGCATCGACGCCTACACGATGGACAACAACGTCGTAGCGAATTTCGACACGGGGATGTTCGGACACACCGTGCTGGTCGGCGTCGACCACCGCACCTTCGAGACCCGGTCGCTGACGAGCCAGTTCCCCTCGGCGCCTGACCTGAACGTGCTGGCGCCGAACTACGCGATGAACATCCCGGCGCCGCCCTTCGTCTCGGACGCCCGGATCAGCTCGACGCAGACGGGCGTGTACTTCCAGGATCAGGTGAAGTTCGACCGGCTGCTGCTGACGCTCGGCGGCCGCTACGACATCGCCCGCCAGTCGGGTCCGACCCGAACCATCGCGACGGGCGCAGTGGCCAACCAGGACGTCCCCTCCGACGCCTTCACCGGCAGGGCGAGCCTGCTCTACCTCTTCGACAACGGCATCGCCCCTTACGTCTCCTACAGCGAGGCGTTCGAGCCGATCACGTCGGGGCGCATCTTCGACAGGACCTTCGGCACGGCGGGGCGCATCCCCGATCCGGTCACGAGCAACCAGTACGAGGCCGGCATCAAGTACCAGCCGCCCGGCACCGATATCCTGCTCACCGCCGCGGCCTTCGACATCCGGCGCCAGAACGCCACGAACGCCGACCCGGCCAATCCCGGCTTCGTGGTCCAGACCGGCGAGGTCGGCGTCCAGGGCATCGAGTTCGAGGCGCGCGCCAACATCACCGAGAACCTCAACCTCGTCGGCGGCTTCTCGCTCATCGACATCCGCACCACCCGCGACATCGGGACGACCCGCAACGACCTCACCGGCCAGCAGGTCCCGCTGCTCGGCCGCCGGCCCTACTTGGTTCCGGATTCGACCGCCTCACTCTTCGTGGATTACCGCTTCAGCGAAGGCCCGCTCCTCGGTCTCGGGATCGGCGGCGGCGTGCGCTATCTCGGGCCGTCCTGGGGCGACCTCGCCAACACCTTCAAGGTGCCCGAGAGCGTGCTGGTGGACGCGGTGCTCTCCTACGACCTGAAACACCTCGACGCGACGCTGCAGGGCTTCCAGTTCCAGCTCAACGCCCAGAACCTGCTCGACGAGCGCTACGTCACCGGCTGCTTCGGCTACCAGGGCTGCTATTACGGCCTGCCCCGCACCGTCTTCGCCACCCTGCGCTACCGCTGGTAAGGTCCGATCATGCGCAACGGTTTCCGGCAATCGATGGCGTGGCTGCACGCCTGGTCCGGCCTCGTGGTCGGCTGGGTGCTGTTCGCGGTCTTCGTCACCGGCACGGCGAGCTACTACAAGCCGGAGATCGCGCGCTGGATGCAGCCGGAGCTCGTGGCCCGGGAGCCGCTCGCGCCGGAGGCCGTCGCGGCGGCCGTCGAGCGCGGCGTCGCCTACATGCAGGTCCACGCGGCCGAGGCGCGGGGGTGGTTCGTCACGCCGCCGCGCCCCGACCGGCCGGTGACCGAGCTGTTCTGGCGGACCCGGCCCGGCGGTCCGACCGGCCACGTCCTGCTCGACCCCGCGACCGGGGAGCCGGCGCGCGTCCGCGACACCAAGGGCGGCGACTTCCTCTACCGCTTCCACTTCGAGCTGCACATGGCCCCGCTCTGGGGTCGCTGGATCGTCGGCATCTGCGCCATGATCATGCTGGTGGCGCTGGTCTCCGGCGTCGTCACACACCGGCGCATCTTCGCCGATTTCTTCACCTTCCGGCGCGGCGCGAAGTCCGCCCAGCGCGGCTGGCTCGACGCGCACAACCTCACCGGCGTGCTGGCGCTGCCCTTCCACCTGATGATCACCTACACGGGCATCGTCACCCTGGCGATCATGTACATGCCCTGGGGCGTGCGCACCGCCTACGACGGCAACGCCCAAGCGCTCTTCCACGAATCCGGCCAGATCACGAAGCCGCGCCCGCCCGCCGGGCGGCCCGGCACGCTGGCGCCGATCGGGCCCATGGTGCTCCAGGCCGTCGCCGCGGTGCCGGAGACGCTGGAGCGGATCGCGATCCAGAACCCGCGGGATGCCAACGCCACGGTGGTGGCGGTGTTCGAGGAGCCGCACGGGCTCTCGCACGAGCACCCGCAGGTCGCCTTCGACGGGACGACCGGCGCGATCCTGGAGGTCCGCCAGGGCGCCTTGAGGCCCGCGACAAAGACCTTCTCGACGATGGTCGGCCTGCACGAGGCGCATTTCGCCGGCCCGGTCCTGCGGCTGCTGTTCTTCCTGTCCGGCCTCACCGGGAGCGCGATGGTGGCGACGGGGCTGCTGCTCTGGGCGGTCGCGCGGGTGCCCAAGCCCGGCGAGAAGCCGGGTTTCGGCCTGCGCCTGGTGCGGGGGCTCAACATCGCGGCGATCGCCGGCCTGCCCGCGGGGATCGCCGCCTTCTTCCTCGCCAACCGCCTGCTACCGGTCGACCTCGCGGCCCGGGCCGAGTGGGAGGTGCGGGCGTTCTTCGCCGTCTGGGTCGCGGTCGGCCTCGCGGGCGTCCTGCGCCCGCAGGGGCGGGCGTGGTCGGAGATGCTCTCCGCCTGCGCGGCGCTCTACGCGGGCGTCGCCGTGGCCGATGGAATGCGGATCGCCGGCGCCGGGGGGGCCGATGCGGTGATCCTCGGCTTCGACGGGGCGATGCTCGGGCTTGCCGCGGTGCTGCTGTTCGCGGCCCGCAAGGCCGCAGCCCGAGGCGCGACCGCCCGGGACGCTAAGGGCCGCGAGAGCGTGCCGGGGCAGGGCGTGGTGCTGGCACGCAACGCGGGCGGCCTCAGGACGCAGCCCTGAGGCGTCCTCGGTCTCAGACCGCGGCAAGCCGCGTGCGGCGCACGAAGCCGACGATGTCCTTGACGGCGTCGAGGGTCGGAGCCGCGATGGCCTCGGCCCGCGCGGCGCCGTCGGCCAGCACCGCGTCGATATGGCCGGGATCGGCGGTCAGGCGCTTCATCTCGGCGTTGATCGGCGCGAGCTTCTCCACCGCGAGATCGACCAGCGCGCCCTTGAAGGCCGAGAACTGCGCGCCGCCATACTGCGCCAGCACCGCCTCGCGGGTCGTCTCGGCGAGCGCCGCGTAGATGCCCACGAGGTTGTCGGCCTCGGGCCGGCCTTTCAGACCTTCCGCCTCCGAGGGGAGGGGGTCCGGGTCGGTCTTGGCCTTGCGCACCTTCTGGGCGATCAGGTCCTGGTCGTCCGTGAGGTTGATGCGCGAATTGTCGGAGGCGTCGGACTTCGACATCTTCTTCGCGCCGTCGCGCAGCGACATCACCCGCGCGGCCGGGCCGCCGATCAGCGGCTCGGTCACGGGGAAGAACCCGTCCTCGCCGTGGCCGTGGGCCGCGATCGAGCCGGCGAAATCGGTGTTGAACTTCTGGGCGATGTCGCGGGTCAGCTCGAGGTGCTGCTTCTGGTCCTCGCCCACGGGGACGTGCGTCGCCCGGTAGGCCAGGATGTCGGCGGCCATCAGCACCGGGTAGGCGTAGAGGCCGACCGAGGCGTTCTCGCGGTCCTTGCCGGCCTTGTCCTTGAACTGCGTCATGCGGTTGAGCCAGCCGATGCGGGCGACGCAGTTGAAGATCCAGGCGAGCTCGGCATGGGCCGGCACCTGGCTCTGGTTGAAGACGATGGAGCGCGTCGGGTCGATGCCGGCAGCGAGGAACGCGGCCGTGACCTCGCGGATCTGGCCGCGCAAGGCCTGCGGGTCCTGCCAGAGCGTGATCGCGTGCATGTCGACGACGCAGTAGAGGCACTGCGCGTCGCGTGTCTGCATCTCCACGAAGCGCTTGATGGCGCCGAGATAATTGCCGAGATGCAGGTTCCCGGTCGGCTGCACGCCGGAGAACACCAATTCGTTGAACGCGGCCATCGCGCGCCTACCCCGCCTCACTGAGGCCCGCCGACCTGGCGGGACCCGGCTTCTGATCAGGTGGCAGGGACGGGGTCAAGCTTGGGCGCGGGTGGTCGTGGGTCCCAAGGGTCGAAGACCTTTGGCGGGTGCAGGGCAGAGTCCTGCATTTGGCCTCTTCGACCCGGCAGAGCTGGGCCGGAGAGGCCAATCCCGGGCCTGCGCGCCCCGGACCCCGCCTGCAGTGCCTTTAGGCGCCGAAAGGGGCCTCGGGCCCCTCGGAACCCCGCGACACGACCCGCGCGCTCGGGCAGATCGCGGCGAGCACGCACCGGCCGCAGGCCGGGTTGCGGTGGTGGCAGACGCGCTGCCCGTGCAGCATCAGGATCTCGTGGTTGTCGTAGAGGTCCTGCGCGCTCCAGGCCGCGGGCAGCTGCGCCCGCAGGATCGGGTGCGCGGGGCCGACATCGACCCGCGGGCCGATCAAGCCGAGGCGCTGCGCCACACGGTGATGGTGGCTGTCGACGGGCAGGGCCGGCATCCTGAGCACCGAGAAGCTCAGCACCGCAGCGCTGGTCTTCGGGCCGATGCCCGGGATGGCCTCGAGCCAGGCGCGGGCCGCCTCCACCTCCATCCCGGCGAGGAACCCGAGATCGAGCGCGCCGGCCCGCTCCCGCACGGCGGCCAGCACCGCCTGGATGCGCGGCGCCTTCAGCTCCGGCCACGTCACGCCCGCGATCGTCGCCTCGACCTCCGGGGTCGGCGCCGCGATCAGCGCCGCCCAGTCCGGGTAGCGGGCGCGCAGCGCCTTGAAGGCGCGTCCCGAATCCGCGTTGCGCGTGCGGTGCGATAGCAGCGAGGAGACCAGCTCGCTCACCGGGTCGAGGGCGTGGAAATAGGGGATCGGGCAGCCGTAGACCGGGCAGAGCAGCCGGTGCACGGCGAGCGCCTTGGCGGCGAGGTCGGGCGCGGGCGCCGGATCGGGCTTCGCGCCGCGCGGGCGCCGGGGCGCCTCGTATCTGTGGGGAACGGCCATGCGGGCTCGAATCCGCGGAACGATCCCGCGGTTCCGGCCCCGGACGGCACGCCGCAGGCGAAGGCCCTTAAGGCTTTGCTGAGCGCGCTCGTGGATCCTGCCCACGCTTCACGCCTGCAAGCGTCCGGACCCCGCCCGATGCACGCCACGATCACCGCCGCATCGGGCAGCCCCTCCGGCCCGGCCCAGGGCGCCTCCCGGCTCGGCCGCCTGCCCGTCCGCGCGGCACTCGAGTCGCTCGCCTACGGCCTGTTCTGGCTGTTCCTGTTCTTCACCTGCTTCACCTTCCTGCGACCCTCGCCCTACGATTTCGTGGCGATCCCGACCCTGCTGCTCTGGACGCTGCTGGGTCTCCGCTTCCACCGGGCGGCACTCCCGATCTTCGCGCTGCTCCTGATCTACGGGACCTGCCTCGTCCTCGCGCTGATGCCCTATCTCGACGAGACGCTGCCGGGGGAATGGACCTTCCAGTCGGTCTACCTGATCGTCACCGGCGTCTTTTTCGTGATGTTCTTCTCGGACGAGACCCACCGGCGCGTCGCGTTCGCCCTGAACGCCTATCTGGCGAGCTGCCTGTTCGCCGCCGTCTGCGGCATCCTCAGCTACTTCGACGTGCTCGGCGACGGCGTCCTGTTCAAGATGGACGGGCGGGCCTCGGGCGTGTTCGAGGACCCGAACCTGCTGGGCTCCTTCCTGATCCTCGCGGCGCTCTACCTGATCCACAACCTGATCACCGGGCGCACCCGCCGGGTCCTCGGCTCGCTCACGGGCCTCCTCGTCATCCTAGCCTGCATCTTCCTGTCCTTCTCGCGCGGCTCCTGGGCCGCCTGCGTGCTCGGCATCGGCCTGATGAGCACGATGGCCTGGATCACCGCACCGACCCGGGCGCTGCGCCGCCGCATCGCGGGCCTCGGCGCCGTGGCGCTGGTCTGCGGGACTGCGATGATCGGCAGCCTCTTCGCGGTGGACGGGATCGCGGCCCGATTCAGCGACCGCGCCGTCGCCACGAAGGACTACGACGAGGGCGAGACCGGGCGCTTCGGCAACCAGCGCCGGGGCATGGAGATGCTGCTGGAGCGGCCCGAGGGCTTCGGGCCCTTGCGCTGGCGCCGCGTCTTCAACCTGGAGCCGCACAACTCCTATATCGGCGCCTTCTCGAACGGCGGCTGGATCGCCGGGTTCGCGTTCCTCGGCATCGTGCTCGCGACGGCCTGGGTCGGGTTCCGGCTCTGCCTGACGCCATCCCCCTACCAGCGCCTTGCCCAGATCGCTTGGCCGGCGCTGCTGATGTTCTTCCTCCAGGCCTTCCAGATCGACATCGAGAAGTGGCGCCACGTCTACATGATGCTCGGCATGGTCTGGGGCCTGCACGCTGCCCGCTGGGCGTGGCTGCGGACCCGCTCCGGGCAGCCGCGGTGAACGCTTAACGCTGCTCCGGGATGCGGGCCGAGGCGAGAGCCCCCGTTAAGCCCCGGGCCCTACGCTCCCGTGAGAGCCGCGCAGGAGCGTGTCGGGGCCCCATGAACCAGATCGTTCCCATCCAGATCCTGCGGGGCATCGCGGCGCTCACCGTGGCCTTCGGTCACGCCCAGCACGACGCCAAGGTGCAGAGCGTCAGGATCGGCGGCGATTTCGAGCGCATCTTCACCCTGCCCTGGGGGGCGGGAGTGGACCTGTTCTTCGTCATCTCCGGCTTCATCATGGTTTACAGCTCGGAGCGGCTGTTCTCCCGTCCGGACGCGGCCGGGCACTTCCTCGGCCGGCGCCTCGTGCGCATCGCGCCGCTCTACTGGCTGTTCACCGGGCTCTACCTCGCGCTGCTGATCCGCGCCGCCGCGACCGAGGGCAAGGTGCTGCCCGCGTTGCCGGACATCCTGGCCTCCTTCGCCTTCTGGCCGACCGACGCCTTCGGCGACGGCATCCCGCGCCCGATCCTGACGCTCGGCTGGACGCTCAACTACGAGATGTTCTTCTACTGCGTCTTCGCACTTTTCATCGGGTTCGCGCGCGACCGCGCCGTGCTGGGCGTCGCCACGCTGCTCGGCGCCCTGGTGCTGCTCGGCGCCTTGGTGCCGGCCGTGCCGCAGGGACCGTTCGGCGCCGCCGCCTTCTTCTGGACGCGCCCGATCCTCGTCGAATTCGCCTTCGGCATGGGCCTCGCGCTGCTGCTCCGCGCCGGGGTCCGCCTGTCGGCGCCGGTGCGCGGCGCGCTGGCCGCGACCGCGGTCGCCGCGCTTGTCTGGGACGCGATGGGCTCCGGGCATCAGGCCCTCGACTGGACCACTCCGAACGAGGGCCTGCGGGTCCTCGGCTGGGGCGTGCCGGCGGCGCTACTCGTCGCGGCCGCCGCGCTCGGGCCGCTGTGGCGGCTCGCGGGTCCCGGCCAGCTGATCACCCGGATCGGCGCACGGCTCGGTGATGCCAGCTACGCGCTCTACCTGAGCCACCCCTTCGTGATCTTCGGCTTCCGCAAGGCCTGGATGGCGGCGGGGCTGCACGACAGGCTCGGCTTCTGGCCGATGCTGGCCATCTCGCTGGTCCTGTCGTGCCTCGTGGCGCTCCTCGTCCACGCTCTCGTGGAGAAGCCGCTCACCACTTGGCTGCAGGCGCGCACGGCGCCCCACCCCTCGGCCGCGATGTCGCCGCCAAACGCGGCCTAACGGATGCCGACGGAGCGATGGCGCAGGCTCAGGCGATGAGCTTGGGGCTCGGGATCGGCGAGCGGGACAGGCTCTGGATCTCGCGGGCCGGGCGCCCGGACTTCCGGGCGATCTCCTGGTCCTGCTCGAGGATGAGCTGCTCGGCCGGCGCGTCGCCGTCGAGGCCGCCCAGGATCTCGACCGGGACACGCCGGTTCGAGGCGCGGCTGCCGTCCGCGTAGACGACGTCGAAGAGCACGAAACCGCGCTCCTGCGGCAGGGATTTGATACGCTTGGCCATGGCCGCGCTGATAGACGCTCCCGCCCGCGCTGGGCAAGCCGCGCTTGAGCAGGGGAGACCGTGTGCCGCGCGGCCTTGACGCGCGCCCGCCGGTATCGGACGTCGGCGCCGGATCCTGCCGCCTCCCGTCCCGGCAGCGCCCGCGCCGGCAGCGCCGGCGACGGGCTCACGGAAAGCCGCCCATGACCGCCTGGGTTCACCTCGATACCGGCCCCGTCCCGGGGGGCGGCCGCAGCCTCGCGCTGATGCAGCGGGACGACGAGTTCACGATCGTCGTGGACGAGATCGAGCTGATGAACAGCACGCGCGGCACCTCGGAGGAGGCGCTGGCCGCCCTGGCCTGCGCGCAGTTGCCCCCGGTGGCCGCCCCGCGCGTGCTCATCGGCGGCCTCGGCATGGGGTTCACGCTCCGGGCGGCGCTGCGGGCGCTGGGGCCGGAGGCGCGGATCGTCGTGGCCGAGCTGGTGCCCGCGGTCGCCGCCTGGGCGCGCGGGCCCCTGGCGCCGGTCTTCGCGGGCTGCCTGGACGATCCCCGCGTCAGCCTGCAGGAGACGGACGTGAACCGCCTCATCCAGTCCGAGGCGGCGGGCTGGGACGTCATCCTGCTCGACGTCGACAACGGGCCGGAGGGACTGATGCGCCGGGCGAACAACCGGCTCTACGACGGCTGGGGCCTCAAGCGCCTGCGGTGGGCCTTGAAGCCGGGCGGCGTCCTCGGCGTCTGGTCGGGGTCGCCGGACCGCAAGTTCAAGGCGCGCCTGAAGCGCCACGGCTTCGCGGTGGTGGAGACCAGGATCCCCGCGCACGGGAACAGCGGGCCGCGGCACGTCGTCTGGACCGCGACGCGCAGCGACCCGCCCCAGCCCTGACGCCCCAGCCCTGACGCCCCAGCGGCGCCGGGGCGGCGATCAGAAGAACCGCTCCTTGATCACGATCGTGTCGCCCGGCCGGACCGGGTAGCTCATGGGCACGATGCCGTTGACGAGCCCGCCCGGGCCCGCGCGGGTGAGCACGGCGTAGTCGCGCGCGGCCCGCGGGCCGAATCCCGCCGCGATCGCGACCGCGCTCTCCACCGTCATGCCATTGACGTAGGGGTACTGGCCCGATGTCGTGACCTCGCCCAGGATGTAGAAGGGCCGGTAGGCATCGACCTCGACCGTGACGTGGGGCTCGCGGACGTAGCCGGCCGCGAGCTTCGCCTCGATCGAGCGTGCGGCCTGCGCGGTGGTCTGCCCGCCGATCCCGACCACGCCGATCAGCGGCATGGAGATGCGGCCGGCGCCGTCCACCGCGTAGATGTTCGAGAGGTTGTCCTGGCCGAACACGATCACCCGCAGCTTGTCGCCCGCCGCCAGCGTGTAGCGGGCACCGATCGAGCCGGTCCCCGTGGCGTCGAGATCCGCGGTACGGAAATCAGGCCGGAGACAGCCGCCGAGGGCGAGGCTGGAAGTCAGTGCCAGGAGCAGAGCGCGCCGGTTCATCACACCATGACCGTCGGATTGACCAGATGAGCGTTGGTGTAGGCCGTCAGGGTTAATGAAGACTGACCCGGACGACACGGGATCGGGTCCAGGACGCGGCGCGAAAGCCCGTTTAACCGGTGCTCAACCTTAACGGCGCATGGTTGGGGCCGGCGGCAGGTCCGCCCGTACCGCGTCGAAGGCCCTCCATGTCCCGCTCCAGCCCGCGCGCAACACACGAAGGCCGCTCCTCAGGGGAGGGCGTGAGCGTGGCCGAGCTGCCGGGCCTGCTGCGCCGCTCCTGGGCCTGGATCCTGCTGCCGACGCTGGCCGCCGCCGTGGCGGCGGCCGCCTTCGTGCAGGTCGTGCCGCCGCGCTATACCGCGGAGGCGAAGCTCCTCCTGGAGAGCCGCGACCCCGCCTTCGCCCGCACCCCGCAGGAGCGCGCCGACCAGACGACGCCGATCGACGAGCAGGCGGTCGCGAGCCAGGCGCAGGTGATGATGTCGCGCGACCTCGCCCGCGAGGCGGTGCGCCGGCTCAAGCTCGTCGGCAACCCGGAATTCGACGCCGAGGCGGAGGCGCCCGGCCCCCTGCGTCAGGCGCTGATGCTCATGGGGCTTGCCCGCAACCCCCTCGACCGCCCGGCCGAGGAGCGCGTGCTCGACGCCTTCCTGGAGCGCCTGCTGGTCTACCCGGCGGGCAAGTCGCGCATCCTGACGGTCGAGTTCCGCTCGCGCGACCCGGACCTCGCGGCATCCGGTGCCAACACGGTGGCCGAGATCTATCTCGGCTCGCTGGAGGCGGCCAAGGTCGACACCGCCCGCTACGCCTCGACCTGGCTCGGCGGCAACATCGACACGCTCCGCCGCCGCGTCACCGAGGCCGAGGCGAAGGTCGAGGCCTTCCGGGCCAAGAACGGGCTCGTGGCCGCCGCCGCGGCGACCGGCCAGCGCCTGACCAGCCAGCAGCTCGGCGAGCTCTCGACCCAACTCTCGCAGGCCCGCACCATCCAGGCCGACCTCGCCGGCCGGGTGAAGTCGATCAAGGAGATGATCAAGGACGGGCGCGCCTTCGAGATCCCGGACGTGGCCAACAACGAGCTGATCCGCCGCACCATCGAGAGCCGGATCACCGTCCGCGCCCAGCTCGCGCTCGAGTCGCGCACGCTGCTGCCGGCCCATCCCCGCATCAAGGAGCTGACCGCCCAGGTCGGCGAACTCGACGCGCAGATCAAGGCGGCCGCCGACCGGATCGTGCGCACCCTCGAGAACGACGCGCGCATCGCCTCATCCCGCGTCGAGAGCCTGCAGGCCGCCGTCGACGGGCAGCGCGACGTGGTGGTGAAGGGCAATTCGAGCGAGGTCGAGCTGCGCGCGCTCGAGCGCGAGGCCAAGGCGCAGCGCGAGCAGCTCGAATCCTATCTCGGCCGCTACCGCGAGGCGGCCGCCCGCGACGCCGAGAGCGCGACGCCGGCCGACGCCCGCATCGTCTCGCGGGCGGTGCGGCCCGAGCAGCCCTCCTTCCCGAAGAAGCTGCCGATCCTCGCCTTCTCGACGCTGCTCGCCTTCCTGCTGTCGAGCGGGGCGGTCGTCGGCCGGCGGCTCCTGGCCGAGCCGGGCCCCGGCGCGCCGCGCGGCGGAGACGCGCCCTGGGACGGCGACGCGCCCGAGGGCGGCGACGGCCCGGGCGGGCGCGGCCGCTCCGTCCGGCGCGCCGAGCCCTACGGCTTTCCCGAGGCGATGCCGCCGAACCGCTGGGACGGCGGGGCCGCCAACGCCGACGTGCCCGAGCGCCCAGCCCGACCGGCCGCCAGCGGCGCGCCCGACGCTGCCCCCGTGGCCGAGTTCCCGGAGGCCGAGTTCCCGGAGGCGCCGGCCGAGGACCGCACGGCCGCGCCGGGTCCGGCCGCCTTCACCCTCGGCCCGCTGGTGGACCGCCTCGGACGCGGCCCGCGCCGGGCCGCGGGCCGGACGGTGCTGGTGGTCGAGACCGAGCCGCGCCGGGACGGCGATCTTCCGGACGCGCTCGCACGCCATCTCGCGGCGGACGCCGCGACGCTCGCGGTCGATCTGAACGGACCGGAGGAGGAGGCGGACGAGCCCGGCCTGACCGACCTCGTCGCCGGCGAGGCGGCGTTCCAGGACGTGATCCAGGCGGATGGCGGCCTGCAGCGGATCGCCACCGGCTCCGTCGACACGCAGGTGCTGCTGGACGAGCCCGAGGTGCTGGCCACCACGGTGGACGCGACCGCCGAGGCCTATGCCTGGATCGTCTTCCGCCTGCGCCTCGCCCCGGACGCACTGGACCTGCTGACCCTGCTCGCCCCGCAGATGGACAGCGTGATCCTCGCCTCGAACGCCTCGGCGGACGATCCCGCGCTCGGCGAGCTGTTCGGCCTCGTCGAGGATGCGGGCGCCGGCCAGGTGCTGGTGGCCCAGGATCGACCGGCCAACCGTCCGGCCCGCCGCCCTACGCGGACCGAGGAGCCGATGGAGCTGCGCCTCTCCGCGGCGTGAGCCGCGGCGGGCGGCGTCACGCCCGCAGGCGGCGCAGGCGCCCGATCAGGCCGAGCAGGCGGGGATCGCGCTTGATCCGGCGCTTCACCCGGATGAACCCGGCCGCCGCCAGCGCGTAGGCCCGGCCCCGCAGGGTGACGGGCAGGACCGGCTGGGCGATCGCGATGATCTCGTCGCAGGTATTCTGCTTGTAGCGCGCCTCGCCGAGCCCGAGATCGAGGCTGCGCCGTCCGCGGGCGGTCTGGTCACGCACGAGGTGCTGCAGCAACAGGTCGCCGGGGCTGGAGCGGGCCACCTCCGGATCGGGATCGAAGGCCGTCAGCATGCCGCTGAACCGGGCCGCATCGACCGCCCCCGCGAAGGTCGCGAGCACGCGGCCGCTGCGGCTCGCCACCAGCGCGTGGATCTCCATCGCCGGGTCGGGGCCGGCGGCAGCCCGCTCCAAGAAGGCGCGGATGGCGGGATCGGCGTAGGGATTGGACAGGCCGAGCGCGGCGAGGCGCACCGCCTTCTGCGCGTGGAAGGCTTCGAGGCAGGCGGCGCGCTCCTCCGGCGTCTCGGCCCGAACATAGGCGAGGGGGCCCAGCGATTCGCTCAGGCGCCGCTCCTTCGCGCGCAGCTTCTTGCGGGCATCCGCGCTGAAGGCGCGGCGCAGGCTCGCCTCCGGGTCGGGGCCGAGCCGCATGCCGTAGGCGTCGCTCGGGGCCGGCGGCGCCCCCTCCGCCAGGGGATTGGCCGTGCCGTCCCAGTGGCGGGGCTGGAACCCCAGCACGAACACGTCGATCCCGGCCGCACGGCCCGCCCGCCGCAGGGCGCGCCGCAGAGCCTCGGGCGCGAGTGCCGCCGCGCCGGGACCGGCGAAGAGCGGCAGGTGGAAGTTCGCTTGGGCGCCGCCGATGACGCCCGCAGTGCGGATGCCCACGAACCGGCGCAGCCGCAGGGGCAGCAGCAAGAGCAGGTGCCCGGAGGCGTCGCGCACGGCGAGCACGCGGATGCCGGCGGGGTCGGGCAGGGTTTCGGCGAAGGCCGAGACCCAGGCGAAGCGCTGATAGGGCGTGGCGAGCGTGCCGCCCCGCGCCTCCAGGCTGCGCCACAGGTGCTCGGCGGCCGCGAGGCCGGGCAGGATCTCGGCCCGCAGCCCCGGCTCGGCCGCGGCGGCCGGGCCGTCTCTCGGTATAGGGACCGGAACCGTCATGCACTCCCCGGGAGGCCGGCCCGGCATGTCCGGAACTGCGGCTCGTGTCGGTGTCCTGTAGCGCGAAGGCCGCGCAAGAGCACGCAAGTTCACGCGGCACCGCGGCCCATCCGCGCGCGCAACGAAGTCCTCGTAATCCAGATCAAGATCCGCTTTCGTCTTCCTTTACCCGCCGACCGATAGACCTCGCCGCAGTGCCCTGCTCCGGGCTCCGGGTCCGCCCTCATGCTCTCCTCCCGCAGCCGCCACCGCCTGTTCGAGGCCGGCTTCCGGGCGGTCGCGGCGACCGGCGCCGACCGCTGGCTCGCACCCGTCGCCCGGGGGCGCGGGCTGATCCTGACCTTCCACCACGTCCGGCCGGAGCCGCCCGCCGCCTTCGCGCCGAACCGGCTGCTCGCGATCACGCCGGACTTCCTCGACCTGACGCTCGGAATGCTGCGGGCGCGCGGCTTCGCGCTCTGCACCCTCGACGAGATCCCGGAGCGCCTCGCGCAGCGGGAGGCGGGGCCGCCCTTCTGCGCCCTGACCTTCGACGACGGCTACCGCGACAACGCCGTCCACGCCGCGCCGGTGCTCGCCCGGCACGGGGCGCCCTGGACGCTGTTCGTGGCGAGCGACTTCGCCGGGGGCGAGGGCCGGCTCTGGTGGGTCGAGCTGGAGCGGGCGGTGGCGCGCCTCGACCGGGTGCGGCTGGAGGCGGGCGGGCAGCGCATCGACCTGCCGGCGCGCGATCCGGCCGAGAAGGGCCGCGCCTTCGAGGCGGTCTACCGCGCCCTGCGGGCCGGCCCGGAGGCGGAGCTGCTCGACCGGGTCGGCGACCTCTGCCGGGCGGCCGGCTTCGCCCCGGGGACGGTGGCGGAGGAGCTGTGCCTGGACTGGGACGCCCTGCGGACACTCGGCCGCGACCCGCTGGTCAGCTTCGGCGCCCACACCCGCAGCCACCCGATGCTGGCCAAGCACCCGCCCGGGACGGCGCGCAGCGAGATCTCGGAGAGCCGGGCGCGGATCGAGGCGGAACTCGGGCGCCCGGTGCGGCACCTGTCCTACCCGGTCGGCGACCGCAGCTCGGCGGGCCCGCGCGAGTTCGCGCTGGCGCGGGAGCTCGGCTTCGCGACCGCGGTCACGACCCGGCCGGGCCACCTCTTCGCGACGCATGCGGGGCATCCGCACGCCCTGCCGCGGGTCTCGGTGAACGGCTGCCACCAGTCGGCGCCGGCGCTCCGCGGTCTGCTCTCGGGCGTGCCGTTCCTGGCCTGGAACCGGGGCCGGCGCCTCGACATCGGCTGACCGGCCGGGATCAGCGCCGCCGGCCCGAAGTGAAGACCGCGCGCTGGCGCCCGTGGCGGCCGCGGTAGCGCCGGCCACGCGCCGGCTCGGCCTGAGGCTCCTCCGCCTGCGGGATTGCGGCCTGCGGGACGGCCGAGGCATCGACCGCCGCGAAACCGCCCGCCACGTTGCGGGCGGCGGGGCCGAACATCGCGAGGCACTGGTTGTAGGCGAGATCGTTCTTCAGGCGCTCGCACTCGCCGACGGAGCGCGGCGTCCCCTGGGCCAGGGCCGGACCGGCGGCGAGGACGAGGAGGCCGGCGAGGACGGGCCGGCTCGGGAACGATCGAGGCATCGGTTATCGGGGCTGGAGGGAACGGGCGCGCCGCCTGTCCCGCCTTCTCGTCCCGGAGTGCGGCGAAATCTGGGGCCTCGCGCGCCGTCTCAGGCGTCGGGCCGCTCCATCCACCGGATCAGCGGCATCAGGGGGAAGATCCAGGCGATACCGAGGATGCAGTAGACCACCGTCTGCAGCGCGGGGTGCAGCTGGGAGATGCGACTGTCGGCGAGCGCCATGGCGAGGGGGGCGTAGAGCATCACGAAGGCGATGAGCCCCACCGTCCCGATCAGGGTGCGGGTCCGACGGCGCATGGTGATCCTCCTCGAAAAACATCCGCCCGCGTATCGGCGGTCCCGTCCGGGTCAAAGCCGCGCGATGCCGCAGCGGCACCGGCGGACGTTGCCCCGGGCGCCGGCATTGCCTAACCCGGGGGCGGACGTAACCGAAAAGCAGACCCGACGCGATGCGGCTCTCCATCCACGGCCGACCCGACGACCTCAGCGGCGCGACGCGCGGCTCGAACCCGGTACGCCTCTGGCTCTACCTCGTGGCCGCCCTCGTGGTCGCGATGGTGGCGGTGGGCGGCGCGACCCGACTCACCGGCTCCGGCCTCTCGATCACCGAGTGGCGCCCGGTGACCGGTGCAGTGCCGCCGCTCTCGGCCGCCGACTGGGCCGCCGAGTTCGACAAGTACCGCGACACGCCGCAGTACCGGATCCTCAACCAGGGCATGGGGCTCGCCGACTTCAAGGTGCTCTACTTCTGGGAATGGGGCCACCGCCTGCTCGGCCGCGTCCTCGGGCTCGTCTTCTTCCTGCCACTGGTCTGGTTCTGGTGGCGCGGCCTCATCGGGCGCCGGCTCGGGATCGGGCTCGTGGCGCTCGGCCTCCTCGGCGGACTGCAGGGCACGGTCGGCTGGATCATGGTGGCGTCCGGCCTCAAGCCCGGCATGACGGCGGTGGCGCCGCTGAAGCTCGCGATCCACCTGACGCTCGCGAGCCTGATCCTTGCCGGCCTCGTCTGGCTGGCGGCGGGCGAGCGCCGGGACGCGCGCGCGCCGGCGCCGGGGCGGCTGCGCGCCGCAGCCCTCGCGCTGCCGGCCCTGGTGCTGGCGCAGATCTTCCTCGGCGGCCTCGTGGCGGGCTCGCATGCCGGCCTGCTCTACAACACCTGGCCCACCATGGACGGCGCGCTGGTGCCGCCGCACGCGGAGCTGTTCGCGGTCACGCCCTGGATCGAGAACTTCGTCGACAACACCACCCTGGTCCAGTTCAACCACCGCCTCGTCGCCTACCTGATCGTGCTGGCAGCCCTCGCCCACGCGGTCGATGCCTGGATTTCCGGGGCGGCGCGCGGGGTGCGGGGCCGCGCCGCGGGCGTCGCCGCGCTCACGGTGGCGCAGATGGGTCTCGGCATCGTCACCCTGCTGCTGGCCGTGCCGCTCTGGGCCGGCCTCGCCCATCAGGTCCTGGCGATGGGCGTGCTGATGATGGCGACGGTGCACGCCCGCCTGAGCCTGGGCGCGCCCGCCCCGGCGCGGGCGGGGGGCGAGACCGCCTTCGGCTTCGAGGGACTGGCGGGCGGCGGCATCTGAGCCCGGCCCGTCATGAAACGGTCTCGGCGATGTCCTAGGGAGGCGAGGGTCCGCGCGCGGAGCGCGTGCGCGGAACCGCCGCGGGTCACCAAGCATCGCCAAAGATCGCCGAGACTCCATGCGCTCTTTTGCTGTGCAACGTGACTGCTGCGCAGCACAACCCTTCACCATGCCCGCAGATTGGCGTGGATAGCCAGTGTTTACGCACTCTGCATAGGGAACGACTTCGCCTCGAAAATCTTACACTGCACGCGTTGCAGGAGGGACAGATGTTCCTGGCCGAGGACGGGAGACCGCTCACACTCACCTGGCACTACACGAAGCGGGAGATCCTCGCGGACGGGGTGGTGCACGGACTCGGCGTCGTGCTGGGGCTTGCCGGCGCGGTCGCCCTGGTGGCGACATCGCTCACCGCCCATCTGGGCTGGGGCGAGCGGGTGGCGGTGGTGGTCTACGCCACCGCGCTGGTGGGCATGCTCGGCGTCTCTGCGACCTACAACCTCTATCCGGTGAGCCCGCGCAAGTGGCTGCTGCGGCGCGCCGACCACGCGTTGATCTACCTGATGATCGCCGGCACCTACACGCCGCTGGTCACCCTCGTGGGCACCGGGCCGACCGCCTGGGCACTGCTCGCAGTGATCTGGCTGGTGGCCTCCATCGGCATCGCGGTGAAGCTGTTCTTCCCGGGCCGCTTCGACCGGCTCTCGATCGGTCTCTACCTCGTGCTCGGCTGGAGCGGGCTCCTCGCCTACGAGTCGGTGATCGCGGTGCTCCAGCCGACCGCCCTGTGGCTGCTCGCCATCGGAGGGGCGCTCTACACGGTCGGCGTCGTCTTCCACGTCTGGCGCAGCCTGCCATTCCAGAACGCGATCTGGCACGCCTTCGTGCTCGCCGCCACCGCCTGCCACTATGGCACCGTCTGGGCCAGCATGTCGGGCGTAGCGGCGCTGAGCTGAGGACCGGCTCCGGACATGGCGTGAGCGGAGCCCTATCCGCGCTTGCAAGAGAGAGCCCAGCTCCGACGGGCGGTGCGTGCAGGAAAACGGAGCGGACGGCATGCGCCGTCCGGCAACAGCGGAGCAGGGAGCGACGCCGCCTATCGGGCGGGCGTCCAGGCATTGATCACCCGCATCGCACCGGCCTGGGCGACGGCCTGCTCCGGCACCGCGGCGGGGCTGCGCGGGGTCCGCTTCAACCGGGCCAGCACCCGGCGGGCCTCATCGGCCGGCAGGGCGCCCACTGGCGCCACCATCGCGGCGAGCTGACGGCGCGTCTGCTTGCCGATGAGGCGCGAGCTCTGCGCAGGCTCGAAGTCGCGCATCGTGTGGCGCTTCTCGACGGAGCCGGTGTAGACCTGCGGCCCGCTCTTCAGGATGACGATGTCGCCGGGCCGCAGGGTCTCGTCGCGCATCAGGGCGGCGGCGGCACCCGCCGACATGTCGAGAGGCGTCTGCCGGTCGGTGATCTTCACCTTCAGCGGCTCGGACTTGTGCAGGGCGGTGTAGCGGGTACGGAGCTGCGGGCGCGCCGCCCGGCGGCTGCGCTGGCGGTAGCCGCCCTCCTGACCGTATCCGTAGGTCGGGTATTGCACCTGCGGTTGCACGGTCGGCTGCGGCTGCGTCGCCTGTGGGCGCCCAAACAGGGCTTCGAAGAGGCCACCGTCCTGAGCATGGGCGGCGGTGCCGGTGATCAATCCGAACGCGGTCAGCGCCAGGACGGCGCGGCGGGGGCTGGTCGCGGGCATCGGCTTCTCCGGGGCACGGTGACGCGGGCGTCGTCCGTCCGCTCAACGGGAAGTTGACCGCGACAGTTCCAGACGTTCAGCATTCCTTAAGAGCTAATGTCAGGCGGGCTCGGCCTGCTCGCCCTCGCCGATGCAGTCGAGGGCACGCTCGACCGCGCCGACCGCGTCGAGCAGGTGCTGCACCGTGCGCTCGACCTCGAGCGGCGGCCGGCCCGTGCCGGCGGCCCGGGCGCACACGTCCTCGAGCTGCTCCAGCAGGGTGAGAAGGTCACCCGCGACCGCGACGACCTCGCAACGGGCGAGTTTCGCGACGGGCTGGCGCTGGCGGAAGGGCACGACGTTGCTCATCGGGATCGCTTGTCGCCCGCGCCGGGCGGATTCGCCAGGGCAAGGCCGCCATCCTCCACACGATTGCGGCCGGGCATGGCACGGAAGCCGCGCGGGTGGTGAGTTTTTCGTGGCGCGATCGCCTCGCATCGTGCCGACCGGCACGGCGGAGCCGGCCCGCAGGCTTGACGGCAGCGCCCGGGCGGCCCACGCCGGCCCGCAGGATCGAACCCGCGAGGACGCCGCGATGCGCACCAGCCCTTCCCCGACCCGCCTGCACCTCCTGCTGGCTGCCTGCCTCTGCGCGGGCCTCGGCGCCTGCACCAGCACCGGCGACAGCGGCTTCGCGCAGCAGTTCAGCGCCGACGCGTTCAGCCGCTCCAACGACACCAACGGCACCCAGACCCGCCGCGACGTGAACCGCGCCTACACGCAGCCCACCCTGCCGACGATCGGCAACCGGGGTTACTAGCGGACAGCGGCCGGGGCTAAGGCCCCGGCGTTCCGTCCCTCAGCGCTTGGCCACGGCGTCCGCGAAGGCCGCGATGCGGTTGCGGGCGTAGGTCGGCAGGCCGGCGCTGATCGAGTTGCCGGTGTTGAAGCTCGAATTGCCCATCAGCACCTGGGCGGGCAGCAGGTTCTTCAGCACCGGCACGCGGGCGTACTCCGCCTTGCGGTCGAGCACGTCGGCCTTGATGGCGAGCGCCATGTAGGTGGTGACCACGGTCTTCTGCGGGTCGCCCGGCATCGGCTGCAGCACCGCCAGGAACTTGCCGAAGCGCAGGATCTGGTTGACCCAGAAGATCGTCTGCTCGATCCCGCCGGTCACCGGCGTGTCGACCTTGGTGAGCGCGCCCAACCCGGCCGCCTTCTCGGGCGGGAGCACCCGCAGCTCGCTCTGGAAGGAGACGAACTCGGCGATCTTCTTGGACGAGCCCTCCTCCAGCTTGTTGGCGAGCTTCACGCCGAGCGGCAGCTTGCCCTCCAGATCGTAGCGCGACTCGATGCAAGTCGTGCCCGGCTCGCACCAGGGCCGGTCGGGCCGGCGCGCGAAGGCGGCGGCCGGATCCTTGGTGGGCGTCACGTCCGCGGGGCTGAGCGCCTTGTGCTTGATCGCCGGGTCCATGGCCTGGACGAAGGGAAGGTTGGCGAAGGCCTGGAGGTCGATCGCCTCGGGGGGCCTCGTCACCACGAAGCGCCCCTCCGCCACGTAGACCTTCAGGGTCTCGTGGCGCTGCTTCGTCACGCCGTTCACGGTCTGGGCGTAGTCCGGCTCCTTGTACCCGGGGAAGGGCGCGAGCGCGGTGGCCTCGGCCGGCTTCTGCCGCTGCCAGTCGAGATAGGGGGTGAGCCCGCTCTCCGGGTTCTGCGGCTGGTCGCGCCGGTCACTGAACAGGATCGTGCCGGGCTTGAGCGTTGCCGGATCCTGCGCGGCGACGGAGGGGACCTCCCGGATCCGCTCCGGTGTCGTGCCCGGCGCGGCGGCCGGCGTCTTCACCTGGGCGAGAGCCGGTGAGGCGGCTGGAAGGGCGGCGATCAGGGCGAGAGCCAGGGTTGCCGGAAGCTGTGTCCGCACGGGGCTTTGTCCTCGGAGGATGTCGAGAAGGGGCGCGTCAGTAGCGCGGCTCGTCGCCGAACAGGTAGTCCGGGTCGCGGCGGCGGGGACGCGTGTCGTAGTCCTCGTCGCCGAAGGGCGAGCGGTTGGTCCCCGGCCAGGGCCGGTAGCCGTCGAGGTCGCCCTGCGCGCGGCGGCTGCGGGCGGGACGGCGCTCGCCGAAGGGATCGAGCAGGTCGGGCTCGGGCCGCGGCCGGCGCTCGCCCGTCATGTTGCCGTAATAGTCGCCGGCCACGTCCGCCCCGTCCTCGGCCCCGCCCGCGAGGTCGCCGTCCTCGGCGTCGGGGCGCCCGGCGTAGACGGTCTCGCGCGGTACGAGGCGGAACTGGGTCTCGGCCACCCGGCCGTCGCTGCCGCGGCGGAAGTGCTCGCCGCCGATATCGGCGATGAGCGGCCGCGCCTCCGGCGAGGGGCCGGCGAGCGGGGTCTTGGCGACGCCGTTGGCCCAGGCCGCGTTGAAGATCTGGCCGGCGATCGGCACCGCGAGGTGGCCGCCGGTCTGACCGCGCCCCAGTGTCCGGCGGGTGCCGTCGGCGTTGTCGTAGCCGACCCAGACCACCACCGAGATCTCGTTCGTCAGCCCGGCGAACCAGGCGTCGTTCTCGTTCTCCGAGGTGCCGGTCTTGCCCGCGATGTAGGCGCCGTTGCGGGCGAGCGCCGCGGCCGTGCCGTGCTGGACCACGCCCTGCAGCATGGTCTTGAGCTGGTAGAAGGCGACGCGGTCGGCCGAGCCGATCCGCACCGGCTCGCGGCTCTGGCGGGTGTAGAGGGGCCGGCCGTCGCGCTCGACCGATTCGAGCACGTAGGGCGCGGGCCGCGCACCCTCGTTGGCGACCGCCGCGTAGAAGCCCGCGAGATCGAGCATCCGCACCGGCTGCGCGCCCAGCACGAACGGGTAGTAGGGCTCGCACTCGGCGTAGATCTGCGCCTCCAGCGCGATATCGCAGACCCGCTTGAGGCTGGCGGGCGCCTTCTCGGCGATCCCGCCCTGGAGGAGGCGGGCGGTGACGAGGTTCTTCGAGAACTCGAGGCCGCGCCGGAGCGTCGTCGCACCGGAGCCGCCGCCGTCGTAATTCTTCGGCGACCAGGAATCGCCGACCCCGCCGATTGGGGGCAGCGTCACGGCGCTGTCCATCACCAGTGTGTTGGGCTGAAGCCCGGCATTCAGGGCGGCCAGATAGGTGAGGGGCTTCAGCGTCGAGCCCGGCTGGCGCACGGCCTGCGTCACGCGGTTCAGCTGGCTCAAGGGATAGGAGAAGCCGCCGGTCATCGCGAGGATGCGGCCGGTGCGGTTCTCGAGCACTAGCGCCGCGCCCTGCACGGCCGGGCGCACCCGGATCTCCGCCCGAGGCGCGCCCTTACCCTCGCGCAGCTTCACGCGGACGGCGTCGTACTGTTGCAGGCGGTTGCGGGCGATGCCTGGATCGAGGGCGGCGACCCGGCCGTCCGGCAGGCCGACCTTGACGCCGTTGCGGCCGGTCTCCAGCACCACCGCGAGCGGCCAGCGCACGTCGTAGAGGACGGGCCGGGCGCTCTCCAGGGCGCGCAGCCAGACGGGCTTGGGGCCAGCCGGCTTCGGGGCGGGCTTCGCCGCGGCCTTGCCCTTGCCCTTGCGCGCGGGGGCCGGATCGGGATCCGGACCGGTCACGGTCGGGGCGGCCTGGGCCGAGGTCTCCGGGGCAGACGCGGCGGCCTCCAGCCGGCGCACGGCATCCGCGAGGTTGAGTTCCGGACCGCTCCAGGTCTGGCGGCCGGTGGCGCGCTCGTAGTTCGCCAGCCCGTCCTGCAGGATGCCCTCGACGGCGCGCTGGAGCCCGGCATTGATGGTCGAGCGCACCGTGAAGGAGCCGGCGGTCAGCGAGTCGACGCTCGCGAAGGTGCGCGCCTCGCGGTTGAGATAGTCCACCACGTAGAAGCCGCTGTCGCGCCGGGTCGTGTCGAGGGGCTTCAGGCCGAGATCGGCCTTCACCGCCTCGGCCATCTGTCCTTCGGTGATGGCGCCCTCTTCCTTGAGGCGCGAGAGCACGTAGGCGCGCCGCTCGCGGGCTCGGTCGGGGTACTTGTCGGGACTGTAGAAGTTTGGGCCCTTCGGCATGCCGGCGAGAAGCGCGGCCTCGGCCAGGTTCAGCTGCCCGACCGATTTGCCGAAATAGGAGCGTGCCGCCATCTCGATGCCGTAGGCGCCCCGTCCCAGATAGATCCCGTTGAGGTAGAGCCCGAGGATCTGCGGCTTGGTGAGAATGCGCTCGAGGCGCGCCGCCACGATCATCTCGCGGATCTTGCGCTCGTAGGTGACGTCGTCGCCGACCGAGAGGTTCTTCACCACCTGCTGGGTGATGGTCGAGCCGCCCTGCGGGCGCCCGGGCGCCGCGAGGTTGCCGATGAAGGCCCGGATCACGCCGCGCTCGTCGATGCCGCGGTGGCCCTCGAAGCGCTTGTCCTCGGCCGCGATGAAGGCCTTCTGCACCAGGCTCGGCACGCTCTCGATCGGCACGGCCAGGCGCCGCCCGTTGGCCTCGAAGGTCTCGGCGAAGGGCTTTCCGGCGCCGTCGAGGATCTGGGTCATGCCGGGCAGCGCCTTGTCGCGCAGCGCCTCGGCGGTCGGCAGGTTCTCGGTCGCCTTGTTGTAGAACTCGATCACCGACTTGGCGTCGAAGGGGGAGTTGGCCGGGTTCTCGCCCTTGCAGAACTGGCGGTAGCTCGTGTTGAGCTCCCCGATATCGAGCCCGTGCAGGATCTTCGGGGCCGAGGCGCCCGCCACCGCGCTCGGGTCCTCCATGGCGGTGGAGATCAATTCATCGAGATTGATGTCCTCGATGTCGAAGGCCTTGCGCATGTGCGCGCAGCCGTCGCGCAGGAGCTGCACGACCTTGGGCCCGTCGGTCGCGGCATCGAACTGGGTGCGCACGGCGTCCGGCCGGGTCGTGACCTGGCTGAGGGTCAGCGCGGTCGCGAACAGCTTGATCAGGATGGTGTTCATACGGTCCGGGGTGCCGCGGCTCTCGTCTCGTGCCCGGCCGGAAGTGGCCTCGCGCCGGGCATCCGATAGGGGCGCCACAACGCGGCTGATTTAAGGAGGCGAAGGCTACGGCAACGCTTTTCCGTGAGGGCGCGTTAGGACGCCGGCCCCATGCCCGCGGAGGCGCCCGTGATCACCGACCTCTGGTACAAGAACGCCGTCATCTACTGCCTGTCGGTCGGCACCTTCATGGACGCCGACGGCGACGGGATCGGCGACTTCGCCGGGTTGGAGCGCCGGCTCGACTACCTGCAAGGGCTCGGCGTCACGGCGGTCTGGCTGATGCCGTTCCAGCCTTCCCCGAAGCGCGACGGCGGCTACGACATCAGCGACTATTACGGCGTCGATCCGGCCTACGGCTCGCTCGGCGACTTCGTGGCCTTCACGCACGCGGCCAAGCAACGGGGCCTGCGGGTTCTGATCGACCTCGTGGTCAACCACACCTCGGACCGCCATCCCTGGTTCCAGGCCGCCCGCAAGGACCCGGATTCCCCGTTCCGCGACTGGTACGTTTGGTCCAAGGAGAAGCCGGCGAACGCCGACGAGGGCATGGTCTTCCCCGGCGTGCAGAAGACCACCTGGACCTGGGACGCCGAGGCCAAGGCCTACTACTTCCACCGCTTCTTCGACTTCCAGCCCGACCTCAACACCGCGAACCCGGCCGTGATGGCCGAGATCCTGAAGATCATGGGCTTCTGGATCCAGCTCGGCGTCTCGGGCTTCCGCATGGATGCGGTGCCGTTCGTGATCGCCCAGAAGGGCGCCGATCTGAAGGGCGAGCCGCGCGAGCAGTTCGACATGCTGCGCGACTTCCGCGAGTTCCTGCAGTGGCGCAAAGGCGACGCGATCATCCTGGCCGAGGCCAACATCCTCCCTAAGCAGGATCTCGACTATTTCGGCGACGACGCCGACCGCATGCACATGATGTTCAACTTCCAGGTCAACCAGGCGACCTTCTACGCGCTGGCCGCCCACGACGCGCGGCCGCTGGCCAAGGCGATCGCCCGCACCATGCCCCGGCCGCTCTCCTGCCAGTGGGGCACCTTCCTGAGGAACCACGACGAACTCGACCTCGGCCGCCTCACGGACAAGCAGCGCGCGCTCGTCTTCGAGAAGTTCGGCCCCGAGAAAGGCATGCAGCTCTACGATCGCGGCATCCGGCGCCGGCTCGCCCCGATGCTCGACGGCGACCCGCGGCGGATCCGGCTCGCATACTCGCTGATGTTCACGCTGCCCGGCACGCCGGTGCTGCGCTACGGCGACGAGATCGGCATGGGCGACGACCTCACCCTCAAGGAGCGCGACTGCGCCCGCACGCCGATGCAGTGGACGAACGAGGCCCAGGGCGGCTTCACGGTCTCGGACCGGCCGGCGATGCCGGTGATCGACCACGGACCCTACGGCTACCGGCACATCAACGTGGCCCAGCAGCGCCACGAGCAGGACTCGCTGCTGAGTTGGATGCAGAGCGTGATCCGCATGCGAAAGGAAGCGCCCGAGATCGGCTGGGGCACGGTCACCGCCGTGGAGACCGGGCGCAACGCGGTGCTGGCCCTGCGCTACGACTGGCGCAACAACGCGGTGCTCTGCGTGCACAATCTCGATCCCGGACCGATCGAGGTCCTGGTCGAGTCCGGGGTGCCGGGGCCGGAGGGCTACATCCTGGTCGATCTCCTCACCGGCCAGCGCAGCGAGGCGGACGCGCAGGGGCGGCACTGCCTCTGCCTGGAGGGCTACGGCTACCACTGGTTCCGGGTCGGCGGCCTCGACGCGCCGCTGAAGCGGGCGCCGGCCTGACGCGCCACCCGCGGCGGGTGCCCCGGCGGCGCGATCCGGGCTAGAGATGCGCTGACACGTGAACAGCGAACGGACGCCGCATGCCAACGCCCCGCGCCGGGATCATCCCGGTCACGCCCTTCCAGCAGAACTGCACCCTGATCTGGGACGACGCCACCAAGGTCGCCGCCGTGGTCGATCCCGGCGGCGACCTCGACCGGATCGAGGCGGCGATCGCCCAGCAGGGCGTGACCGTCGAGAAGATCCTGCTGACGCACGGCCATATCGACCACGCGGGCGGGGCGGCGGAGCTGAAGGAGCGCCTCGGCGTGCCGGTCGAGGGCCCGCACCGGGCCGACCAGTTCCTGCTCGACTCGCTCCCTGAGACCGGCGCCAATTACGGCCTCGACGGCGCCCGGCCGATCACCCCCGACCGCTGGCTCGACGAGGGCGACGCGGTCACGGTCGGCGGGCTGACCTTCGACATCCTGCATGCCCCCGGCCATTCCCCCGGCAGCGTGGTCTTCGTCTCCCGCGACGCGCGCTTCGCGCTCGTCGGCGACGTGGTGTTCAAGGGCTCGGTGGGCCGCACCGATCTGCCGGGCGGCAACCACGAGCAGCTGATCGACGCGATCAAGCGGAAGGTTCTGCCGCTCGGCGACGACGTCGCCTTCATCCCGGGCCACGGCCCGACCGGCACGCTCGGCGAGGAGCGCGTCTCGAACCCGTTCCTGCAGGATTGACAGGCCTAACGGGACTTTAACGTGGACCGGCCAGAAATCGGCTCCGGGCGCGGTGTGCCGCGCCCGGAAACCGATGCAATTTCAAGGCTGAACCCCTATATCAGGCCGGTTAGACGAATCGCAGGCGAAGCCGCCCGACAGGGCCGGGCCGCGCACGGCGAAGCTCCGCCTGCCCGAGGACATTCATGGCCGACACTCCGCAGACTGACCACGACGCCTACGGCGCGGAATCGATCCGGGTACTCAAGGGGCTGGACGCCGTCCGCAAGCGTCCGGGCATGTATATCGGTGACACCGACGACGGCTCGGGCCTCCACCACATGGTCTACGAGGTCGTCGACAACGCGATCGACGAGGCGCTCGCCGGCCACGCCGATCTGGTCACCGTGACGCTCAACGCGGACGGGTCCTGCACGGTTTCCGACAATGGCCGCGGCATTCCGGTCGACATCCACCGGGAGGAGGGCGTCTCGGCGGCCGAGGTCATCATGACCCAGCTGCACGCGGGCGGTAAGTTCGACCAGAACTCCTACAAGGTCTCGGGCGGCCTTCACGGCGTCGGCGTGTCCGTCGTCAACGCGCTCTCGGTCTGGCTCAAGCTCCGGATCTGGCGCAACGACCAGGAGCACGCGATGGAGTTCGGCCACGGCGAGGCGAAGGCCCCGCTGAAGGTGGTCGGCCCCGGCAACGGTCGGCGCGGCACGGAGGTGACCTTCCTGCCCTCCACCGAGACCTTCACGATGGTCGAGTTCGACTACGCGACGCTGGAGAAGCGGCTGCGGGAGCTGGCCTTTCTGAACTCGGGCGTGCGCATCGTGCTCACCGACGCGCGCCACGCCGAGAAGCGGCGCGAGGAACTCTACTACGAGGGCGGCATCGAGGCCTTCGTGCGCTACCTCGACCGTTCGCGCAAACCCATCGAGGGCATGTCGAAGCCCGTCGTGGTGCGCTCCGAGCGCGACGGCATCCGGGTCGAGGTGGCGTTTTGGTGGAACGACTCGTTCAACGAGACCGTGCTGCCGTTCACCAACAACATCCCGCAGCGCGACGGCGGCACCCACATGGCGGGCTTTCGCGCGGCGCTCACCCGGCAGATCACCGGCTACGCCGAATCGTCGGGCGTCGCCAAGAAGGAGAAGGTCTCGCTCACCGGCGAGGATTGCCGCGAGGGCCTGACCGCCGTCATCTCGGTGCAGGTGCCGGACCCAAAATTCTCCTCGCAGACGAAGGACAAGCTCGTCTCCTCCGAGGTGCGCCCGGCCGTCGAGAACGTGCTGAACGAGGGCCTCTCGACCTGGCTGGAGGAGAACCCCTCCCAGGCCAAGGCCCTGATGGGCAAGGTGGTGCTGGCGGCCTCCGCCCGCGAGGCGGCCCGCAAGGCGCGCGAGACCGTGACCCGGAAGGGCGCGCTCGACATCGCCTCGCTGCCCGGCAAGCTCGCCGACTGCCAGGAGCGGGATCCGACCAAGTGCGAGATCCTGCTGGTGGAGGGCGATTCCGCCGGCGGCTCGGCCAAGCAGGGCCGGGATAGGGCGTTCCAAGCGGTTCTGCCGCTGCGCGGGAAAATCCTGAACGTCGAGCGGGTGCGCGCCGACCGGATGCTGTCCTCGGCCGAGATCGGCACGCTGATCACGGCGCTGGGTGCGGGCATTGGGCGGTCCTCGACCGACCGCGAGGGCTTCAACCCAGACAAGCTGCGCTACCACCGCATCATCATCATGACGGATGCGGACGTGGACGGCTCGCACATCCGCACGCTGCTGCTGACGTTCTTCTTCCGCCAGATGCCGGAGTTGATCGAGCGCGGGCACCTCTACATCGCCCAGCCGCCGCTCTACAAAGCCGAGCGCGGCCGCAAGGCGCTCTACCTTAAGGACGAGCGGGCGCTCGAGGACTACCTGATCGACCAGGGCACCGAGGGCGCAGTGCTGCGCCTTGCCTCCGGCGCCGAGTTCGCCGGGCCGCAGCTCAAGACCCTGGTGGAGGAGGCGCGCAGCTTCCGCGGCATCCTGCAGGGCCTGCACACCCGCTACGACCGCGCCGTGGTCGAGCAGGCGGTGCTGGCCGGCGCCTTCGCGGGGGATGTGGCCGAGAACCCCGGCGAGGCCGAGGTGCTGGCCGACATGACGGCCAAGCGCCTCGACGCCATCGCGGATGAGATCGAGCGCGGCTGGCAGGGCGAGGCGTACGAGGGCGGCTACCGGCTCAGCCGGACCCTGCGCGGCGTGCGGCAGGTGGCGACGCTCGATGCCGGCCTGATCACCAGCCAGGAGGCGCGCCGGCTGGCCGAGCGGGCTGACGCCTTCCGGGAGATCTACGGCGAGCCGGCGACGCTCGCCCGCAAGACCGACGAGACCGTGCTGCACGGGCCTGTCGGTCTGTTCGAGGCGGTGATGGCTTTCGGGCGCAAGGGCCTCTCGCTCCAGCGCTACAAGGGCCTGGGCGAGATGACCGCCCAGCAGCTCTGGGAGACGACGCTCGACCGCGACGTGCGCTCGCTGCTGCAGGTCAAAGTGAAGGACACGACCGACGCCGACGACCTGTTCGTGAAGCTGATGGGCGACGTGGTCGAACCGCGCCGCGAGTTCATCCAAGAAAATGCGCTCAGCGTCGCCAACCTCGACGTCTAATTCGGCACCCGTTTGATTTCTCAGCTAAGCTTGGGCCTACAGGCGGGTAGTTTGTCCTGATTCATGAAGAATCATGCCGCTATCCCCTGCACGCACTTGGGGAAGAATCGATCGCACTGCGTACACTCGATCGGAAGACACTCAAGCCGATCAATCGTTTGGTCCCGGCATGTAATGGAGCGGGTCGGGCCTGAAGCGGCCGAGATCGGGCGTCCAGGCTCTGCAGAGAGCTTCGAACGGGGTGAGGCGGCGCAGGGTCTTCAGGCGGCGGGCGAAGTTGTAGGCGCTGACGCGGTCGGCCAGGTGAGCACGACGTTGCGCGTGGCTGACGTCGTGGTCGCGTTTGACGGTCGCGTGCTTGAATCGTGCGGTTCATTCGTTCGACCTGACCGCTTCGTCCAGGGATGGCGCGGCTTGGTCAGACGATGGTCGATACCGTTGCGGGCGCAGGCAAGCTCGAAGCTGTCGGCTCGGAAGGTCTCACCGGCTGCGATCGCCTCCTTGACGATGGGGCGGCCGAGGCAAGGTTGCCGGGCGTGGTGACGTGGGTGCGGTTGCCGGGTGAGCACCGTGTGCCTCTGGTCGGGCACGGCCTCGACGAGATGGCGACGAGCAGGTCGAGCCGCCCTTGGGCCGTGCGAACTTCGGCCAGATCGATGTGGCGCTGCCCTGAAGAACCCGGCCCATAGCCCGTACCTTCACTCGGGCGTGGTGAGTGCACCATCAAACCCTGAGATCAAACAGCAGGGCCAAGTCCGTGAGGTAGAAAGCGATCCACCGACGCGCGTCAGGATCGGGACTGGCCATCATGAAGACGACGCGCATCGTCTCACCCTCGTAGCGGCGCATCACCGCCTCAGCCATCGGCACCGCTTCGCGCTCTTCCCAGTCGGTCAGCATCCGCCAACCGTCGCGCGTGCTCAACCTCACAACGTAGCGGGTGGCGGTCATCACCGATCGGCACTCTTCGACCGGCCCAGCCAAAGGCGAAGCCCGGTCGAAGGCATGGCAGCGAACGACGTGCCGAAACCGATCCGAAGTTGGTCGTATCGAAATCGTCGCTGGTCGAAATTTGGCGATCAGCCCTTCTTGCCCTGCTTGTAGCTCTGGATGGCGCCCTGGCACCCCGGTGAGAGCTTCGCCATGTTCTTCTCGAAACACGCCTGCGTCTCGGGACCATCCTCTGGAGGCATGTCCCCGCAGAAGGTCGTGAAGTCGCCCATGCACTGCTGTTGAAGTGCTGCCTTATCATCGGCCGACATCGGCGCAGCGATGACGGACGTGGCCACGGTGGACAGAAGCAAGGCGGCCGTGAGCAAACGGACCGGCATAGGGGAGCCCCTTCTCATCTTGTTGGACGGGTCAGAAAGCCTGAGGGACGGAAACCGTTGCACGCGCTGATATCGGCAGCGCTCCAGACAGGGATATCGCCCGCCCAAACGCGGTCGGCGGAACGGTTTGGCCCAGTTCTCCGTCTCTGGTCCGTAGCCGGCTTCAGCCCGGCCAGAGGGAGGTGCTCGATGTCCAGCAAACCAATGGTGACCCTGCTCGGTGCGCTGACTCTGGCGGTCGGGGTCCTCGGCGCAGCCTCGCCGGCGATGGCCGATCCACCCTGGGCCCGCGGCGAACGCGGCTTCCGGCACGGCGGTCCTCCGCCCTGGGCCCCTGCTCATGGCTATCGTCGGCATCGTGAGTTCGGGGGCTACGGTCGCAGGGACGTGCGCGTTTACGAGGGGCGCCGCTACGGAGGCTACGGCTACCGCTACTAGGCTCGACATCCTGCTCGAAGACGGGCGGCCCGGCCCGCACCGGCTTGCTCCACAAGGGGCACGCCCGGGCGGGCAACGGCATTTCAGGCCTTGCCTCCCTGGGGTGGGATTCGTACCGGCAGCTGGGGTGCCCGAGCCGGCAGCGCGCCCAGGATGTTAGCTCGGGGATCAAGGTAAGATGATGTGTCCGCAACCGGAGGCGCACACGCCTCGCGGCTGTATCTTTATTGGCCTTCTTTGCTTCGTAAATGTATTCGGGCGGCACCGTATTCTGCCTATTTATCCCGCAGACTGCCGGAACGGTTTGCAAACGACGCTCGTTTCTGGCCCCGTACGAACCACAATTTGAGGTCTTCAACATGCTGAAGCACGTTCGCGTCGCAGCTCTTGCGACCACCTTCATCGTCGGCGGCGCGGCCATGGCGCTCGCGCAGTCCTCTTCGACTGTCGGCACGGGCGGGTCCTCCGCGGGCGGCGGCACCAGCTCCTCCACCGTCGGCACGGGCGGATCCTCGTCGGGCTCGGGCACCGGCTCGGGTTCGTCCTCGACGCTGGGCACCGGCGGCTCGTCGGCCGGCGGCGGGACCAGCTCGTCCACCGTGGGCACGGGAGGCTCGTCCGCCGGTTCCGGCTCGGGCTCGTCCTCGTCGATGGGCACCGGAGGCTCCTCGGCCGGCAAGGGCACGAGCTCCTCGTCGATGGGCACGGGCGGCTCGTCGTCCGGGATGTCCGGCAGCGCCCCCGGGCGTGACCGGAGCGGCCCCGGCAATTCCGAGAATGCACCGGGCCACAACAAGCGCTGAGCCCCCGGCGGGTGAAAGCATCGGGCGCGGTCCGGGCGGGTCGCGCCCTCCTTGTTCCTGAGGAGAGCGGACCATGCCTCGCCTGATCATGCCGCTTCTCGGCGGCGCCATCCTCATCGTCGGGTCGGTTGCGGGCCACGCACAGACCAGCACGGTCACGACCGGCTCGAACGGCGTCTCCGGTAGCACGACCGTCACGACCGGCCCGAACGGCAAGCCGTGCAAGGTCGTGCATTCCGACGACGCGAAGAGCACCGGCACGCTGTCGAGTTCCGTTACGGCGGGACCGAACGGCGTCAGCAGCTCGACCACGGGCGGTCCTTCGGTGACGACGAGGGCCGGCAGCGGATCGACCAGCAGCTCCGCGTCCAGCTCCAGTTCCGGCGGCACCACCATGACCACCACCGGGGACGGCGATTGCGTCGTCACCGTACCCAAGGACAGGAAGTGAGGCTGACATGACGATACGCTTCATCGCCCCTCTCGCCGCCTTCGGGCTCCTTGTCGTCCCGGCAGCCGCGCTGGCCCAGGCCGGGGGAAGCGCTACCGGGGGTACCGCGGGCTCGGCCGCGGCCGGGGGCACCTCGGCCTCGACCGCGGGCAGCGGCGGCACGTCGACTGGTGAGCACGGATCTACGGGCTCGTCGCTAGCCACCGGGGGCAGCGCGGCGGGCGGCAAGACTATGGACCGCTCGCACGTCAACGAGACCGGCAACGGCGGGCTGAACGGTCAGTCGAAGGCGATGGCCCACGACGGCGGCACCTTCTCGAAGTCGCAGACAAAGACGAAGGTCCGGGACGGCGAGAGCGTCGAGTCCCGCACGAAGGCGATGTCGCACGAACCTGGCTCGAAGCCGGTGAAATCGACCACCACGACCGGCTCTACGACGGGTCAGTGACGACTTCTCAGACTTCGTGACGCCCGTGTCCCGGCGGTCCGATCCGCCGAGGCACGTGTTGGAACGGGACGGCGCCAGCCCTTCGGGGCTGCCGTGGTCACGGTGGCTAACACCATCGGCGACGTGAGCATCCCACATGCCACCCGTTTCGTGGCGCACGACACCCTGCACCTGACATCGTCGAGCGATGCGCGCGCCAGCAGGGCCGATGCCATCTTCAACACCGTTCTGGCCGTCCTCGCCGTGCTGGCGGCCCTGCTTGTCCGGGCTTTCCCGAAGCTCAGCCTTTCGCCGCATCGCCTCCTACGAAGGATCATGCGGCGCCGCCCCACGGCCGCCGCTTCCCCGTAACAGCGGCAGGACGCATCCCGGAACGGTAAAGCCGAGCCTCGAGTTTTAGGCGGACGCCGATCCGGGAGGGCATCCTTGAAACCACCTCTTCTCGCAGTGCTGGGGCTGCTGCTCGTGGCCTACCCCTACGCTTGCGTCGCGCAGGCCGTCCAGGAAGTCCCGCCCGCTTCCGTCGAGGTGGACGAGCCTCGACCCGGGCCGCCGCCTCCATTGCCGGATGTCTCGGATCCGAACGGCCGGGCCGGCGAGGCCCTGAACGAGCCAGGTGAGCGCTCAGGCATCCCGAAGGCCCTGCGCGCCTCAGGCTCCAGGGCGGGCGGGCCGGCCAACGACCTCAATCCGAGCGGCCAGATCGAGGCGTCGGCGCCGCCGAAGGGCAACCTCGGTCGGGTCGTCGCAGGGACGGAGCTATTCCACGGGAACTACTGCGGGAAGGGGCAGCGGGGCGAGGGCCTGACGCCGACCGACGACCTCGACGCCGCCTGCATGCGTCACGACGCCTGCTACGACACGGCCGGGTATAGCTCGTGCGCCTGCGACACGGCCCTGAAGCGGGAAGCGTCCGTCGTCTCGGATAGCCCGAGCGTTTCGCTCGAAGTCAGGCGTCGAGCGCTCAGCGTCATCGAGGCGGCGACCGCGATGGAGTGCCGCGCGCCTTGACCGCGGCCGGCTGACAAGCGCAGCGAACCAGCCGGCCCGGTCCGCGGTCGGGGATGGAAGCGGTGTTTCAGAGCCCCGCAAAACCGAGCGAGGAGGCGTCCTGCGCGAGGCTCGCGACGAGGAAGCTGCGTGCTCGACTGATCCGGCTCTTCACCGTGCCGACCTGACATCCGAGTTGGGCAGCCGCCTCCTCGTAGGTGAAGCCCTCCGCGCCGACGAGCAGAAGGGCTTGGCGCTGCGGGAGCGGCAGCGTCCCGATCAGGTTCATCACTGAGCCGAGCGCCACGACATGCTCCTGATCGGGCGCCGCCGTGAGCCCCGCCGCATGCGTGCTCTCGGCGTCCTCGACCTCGCGCCGCGCCTTGCGCATCTCGCTGTAGAACTGGTTGCGCAGGATGGTGAAGGTCCAGGCGGTGAAGTTGGTGCCGGGGATGAACCGCTCCCGGTTCGCCCAAGCTCGGACCAACGTTTCCTGCACGAGGTCGTCGGCGCGCGCCGCGCTCGCGCAGAGGGACATGGCGAAGGTCCGCAGCGCCGGCAACGCACGGATCAGCTCGTCGCGGAAGCCGGTGGCGAGCCGCTCGCCGGCCGCGGCCAGGGCAGCGTCGATCCGGTCGAGAAGAATGGTCAGCCGATCGGGAAGGGGCGTCTGCCCCGAGAGCATGAAGTAGTCCTGCAGGGCGCCGGAGAGGTGGCAGGGGATGTCGGTGACCCCGCATCCCGGACGGCTTCGGTGGTCGTCCGGCTTGGCGGGCACGCGGTATCGTTCTTGGTCGAGGGCCAGCTCGGGGAAAACGGCAAAGATAACCTAATGGCCTCCTGTTTCGATGGCGATCGAAAAGGGGTCGCACGAGGAAGGTAGACGCAGCCGCGGTCGTGCTCATAGCATTGGCGCAGGAAACCCGCCTTGAAGCGTTCCGCACGCTGCTGAGGCAGTTGCCCGGCGGCATGGCCGCAGGCCGGCGGCTGCGCGCCCTCGACGCTGACCCTCCACATGCAAAACCTTGCCGGCGCTGGCCCCGTCCGCTCGTACCGACAGGCGCAGTCGGTCGTTTGCACTGCGGTACCCGAGACGGTGGCAGGAATGACTGCCTTCCTGACGCGCGAGTGTTGCCGGGAACGGCCTGAGCGATGCGGGCTTGCGACCGGCGAGCGGGAAATCGAGGTTGACGGCCGCTGCACAGCATTGACGAAGAACGATAGATTGTTTTCCCGCTCGATAGCAAATTTCTCTCAATCTTACCTGCTAGGATAGCTCAAATCGAAATCGATTTTGGGAAGTCGTAGGCGCGCGCAGTCGCGGCGCTCAACTCGACAAGGATAACGGTCGCATGGCCCGAGAAGGCGGCGAGCTTGGAGTGAGATAAGCCCACTCTCCGGCGGGCGTCCCGGTACGCCGTCGGATTAATCACGAACCCGGACCACTCCTATCCAGGGATAGCATGAGGTCAGCGTTTTAGCGTTCAAGCTATTACGGCGATTGGAGACACGCCCTTGGTCGATAAATTGCAATCTCCTGTTGCCATCACCGTAAGAGGGCTCGTCGGCATGAGGCTGATAGAGGGGGGCGATACCATCGACGTACTCTTCACCGCAGCCGATGGCCGATGATTGCCGTGCTCATCCCGCGAGCTGTTTTCTCCAGACTGCAAGCGGGAGCTTCAGAAGCTCCGGTACCCGTTGATGGTCCTGAGCGCCGCTCCTGACCAACAGCAGCTCAGCTGCCACAAACCGACATTCGTCTTCGGTCAATCGAGCGTCCGCCTGCGGGGCGAGAGCGGATCTATCGCTTCACGAACCCGATGTCGGCAGCGACTGCCTTGAGCCGGTCGGGTTGGCGCTCCTTCCGCTCGGAGTAGCGGTCGACGAGGTGGTCGGCCCGCCCCCGGGTCAGCAGGGTGAACTTCACCAGTTCCTCGCAGACGTCCACGACCCGGTCGTACAGTGGGCCCGGCTTCATGCGGCCGGCGTCGTCGAACTCCTTGTAAGCCATCGGCACCGAGGACTGGTTCGGGATGGTGATCATCCGCATCCAGCGCCCCAGCAGCCGCAGGCTGTTCACGGCATTGAAGCTCTGCGATCCGCCCGAGACCTGCATCACCGCGAGCGTGCGCCCCTGCGTCGGCCGCACCGAACCCTCGCTCAGCGGCAGCCAGTCGACCTGGCTCTTCATGACGCCGGTCAAGTTGCCGTGCCGCTCCGGGCTGACCCAAACCTGCCCCTCCGACCAGATCGAGAGTTGCCGAAGCTCCTGCACCTTCGGGTGGTCGGCCGTCGCGTCGTCGGGCAGCGGCAGGCCGTGGGCGTGGAAGATTCTGACCTCGCCGCCCATCGCCTCCAGGAGCCGGGCCGCCTCGTAGGCCAGGAACCGGCTGAACGAGCGCTCTCGCAGCGAACCGTAGAGGATCAGGAAGCGCGGCGCGTGGGAGAGCGCCGCCGTCACCTGTAGCTGCTCGACGATCGGCACCTCGAAGTGCGCCTCGGAGAGGTTCGGGATCCCATCGGCGAACGGCTGCTGGGGCTTGTCCAAGACGTCCTCTTCCTCTACGCTTCAACAAAATTTGATATGTTGTAATGATAGTGGACAATTGATGGACGAACGGCAAGCCCTCGCGGCGTTCGCGGCCCTCGGCCAGGAGCACCGGCTCCGGATCGTGCGCGCCCTCGTCACCGCCGGTCCGGACGGCCTTGCCGCGGGGGCGCTGGCGATCGAGGTCGGGGTCGCGAGCACCAATCTGTCCTTCCACCTGAAAGAACTCTCGCACGCCGGCCTGATCGCCTCCCGCCGCGAGGGCAAGTCGATCATCTACAGCGCCGCCTACGCCGGCCTATCCGATCTGATCGCCTTTTTGATGCGCGACTGCTGCCAAGGCCGGCCCGAGGTCTGCGCCCCGGCCGTCGCCGCCCTGTCCGCTTGCGTTTGCCCTGCCGGGGAAGCTCCCCATGCCTGAGCGGGTCTACAACGTCCTGTTCCTGTGCGCCGGGAACTCGGCCCGCTCGATCCTGGGCGAGTCCATGCTCAACGAGGATGGGGCGAGTCGCTTCTCGCCTTCTTGGCCGGCAGCCAGCCGAAGGGCGAGCCCCATCCGAGGACGCTTCAGACCCTGCGCCAGAGCGACTACCCGACCGAGGGGCTGCGCGCGAAATCTTGGGACGAATTCGCTGTTTGATCTCAGGGTTTGATGGTGCACTCACCACGCCCGAGTGAAGGGACGGGCTATGGGCCGGGTTCTTCAGGGCAGCGCCACATCGATCTGGCCGAGGTTCGCACGGCCCAAGGGCGGCTCGACCTGCTCGTCGCCATCTCGTCGAGGCCGTGCCCGACCAGAGGCACACGGTGCTCACCCGGCAACCTTGCCTCGGCCGCCCCATCGTCAAGGAGGCCATCGCAGCCGGTGAGACCTTCCGAGCCGACAGCTTCGAGCTTGCCTGCGCCCGCAATGGTATCGACCATCGTCTGACCAAGCCGCGCCATCCCTGGACGAAGCGGTCAGGTCGAACGAATGAACCGCACGATTCAAGCACGCGACCGTCAAACGCGACCACGACGTCAGCCACGCGCAACGTCGTGCTCACCTGGCCGACCGCGTCAGCGCCTACAACTTCGCCCGCCGCCTGAAGACCCTGCGCCGCCTCACCCCGTTCGAAGCTCTCTGCAGAGCATCGTCCGTCGAGCAACGTTTCTCCAGGTCGAACCCATCCCACGAAATGCTGGAACTAAAGATCATGCTCTTGGAGAAACGGCATCGTGCGATAGGAATGCCCCTTTGGAGTTTGACCGGACTGGGTCGCTTAGAGCCGTTCCCGATCGCGTTGCAATCGGGAACGGCTCTAAGTCGTTGCTTTGACGCGCTCTCTTGCGCCGAACCGGCATCCACTTCGGCGGAGAGCGCTCTAGATCGCGACCACGATCTAAGCGACCGGCTCGTTGCTCTCCATGATTTGAGCCTCAGCGCTCGCGACCCTGCGATATGTCCCCGAAAAGGCCCGCCGCGGCTATGAGCCGAGCGGGCCGAAATGCGCAGGCTGTGTGATCAAGCCGCCTTCACGCCAGCCAAGAAGGTGGAGACCTCGCGGGTGAGGCCTTCCGAGTGCCGGGCAAGCTCCTGCGCCGCGCTCAGCACCTGCGAGGCTGCCGCGCTCGTCTGGCCGGCGCCCGCCTGCACCGATCCGATGTTGCGGGTCACCAACTCCGTGCCTTGCGCCGCCTGCTGCACGTTGCGCGTGATCTCCTGGGTTGCCGCCCCCTGCTCCTCCATGGCCGCCGCGATGCTCGCCGCGTAGGTGGACATCTCGCCGATCACCCGGCTGATCTGCTGGATGTCGGCGACCGCCTCCTGCGTCGCCGCCTGGATCTCCGCGATGCGCTCACCGATCTCGCCCGTCGCCCGGGAGGTCTGACCCGCCAACTCCTTCACCTCCGTGGCGACAACCGCAAAGCCGCGCCCCGCCTCTCCGGCACGCGCCGCCTCGATGGTGGCGTTCAGCGCGAGCAGATTGGTCTGACCCGCGATCTGCGAGATCAGCGACACCGCTGTGGTGATGCGCTCGGCCGTGCCAGCAAGTCTCTGCACCGTCGCGTCGGTCTGCCGCGCCGTATCCACGGCGCGGCCGGCGATCTGCGCCGACTGGCTGACCTGCTGCACGATCTCCGTCACCGACGCCGACATCTCCTCGCTGGCGGCGGCCACGGTCTGCACGTTGGCCGAGGTTTGCTGAGCCGCACCGGCTACGGTCACGCTCTGCTGACTCGTCTCGTGGGCAGTCGCGGTCATGGAGCGAGCAGTCGCTTCCATCTCAGTGGCGGCGCCGGCCAGCCCTTGCGTCAGCACCGAAACGCTCCGCTCGAAGCTTTTGGTGAGGTCATCGAGCAAGTTGGCACGCCGCATCTTGGCTTGGTTCTCGGCCTCTTGCGCCGCAGCCATCGCGCGCGCCTGGATGGCATTGTTCTTAAATACCTGAAGCGAGCGGGCCAGCGAGCCGACCTCATCCCTCCGTTCGGTGCCGCTGACCGCCACCTCAAGATCACCGGCAGCCAAGCGGCTCATCGCGCCTTCCATGGCGTTCAGAGGACGCGTCACGCCGAAAACCACAATGCCCGCGAGCAGGATGACGGCGATCAGGAGACCGCAGATGGCGGTGATCACCAGGGTCTGCGTGGCAGAGGCAGCGATTTCTGACGCCTTTTGCTTGGCAATGCTGAGATCCCGCAAGTTCGTCTCAACCCGCTTTCCCACAACTTCGACCAACTTCCTGCGGGCGTCGCGGCTTGCGTTGTTCGAGATCTTGGCAGCAGCTTCGTTCTCGTTCTTCAGCCCTAAGGCTATCACCCTGTCGATTGCGGCGAAGTAGTCGCCCATCAAGCGTTTGATGCCCTCGTTTGTAGACCTGCGCTCAGGCGTGTCGGCCAGTGCGATCAGCCGCTCGATGGCGGCGTACGCCTTCTGGCGCTCCTCCTTGTACTCGTTCGCTTGCACCTTCATGCGCGCATCATCCGTCTCGATGATGATATTCTTTTCCTTGATCGCAGCCTCATCGACAGCGTTCGACATCTGAAGGGCAAGAACTGCGCGCGCAGCGCTGACGTCCACGATCTGCTGTGTGTTATGATCGAGTGTTTGCAGGTTAGAACGCGCCAGGAAGACCATTCCCGCCGCAACAGAAACAATCAGCAGCGTCGGAATTGCAATTTTTGATACCAGATTGAGGTTGCTGAACAACTTCATGACGGCCCACCATGGGACTCAAACATAGATCCGAGCGCTGCCCCCAAGCGCGACGGTGCCACCATCTCGTCATACGAACGTAAACCAGGACTTCACTTTGCGTTGCTCTCGCAAGTTAACTGTTAGTTTTTCTGCCGCGCAGCCTCGTCTGGGATTAGGACCCGGCGCACCGGCCGAACCGGTCAAGGAGGAGCCTAACCCGACCGGCTCGGCATCGCGTGGAACGGCGCCGGTGGAGCCTGAGCGGCCAGGACGTCGAGGAACGCCAAGCTGTCCGGTTTCAGCCAGTCGAAGCCGCCGGCGATGTAGCCCCGCACGCGCGCGGCTCGGTCGACGGCGAAGGTCAGCGGCATCGACCAGCTTTGGAACGGCGAGGCCGTTCCGTCGGGCTGGCCCGCCCGCAGGGTCGCTGCCGCAGGGTCGTGGAGCACCCGTAGCCCGCCGGCCCCGTGCCGCTGCAGGTAGGTGGAGATCACGACCGTCGATACGGTGTCGATGCTGACGGCGACGACGCCAACGCCGCGGGCCGCAATCGCGGCCTGCTCCCGCGCGAGCCGCGGCAGCTCGACCGGGCAGGACGGACACCAAGTCGCCCACACGTACAGGCGCATCGCCTCGCGCTTCGCAGCCGCGAGGGTGGCCGTGCGGCCGGCGAGATCGCGAAGCCGGAGAGGCTGCATCGACGGCTGCGGCTCGAAGTGCACGAACTGCTTCCGCTGGCCCCTGAGGAGCGGCAGCGCGGCGGTCGGCGATGAGAGGGTGATCGTAGACAGGGCGCCCGCGGCGAAGGCCCGACGTGTCAACCGCCCCGCGTCAGGGTTTGACATAGGCATAGCCCTCCTCCTGGAGTTCCACCACCCGCACGAGGCCAACGGTCACGACACCGATCCCTTCGAGGAGGGGGACGGTCCACGCCTCATTGGTTTCCATGATCGTCCGGGTGAGGCCGCAAGCGGTCAGAACCAGGTCCGGGTAGGTGCTGCGCATGTACTGCAGCATCGGACCGACCGGCGTCGTATCGGACCGCATCATGTGAACGCCGCCGCCATTGGCGACGATCTCGATGCGCGCCGTCTCGCCGCGGCTCCGGTAATGCTTGAGGGCGTTGTCGGCGGTTCCGAGGGCCCGCTGCATCGTGGGCTGATCGTTGCTGCTGACGTGGTAGACGATGCGGTGGTGACGTGCCGGTGCTGCGGCGGCGCGGGTCGGCGAGGCCGTCGGTGCGGCAGCCCACATCCCGGCCGAGAGGCAGGCCATGATCCCCAGGATGGCCCGTCCACCAGGCCATCGATGTCGGTCGAACATGATCTCGCTTCTCCGGTCCGGCGCATGTCGGCGTAGCCGGCGGCTGCTACGCCGACCGCCGGTCAGCGGCCGCGGTTCGCGACCGCGGCGATCTGGTTACGACGCAGCAGAGCCAGCAGGGCGCAGAGGAGCAGCAGGAACACGGCGGGCGCCGCTGGCGTCGGCAGGACCGTCAGGTGGGCCAGCACCGCACCGACCATCGTGCAACCGAGCAACAACGCGGCGAGGCCGGCATAGGTGGGGATCAGCAGCGCGATTGCGCCCGCAACCTCGATGAGCCCCGTGACGATGCGGAACCACTGCCCGACGCCGACGAGGTCGAAGACCTGAACCATCATCGGGATGCCCGCGAGCTTGGCGCCGCCGGCGGCCAGGAACACGAGCGCGAGCACGATCTGCAGGGACCAGGCGAGGATGGTCATGCCGCGCGACGGGGCGGCGGGGGTGGCGAGGGTCTGAGACATGGGAGAAGACCGTTCCGGAGTGGAGCTGGAGGAGGATGGGTTGGCGGGGTTCAGGCGGCGAGCTGCTGCACGGCGGCGCGGGCCGAGGTCAGGGCCTGCGCCTTGTTGTGCTCGCCCGCGGCGAGGCCCTCGGCCACGACGAACTCCGGCGCGGTGATACCGACGAAAGCCAGCGCCGAGCGCAGGTAGCTCTCGGCATGCTCGGCCGAGACGGCGCCCGTCTCAGGTCCGTAGAAGCCGCCGCGCGCCACCGCCACGATGACCCGCTTACCGCCGGTGAGGCCTTCCGCCCCATTCGCACCGTACCGGAAGGTCTTGCCGGGTACGAGGATGCGGTCGATCCAGCTCTTGAGCTGGGACGGGATCGTGAAGTTGTACATCGGTGCGCCGATCACGACGATGTCGGCGGCGAGAAACTCCTCCAGCACCCGGTCGCTCTCCGCGCGGGCGGCCTGCCCCGCGGAGTCGAGAGGACCGGCCATGGCGGAGGCCGGATGGGCGCTGGGCAGGGTGGCCGGCGTGAGGTGCGGCAGGTCGCCGGCCGACAGGTCGCGGTAGGTGACCTCGGACCCCGCTCCCGTGGTCAGGCGTCCGACGATCAGCGCCGTGAGTTCCCGCGAGACGGAATTCGCCCCGAGAATGCTCGTGTCGATGTGCAGGAGTTTCATCGTGGTACCGGGTTCCTATTCGTTACCCGGTTATGATATTCGACCTAAAAGGCCCCGCAAGACGGCACAAGAAGGATACCAAGGTTACATGAGTGATACCAAGCCCGTCGATGCCCATTCACCGGAGTGCATGAAAGTATCTCAAGTGCTTTCTCGCCTCGGCGACAAGTGGAGCGTGCTTGTCATCATGATGTTGCGCGAGCGCTCGCAGCGTTTCAGCGAACTCAAGCGCGGGATCGAGGACATCTCGCAGCGGATGCTGACCTTGACGCTGCGCAACTTGGAGCGCGACGGCCTCGTCAGCCGGACGGTCACGCCATCGATCCCGCCGCGCGTGGATTACGAGTTGACCCCGCTCGGCCTATCGCTGGCCGAACCCGTCCAGGCGCTCGGCATGTGGGTGTTCCGGAACATCGGTGAATTGAGCGCGGCTCAGGCACGCTACGATGCCCGAGAGCGAGACCACACCTCTGCGGCCTAGGACGTCTCTGCAGACTCACGTGAGCCAAAGCATGGTCATGCCGAGAGTGACCGTGGCGAAGTCGTTGGTCGCCCGCTTCTCGTAGCGGGTGGCGATGCGGCGCCACTACCGTGCGTCGGCGAATCCAAAGCGTCGCATCCAGCCCACATGGGCACTCTCCCCGCCCAAGCGAACCCATTGCAGTGATGCCCTGGGTGCGCTTCCCGATCGCGGGGCAATCAGGGAGGGCACTCAGTCATTGTTTTGACGCGCTCCCTTCCGCCGAACCGGCACCCAATTCGGCGGAGAGCGCTCCAGTACGTGCTCCCGAATCAGGACAAACTGAGCCGAGAAATCAAAACCCGGTCACGCGGCCGGGTGCCGTTACGCGGCGCCCGGCTCAGCTCTTCGTCTTCAAATACGCGATCACGTCGTTGATCTTCTTGTCGTCCGGGTAGCCTTGGAAGATCATCTTGGTCCCGGGCACCTTAGCCTTCGGATTCTTCAGCCACTCGTGCAGGTTGGCCTCGTCCCAGGTCAGGCCCGAGTTCTTCAGGGCGGCCGAGTAGGTGTAGCCCTCATAGGTGCCCGCCTTGCGGCCGACGACGCCCTTCAGGTCCGGTCCGACGCCGTTCTTCTCGAAGTTGTGGCAGGCCTTGCAGGGCGCGAACGCCTTCTCGCCGGCCGCCGCGTCGCCGGCCTCCTGGGCGTGGGCCGATAGCGGCAGAATCAGCAGCAGGGCGGCGCCGAGCATGTGAGAGCGCATAGGGTTCCTCCGATATTCTGACAGACAGACCGAAGATACGGCGCAGTCTTTCGCCGGAAAGTCTTTCCCCTGTTCGTGCTCACGCCTTCGTGTTCGCACGATGGACCGTGATGCACGCGCAAACCGCAAGAGAAAGCCTGCCGATCGCTAAGACCAACAGGCTCCAAGTTTGCGTCACGTGACCTGCATCACGTTGGTTCTTATCTAGGAACCGCGCGAGGACGGACCACCACACAGTTGCGTGAGCGCCGCAGGCTCAGTTCGTGCCGTCACGGGCCCGGAGATGGCACGGCTCGGATGGCGGCACTCCGATTCCGGGCCCGGCAGGTCGTCTGCGGGCCGGCCCTCTTCAGGGTTGCGCCGCCGGCTGGTTCGGATCCGTGAGCTGGATAGTCCAGCTCTTCTGCTCGCCGGTATCGACCTCGAAGAAGCCGTTGCGGTCGTAGCCGCGGGCGAGGCAGTCCTCGACGCCCCGGATGGTGAATTCCGAGTCGCGGGTGCACATCAGCGAGCGCCCGCTCCACTCGCCGCCGCGCGTGTAGTCGACCGCGAACACGTAGTAGAAGCGCGCGGCCAGAGAGCCGCGCAGCAGGGTCTCGCAGCCCTTGGGCGCCAGATCCCACCAGCCCTCGGTCACCCAGCCCTGCGGGTCGCGGTAGCCCAGCGCGATTCCGACCTTGCTGGGCGTGAGGTTGCATAGGCGCAGATCCGCCCGCGCGGGGGCGGCGGCGAGCAACGCCACCGCACCTCCGAGCAGGAGGCCCGCCGAACAGCGACGCAGAGGCCCCAAAAGACTAGTCGACCAGGATGATGCGGCAGTCGTTGACATTGGTGCGGGTGGGGCCGGGCCGGACGAGGTCGCCGATGGTCTCGAAGAAGCGGGTCGAGTCGTTGTCGGCGAGCATCGCGGCCGGATCGAGGCCGGCCGCGCGGGCACGCGCCAGCGTCGTCTCGTCCACGAGGCCGCCGGCCGGGTCGGTGGCCTCGCCGCGCCCGCCGTCCGTGCCGTCCGTGTCGGCCGCGATGCCGCGGATGCCGGGCGCGCCGTCGAGCGCGATGGCGAGCGCCAGCGCGTATTCCTGGTTCGGTCCGCCGTGACCCTCGCCCCGGATGGTGACGGTCAGCTCGCCGCCCGAGATCAGCGCCACTTTCCGTCCCTCGGACTTGGCCTTGCGGGCGAGATCGGCGTGCTCGGCCGCGACCTCGCGCGCCTCGCCCTCGAGGTCGGACCCCAGCATCACCGGCTCGTAGCCCGCCTCGCGCGCAGCGGCGGAGGCGGCCTCCAGCGCATCGATCGGCCGGGCGATGATGCGGTACTCGGCCCGCGCGAAGGCTGGGTCGCCCGCCTTAGGGGTCTCGTTGTTCGGATCGTTGAGGAGCCGCACCGCCGCCTCGGGCAGGGGGATGTTGCGGCGCTCGCAGATCGCGCGGGCCTGTTCGAGGGTGGACGGGTCCGGCACGGTCGGGCCCGAGGCGATCACCGCTGGGTCGTCGAAGGGAACGTCGGAGATCGCGAGCGTCAGGATCGAGCGGGCATTGCGGGCGGCGAGCGCGAGGCGCCCGCCCTTGATGCGCGAGAGGTGCTTGCGCACGGTGTTGATCTCGCCGATCGGCGCGCCGGAGCGCAGCAGCGCTCGGGTGATGGCCTGCTTCTCGGTCAGCGTCAGGTCGCCGGCCGGCGCGATCCAGTTGGCGGAGCCCCCGCCGGAGAGGAGCACCAGCACCTCGTCCTCCGGCCCGGCCTCGCTGGCGATACGCAGGGCCTCCTTCGTGGCCGCGATGCCGGCCTCGTCCGGCACCGGGTGGCCGGCCTCGACCATGCGGATGCCTGGGGCCTCCTGCCCGTAGCCGTGGCGCGCGACCGCGAGACCGAGGATGCGCTCCTCCGGCACCCCGTGCTCCTCGCGGTAGAACCGGCTCGCCACAGCCGCCATGCTGCCGCCGGCCTTGCCCGCGCCCAGGATGATCAGCCGCCCCGGCGCCGGCTGCGGCAGGTGCTCCCGCAGACACTTCTCCGGATGGGCCGCCGCGATGCCGGCCGCGAGGAAACGGTCGAGCAGGGTGCGGGCCTGTTGCACGGCCGGATCGGTGGGGGCGGTCATCGCGGGGCTCCTCGCCTGTTCGTCTCTGCCGTGCGGTCTCTTCGTCCCGGGCCTCGATCCCGCGCCTGTCCGCGCGACGGGGCGGGCCCCGTTTCTTGCCGGGGGCGCACGATCCTTGATACGTGCTTGCCCGAGCCCGCGCCGGACGGCAAGGCTCAAGCTTCCCGCATGCCCGCCCGAGGACCCGACCGGCCCCGTGAACACATCCGCCCGTCCCGACAGCGCGCAGCCTCACCCGGTCGAGATCGTCGCCGGGGATCCGGCCCGCGGCCTGATCCTCGCCTGCGACCACGCCTCGAACCACGTGCCGCCCGACATCGCGCTCGGCGTGGCGGAGGCGGAGTTCGGCCGGCACATCGCCTACGACATCGGCGCGGCGGGGGTGACGCGGCGCCTTGCGGCCCTGCTCGGTGCGCCGGCGATCCTCACGAACTTCTCCCGCCTCATCATCGATCCGAACCGGGGCCGCACGGACCCGACCCTGGTGATGCGCCTCTCGGACGGGGCCGTGGTGCCGGGCAACGCCCGCATCGACGCGGCCGGCAAGGCGGCCCGGCTCGCCCGCTTCTACGACCCGTTCGACGTGGCGATCGACGCCGCAGTGGCATCCGCCGAGGCCACGGGCACGGCGCCGATGATCGTGACGATCCACAGTTTCACGCCCTACTGGCGCGGCGTCGCCCGGCCCTGGCAGGTCGGCATCCTGTACGACCGCGACGAGCGCCTGAGCCGTCCGCTGATCGAGGCCCTGAGGGCCGATCCGGCCGGTCTCACGGTCGGCGACAACGAGCCCTACGGCGGCGGACTACCCGGCGACACGATCGACCGCCACGCCACCGCCCGCGGCCTGCGGAACGCGCTGGTCGAGATCCGGCAGGATCTCATCGCCGGCGAGGCGGGCCAGACGGAATGGGCCGAGCGCTTCGCCCGCTGTCTCGGGCCGCTTCTGCCGCCCTGCGCGACTTGACGCCGGGGCGGCTCCTGCCGACCTGAGGCAGGATACCTCTCAGGGGAAGGCCGGCATGAGCGAGATCGATCCGAAAGTGGGCGCCAAGATGGATGCCAAGATGGACGCCAAGACCCAGACCGAACTGGAGGCCGCTGTCTTCCGCCGCCTCGTCAGCCACCTGCGCGGGCGCACCGACGTGCAGAACATCGACCTGATGAACCTCGCGGGCTTCTGCCGGAACTGCCTGTCGAACTGGTTGAAGGACGCGGCCGACGAGCGCGGCGTGCCGCTCTCAAAGGACGAGAGCCGCGAGCACGTCTACGGCATGCCCTACGCCGAGTGGAAAGCGCGCCACCAGACCGAGGCGAGCCCCGAGCAGCGGGCGGCCTTCGCGAAGGCCCCGCCTCAGCATTGAGCACGGCCTCGGGCGGCACCGCCCCGACGGGCCGGCACCGGCTCGCAGAGCCGGCCTCAAGCTTCCGGTAACGTCGCTCGTCTACCACTTGGGCCAGTGCGAGGGTGGGGCGGCCCCGGGCGATCCGTGATCGCGGGCGCGCGCCCGCGCGGTGACGAGGATTTTCATGAACGCACACTCAATGCCCAAGACGGGAGATGTCTCCTCATCGGAAGGCGTCGCAGCTGACGAGCTCAAGCAGTTCATCGAACGCATCGAGCGTTTGGAGGAAGAAAAGGCTGGCATCGCCGCAGATGTGAAAGAGGTCTTCCAGGAATTGCGCGGACGGGGCTTTGACGCAAAGGCGGTTAGGGCGATCCTCAGAATCAGAAAGAAAGACCACGCCGAGCGGCAAGAAGAAGAGGCAATACTTGAGCTTTACATGCAAGCGCTCGGAATGGTCTAAAAAACGCATGGTTTTCTGAGGGCCTGCAATGTCAGGCGGCCTCGCCTCGCTGCTGCGAACGATCTGTCATTCATCGAATGGACAGAGTGTTGGATGGCGAGAGACAGATCAGCTTCCGAGACTGTGTCGTCCGGCAGCTTGCGGCAGACATAGGCGATCGTACCTATGGCTGCCGCAAAAACCCTCATTGGCGGAACGTCAAATTTTCCGATCGGTCGGCACGATTATCGTCCCACCGGTTCGGCCCGATCGTGCGTCCTCAGTCGCCGGCACTTGGCAAGCAAGCCGAGAAGAGGAGTCTTCCCGGATTCGGCGACGCGCCGGAAGGCCGCAGGGGCGCCGGGCAGCCTCGAACCGCCCCTACGGGAGCGCCGCACCGTCGCCGACGCTGGTCGCGCCGAGATCGTCACGTCGCAGGAGGGCGCCGAGGCCGTCGTCGGCGTCGAGACCGAGCGTCAGACTCGACAGGTTGGCCAGCTCCTTCAGAAGGACCTTCTTGATCGGGATGCGCGGGCCGTGGGCCAGGTCGGGCGATGCGAGGAATTCGTCGACGGTCATCGCGCCGGGCGACGACGTTCGGGGATCGATATCAAGGGCTCGTCTCCGTCACGGCCGGCTTGGCGTCGGTTGCCGCACGCAGCTTGAGGTTCGGTTCGTCGTCGGGAGCGCGGAGGCGATAGCCGACGCCGGTCTCGGTGAGAAGGATGCGCGGGCGCTCGGGGTCGGCCTCCAGCTTCTGGCGAAGCTGGCGCACGTAGACGCGCAGGTATTGCGGCTCCGAGGAGACCGAGACCGCGTGCATCAGCTGGGCGTGGGTGAGCACCTTGCCGGCGTGCAGCACCAGAACGCGCAGGAAGTCGTACTCGCGCGGGGTCAGCTTCACCTCGGCGTCGCCGACCTTCACGATGCGGCGGACGAGGTCGACCGATAGGCCGTCGACCCGGAAGACCGGGCGCTCGCCCTGGGCGGCGAGCTGGTGGCGCAGGGCCGCGCGCAGGCGGGCGAGGAGCTCGGCCATGCCGAACGGTTTGGTGACGTAGTCGTCGGCGCCGAGGTCGAGCGCCTCGACCTTGCCGGCCTCGTCATCGCGGCTCGACAGCACGACGATGGGCAGCCCGGGATGGCTCGCCCGGATCGCGCGGAGCAGATCGTGGCCGGGCATGTCGGGCAGGCCGAGGTCGAGGATGACGAGGTCCGGGCTCTCGCGGCCGAGCACCTCCAGGGCGGTGGCGGCGTTCGGGGCCTCCAGGATGGCATAGCCCTGGGTGGCCAGCCCCATGCGCAGCAACTTGCGGATCGGCGGCTCGTCGTCGACGACGAGGATGGTCGGGCTCATGCGGCGATCTCCCTCGGTGCGGTCCGGGCCGGCACCGGCAGGGTCACCGTGAAGGCGGCGCCCGGGCGGTCGCGGCGGTTGCCGGCGCCGACGGTGCCGCCCATCGCCTCGACGAAGCCGCGCGAGATGGCGAGGCCGAGCCCGGTCCCGGCCCGGACCCGGTCGCTCTTGTGCACCCGGTAGAACTTGTCGAACACCCGCTCGACATCCGCCTCCGGGATGCCGTTGCCCTCGTCCAGCACCGCGATGCAAACGGACCGGCCCTCCCGCCGGGCACGCACGGTGACGGTGGAGCCCTCGGGCGCGTACTTGGCGGCGTTGTCGAGCAGGTTGACCAGCACCTGCTCGAACAGGACGGGATCGAGGCGGAGCGTCGGCAGGTCGGGCGCGACATCCACAGCGACCCGGTGGCCGGCCAGGACCGCCTGGGTCCGCCGCAGGGCGGTATCGACGGTCTCGGCCACGTCCTGCAGCGCGAGGTTCGGCGCCACCGCGCCGGCCTCCAGGCGCGTCATGTCGAGCAGGTTCACGATGAAGCGGTTCAGCCGCTCCGATTCCTCGATGATAGTCGCCAGGAGTTCGGCCTTGGCCTCGGGTGTGAGCGCCGCGTCGAGGTCGCGCAGGGTGCTGGCGGCGCCGAGCGCGGAGGCCAGGGGCGTCCTCAGGTCGTGGCTGATCGAGGTCAGCAATGCCCGGGCGAGCCGGTCCGTCTCGGCGGCGCGCTCGGCCCGGTCGAGATCCTCCACGAGCCGCACCCGCTCGATGGCGAGCGCGCCCATATCGGCGAGCGCGTCGAGGAGGCGGCGCCCTTCCGGCGTCAGGATCGGGCCGCTGCCGTCCGCGTCGAGGCCGATCACCCCGATGGTGCCGCGCCCGGTGCGCATCGGCAGGAACAGGCGCCGGGCGCCGGGCAGGGTGTCGGCGCCGCGGCCGGCCGGGCGTTCGTTGTCGAAGGCCCATTGCGCGGCGGCGAGGTCGGCCTCGTCCAGCATGTCCTCGGGCGGGTAGCCGGCGCGCACGGTGACGGCCTTGCCGTCGGGCAGGAGCAGGACGACCCGGACCTTCAGCATGGCGGCGACCTGGGCGGAGGTGGCCCAGAGCACGTCGTCGAGGGTGCCGCAGCCGGCGAGCTTGCGTGAGAAGCCGAACAGGCGCTCCGTGGACCTTGCGCGGGCCTGGCTGACCACCCCCGTCAGGCGGGCGCGGGCGGCGAGGTTCGAGACCAGCACGGCGACCAGGGTGAACAGCAGAAAGGCCGCGACATTGGTCGGATCGGCGATGGTGAAGGTGTAGACCGGCGGCAGGAAGAAGAAATTGTAGGCGAGCGAGGCCAGCACCACCGCGGCGAGCGAGGGGCCGAGGCCGAGGCGGACCGCCACCGCCACGACGGCGGTCAGAAGCACGAGGTCGGCGTTCTCGACGCCCGCATAGGGTTCGAGGAGCAGGGCGAGGCCGAGCCCGGCGCCCGTCATGAGCGCGGCCAGCCCGTAGGCGCGCGCGTCGAAGGCCGGTCCGGGAGCGACGGTCGCCACGGCGCGCCGCGGCTGTCCGTCCGCCGGGGCCGCCTCGCCGGGCACCACGTGGACGCCGATGGTGCCGCTGCGGCGGACGAGGTCGTGCACCACCGAGCCGTTGACGAGTTCGAACCACCAGGACCGCGTCGCCTTGCCGACGACGATGTGGTTCACGTTGGCCGAGCGCGCGTAGGCTAGGATGTCGTCGGCGATGCGCCGGCCTCCCGGCAGGGTCACGGCGTCGCCGCCGAGCCGGTCGGCGAGCCGCAGGGCCTCCGCGATCCGGTCGCGCTGGGCCTCGGTGAGGGAGGCCGTGCGCGGACCCTCGACCACCAGCGCGGTCCAGGGGGCGTGCAGGCGGTCGGCGAGCCGCTTGGCGTAGCGCACGAGCCCGGCTGAGCGCGGATCCTCGCTCACGCAGACGAGCACCCGTTCCCCGGCGGCCCAGGGCCCGGCTATGGCGTTCGCCCGCATGTGGCTGAGGAGCTCGTCGTCCACCCGGTCGGCGGTGCGGCGCAGGGCCAGTTCGCGCAAAGCCGTGAGGTTGCCGCGGGAGAAGTAGTGCTTCAGAGCCCGCTCGGCGTTGGCCGGCACGTAGACTTTGCCGGCCTTCAGGCGCTCGATCAGGTCGTCCGGGTTGAGATCGACCACCTCGATGTCGTCGGCCCGATCGAGGACTCCATCCGGCACGGTCTCGCGCACCCGGATGCGGGTGATGGCGGCGACGACGTCGTTCAGGCTCTCGACGTGCTGGATGTTGAGGGTGGTGAGGACGTTGATGCCGGCATCGAGCAGTTCCTCCACGTCCTGGTAGCGCTTCGGATGGCGCGAGCCCGGTGCGTTGGTGTGGGCGAGCTCGTCCACCAGGGCGAGCCCGGGCCGGCGGGCAAGCAGCGCGTCGAGGTCCATCTCCTCCAGCACGGTGCCGTGATAGGGCACCCGGCGACGCGGAATGACCTCCAAGCCTTCGAGCAGCGCCTCGGTCTCGGCCCGGCCGTGGGTCTCGACCACGCCGACCACCATGTCGGCACCGGCCTTCAGCCGGGCGCGCCCGATGGTGAGCATCTCGTAGGTCTTGCCGACGCCGGCCGCGGCCCCGAGGAAGACCTTGAGCCGGCCGCGCGTCCGCTCCTCCCGGCGCGCCGCCTGGAGCAGAGCGTCGGGCGAGGGACGGTCAGGGTCGCGGCCGGTCTCGGGCATGCTCGCTCCTCAGTGCTTGGCGAGGTCGTCCAGGGCAAGGTTGAGCGCCAGCACGTTGACGCGGGGCTCGCCCAGCAGGCCCACGGTGCGCCCCTCGACATTCGCCGTCACGAGGTCGCGCAGCCTGTCCTCGGGCAGGTTGCGGGCCTTGGCAACGCGCGGGACCTGGAACAGGGCGGCGTCGGGCGAGATGTCGGGATCGAGGCCCGAGCCGCTCGCGGTGACGAGATCGACCGGCACCGGCGCGTTCGGGTTCTCCGCCTTCAGCGCATCGAGACCGCCTTTGACCCGCTCGGCCAGCGCCGCGCTCGTCGGCCCGAGGTTGGAGCCCATGGAGTTCGCCGCGTTGTAGGGCGCCGGCACCGTCCTCGTGGCGTCGGCCGGGTCGGCGGCGGTCGTCGCCGAGGGCCGGCCGTGGAAATAGCCGGCGCCGGTGAAGCTCTGGCCGATGAGGCTGGAGCCGACGACCCTGCCGTCGCGCAGGATCAGGCTGCCGGCAGCCTTGGCGGGGAAGACGGCGCCCGCGATGCCGGTCACGGCCAGCGGGTAGGCGAGACCCGTGGCCGCCGTCAGCGCGACGAGCAGGACGAGGGCGGGACGAAGCTGGTTCAGCATGGATCGAGTCTCCGAGGCCCGGGTCTCAGGCGAGGTGGAGGGCGGTGACGGCCATGTCGATGGCCTTGATGGCTACGAACGGCACCAGGACGCCGCCGAGGCCGTAGACGAGCAGGTTGCGGCGCAGCAGCGAGGCCGCCCCGACCGCCTGGTAGGTCACGCCCTTGAGGGCCAGCGGGATCAGCGCGACGATGATCAGTGCGTTGAAGATGATGGCCGACAGGATCGCGCTCTGCGGCGAGGACAGCCCCATCACGTTGAGCGCCTGCAGTTGCGGGTAGAGCGCGATGAACATCGCCGGGATGATGGCGAAGTACTTCGCCACGTCGTTGGCGATGGAGAATGTGGTCAGCGCCCCGCGCGTCATCAGCAGCTGCTTGCCGATGCCGACAATCTCGATGAGCTTGGTCGGGTCGCTGTCGAGGTCGACCATGTTGCCGGCCTCGCGGGCAGCGACCGTGCCGGTGTTCATGGCGACGCCCACATCGGCCTGAGCGAGCGCGGGCGCATCGTTGGTGCCGTCGCCGCACATGGCCACCAGCTTGCCCTGAGCCTGCTCCTTGCGGATGAGCGCCAGCTTGTCCTCCGGGGTTGCCTGGGCCAGGAAATCATCCACCCCGGCCTCGGCGGCGATGGCGGCCGCCGTCATCGGGTTGTCGCCGGTGATCATGACCGTGCGGATGCCCATCCGGCGCAGTTCCGCGAAGCGCTCGGCGATGCCGCCCTTCACGATGTCCTTCAGGGTGACCACGCCGAGCAGGCGCCCATTCTTCGCCACAGCGAGCGGCGTGCCGCCGGCCGTGGCAATCTCCTCGGCGATGGCGCGGATCTCGCCCACCACCTCGGTCTCGGCGGCCGGGTGGTAGGCGAGCGCCGCGCTGGAGCCGCGGCTGGCCATCGGCTGCCCGGAGACCGCGGCAATGACCGCGTCGACCGCGCCCTTGCGGATGGACGAGCCGTCGAGATCGACGCCCGACATGCGCGACTGCGCGGTGAAGGGCACGAAGGAGGCGTTCAGCCCCGCCATGTCGCGCGCGCGGATGCCGTAGGTCTCCTTGGCGAGCACCACGATGGAGCGCCCTTCCGGCGTCTCGTCGGCGAGCGAGGCGAGCTGGGCCGCATCGGCGAGTTCCTGCTCGGTGACGCCGCGGACCGGCTGGAACGCGATCGCCTGCCGGTTGCCGAGCGTGATCGTGCCGGTCTTGTCGAGGAGCAGCGTGTCGACGTCGCCGGCCGCCTCCACGGCGCGGCCCGACATGGCCAGCACGTTGAAGCGGACCAGACGGTCCATGCCGGCGATGCCGATGGCCGAGAGCAGCGCGCCGATGGTGGTGGGGATCAGCGTCACGAAGAGGGCGACCAGCACGATGACCGGGATGGAGCCGCCGGCGTAGCGCGCAAAGCTCGGGATGGTCGCCACCGCGAAGACGAACACGATGGTGAGGCCCGCGAGCAGGATGTTCAGCGCGATCTCGTTGGGGGTCTTCCGGCGCGACGCGCCCTCCACGAGGGCGATCATGCGGTCGACGAAGGTCGCGCCGGCGGCCGCCGTGATGCGGACCTTGATCGCGTCGGAGAGTACCTGGGTGCCGCCGGTCACGGCCGAGCGGTCGCCGCCCGACTCGCGGATGACGGGCGCGGATTCGCCCGTGATCGCCGCCTCGTTGACCGAGGCCACGCCCGCGATAACCTCGCCGTCGGAGGGGATCAGGTCGCCGGCTTCTACCAGGACGATGTCGCCGACCTTGAGGCTCGTGCCCGGCACCGTATCGTAGGCGTAGCCCTGGCCGCCGAGGCGCTTGGCCGTCATCTCGGTGCGGGTGCGGCGCAGGGAATCGGCCTGGGCCTTGCCGCGGCCCTCCGCCAGCGCCTCCGCGAAGTTGGCGAACAGCAGCGTGAACCAGAGCCAGAGGATGATCTGGCCGGAGAAGAGCAGGTCGGTGCCGCCGGTCACGAGGTCGCGGAGGAACAGCACGGTCGTCAGGGCGGCCACGACCTCGACCACGAACATGACCGGGTTGCGGATCATGGCGCGGGGGTCGAGCTTCCGCACGGAGCCCACGAGCGCGGGCACGATCAGGGCTGCGCTGAGGCGCGATGAGGTCTTGCGGGACATGGGGGTTCGCTGTCCGGAGAGGGGCTGGGACGGTCCGGCGCGGCGCCGGACCTCGGCCGTTCAGGGGGCGGTCGCGCCGACGGTCAGGGCGAGGGCCGCCAGCAGGGCGAGGCCGCCCAGCAGCGCCACACCGAGGAGCGCCAGCACGAGGTCGGAGGTGCGCAGGGGCTTTGCCGCGGGACTGTCCGCGCGGTGGGATTGGGGCCGGTGCGGCATCAGGTGATGGCGCGGCAGGCGCCGGCTGGGCAGGGCGCGCGGCATCTCAGCCTCCCGCCGGAAACGTCTGGCCCACCGCGCCTGCAAGGTGCTCGACCACGGGGCCGAGCGCCAGCGAGGGGAAGAAGGTCAGGCCGCCGACGATCAGGATCACGCCGACGAGCAGCCCCACGAACAGGCCGCCATCGGTCGGGAAGGTGCCGGCCGAGGCCGGAACCGTCTTTTTGGCCGCGAGCGAGCCCGCGATGGCGAGGGCCGGCACGATGACGAAGAAGCGGCCGACCAGCATGCCGAGCGCCAGCAGGCTGTTGTAGAACAGCGTGTTGCCGGTGAGCCCGCCAAAGGCCGAGCCGTTATTGGCCGCCGCCGAGGTGAAGGCGTAGAGGATCTCCGAGAAGCCGTGTGGGCCGGCATTCGCGGGCCCCGCGAGACCCGCGGGCAGCACCGTGGCGAGGGCGGTGAGGCCCAGCATCATCAGCGGCAGGGAGAGGACGGCGAGCATGGCCATCTTCACCTCGCGCGCCTCGATCTTCTTTCCGAGATATTCGGGGGTGCGCCCGACCATCAAGCCGGCCACGAAGATCGCCACCACGACGAAGACCAGCATGCCGTAGAGGCCCGCGCCGACGCCGCCGACGATGATCTCGCCGAGCTGCATGTTGAGGAGCGGCACGAGGCCGCCGAGCGCCGTGAAGGAATCGTGCATGGCGTTGACCGCGCCGCAGGAGGCGGCCGTCGTCACCACCGCGAAGAGCGCCGAGGCGGCAATCCCGAAGCGGACCTCCTTGCCCTCCATGTTGCCGCCGGCGAGCCCGAGGCCGTTCAGCACGGAGCTGCCTGCCGCCTCGCTGGCGTAGGTGACCGCGACGCCGGCCAGGAACAGCACGCCCATGGCACTGAGGATCGCCCAGCCCTGGCGCTCGTCCCCCACCATGCGGCCGAAGACGTTGGTGAGCGCGGCGCCGAGCGCGAAGATCGAGACGATCTGCACGAGGTTCGAGAGTGCGGTGGGGTTCTCGAAGGGGTGGGCGGCGTTGGCGTTGAAGAAGCCGCCGCCGTTGGTGCCCAGCATCTTGATGGCGACCTGGCTCGCCACGGGCCCGACCGCGATGGTCTGCCGGGCGCCCTCCAGCGTCGTGGCCTCGACGTAGGCCGAGAGCGTCTGCGGCATGCCCTGAGAGACCAGGAACAGCGCGTAGACGAGGCAGAGCGGCAGCAGCACGTAGAGGGTGCAGCGGGTCATATCGACCCAGAACGAGCCGACCGTCCTGGCCGAGGCGCGGGCGAACCCGCGGATCAGCGCCACGGCCAGCGCGATGCCGGTGGCCGCCGAGAGGAAGTTCTGGTGCGTCAGCCCCAGCATCTGGCTGAGGTACGAGAGCGTGCTCTCGCCGCCGTAGTTCTGCCAGTTGGTGTTGGTGACGAAGCTCGCCGCGGTGTTGAAGGCGAGGTCGGGTGCCACCCCCGCCTGGTCCATCGGATTGAGCGGCAGCACGTCCTGCAGGCGCAGCACCGCGTAGAGCAGCAGGAAGCCGAGCAGATGGAAGGCGAGCATGGCGAGGCCGTAGTCGAGCCAAGTCTGCTCGTGGCGCGCGTCGATACCGGCCGCGCGGTAGAGCCCGCGCTCGATGGGGCCGAGCACGGGGGAGAGGAGGGTGCGCTCGCCGGTGAAGACGCGGGTCATGTAGGCCCCGAGCGGCTTCACGAGCGCCAGGACGACCGCGCAGAACAGCGCGATCTGGATCCAGCCGTTGAGTGTCATGGAGGTCGGTCCGTGCTCGGCCGCTCAGAACCGCTCGGGGCGGACAAGGGCGACGGTGAGGTAGACGAGGAGCCCGGCCGTCACGAGGGCGCCGAGGGCGAGATCGAGGGGCATGGCGCGTGCCTCAGAGGCGTTCGCAGAGGGCAACGTAGCCGGCGGCGAGGCCGAAGAAGGCGAGGCCCGCGGCGATGAAGGAGATGTCGAGCATGGTGCGTCCGTATCCGTTCGGCCGGCGGGCGCGGACGCGCCGCGACCGACCTGGGCCGAGCCCGAATGTGGACGGGAACTGCGTTAGGGTTCGAGAGGGAGAGGAAGGCGATCTTATAAGGATCGCATTAGGATCCGCCCGATCGCGGACTGGCCGCGTTCCGCGTCCTTGGCCTCCGGGCCTCCCGCAGCGCATGGCATGCCACTGAGGCACCGCGAAGCATCCCTCGGGGACAGGCCGCGCGCCAGCGGGTCCGGTCCAGCCGGATCACGCCCGTGGCCCTCACGCTACTCTGGCGTCCACGCGACCACCGCCGGTGCCCTGCTTGCCATGCCGGCGCCGCTTAGGCGCGCCGCTTCGGCTGAGCGTCGGCACGCCAGACGACCCGACCTTGCCTTCGCATTCGCCAAAGCCGGCGTGTCCTTCGCGGGGTTTGTGCCGGCGATGTTGCTCGATCCGGTGAGCCGGGCGTGGCGCTGAGCCTGTTCCTCGGCGGCGAGCTCGGCGGCAGTCCGCTTCGCCCCATCGTCCTTGCACTGCTCGCCGCGATCGCGTGGACCACCACCCCAGGACTCGCGTTGCCGGGAGTGCTGGGTGCGACGGGATCCCCAGGCATCCGGCCCCACCCGCGACCCGAGCCGCCTCAGCTCCCCTCTCGCCCGTGCACGCTCGGGAAGAACAGGTCCTTCCAGCTCTCCGGCCGTCGGCGGATGGTGCCCGTGCGGTGCATGAAGTCGGCAACCTTAGCGATTGCCCGGGGCGTCGCGGTGAAGCGCACCTGCGGGTCGTTCAGGATCTCGGTGATCAACCCGACATCGCTCGCGTCGCGAGCGAGGCGCACGTAGGCGCGCGCCGCCTCCGCCTTGTCGGCCTCGATCGCCGCCAGCGCCGCGTCGAGCGCCGCCGCGAAGGCCGCGCAGACCTGTGGGTTGGCCGCCGCGAAGGCCGAGGAAGCCCAGACCACGTTGAAGGTCGATGGCTCGCCCAGAACGTCGAAGCTGTTGAGCACCGTGCGGATGCCGGGCCGGCGCAGCTCCAGTTCCTGGATCGGCGCGGCAGTGAAATGGGCGGTGATCTCGTTGCCGGCGAGGAGCGCCGCCATCCCGTCCGGGTGCGAGAGCGTGACGGTGAGACGGTCGAGCGCGTTGCGCCGGTCGGGGCCGAGCTCCTTCTCGGCCGCCATCTGCAGGAACATCGCCTGGACCGAGACCTTCACGGCGGGCAGCGCGATCTTGTCCCGGTCGGTGAAGTCACTGAGCGCGCGCACCCGGGGATTGTTGGTATTCATCAGGAGCGGCATGCTGTTCATCGCCGCCACGCCCTTCACCGCCATCGCGGTGCCCTCGGTCTTCGACCAGAGCAGCACCAGAGGCGGCACCCCACCGGCCGCGAACTGGATCTGCCCGGAGAGCAGCGCGTCGTTCATCGCGGCCCCGCCGGCCAGCGTCAGGTAGCGCGCCTCCAGCCCGGCCAGGCCGCGGGCGGCAGCCGCCTTCTGGAGCAGGCCCTGCTCCTCCATCAGCATCAGGGGCAGGTGGCCGAGGCTCGGCTGGCGGGCGATCGCCACCGCGCCGACCTCCGCGCGGGCCGGCGCGAGCCCTGCCCCAACCCCCGCCCCGAGCATCCCCGCGGCACCCGCCAGAACGTCGCGTCTGCGCATCGTCACCCTCCTGAAGCGTTCTCCGCCGAAGCGGACGCCGGTTCGGCGCAAGAGAGCGCGGCGAAACACGGACTTGCACGCGCCAGGGCGCGGCGCCGTCCGTCCTCAGCCCGGACGCCGGATGGCGGGGGCCGGCACGCTCTCGATCATCACGTTGAGGCAAGCGGGCAGGCCGCTGGCATGTGCCGCCTCCAGCGCCGCCGGCAGCTCGGCGGCCTCGGTCACCAGCGCGCCAAAGCCGCCGAGCGCCTGCACCACCGCGTCGTAGCGCGTCGGCAGCAGGTCGCAGTGGCGCGTCCGCTCCGGGCCGTAGCTGCGCAGCTGGATCTGGTGCTCGGCGTTCCAGCGGGCGTCGTTGCCGACCACCGCCACGAAGGGGATGCCGTAGCGCACGGCCGTGTCGAACTCGGCCATGTGGAAGCCGAATGTGCCGTCGCCCATCACCGCCACCACAGGCGCCTCGGGCCGGGTGAGCTTCGTGGCGATCGCGAAGGGAATCGAGGCGCCGATCGTGCCCGACACGCCGTTGATCAGGCGCCGGCCGGACCGCACCAGGGCTTGAGGCCACTGGCCGATCTCGCCACCGTCGCAGATCAGCGTGGCGTCGGGATAGCCGGCGAGGAAGCCGTCGACCGCCCGGCACAGCTCCACCGGGTGCAGGCGCCCGCTCCCGCGCAGATCCGCCCAGGCGGGTGGCCGGTAGGTGATGGCCGCGCGCGCCTCCCGGTGCCAGTCCGCGTGGCGGGGGAGGGCGGTGCCCCGCGCGCCGAGCGCCGCGAGGAGCGACCGCGGATCGGCGGCGCCCGAGACAGCCAGGCGCTCGGCCGGCGCGCGCGCGAGGAGTGCCGGATCGGGATCGACCAGGGCGAACCGGCAGTCCGGCGCCACGGCCGGCGCCCCCCCGAAGCGCAGGGTGAAGTCGAGGGGTTTTCCGAGCAGCACGAGGAGGTCGGCCCGCGCCAGGACCTCCGCGAAGGCGCCGAGCGCCGGGTCGTTGACGCCGCGCGGGCTCTCCATGCCGAGGACGGGCAGGCCGAGCCGTTCCTCCAGACCGGCCATCGCCTCCCGGCCGGCCGCGTCGCAGAGCGCCGGGCCGCAGAGGAGGAGCGGCCGATCGGCCGCGGCGATCGCCGCGAGGAGGTCCTCGACGAGATCCGGCGCGGGCCCGCTCGCGCGGGGCGCGGCCGCCGCGGGGCCCGGGATCCGCACCGTGGCGGCGGGGATCGCCCGCTCCAGGAGATCGACCGGCAGGCTGACATGGACCGGGCCCGGCCGGCCCTCGCGGGCGATCCGGAAGGCGCGGGCGAGGTCGGCGCCGAGCCCGGCGATCGAAGTCGCGGTCCACGAGGCCTTGGTCGTCGGGCGGGCGATCTCGGCCTGCGCGAGTTCCTGGAAGGCGCCGCGCCCGATCTCCGCGACGCCCGCATGGCCCGAGAGCAGCAGCACGGGCGATTCCGCGGCGAGCGCCGTGAAGAGGGCCGCCGCGCCGTTGGTGTGGCCCTGTCCGCCGGTGACCAGCGCCACGCCGACCTCGCCGGTGAGCCGGCCCCAGGCATCCGCCATGTGGACGCAGGCCGCCTCGTGGCGCGCGTGGACCACCGCGATGCCGGTCTCCAGCAGCGCGTCGAAGACCGGCATGATGTGGTTGCCCGACAGCGTGAAGATCCGTGTGACGCCGAGCGCCTCCAGGGTCCAGGCGACGATGTCGGCGCCGCGCAAGGTCTCCATGGGTCCTCTCCCTCAGGCCGCCGCGTCGAGAAGCGAGCCACCCGGCCGCACATGGGTGAAGGCGACCGGCTCCATCCCGATCGCGAAGGTGTCTTCCTGCCGCCGCACCACCGTGTAGGCGGAGGTGGCGAGATCCGAGGTCTCGGGATGGTCCTCGCGGAAATGCGCGCCGCGGCTGTCGGTGCGGGCGAGGGCGGCCCGCGCGATCGCCTGCGAGACCAGCACGAGGTTTTCCAGGTTCAGCCGGTCCATCCAGGTCAGCGCGTAGCGGCGGTCGCCGTCCGGTGCGCCCGCGCGGGCGACCGCCTGGCTGAGGCCGTCGAGCGCGCCGAGCGCGCGGGTGAGACCGCCTTCGTCCCGAAGGATGCCGACATCGCTCCACATCGTCTCGTAGAGGGCCTCGCGGATCGCCGGGAGTTCGTCCGCCGGCCGGCCGAGCGGCCCGTAGGCGCGAGCGAGCCCGGCCTCGACCGCGGCCAGATCCGGATCGGCGAGCGAGCCCCCGCGCGAGACCGCGCGTGCCATAGACTGGCCGGCGAGCCCGCCGAACACGGTGGAGTTCGCCACCCCGTTCCCGCCGAGGCGGTTCGCCCCATGGACGCCGCCGGTATCCTCGCCCGCCGCGTAGAGGCGCGGCAGCGCCGTGGTGCAATCCACCGCGAACTGAATCCCGCCCATCATGTAGTGGGCGGTCGGGATCACCTCGACGCGACCGCCCGCGAGGTCGAAGCCGCAATCGGCGCAGCGCTCGACCATGCCCTTGAAGCGGCGGCGCACGTCGTCGGGGCCGAGATGGCTCATCTGGATGTGCACGCCCCCGCTCTGTGTGGCGTAGCCGTCGCGGATGCGCCGGATGATCGAGCGGCTGACGATGTCGCGCGTCGCCCGCTCGCCCCGCGGATCGTAGGCCTCCATGAAGCGCGCGCCGGTCGAATCGAGGAGCCAGCCGCCGGCCCCGCGCAGGCCCTCCTCCAGCACCGTGCCGGTCATGCGGGTGCCCGCGCCCGCGAGCAGACCCGTGGGATGGAACTGCACCATCTCCATGTCGCGCAAGGGCAGGCCTGCCCGCAGCGCCATGGCGAGCCCGTCGCAGGACTTGTCGCCCGACGGCGTGTGGTACTTGTACATGGTCGGCCCGCCGCCGGTGGCGAGCAGCACGGCCTTGGCCCGCACCAGCTTCGGCTCGCCGGTGCGCATGTCGAGCATCAGGATGCCGCTGAGCCCCGAGCCGTCGCGGGCCGGGATCAGCTCCAGCGCCCGGTGGTCCTCCAGGCGGTTGACGTCGCGGCGCCAGACCTGCTCGGAGAGCCGGTTGATGATCTCGATGCCGGTGAGGTCCCCCTTGTGCACCGTGCGGTCGAAGGTCTGGCCGGCGAACGCCTTCTGGTGGACGCTGCCGTCCGGGTTGCGATCGAAGAAGCAGCCGAGCTCCGTCTCCAGCTCGCGGATGCGCACCTGCGCCTCGGTGACGAGCGTCCAGGCGAGCGCCTGATCGTTCAGCCACTTGCCGCCCTCGACCGTGTCCATGAAGTGGCGCTCGGTCGAGTCGCCCGGCGCCAGGGCCACGTTGTAGCCGCCCTGGACCATGCGGGTGCAGCCGCACTTGCCGAGTAGCCCCTTCACCGCGACCGTGACGTCGAGTTCGGGCACGGTCTTCTTGGCGTGGAGCGCCGCGAACAGGCCGGCCCCGCCGGAGCCGAGGATCAGGATGTCGGTCTCGACCTGCTGGACCTGGGCCGGGTTCATCGCGCGTCCTCCAGGCTGGCCAGCACGGCGTCGCGGCGGCTCGCCACGTCCCGCTGGACCTCGGCGAAGAGCGAGCCGCCGTGCGAATCCATGCCGACGAGGAGCGGGCCGAAATCGCGGATCGCGAAGCGCCACAGGCTCTCGGGATGGAGGTCGTCCATGTCGACGTCCTCGATCCGCTCGATCCAGGTCGTCTCCAGCGCCGCAGCCCCCCCGACGATGGCGAGGTAGGCGCCGCCCCGCTCACTGAACGCCTTCAGCGTCGCCGGCCCCATGCCGCCCTTGCCGACGATCAGGCGCACCCCCTCGCGCGCCATCAGGGCGTCGGTGAAGCGCTCCATGCGCATGGAGGTGGTGGTGCCGATGCAGAAGGGCGCGTAGCCGACCGGCGCCTCGGGGGAGGGGGCGACGCGGTGGACGTTGGGCGCGGTGTGGATCACCGCGTGGCCTGCGAGGTCGAGCCGGGTGCGACGGCCCCGGTCGAACATGTGGATCAGCGTGGCGTCGCGGATGCCGAACAGCCAGCGCCGCAGGGTCACGGTGTCGCCGATCCGCAAGCGCCGGATCTCGGCCTCGCCGGCCGGCATGTCGAGGACGTGGTGGGCCACGGGGGTCTCCTCAGGTGCAATGCGATGCGGGGCCGAATCCCGGCGGCCGGATTCTCTGACGCTCCGGGCGGCCGCGCCGCCCTCCCTCCCCCCTCTGCGGGGGAGGGTGGCCCCTGCGTCAGCAGGGGTCGGGAGAGGGGACCCCAGCGAACGGAGGGGGCGCAGCCTTCATGCCGGGCTCAGTCCCCTTCTGCAGCGTCGCCCCCCTCTCCCGACCCCCTTCGGGGGCCACCCTCCCCCGCAAAGGGGGGAGGGAGAGCCGCGGTGTTTCAGTCGAATGCAATGCCCCCCGGCGTGATCGTCGCGCGGGCGCGGCGGGCCGAGTGGCACTGGATGTTCACCGCGACCGGGTTCTGGGTGATGTGCGTGGCGGCGAGTTCCACATGGACCGCGAAGCTGGTGGAGCGCCCGCCCAGCCCCTGCGGGCCGATGCCGAGCTCGTTCACCGCCCGCGACAGCTCCTCTTCGATCCGCGCGCCTTCCGGGTCGGCGCAGACCGAGCGCAGGGGGCGGGTCGCCGCGACCTTGGCGAGGTGCATGCAGAGGTCGGAGGTGCCCCCGAGCCCGACGCCCACGATGGTCGGCGGACAGACCCGGCCGCCCAGCTCGATCACCCGGTCGATCACGAAGCGCTTGGCCGCGCCGATCCCGTCGGAGGGCAGGAGCATCTGCAGGAAGGAGCCGTTCTCAGAGCCCGAGCCCTTCGGGATCATCTCGACCGCGACGGTCTCCGGAGTCTCGTTGAAGTCGACGTGGATGATCGGCACGCGGATGCCGCAGGAGGTCTGCTCGTTCTTCCGGGTGATCGGATGGACCACCGAGGAGCGCAGGGAGAACTCCTTCGTCGCGCGCTCGCAGCCGCGCCGGATCGCGGCCTTCAGCTCGGCCCCGTCGAAGACGACGTCGCGGCCGATGCGGATGTTGTAGATCGGGATTCCGGTGTCTTGGCAGAGGATGTTCTTCGTGCGCTCGGCGACCGCGACGTTCTCCACCATCGTGTCGAGTATGGCGCGGCCGGTCGCGCTGGTCTCGGCCTTCTGCAGGTCCGAGAATCCCGCCTTGATGTCGGGCGGCAGGATCTTCAGGGCCCGGACGTAGAGGTCGCGGCAGACCTCCTCGAATTCGCGGATGTCGAGATCCATGGCGGGTGCTCCGGGGTGTCCGGGGAGGGAGATCGGCGGGGCGTCAGGCCCCGCTGAGGAGAAAGAGGAGGCCGACCGCGAAGGCGGTCGCGAGGCAGCCGGAGACGACCACGGCGGTGCGCTCGCGGTAGCTCAGCCACTCGATCGCCAGCACGCGCAGGCCCAGCGCCATGTGGACGGCCAGCGCGCAGACGAGACCCCACTCGGCCACGCGCACGAAGCCGTTATGGGTGAGCCCGAGGAAGCTCTCGAGCCGGTCGGCGCCCTGCAGCGCGGTGCCGAGCGCGATGAAGTGCATCGGCAGGAACAGCGCCAGCGCGATGCCAGAGAGCCGGTGGATCAGCGCGGCGGCGAAGCCGGGGCGGCGATGGGGGGCGTGCGTGATGCCGGGAGCGATGGCGGATCGTGCGGTGGTTCTCATGCAAGACCTCCCCGACTCGAGCCGGAACCGCTCCCCTCTCCCCCCTCTCCCCGCGCGCGGGAAGAGGCCTGCCCGCACCTTGTCGGGCAGGCAGGAAGCGCAGGCGAAGCCGGAGCGACGGTGAGGGGGCGGTGTCGCAGGAGTCTTCCCCGGTGAAGCCCCCTCACCCCCGGCTGCCGCCTCGCTCCGGCGGCGACGAGGTCGCCGGAGTCCTCTCCCCGCGAGCGGGGAGAGGGGATCCGAACCGGCAATCGGTGCGTGTCGGCGAGCGCGCTCATGCCCAGTACACCGCGAGCGCCGCCCGCAGGCCAAGCCCGGCGAGCAGCGCCGAGAGAGCCAGCATGGCGAGGTCGAGGGAGCGGCCGCGCCAGCCGGTCCACTCACGCAGCACGCTGCGCAGGCCGATCGGTGCGTGGATCGCGGCCGCCAGCACGAAGACCACGTAGAACACGAGGAAGCCGAGATTGCCCTGCGTGCGTCCCAGGATCTCGCCCGCGGTCAGGCCGCCGCGCACGGCGTAGAGGATCGTGCCGAGATGGACCGCGACGGTCAGCGCCAGGATCGCGGCGGTGCCGCGCTGGGCGAGGTAGAGGAGCGGGCTCATCCCCGCCTCCAGAAGCGGCGGAGCGCCGCCTTGCCGGTCTCGCGCTTCAGCCCGGCAATGGCGAAGGTGGGGCTGAGCGCCTTCGGGCAGTGCTCGGTGCAGCTCATGTGGCTGTGGCAGGAATGGCAGCCGGCATCGCCCGCCACCGCGTCGAGCCGCGCCGTCTGGCCCCGGTCGCGCACGTCGTTGACGAGCGTCCATGCGCGGTTGAGGGCCGCCGGGCCCAGATAGTCGGGGTTCCAGGTGACGAGATCGCAGGCCGCGTAGCAGACGCCGCAATTGATGCACTCGATTCCGGCATCCGCCTCGCGGCGCTCAGCGGAATCGGGCAGCACCGCCGCGAAGTCGTCGGGCGGATTCTCGCCCGGCTCGAAATAGCCGTGGGCGCGGCGCCACTTCTCGAAGAAGGGCTCCATATCGACGGCAAGGTCCTTGACCACCGGCAGGTTGCGCAGGGGCTCCAGCAGCAGCTCGCCCTCCGGTGCGACGGCGGCGACCCGGGTGCGGCAGGTCCAGCGCGGGCGTCCGTTCACCGTCATGCCGCAGGAGCCGCACATGCCGACCCGGCAGGCGAAGCGGTAGGCGAGCGTCGGATCCTGCTCGCGCTGGATCTCGGTGACGACGTCGAGCACCGTCTGGTTGGCGCGGCGCGGCACCGCGTAATCCTGCACGCCGTCCCCGCGGCGCACGCGCACCCGCAGCGCCTCGGTCGCGCCCGCGGCCACGGCGGCGTGATCGACGGGCGCCGTCACCGCGCGGCCTCCTTCGGAGCACTGGGCTTCGCGCCCTCGGGAGCGGGAAAGAACAGCTCGCTCTCGGCGCCCGCCTTGGCGGAGACCAGACCGGCACGGTTCATGTAGGCGAGGTAGGCGAGCATGCGCTTGGGCGCCGTCGTCCACTCGTTCTGCGGTCCGCGGATGATGGCGACGGCCTCCTCCCGCGACAGCTTCGAGCCCTCCGCCTTGATCCAGAGATCGGCGGCCTTGCCCGGATCGTCGCGGATCAGCTTCAGGCTGTCCTCCAGCGCGGCCAGGAAGGCCTCGGTCACCTTGGGGTTCGCCGTGACGAAGCGGCTCGAGGCCCAGACGAGGTTGAAGGTGTGGGGCCCGCCCATCACGTCGTAGCTGTCGAGCACCTTGCGGGCGCGCGGATCCTTCAGCTCCAGCTCTTGGAAGGGTGGCGAGCCGAAATGCGCGGTGATCTCGGAGCGCCCGCCCATCATCGCGGTCTGCGCGTCGGGATGGCCCATCGAGACGGTGAGCGGGTCGAGCCTGCCCTGCTGGCCGGCGCCGAAGGCCTGCTCGGCGGCCATCTGCAGGGTGATCGCCTGGATCGAGGTCTTGGCGGTGGGCAGCGCGATCTTGTCCTTCGGTCCGAAGTCCTTGATCGACTTCACGTCCGGATTGACCGTGACCAGCCAGAGCGGCATCGCGTTCAGCGCCGCCACGCCCTTGACCTTGATGTTGCCCTGCGTGCGGCCCCAGATCGTCAGGAACGGCCCGACGCCGCCGGCCGCCAGATCGAGGTTTCCGGACAGCAGCGCCTCGTTCATCCCCGAGCCGCCGGTGAAGCGCAGCCACTCGGCCTTCAGGTCGAGGCCGCGGGCCTTGGCCTGCTTCTCCAGCAGACCCTCCTCCTCCATCAGCGTCAGCGGCAGGTAGGAGATGCCGAACTGCTTGGCGAGCCGGACGGTCGAGACCTCGGCCCGGGCGGCGCCGAGCGCCCCGAACAGGACCGCGACCGTGCCGACGAGCCGGACGATGCTCCGTGCCGTCATGGGGTTTCCTCACCTGTTCTGTGCGCCGATCTGTGCGACCCGTCGGCGTCGATCCGAGAATACGCCCGGGTCCGGACGTGTCAACATTCATGTGTCTTATATATGTTTGCCGCGGACAGGCCCTGGCCGGATGGTGTCCGCGACTGCGGGATCGCCGCGGGCGGAGCGGCGGTCCGCGCTGAGATGGCTCGGGTATGACGCCGGCAAGGCCGTGGTCGCGGGCTGGATGTGCCGACCCGTCCGGCCCGGAGCGCGTCGGGCGGACGCCCGGTTTCAGCCTTGCGCCGGATGCGATCGTTCGGGGCTCGGGACCGGGCGCCGGGCAGACCGGCGCCCGGCGCGACCTCAGGCCTGCATGCCCCAGCGCTGGATGGTGTGGCGCTCGATCGTCTGGAAGATCAGGTTCTCGACCACGAGACCGATCAGGATCACGGTGAGGAGGCCCGCGAACACGTTCGGGATATCGAGCATGTTCTTGTTCTCGAAGATGAACCACCCGAGGCCGCCCGATCCCGAGGACACGCCGAAGACGAGCTCCGCCGCGATCAGCGTGCGCCACGCGAAGGCCCAGCCGACCTTCAGGCCGGTCAGGATCGACGGGAAGGCCGCCGGGATCAGGATCTTGCGGATCAGCCCCGCGCCGCCGAGCCCGTAATTGCGCCCCACCATCTTCAGGGTCCGGCTGACCGAGAGGAAGCCCGAATGGGTATTCAACGCGATCGCCCAGGTGACCGAGTGTACCAGCACGAAGACGAGGCTGCCGTTGCCGAGCCCGAACCAGATCAGCGCCAGCGGCAGGAGCGCGATGGCCGGGAGCGGGTTGAGCATCGAGGTCATGGTCTCGAGGAAGTCGGTGCCGATCCGCGAGGCGATGGCGATGCCGGTCAGCACGGTCGCCAGCACGATGCCGATGCCGTAGCCGACGAGCAGGATCTTCACCGAGCCCCAAGCCCTGAGCGGCAGCGTGCCGTCCGCGACGCCGCGGAAGAAGGCCCCGAGCGTCGCCGTGAAGGTCGGGAACAGCAGGTCGTTGTCGAGGTAGCGCCCGTAGGCCTCCCAGATCAGGGCGAGCACCGCCAGGATCAGGAGCTTGCGCAGCCAGCCCTGGTTGTAGAGCAGCTCCAGCGTCGAGAGCGGCTTCTCGACCACCGTGCCGCCCGGGGGGCCGGCACGGTCGCGCACGATCTCGGGGCGGGCGGATGCGGATCGGGCGGCAGGCACGGAGGGGGCATCCACCAGGGCGTTCGCGCTAGACATTCTCCGCCTCCTTGATCTCCTCGGCGAACAGCATCTGCTGGATGCGGCCCTCCAGGCGCGCCTGTTCGGCGGGCGTTCCGGCGCTGTTCAGCTCGGCCTTCACCTCGCCGGGATGGGGCGAGAGCAGCAGGATGCGCGAGCCGATCTTGATCGCCTCGGGGATCGAGTGGGTGACGAACAGGACGGTGAAGCGGGTCTCCTCCCACAGCATCAGCAGTTCGTCCTGCATCTTGCGACGGGTGAGCGCATCCAGAGCCGCGAAGGGCTCGTCCATCAGCAGGATGTCGGGCTCCATCGCCATGCCGCGTGCGATGGCGACGCGCTGCTTCATGCCACCCGACAGCATGTGCGGGTAGCTGTCGGCGAACTTCGTGAGGTTGACCTTGTCGATATAGGCCATCGCCCGCTCCTCGGCGGCCCGGCCCATGAGGCGGCCCGAGGCTTCGAGGGCGAAGACAACGTTCTGCTTCACCGTCTTCCAGGGCAGGAGCTGGTCGAACTCCTGGAAGACCATCATCCGGTCGGGACCGGGCCCGGTGACGGTGCGCCCTTTCAGGCGGATCTCGCCCTCGGTCGGGGGCATGTAGCCGCCCACCGCCTTCAGCAGGGTGGACTTGCCGCAGCCCGACGGTCCGAGCAGGACGAACCGGTCGCCCGGCAGCACGTCGAAGCTGACCCGGTAGGTGGCCGTAATCAAGTGATGCGGCGTCTTGTACTGCAGCGTGACGCCGTCGACTTCCAACAACGCTTCACTCAAGCCCATACGCTCCTCCCTGTGCCGCGGCTCGGGCCGCGATCTTTTGCGAGCTATGTCTTGTTCTGGCTTGCTCCCGATCCCTTCCCGCGCTGCGCCGGCCTTACGGCGCGTCCGCAGGCTATGCAGCACGACCGATGCAGGATGGCGTCTCTGCATCGGGCGCGCCGCACTTTGCCGCCAGCAAGCCCGCGCCTTCCATAGCAAGCCAGCAAGCGCCGGGCAAGATCATATATTATTTATAAGACCTGTCGCTGGCTGCGCTTCAGCCTGGGCTTCCTGCAGCAGGCCCACGCTCTCACAGTGTCTTTGCGGTGTCCTTGCGGTCTGGTGGCACCCGTTCCCTTGGTCGCGCTCGGCACCGTGGCTGATCGCTGCGGGCCAACCGCCGGACCGGCCCGGAAGCCCGGGTGGGCATGACGCGAAGGCGTCGATGAGGCAGATCTTGAGAGGGCCTGCGCGTTGCCGCCGCAGCAGCGACTTGTCCTCGTGGCCGAAGTCGACGGGCAGGTCGGCGCGATCGTAGCGGCTCCCGGCATCGCCCTCGACGAAGCGCGGCACGGCGCCTTTCGCTTCCCGCCGGCGATAGCCGCCCGGACGTTCTAGCCGCGAAGCGAATGCTCAATACCGTATCTGTACAGGCGGATCGGACGATCTCAGGGCGCTGCCCTGAGAACCCGCTCAAGGGCTTCAAAGACCCTTGAGGATTCCCCCGTGTTCAGGCCTGCCGGCGGGCCGCGGCCGGCTTCCTGCGCGGCGCGGGCGAGCGGCCGCGGGACGGCACGGCGCCCTTCCGGGCCGGGCGCGCCGTGTCGGCCCGCGCCGCGTGCGTGTCGAGGAAGCTGCGGCAAGCGTCGAAGTGCGCCTCCACCTCGAGCGGGCAGGCGATTCCCTTGGCCTCGGCGAGGTTGCGGGCGTAGCGCAGCATCGCGGCGCTCGGCGGGCGAACGCCGTCCGGCCCGCGCCCCTCCGGCTCTCCCTCGGATCGTGTCCTCGGCCCGGCCTGCGCGTCGAGGAAGCCGCGGCACACCCGCAGGCTGCTCTTGCAGCCGCGCGGCAGCGCCACGCCCTTGCGCTCCGCCAGCGAGACCGCGAACGCCACCATGGCGGGCGTCGGCGCCCGGTCGTAGCGACCGGACGGGCCGCCCGGCGGGATCAGGCTCGGGTCGAGGTCGATCGTCGGAGCGCCCGCGATCGCCGCGATCAGCGCATCGAGCCGCGCCCGGGTGCGGCGGCGAAAATCCTCGGCCCGGCGCTCCGCCTCGGCACGGGTCGCGGCCCGGCCGATCTCGGCAAGCTCCGCCTCGAACACCGCCCGCCCGACCGGGTCGCCGTAGGCCGGGAACACCGCCCGGACCGCACCGATGAAGGCGAGCCCGACTTCCGTGACCGAGACCGCCGGGTCCTTGCCGGTGCCCAACGTCACGTAGCGGCTCTTCAGGAGCTTCGGCAGGATCGTGTCCCGAGTCGCGGCCGTGCCGAGACCCTTCGGCTCGTTCGGGTTGACGGGGTTCTCCAGGGCGCGCTTCACCGCCGGGTCCTCGACCTGATCGACGAGGCGGCCCATCACCACGGGCAGCTCGCCGCGGGTGATGCGGCGGGGCGGCTCGGTCACGGCGGTGGCGATCTCGGCGCCCGTGGCCGACGCCCCTTCGCCGTCGCGCACCGGCGGTAGGCGGGCCGCGCTCGCCTCCTCCTCGCGCCGGGCCTTGCCGGGCACCAAGTCGGCCTCGGTCTCGGCCTCGGCCCCGTAGACCGCGCGCCAGCCCGGCACCCGCACCACGGTCCCGGAGACTGCGAAGCGCTTCGGCCCCAGAGGCGTGGCGACCTCGGCCGCGATGCCGGTGCGCGCGTCGATCCCATCGGCCATGTGGGCGGCGAGATAGGCCTTGGCGACGAGTTCCCAGAGCCGGGCCTGATCGGCCGTGAGCCGTCCGCGCTCGGGCACCTTGCGCAGCGGCACGATGGCGTGGTGCTCGCCCGGATCCTTGACGTAGGGGCCGCTCTTGCCCCGCCGGATCACCGGCTTCGCCTCCGGCGGAAAGAGCGGGCGGAGTTCCGTGAGAACCCCCGTGACCGCCGCGATGATCGCGGGCGCGTCGCCGGCCTGCCCCTCGGGCAGCAGCTCGGACTCGGTGCGCGGGTAGCTGAGATAGCCCTGGTCGTAGAGGTCTTGCGCAAGCTTGGCCGTCGCTTGCGGGTCCCAGCCGAAGCGCTTGGCGCAGCGCCGGGCGAGCGTGTCCTTCGAGAACAGGCGCGGGGGCGCCCGGCGCACGTCCCGCTGCTCGACCGCGAGCGGCCCGGACCATCCGGCGGCGGCCGCCCGGATCGTCTCGGCAATCTCCGGATCGAGGATGCGGTCCTTCGGCGCGTGCCAGAGGGTGAGCGCGTGCCCGTCCGCGGTGTCGAGCTGCAGCGCGACCTTGAAGAAGTCCTGCGGCACGAAGGCCCGGATGCGCTCCTCGAGATCCGCCAGGATCGCGAGCGTCGGCGTCTGAACGCCGCCGAAGCGCCAGGGCTCGCGGAAGGCCGCCGGGCGCAGGCGCAGCGAGATGGCCCGCGTGCCGTTGAGGCCGAGATGGTAATCCTCGTACTGGCGGCAGAGCGCCTCCAGATAGGCGGCGTAGTCGCGCTCGCCGGAATCGGGCTCGGCGGCCAGCCCCGCGAAGGCGCGCCGGATCGAGACGTCGTCGAGCGCGCCGAGCTTCAAGCGATCGACCCGCCCGCGCCAGCCGAGATGCTCCAGCACCTCCCAGGCGATCATTGAGCCCTCGCGGCCGGGATCGGTCGCGATGATCACCCGTTCGACGCCCCCGAGCGCCGCCCGGATGGCGGCGAGCTTGCCCGCGTGCGACTGGCCGGAGCGGTTCCGCCCGCAAGCGACGGGGATCGTGTCGAGCACGATCGGCAGCGCGTCGAAGCGCCAAGGCTTCCAGTCCGGCCGCACGTCGCCGGGCTCCTCCGCAGCGAGGAGATGGCCCTCCGCGGCGACGCAGACGGTGTTCGGCGAGCGGAAGAAGCGCTTCAGCTCGCGCATCGCCGAGGGCTTCTCGAAGAAGAACAGCGTGCGGCCGGTGCTCGGGGCGGGCATGGCTCGGACCGGTGGGGCGCGGGCGGGATTTTGTTCGCGTTGTGTTCCAGTATGCGCCCGAACCGGCGCCGATGGCAAGGGCGAACCTGGCCGGATTGCCACCCGCCGCGGACGACCGAGCCGCGGGTGGGCAATTCCGGATTAGCGCGCGGTTCCGGCCTTTCCTCGCTCGCACCCGCTCGACATTCTCGGGCCGCGCGCCGGGGCACCGGCGCCGGGGGGATCCCGGACGGCCGACCCATCCTGAACCCAGGAGCCCCCATGGACATCCGCAAGTGCACGGCCGAGGCCATCGGCACCTTCTGGCTCACCTTCGCGGGCTGCGGCAGCGCGGTCATCGCCGCCGCCTTCCCGGAGGTCGGGATCGGCCTCCTCGGAGTCGCGCTCGCCTTCGGCCTCAGCGTGGTCACCATGGCCTACGCGATCGGGCACATCTCGGGCTGCCACCTCAACCCGGCGGTCACCTGCGGCCTCGCGGCGGGCGGGCGCTTCCCGGCCCGCGACATCCTGCCCTACGTGGTCGCGCAGCTCGTGGGCGCCGTCGTGGCGGCCGGTCTGCTCTACGCCATCGCGAGCGGCGCGCCCGGCTTCGACCTCGCCAAGGGCTTCGCGGCCAACGGCTACGGCGCGCACTCGCCGGGCGGGTACGACCTCACCGCCTGCCTCACGGCCGAGATCGTGCTGACTGCGCTCTTCCTGTTCATCATCATGGGCGCGACGCACGGCCGGGCGCCGGTCGGCTTCGCGCCGCTGGCGATCGGCCTCATGCTGACGCTCGTGCACCTCGTGGGCATCCCGATCACCAACCTGTCGGTCAACCCGGCGCGCAGCACCGGACCGGCCCTGATCGTCGGCGGCTGGGCGCTCGCCCAGCTCTGGCTGTTCTGGGCCGCGCCGCTCCTCGGCGGCGTGCTCGGCGGCATCCTCTACCGCTGGCTCAGCGAAGAGCCCGCCGCCCAGGTGACCGGGCTCACCCCGCCCAAGCCGGCGGCGTGATACCGTTTCCGGGCAGGCCCCCAGTGATCGCGGTCCCCTCTCTCCGCACGCGGGGAGAGGGAGGGTGCCGCGCCAGCCGTTCCGAGCCGCTGGACACCGCATGAGGCGGGCGGCCGACCCTTAGTCGAGCTTGGCCAGCGCCTGCTCGATGTCGGCGATCAGGTCCTCCACGCTCTCCAGGCCGATGGAGAGCCGCACCGTCTCCGGCCCGACGCAGGCGGCCGCACGCTCCTCGGGGCGGAGCTGCCGGTGCGTGGTCGAGGCTGGGTGGATCGCCAGCGACTTGATCTCGCCGATGTTCACGAGGTGCGAGATCAGGTCGAGGCCCATGATGAACTTGATCGCCGCCGGCTCCCCGCCCTTCAGCGCGAAGGTGAAGATCGAGCCCGGCCCCTGCGGCACGTAGCGCTTGACCAGCGCCTCGCCGGGCTGGCCGGGCAAGCCCGGATAGCTCACCCAGTCGACCTTCGGGTGGTCCTTGAGATAGGCGGCGACCGCCCGCGCGTTGGCGCAGTGCCGCTCCATGCGCAGCGGCAGGGTCTCGATGCCGGTGAGCGTCAGGAAGGCGTTCATCGGCGAGAGGCCGGGTCCGAGATCGCGCAGGCCGAACAGCCGGCAGGCGACCGCGAAGGGCATGTCGGGGAAGCGCTCTCGCACCACCAGCCCCTCGTAGTCCGGCCAGGGCTCGTTGATCAGGTTGTAGCGGTCGGGCCGGTTCCAGTCGAAGCGGCCGGCATCGCAGATTATGCCGCCGATGGTCTGGCCGGAGCCGCCGAGGAACTTCGAGGTCGAGTGGACGACGATGTCGGCGCCGTGCTCGATCGGCCGGATCAAGGCGGGCGAGGCCAACGTGTTGTCGATGACGAGGGGCAGGCCGTGGCGCCGCGCGACCGCGGCGATGCCCTCGATATCCATCACGGTCGCGCAGGGGTTCACGATCGACTCGCACACGATGGCCCGCGTGCGCGGGGTGATCGCCGCCTCGAAATCCTCCGGCGCCAGCCCCTTGGCGAATTGCGGCTGCAGGTCGTAGCGGCCGTCGAGGCGGCGCATCAGGCCGAGCGAGCCGCCGAACAGGCGCGGGGAGGCGACGTAGGATTCGCCCGAGCGCATCAGCGTCATCAGCACGAGCATCACTGCCGACTGGCCGGACGCGACCGCGACCGCGGCCTTGGCCCCCTCCAGCGCGGCGATGCGCCGCTCCAGCGCCGCGACCGTGGGATTCGAGCCGCGCGAGTAGGAGAAGCCGGTGCGCCGCATCGCGAAGATGTCGGCGGCCTGCTCGGTCGAGTCGAAGACGAAGCCGTTGGTGAAGTAGATCGGCTGGACCCGCGCGCCGGTCGCCGGATCCGGGGCGGCGCCCGCGTGGATCGCCTGCGTGGCGAAGCGAAGGGTCTGATCGTCCGGCATGTCCAACAACCCGCGTTCCGGTGCCGCCGCGGTGACGGCAGCCCGAGGGGGTCTCACTTTAGAGGAAGCGGTGCAAGGGGGGTTGCGTCGTCCCGGGCTCCCACTGCGGGTAAGAGAAGTCCGTTCCAGGATCTCGGCGCGAGCGAGGTGATCTTGAAAGATTGCGGGGCGAGGCGCGCACCGCGCCTTTTTCTGGATCGTGCCTCCGAGTCCGTGGTGCGCCGCAGCACACGGCCACGAAATGCGCCGCACCGCGCCATAAAGTCGCTCGATCCGCCGACCCTTATGGCGGCCATCGCAGACCGTCGCGGATCTCTGGGGATGCGGGCCCTCCGTTCAGGAGAGCTTCAGCGTTATCGGGGCTTTAACGGCTCTCGCGGAGTTTGTTCCTCAAAGGCCCGGCAGCCTCAGGGCAATCGGGCCCGCCGCTTGCTTCTCCGGTCCGACGCCTTCGCGCTTGCGAAGACGACGCCGGCTCCCGCGAGAACCTACGTTCAGGAGACCAGATCCATGCCCACCTCCCAGGCCCGCGTTCAGACCGCCGAGGCGAGCCGCTACCTGCAGCAGCTCTGCCGGCACTGGAGCCACAAGTTCCCCGTCGAGAGCACGCCCCAGCGCGGTACCGTGCCGTTCGGCGAGGACCGGGTCTGCACCTTCGAGGCCGAGCCCGACGCGCTGGTGATGCGCATCGCCACGCCCGACCCGGTCGGCCTGACCCGGCTGGAGCACGTGGTCGCCGACCACCTCGCGCGCTTCGCCTTCCGGGAGAGCCTCGGCGACATCACCTGGTCGCGCGCCGCTTGATTTTTCGCGGTCTCCGCACCGATCTTGGATCCGGCCCTGCCTGAGGGCCGGTGGCGAGGGACGGGGACGATGACGGGACATGCCGGGCCGCAGACGGATCCGCGGCTCGACCGGCTGGCCACGGTGGCCGTGCGGGTCGGGCTCAACCTGCAGCCCGGGCAGGAACTCGTGCTGACCGCGCCGCTGGAGGCGCTGCCGCTCGCCCGCGCGATCACCCGCGAGGCCTACGCGGCCGGCGCCTCGCTGGTCACCACGCTGCTCGGCGACGACGTGGCCACGCTCGCCCGCTTCGCCCACGCGCCGGACGCGGCCTTCGACACGGCCGCGGGCTGGCTCTACGCCGGGATGGCCGAGGCCTACCGCAACGGCGCCGCCCGCTTGGCGATCAGCGGCGACGACCCGGCGCTCCTCTCCGGCCAGGATCCCGAGAAGGTGGCGCGCGCCAACCGCGCCCGCTCCAAGGCCTACGTGCCGGCCCTCGAACTGATCGCGAACTTCGCCACCAACTGGACCATCGTCTCGGCCGCGACCCCGGCCTGGGCCCGCACCGTCTTCCCGGATCTGCCGGAGGACGAGGCGGTGGCCAAGCTCTGGGACGCGGTCTTCGCGGCCTCGCGCGTGGACGGGCCGGACCCGCTCGGCGCCTGGGCGCGGCACAACGCCGACCTCCACGCCCGCAAGGACCGGCTCAACGCCGAGCACTTCGCTGCCCTGCGCTTCCGCGGCCCCGGCACCGACCTCACGGTGGGCTTGGCCGACGACCACGAGTGGTGCGGCGGCGCGGCGACCTCGCGCAGCGGCATCACCTGCAACGCCAACATCCCGACCGAGGAGGTCTTCACCACGCCGCACAAGCTGCGCGTGGACGGGCACGTCACCAGCACCAAGCCGCTCTCCTACCAGGGCACGCTGATCGACGGGATCGCTGTGCGCTTCGCGGAGGGCCGGATCGTGGAATCCAGCGCCCGCACCGGGGGCGACGTGCTCGCCCGGGTGCTCGACACCGACGAGGGCGCGCGCCGGCTCGGCGAGGTCGCGCTGGTGCCGGCCTCCTCGGCGATCTCGGCCTCGGGGCTCCTGTTCTACAACACGCTCTACGACGAGAACGCGGCCAGCCACATCGCGCTGGGCCAAGCCTACAGCAAGTGCTTCCGCAATGGCGGCGCCGATTTCAGCGAGGACGACCTCGCGGCCCGCGGCGCCAACCGCAGCCTGATCCACATCGACTGGATGATCGGCTCGGCCGCGATCGACGTGGACGGCATCCGCCAGGACGGGCAGGCCGTGCCGGTGATGCGCCGGGGCGAGTGGGCCTGAGCGCCGACCCAACCCGCCCCCTCAGCGGGGGCGGGAGAACGTCGGGTTCACGCCGCCCCGGTCGCCACCGGCCGGCTCTGGTCCGCGCCCCATTCCGACCACGACCCGTCGTAGAGGCTGCGGGCCGGGTGCCCTAGCGTCTCCAGCGCCAGCGTGATGATCGCGGCGGTCACGCCCGAGCCGCAGGTGGTCAGCACCGGGCGCGCGGGATCGACGCCGGCCGCCGCGAAGACCGCACGCAGCTCGTTCGGGCTCTTCATCCGCCCGTCGGTGAGGAGGCTGGCGTAGTGGAGGTTGCGCGCGCCCGGCATATGCCCGGGGCGCACGCCGGGACGGGGCTCGGCCTCCTCGCCGCGGAAGCGCGGGGCCGAGCGGGCATCGACCACCTGGGTCGAGCCGCCCGCGAGCGCGCGGGCGACGTCGCCCGCATCCGCCACCGCGCCGTGGTCGAGCCGAGCGCTGAAATGGCGCCGCTCGCGCGGAGTCGGGGCGCCATCCTCGGTGGGGTAGCCGGCCGCGATCCAGGCGGGCAGGCCGCCGTCGAGCACCAGCGCGTCGCGGACGCCGAAGGTGCGCAGCATCCACCAGACCCGGGGGGCCGAGAACAGGCCCATCCCGTCGTAGACCACGATCTGCTGCCCGTCGCCGACGCCGAGCGCGCGCATCCGAGAGGCGAAGACCTCGGGCCGCGGCAGCATGTGCGGCAGGCCGGCGGTCTCGTCGCTCATCCGGTCGATGTCGAAGCGCACGGCCCGCGGGATGTGCGCGGCCAGATACTCGGCCTCCGGATCGCGGCCGGCGGCCGGCAGGTACCAGGAGCCGTCGAGCACCACGAGGTCGGGCGCGTCGAGGCGCTGATGCAGCCAGTCGGCGGAGACGAGGGGTGAGGCCATGAGGTCGGGTGTCCTGTGATCCGGGCGCCACTGAACCATATCCGGCCCGCCGGCGCGACGGGCGCTTCAGCGGGTGCCGTAATAGTCCCGGTACCATGTGACGAAGGCCGGGATGCCGACCTCGATCGGCGTTTCCGGCACCGCGCCGACGAGGTGGCGCAGCAGGTCGGTCGAGGCCTGGGTACGCGGCACGTCGCCGGGCGGCAGCGGCTTGAGGATGCGCTCGGCCGGGCGTCCGAGCGCGCGCTCCAGCGCGTCGATCATGGCGTCGACGCGCACCGGCCGCCCGCCGCCGATATTGACCAGCCGGTAGGGCGCGCTCGGGCTCAGCGTGTCCTCGGGCCCCACCGGGTCGCCCCGGCCGGGCAGCGGCGGGGCAACGTCCACGAGGCGGCGCACCGCCTCCACGAGGTCGTCGATATAGGTGAAGTCCCGTTCCGCCGCCCCGCCCGCGAAGACCTCGATCGGCTCGCCCGCCAGGATCTTCCGCGTGAACAGGAACAGGGCCATGTCGGGCCGGCCCCAGGGTCCGTAGACGGTGAAGAAGCGGAAGGCCGTCGTCGGGATGCCGAAGAGGTGGCTGTAGGAATGCGCCATCGCCTCCATGGCGAGCTTGGTCGCCGCGTAGAAGGTGAGCGGGCTCACTGCCCGGTCGGTCTCGCGGAAGGGCAGGGCCGTGTTGCCGCCATAGGCCGAACTCGTCGAGGCGAGGAGCAGGTGCCGCACCGGGTTGGCACGCACCGCCTCCAGGAGGTTGAAGCTGCCGATGAGGTTGGAATCGGCGTAGGCCTGCGGGTTCTCGAGGCTGTAGCGCACGCCCGCCTGGGCGGCGAGGTGGACCACGATCTCGGGAGCCGCCTGTCGCAGCAGGTCGCCGAGCAGGCCGGGCGTTTCCAGCCGGCCCTCCACGGGGGTGAAGCCGGGGAGCGCCGCCAGATCCGCGTGCCGGGCGCGCTTGAGCCCGACATCGTAGTAGTCCGAGAAGGCGTCGAGACCGGTGACGGCGTGGCCCTCGGCGAGCAGGCGCCGGCAGAGATGGTAGCCGATGAACCCGGCCGAACCGGTCACGAGGACGCGCATCGCCAGTCTCCCACGGCCCGGGATGCCGCGCGGGGCCGTCCGCCGGACGCCTACACCGGCGGTGGACACCGCTCAAGCGGCCCGTACGGGCCGCCGATTCGGCGCCCGGACCGCCGTGGCGCCCCGGCATGCTTCGCAAAAAGCACGGCGTAGGGTTGCGCCACCGACATAGCGGGGGGGCGCCCGGCAGCGGTGCCCGTCCACACGCCGGGGCGGGCGAATTCTCCCCCGAACCTTGGTGATCCGGTCCAGGCCGGCGCGAGAACTCTATCCGACCCAGCGAGAACTTTCCGGCCTTCGGGGTGAGCGCCGCTTCAGGGAGCCGTTGATGGCGGCCAAGCTTGTGCGCGGGCGCACCGACGCGGCGACGGTCTTGTTTTCCCGCCCCGGAATGCCAGCTATAACAGTACGATGACGCCTGCGCGCCGGTCCGCCCGGGTGCGGTGCCGGTCCCGGCACCGATCGTGCAGGCCCACGGCTTTTCCCTTGCTGGGCCGGCGCCCCGCCACAGCAGGATCCCCGAACCTTCTCATAGTCGTCCGATGAATCAACTCGTCCGCATGTCCCAGATCGGCGAAGCCGAAACCATCAAGGAGCCCTCGGCCGACTTGCGCGTGCCCTTCGCGCAGTCGGGGGCCTTCGTGTGCAAGTTCATCATCGGCGAGCCGACCGAGCGCGCCGTCTGTTGCGGCGCGCCGGTGCAGGATGGCAAGAGCTGGTGCGCCTATCACCGCCGCATCGTCTTCGAGCCGACCCGGCCCGGCCGCATCCGCTGAGGCCCTGCCGAAACGGGTTGCGCCTCAATCGGAATCCGCCTCGTCGCCGCTCGGACGGATCCTGAGGATCCGACCGTCCGGATAGGCGACGTGGCGCCCGCGCACGGTGAGGTATCCGGCCTCCTCGGCGCTCCAGAGGCGCTCCAGCCGCGGGTCGCGCGGATCGTAGACCCGCTGCACCACGTAGACCGGCTCCGCCCCCTGCCAGTCCCTGTACGACGGCCGGGCGATCCGGACGGACCGCACAACGGCGCTCCGCACGGCCGGTTCGGGCCGGCGCGCCGGCCGGGCCGCCACCACCCGGCGCGGCGAGGCGGCACGGGCCGCCCGAACGGGCTTCTTTCTCGGTGCCTCGGCCCGTGCGGGCGCCGCGACGGCGGGCTTCGCCGCGCGCAGCTTCACCGGCTCGGCCGGTTTGACGGCAGGTTCGGCGACCGGATCGGAAGCCGGCTTGGCGGCCGGCGCGGCCGACCTAGCGGGGGGATCCGTCCAGGTTCCGGCAGGAGGCTGCGCGCGCGCACCGGATTGTGCGAGGACGAACGAGGCCAGGGCGAGGCCCAGGCCAAGCTGGGATCGGATCGGCATCGGCGCGTCCCTCCGTATGGCGGCCCGAGCCGGGGGCTCCGCTCGCCACATGCGGAAGACTACCGAAAGCAAGACCGGCCGTCCACGTACGCCACGAGCCGGATCAACATGCGATCCCGCTCGCGCGACAAGTGGGCCTAAGTCGAGACACGGACTGAACTGATTTCAGCGGCTCGACCTCTCCGCAGGCGCCGCGCGGCCGGTCGCGCCCCCCCGCTCACGGTGTGAGGAGGAAGCGCGACCGGCCGGACGTCACTCCGCCGGAATCCCGTGCTGTGGCGGGCGCACCGTGCCGGGCTCGGCCTCGCTCCGCATCCCGGCCTCGACGTCCCGGCGGCGGAAGAGCCGCATCACCACCACGAAGAAGACCGGCACGAAGAACACCGCCAGCACGGTCGCCGAGATCATGCCGCCCATCACGCCCGTGCCGATCGCCTGCTGGCTCTTCGAGGCCGCGCCCGTGGCGATCGCCAGCGGCACCACGCCGAAGATAAAGGCGAGCGAGGTCATCACGATGGGCCGGAAGCGCAGCGTCGAGGCCTGGATCGTCGCCTCGACGATGTTGGTTCCCGGCTTCCAGAGGTCACGGGCGAACTCCACGATCAGGATCGCGTTCTTGGCCGAGAGGCCGATGATCGTGATGAGCCCGATCTTGAAGTAGACGTCGTTCGGCATGCCGCGCAGGTAAACCGCCGCCACCGAGCCGATCACGCCGAGCGGGATGACGAGCAGCACCGAGAACGGGATCGCCCAACTCTCGTAGAGCGCGGCCAGGCACAGGAACACGATCAGCACCGACAGCGCGAGCAGGAGCGAGGCCTGCGAGCCCGCCTGCTTCTCCTGCAGCGACTGGCCGGTCCAGGTGTAGCCGAAGCCCTTGGGCAGCTGTTGCATCAGCCGCTCCATCTCGGCGATCGCCTCGCCCGAGGTGTAGCCCTTAGCCGGCTCGCCGGTGAAGCGCACCGACTGGTAGCCGTTGAAGCCGACGATCTGGCTCGGGCCCATGCTCCACTTCAGGTCGGCGAAGGAGGACATCGGCACCATGGTGCCCTGGCTGTTCTTCACCGCGTAGTTGAGGATGTCCGAGGCCTGCATGCGCTGCAGCTGCTCCGCCTGCACGTAGACGCGCTGCATCTTGCCCCGGTTCGGGAAGTCGTTGGTGTAGACCGAGCCGAGGTTCACCTGGATCGTGGCGTTGATATCCTCGAACTTCACGCCGAGCGCCGCGGCCTTCTCGCGGTCGATGATCAGCTCGGCCTGGGGCGTCGCCGGCAGGCCCTCGATCTTCACCTTCTGCAGGATCGGGCTGGCTTGCGCGATCTTGAGGAGCTGCGCCTCGGCCGCGGCCAGCGCCGAGTAGCCCCGCTGCGCCCGGTCCTGCAGGCGGAACGAGAAGCCCGCCGCGTTGCCGAGGTTGTCCACCGGCGGCGGCTCCTGCGCGTCGATGATGGCGTCGCGATAGCCCGCGAGCGCCGCGTTGGTACCCGCGACCAGCGCGGCGGCCGAGTTCTTCGCGTCGCGCTCGGACCAGGGCTTCAGGGTGACGAAGGCCTGGCTCAGGTTCGGACCCTGGCCCGAGAACGAGAAGCCGTTCAGCGTCGTCACGGTGGCAACGCCGGGTTGGGCCAGCAGGTAGTCCTCGACCTTGCGCACGGCCGCCTGCGTCCGGTTGTAGGAGGCGCCCGGCGGGGTCTGGATGTCGACCGTGAAGAAGCCCTGGTCCTCGACCGGCAGGAAGCCCTCGGGCAGGCGCATGAAGGCGTAGCCGACGCCCGCCACCAGCGCGAGGTAGACCAGCATCACCCGGCCCGACTTCTTGATGAACCAGCGGGTGCCGCGGCCGTAGCGCGCGGTCTCGCGGTCCACCACCCGGTTGAACCAGCCGAAGAAGCCGCCTTTGGCGGGGCCGTGGCCCTTCTCGATCGGCTTCAGCAGCGTGGCGCAGAGCGCCGGGGTGAGCGTCAGCGCCAGCAGGGCCGAGAAGGCGATGGAGGTGACCATCGCGATCGAGAACTGCCGGTAGATGATGCCGACCGAGCCGGGGAAGAAGGCCATCGGGATGAACACTGCGACCAGCACCAGCGTGATGCCGATGATGGCGCCGGTGATCTGGTCCATGGCCTTGCGCGTGGCCTCCTTCGGGTGGAGGCCCTCCTCGTTCATGATGCGCTCGACGTTCTCCACGACGACGATCGCGTCGTCGACCAGGATGCCGATCGCCAGCACCATGCCGAACATGGTGAGCACGTTCACCGAGAAGCCCGCCAGCAGCATCACCGTGACGGTGCCCATGAGGGCGATCGGCACGACGATGGTGGGGATGAGCGTGTAGCGGATGTTCTGCAGGAACAGGAACATCACGATGAAGACCAGCACCACGGCCTCGACGAGGGTCATCATGACCTTCTTGATCGAGGCCTCGACGGCGGGCGTAATGTCGTAGGGGATGTCCCATTTCAGGCCCGGCGGGAAGAACTGGGCCAGCTCCTCCATCTTGGCGCGGATGCCCCGGGCGGTCTCCAGCGCGTTGCCGTCGGGCGCCAGCGTCACCGAGATGCCGGCAGCCTCCCCGCCGTTGAGCCGCGTCGAGAACTGGTAGGCGTCGCCGCCGAGCTCGATCCGCGCGACGTCGCGCAGGCGCACGTTCGAGCCGTCGGGGTTGGCCCTGAGCACGATGGCGCCGAAATCGTCGACCGTGCTGAGCTGGCCCTTCACGATGATCGGGGCGAAGACCGCGTGGTTGACCGGGCTCGGCTGCGCGCCGACCGCGCCGGAGGCGATCTGGATGTTCTGGTTGCGGATCGCGTCGGTGACGTCCTCCGGCGTCAGCGAGAGGCCGCGCAGCTTGTCCGGATCAACCCAGACGCGAAGCGAGCGCTCGGTCGAGTAGAGGGTGGCGCGCCCGACCCCGGGGATGCGGCGGATCTCGTTGATCACGTTGCGCATCAGGAAGTCGCCCAGCCCGATCTCGTCCATCTTCCCGTCTGTCGAGACGAGCGTGATGATGTTGAGGGTCGCGGCCGAGGCCTCCTCCACCAGGATGCCGTTCTGGCGCACCTCCGCGGGCAGGCGGGCCTCGACGCGCTTGAGCCGGTTCTGCACCTCGACGGAGGCGAGCGCCGGGTCGGTGCCCGGCTCGAAGGTCGCCGTGATGTTGATCGAGCCGAACGAGTCGGTTGTCGACTCGAAGCTCATGATGTTGGCGGCCCCGTTCAGCTCGTCCTCGATGAGACGGGTGGTGCCCGTGTAGAGGCTCTCGACCGAGGCGCCCGGGAAGGCGGTCGACAGGGCGATCGAGGGCGGCGCGATCACCGGGTACTGCGCGATCGGCAGCATCGGGATCGAGAGGGCGCCCCCCAGGATGATGAAGAGGGCCACCACCCAGGCGAAGACCGGGCGGTCGATGAAGAAGCGTGCCATGGCTCAGACTCCCCGCGGCGCGCTCAGCGGACCTGGCTCGCGGCCTGGCGCTTGCCCTCGCTCTCGGCCTCGTCCGGGTCGTGCGGCTTGCCGGCCTCGCTCTCGTGCGCGGCGGTGTGGTCCACGGGCTTCACCTCGATGCCGGCCGAGATCTTCTGGAAGCCGTCGACCACGATACGCTCGCCGGCCTTGAGACCGTCGCGAATTAGCCAGTTCTGGCCGACCACCGGGCCGACCTCGACCGGCTGAAGCGCGACCTTGTTGCCCTCCTTCACCACCCAGACCTCGGGCTTGCCGTCGGCGGTGCGCTGGATCGCCTGCTGGGGCACCGCGATCGCGTCGGAATCGATGCCCTGCTTGATCCGGGCGCGGACATACATGCCGGGGAAAAGCTCGTCGTTCGGGTTCGGGATCAGCACGCGCAGCGTCACCTGACCGGTGCTCGGGTCGGCAGTGACATCCGAGAAGAGCAGCCGGCCGGCGAGCGGGTAGAGCTCGCCGTCGTCCATGATCAGGTGGACGTTGGCGGTGTCGTTCTCGAGCTTCGACAGCTCGCCGCTCGCCAGATCACGCCGCAGCTTGTTCAGCTCGCCCACCGACTGGGTGATGTCGACGTAGATCGGGTCGAGCTGCTGGATCGTGGCGAGCACGCCCGTCGAGCCCTGCTCGATCAGGGTGCCCTCGGTGAGCAGCGCCCGGCCGATGCGGCCGGAGATCGGCGCGCGCACGTCGGTCCAGCTCAGGTTGAGCTTGGCCCGGTCGCGCGCCGCCTTGGCGCCGGCCACCTCGGCCTCGGCCTGGCGCTTGCCCGCGAAGGCGGTATCGTACTGGGCCTGGCTCGCGGTGTTGCGGGCGAGCAAGGTCTCCAGGCGCTCGGCCTGCTGGTTGGCGAGCACCAGAGCGGCCTCCTTGTTGGCCAGCGTCGCCTCGGCGCTCATCAGGTCGACCTCGTAGGGGGCCGGATCGATCTTGTAGAGGACGTCGCCCTCCTTGACCGTCGAGCCCTGCTCGAACAGCCGCTTCACCACGAGGCCGGAGACGCGCGAGCGCACCTCGGCGATCCGCATCGGCGCGACGCGACCGGGCAGATCGCGCACGTAAGGGATCGGCTGGGGCGCCACCGTGACCACGCCGACCTCGGGCGGGGCCTGCGGCACCGGGGCGGCGGCCTGGCGCTGGTTGCAGGCGGAGACGGAGACGAGCACCGCGCCCAGGAGCACCGCGGCGGGCCAGGTCAGGCGGCCGCGCGCCGGGCGATGGGCGGGGAGGGGGGTGGCGGTCACGATCACTTCGCTCCTGAGACGGGCGTCAGGGGAGGAGGGCCGCTCACTCGGCCGTCCGGAGTTTTGGGCGCGGCGCTCGGACGCCGGCACGCCACAGCCGAGAGAGACGGGGCGTTGCAGGGCGCGGCGCGGGCGCGGGGCCGTCCCTGTCGGGACACGCGCGACGGATCTGTCCGAGCGCTATGGACCCGGATCTTGGCATTCGCGCGACGCATCGGGCGTGCCGCTTAACATCCAGATTCCTTCCGGTCCGTTTCTGGGAAACGGATCCCGGAGCGGCTCTTGGGCGTCAGGCGCGCCTGGGCGGACGCTCGGGCAGGCGCGCGGAGGCCGAAGGCGGGACTGGATCGGTGCGCGGCGCGAGGAGAGGCGCAGGATGCGCATCCGCCCGCGTCGAGGCCCGGGGCGCGAGCGTGCGGGACTCGCCCGCCGGCTCGTCGGCGTCGATCGTCACCTGCACGGCGAAGCGCTGAGCCGGGCAGGCGGGATCGCGCAGCTTGGCGGTCGCGCAACGGTGTGCGGGCCGGATCTCGGCATCCGCCGTGGCGGGCAAGCCGGCGAGGAGAAGGAGCGACAGCACGGCGAGCAGGGACAGCAGCGCGGCGGAGAGCGCGGGTCTCGTGGCGCGTCGGCGACGCCGGGTCGTCTCTGTCTCGCAACCGTGGGGCACGACCGGACAGTAGGGGACGGACTCAGTCCGGCGCAATCGCCTGCGACATTCTGGCATGATTCCAGGCGCGGGCAGGGGGAACCGAAGCGCCCCGGATTCAGAGCCGCGATTCATCCGCCGAATCAAACGCTTCCGGCCGCAGTGCGGCGGCGACCCACAGGCGCGTCATGGCGTCAAGCCGGTGTTGCGCAGATCCCACAAGCGTGGCCGAGCGGCCCCGTCCCCGTCCGATGGGCCAGAAGCTGCCGCAAAGCGCTGGGCTTCTCCGCGCATTCGTTCGCACAGGAGATCTCCATGACGACGCGCATCGCCGTGCTGGCCCTCGGGGCCGGGCTGGCGCTGTTTGCGGGACCGGCGGAAGCCGGCCCCTTCGACAGCGGCCCGCTGGCCGACTTCATGAACATCTTCCGGACGCAGGCGATCCCGCGCGAGACCGTGGCGTATGCGGGCAAGGAGAAGCCCGGCACCATCGTGGTCTCGACGCGCCAGCGCCGGCTCTACTACGTCCTGGGCGAGGGCGCGGCGATCCGCTACGGCGTCGGCGTCGGCCGGCAGGGCTTCTCGTGGTCAGGGGTGAAGACCGTCACGATGAAGAAGGAGTGGCCGGCCTGGCGCCCGCCCGCCCAGATGCTGGCGCGCCGCCCCGACCTGCCGCGCTACATGGCCGGCGGCCAGGACAACCCGCTGGGTGCGCGCGCCCTCTATCTCGGCTCCTCGCTCTACCGCATCCACGGCTCGAACGAGCCCGAGACCATGGGCGCGGCGGTCTCGTCGGGCTGCATCCGCATGACCAACAAGGACGTGGTCGATCTCTACGACCGGGTCCGGGTCGGCACGAAGGTGATCGTGCGCGACTGAGCGGAACGAACCCCGGCCGCCCCAGTACGGGCGGCTGGGGGAGGCCGACTCAGGAACCGGGCGCGAAATCGCCCGCCGTCAGCTCCATCAGGTCGTTCGGGAAGGTGCCGCGGTCGTAGGCCCGGCTCGCGGCGGCCTCGATCACCGACCGGTGCTGCAGGAACACGTCGAGGGGATCGGCCCCGTCGTCGCCGAATTGCTGCCGCAGCACGTCGGCACCGATCTCGCAGCCGATCACGCGCTGCCCGTTCGTCATCGGAAAGCGGATCGCGCCCTCGGTCGCCGCGTCGTGGTGGGGCGCACCATGCGTGTATCGTTCGAGCGGCATCGGGCCTCTCCCTCATGATTCGTCCGCCTCGTTCGCGGGCGGCCCGACAGGAGGTAGCGGGCCGCGCGGCCGCGGCGAGGGCCCGAACGGGGCTCAGTCGAGCCGCGGGGTCAGGCGGCCGGCCGTGACCGGGCGCACCGGATCGCGCCAGGGCCGGGCCTCGCCGGCGGGGGCCTGCCCCACGCTGAAGCGCAGCGGCCGGTGATCCCGCAGCGCGTGGCGGTGGCGCCGGTGGTGGTGCCAGCGGCGATGGTGATGCCTGTGCCAGCGGTGGCGATGGTGGCGTCGCCAGTGCCGCCGGTAGCGGACCTCGACCAGGGCGCTGCCGGAGGCGTCCACGAGGCCGGCGGCCGTCGGCAGCGTCACGGCGGAGGCCGGCGGCGCGGCGGCGACGAGCCCGCCCGCGAAGGCCAGGGCGAGACAGAACCTCTTGATCACGCGGCACCCCTCTCCGATCCGGTCAGGGGCGAAACGTCGCCGGAGCCGAAACGGTTCGCTGCCGCGATCCGGAGGCGAGCGCCGGCGATCTACGCCGCGGGCTTGGCGGACGCCTTGCTCGACGATTTGGCGGCGGTCTTCGCGGTGGACTTGGCACCGGCCTTGGGCTTCGCCTTGGCCTTCGCCGTGGACCCGTCTGCCTCATCGCCGTCGGCCGCTTTCGCCGCCGCTCGCCGCGCAGGCTTGGCCGCACTCTTTGTCGCCGTCTTGGCCGCCGCGGTCTTGGACGCAGCCGTCTTGCGCCCGCCGCGGGCCGAAGCCTTGCCGCCGCCCGCCTCGCGCCGCGCGTTCACGAGGGCAATACCCTCTTCGAGCGTCAGTGCCTCGGCGTTCGCGGTCTTCGGCAGGGTGGCGTTCACCTCGCCGTCCGTGACGTAGGGGCCGTACTTGCCGGCCTTGACCACGAGCTCGCGCCCGCTCGCCGCGTCCTTGCCGAGCGGCCGGCCGGGATCGGCGGCCGGGCGCCCGCGCCCGCCGCCCTGTTCCTTGGCGACGATGAGGTCGATGGCGCGGTTGCCTCCGATCTCAAGGACGTCGTCATCCTTTCCAAGGTTCGCGTAGGTCTTGCCGTGCTGCACGTAGGGACCGAACCGGCCGAGATTGGCCAGGATCGGCTCGCCGGTCTCGGGGTGGCGCGCCACCTCGCGCGGCAGCGCCAGGAGTCTCAGCGCCTTCTCCAGGTCGACCGCGGAGGGCGCGAGGCCCTTGGGCAGCGAGGAGCGCTTCGGCTTCTCGGCGCCCTTCTCGGTCGAGGCCTCGCCGAGCTGCACGAAGGGCCCGAAGCGGCCGTCGCGCAAGGTCACCGGCAGGCCCGTGGTGGGGTCCTCGCCGAGCACCCGCACGCCGGGCTGCCCGCCCTCGGCGGAGGAGCCCTCACCCTCGCCGTCGATGCCCGACGCCGAGAGCTGCCGGGTGTACTTGCACTCCGGGTAGTTCGAGCAGCCGACGAAGGCGCCGAACTTGCCGAGCTTCAGCGAGAGCTGGCCCGAGCCGCAGGTCGGGCAGGCGCGCGGGTTCGAGCCGTCCGCCTTCTCGGGGAAGATGTGGGCGCCGAGCAGCCCGTTCAGCGCCTCCAGCACGTCGGTGACGCGCAGCTCCTTCGTGTTGCCGATCGCGGCGGAGAAATCGCGCCAGAAGTCGCGCAGCACCGCCCGCCAGTCGATCTCGGCGTTCGAGACGCGGTCGAGCTGTCCCTCGAGGTCGGCGGTGAAATCGTACTCGACGTAGCGCTTGAAGAAGCTCTCCAGGAAGCCGGTCACCAGCCGGCCCTTGTCCTCAGGCACGAGGCGCTTCTTCTCGATGCGCACGTATTCGCGGTCGCGCAGCGTCTGGAGCACCGCGGCGTAGGTCGAGGGCCGGCCGATGCCGAGCTCCTCCATGCGCTTGACGAGGCTCGCCTCCGAGTAGCGCGGCGGCGGCTCGGTGAAGTGCTGGGTCGCGGTGATGCGCTCGCGCCTGAGCGCGTCGTTCGCCCGCATCATGGGCAGGCGCTTCGACTCCTCGTCCTCCTCGTCGTCCTTGCCCTCCTGATAGAGGGTGAGGAAGCCGTCGAACTTCACCACCTGGCCGGTGGCGCGCAGATCGAGCTTGCGCGGGCCGACGCTCGCCTCGACATCGACCGTGGTGCGCTCCAGCTCCGCCGATTCCATCTGGCTCGCCACGGTGCGGGTCCAGATCAGCTCGTAGAGCTTGGCCTGCTCGGGCTCGAGGTGCCGGGCGATCTGCTTCGGGAGCAGGCCCATGTCGGTCGGGCGGACGGCCTCGTGGGCCTCCTGCGCGTTCTTTGCCTTCACCGTGTACTTGCGCGGGGCGTCGGGCACGTAGGCGTCGCCGAACTCGCGGCCGATCACGGTGCGCGCGTCACGGATGGCCTCGGGCGCCATGTCGACGCCGTCGGTCCGCATGTAGGTGATGATGCCGACGGTCTCGCCGCCGATATCGACGCCCTCGTAGAGGCGCTGGGCGACCCGCATGGTCTGGGCCGGGGCCATGCCGAGCTTGCGCGAGGCCTCCTGCTGGAGGGTCGAGGTGGTGAAGGGCGGCTGCGGATGGCGCTTGGCAGGCTTGGCCTCGACGGAGGCGACCCGGAAGGTCGCGAGTTCGAGGTCGCGCCGGAAGGCCTCCGCCTCCGCGCCGGTGCCGACGTCGAGGCGCTGGATGCGCTTACCGTCGGCGCCCACGAGCCGGGCGTCGAAAACGCCGCCGGTCTCGGTCGCGAGCGTCGCCACCAGCGACCAGTACTCGCGGGGCTTGAAGGTCTCGATCTCGACCTCGCGCTCGGTGACGAGGCGCAGCGCCACCGACTGCACGCGGCCCGCCGAGCGCGCGCCGGGCAGCTTGCGCCAGAGCACCGGCGAGAGGTTGAAGCCCACGAGGTAGTCGAGGGCACGGCGCGCCAGATAGGCGTCGACCAGCGCCTGGTCGATCGCGCGGGGTTTCCGCATCGCCTGCTCGACGGAATCCTTGGTGATCGCGTTGAAGGTGACGCGCTCGACCGGTACATCCTTGAGCGCCTTGCGGGCGTTGAGCGCCTCCAGCACATGCCAGGAGATCGCCTCGCCCTCGCGATCCGGGTCGGTCGCCAGGATCAGCTTCTCGGCGCCCTTGACCGCCTTGGCGATCTCGGAGACCCGCTTCGAGCCGCGGTCCTCCAGCTCCCAGACCATCTGGAAGTCGGCCTCCGGGTCGACCGAGCCGTCCTTGGCCGGCAGGTCGCGGATATGGCCGAAGGAGGCCAGCACCTCGTAGTCGCGGCCGAGATACTTGTTGATCGTCTTGGCTTTGGCCGGCGACTCGACGACGACGACTTTCATGGACGGATCAGCCTCTCGACGGAGCCACCGCGACGGGTCGGACAGATTGTGCGGATGGCCGGCCCCTGGGCGGAGGGGGCCTCGCGGCGGGAGAAGTGGTTCACGGGGGCCGCGTTGTCAAATCGCGGGCCTGTGCGGCAATCCGAACCTCAGGTGCGCGCCCGGGCCGTCGCCGGGCCCGCCGCTCGCCCCCGGCCCCCTCAGAACGCGTTGTCGTAGGCCTGCCGCGAGACCACCGTGCGGAGGATGATCTGCAGGTCGAACCAGAGCGACCAGTTGTCGATGTAGTGCAGGTCGTGCGCGACGCGGGCCTCCATGTCGGCGTCGGTCAGGGTCTCGCCGCGCAGGCCGTTGACCTGGGCCCAGCCGGTGATGCCCGGCCGCACGTTGTGGCGGCGGGCGTAGAGGGCGATGCGGCGCTCGAAGCTGCGATCGTGCGCCAGCGCGTGCGGGCGCGGCCCGACCAGCGACATCTCGCCCTTCACGACGTTGAGGAGCTGGGGCAGCTCGTCGAGGTTGGAGCGGCGCAGGAAGGCGCCGACCCGGGTGACGCGGGCGTCGTTGCGGGTAGCCTGCCGGAAGGGCGCGTCGGCCTCGGCCCGCATGCTGCGGAACTTGAAGACCCAGAACGGCTGCTGGTTGAAGCCGTAGCGCTTCTGCCGGAAGAGGACCGGCCCGGGGCTGTCGAGCTTGATCAGCACGGCGACCGCGGCGAGGAGCGGGGCGAGCAGCGCCAGCGCGATGAGGCTCACCGCGAGGTCGAAGGCGCGCTTCAGCGCCACCTCGGCGAGGTTCAGCGGCCGGCGTCCGATATTGATGCCCGAGAGCCGGCCGACGCGCGCGACCTGCATGTCGGGAAAGCGGTCGAGCACGGTGCCGGGGCGCAGGTGCAGGGCCGCGGGCACGCGCAGGAAGGCGTCGATGCAGCGCTCCACCTCGCCGGGCTCCGACCAGGGCACCAGGATGAACACGTCGTCGGGCCGCAGGAAGCGCACCACCGAGACGGCGAGTTCGAGATCCTCGTCCATCTGGGCCTGCCGCGCGGCAAGGTCGGCGTCGGGCCGGCGCAGGTAGCTCGTGCCGATCACCCGGAGGCCGAGGGCGTCCGCCCGGTTCCCCGCGTAGAAGCGCGCAACATCCTCCTCGTAGCCGACGAGGTGGACGCGGGCGACCGAGTGCGAGCCGGGCCGGGCGAGGCGGCGCACCAGCCAGACCGTGAGGGCGCGGCCGGCCATCAGCGCCGGCAATCCGAGCAGGACGGTCCCGGCCGCGACCGCGCGCGAGAAGTCGGTCGTGGTCTTCGTGACGAAGCTCACCACCAGCACGGCGCCCCAGGCGGCGAGCCAGAGCGAGGCGGTTCGCTGGAGATGGGGCCTGCGGTCGAGCAGGGTCTCGATCGTGTAGCTGCCCCGCAGGACGTTGACCGAGAGCACCACCAGGGCGAGCAGTCCGGCCAGGCGCCAGGCCCGGAGCTGGGAGGAGGCCGGAACGCCCGCCTCCGTTGCGTAGGCGTAGACGTATTCGAGCAGGAGCGTGGTGCCGACGATCACCGCGAGGTCGATGCAAGCCGCCGTGAGTGGCACGCCCAGGCGCGCCAGCGCGCGCCGCCGCCGCGGCATCAGGGCCGCCCAGACGTTCCGGCGCGTCCCCGGGCTCGGCAGGGCGCGATAGATCTGGGGGGGCCGATCCTGGAACATCTGTGGGGCCCTTGATCCGTTCTGGTCGGAGAAATGTCCCGAATAGGGACAAATTCACGCGTCCGCGGCGTCGCACCCGGAGAGGACTGCAAGCCAGAGGCCCCGCCCTCCGGTGCCGGCGCGGCACGCAGGCCATTTCGTCACCGGCAGCACTGCCGGCCGGGCCGCGCCTGCGCTAGGGATCCGGCCGCGAACCGTGCGAAGGTCCGGCGAGGGCGGCGCGGATCTAGGACGCGCCGAGGCGGATGCGGCGATGAGCGGACGGGGTATCGAGGTGCCGAGCGCGCTGTCCGCGCAGGAGAGGCCGGCGGCGCCGGCGGCCTCAGGGCCGGCCAGCGCGGGACCGGCAGAGTCAGGACCGGCGCTGGCGATCCTCGCTGGCCTCAGCCTGTCGCATCTCCTGAACGACCTCGTGCAGTCGCTGCTGCCGGCGATCTACCCCCTGCTCAAGGCCCGCTTCGCCCTCGATTTCGGCCAGATCGGCCTGATCACCTTCGTGTTCCAGGTGACCGCCTCGATCCTGCAGCCGATGGTCGGGTTCTACACGGACCGCACGCCTTTGCCCTTCTCCCTCGCGGGCGGCATGGTGATGTCCCTGGTCGGGCTGGTCGCGCTCGCCACGGCGCCCGCCTACCCGGCGCTGCTCCTCGCGGCCGGGCTGATCGGCATCGGCTCGGCGGTGTTCCACCCGGAGGCCTCGCGGGTCGCCCGCATGGCGGCGGGCGGGCGCTACGGCCTCGCGCAGTCGATGTTCCAAGTGGGCGGCAATGCCGGCACGGCCCTCGGGCCCCTGCTGGCGGCCGCACTCGTGGTGCCGCACGGGCAGACGAGCGTGGCGTGGTTCACGCTCGCCGCGCTCGCCGGCATCGCGGTGCTGTCGGCGGTCGGCCGCTGGTACCGCGGGCGCCTGCGGGCGGCGGCGGCCCGGCCCCGGGTGACGGTTGCCGCGGGCAACGGCCTGACGCGGCCGCGGGTTGTCGCGAGCGTCGCGGTCCTGCTCGCGCTGATTTTCTCCAAATACTTCTACATGGCGAGCTTCTCGTCCTACTACACGTTCTATCTGATCCACCGGTTCGGCGTCTCGGTGGTGCAGTCGCAGCTCTACCTGTTCGTGTTTCTCGGCTCGGTCGCGGCCGGCACGATCCTCGGCGGGCCGATCGGCGACCGGATCGGGCGCAAGCCGGTGATCTGGGGCTCGATCCTGGGAGTGCTGCCCTTCGCGCTCGCGCTCCCGCATGTCGGGCTCGGCTGGACGGTGGCGCTCACCGTGCCGATCGGCCTGATCCTGGCCTCGGCGATGCCCGCGATCCTGGTCTACGCGCAGGAATTGCTGCCCGGACGGATCGGGCTCGTCGGCGGCCTGTTCTTCGGCTTCGCCTTCGGCATGGCGGGCCTCGGCGCGGCCTTGCTCGGTGAGGTTGCCGACCGCACCAGCATCGCGTTCGTCTACGGGCTCTGCGCCTACCTGCCGCTGATCGGCCTGCTCGCGATCTTCCTGCCGCGGCTGCGCCCGGCCGCCTAACGCGGCCGGACGACACCCGCGCGGTTCAGGCCGCGGCCTCGCCCGACTCGGCGGGCCGCGCGACCGTCTGGATCGTCTCGAAGCCCTCGAACTGGGGGTGGCCCAGGTAGAGCGGCTTCGAGGACGGGGCGCGGCTATGCGCCTTGCGGAACTGCTCGGAGCGGGTCCAGGCCTCGAAATCGGCCCGCGAGCGCCAGATCGTGTGCGAGGCGTAGAGCACGTGGTCCTCGGCTTCCGGCCCGCGCAGCAGGTGGAACTCCACGAAGCCCGTCATCTCGCCGAGGTGGCTGTCGCGCCCCAGCCACACCTGCTCGAACTCGGCCGTCGAATCTTTGACCACTTTGAAGCGGTTCATCGCGATAAACATCCGCATCTCCGTTCTGGTGCGCGTTCGGGCGAGGGTTCAGGTCCGGGAGATCGCAAGTCAACCGCGGACTCAGCATTTCATACGTGGGAGATCTTCCTAGGGTTGCGCCGCGGACATAGACATTGTGCGCAACCTGAGCATATGAACGGATGTGCTGTCGGGCAGTCGGCTGGAAACTCTCACGACGCGTGCCAACCGGGTGACGTCTCGTCGCGGCCCGGCCGGTGCGGTAGAGAATCCGGTGCTCGGGACGGTGATGAGGCATCGGGTGGCGCCGGACGGGCGCTGGCTCCGACGGTTAGAGGGTGGTTCAGGTCCGATGATGCCGAAGCAAACGACCGACGTGGATCGCCTCGTCGGCATTCGCATCACCGCGCTGCGGAAAGCGCGCGGGCTCAGCCAGACCGCTCTCGGCAACGCGGTCGGCGTGACCTTCCAGCAAGTGCAGAAATACGAGAAGGGCCAGAACCGTGTGGGCGCCGGGCGCCTGCGCGAGATCGCCCGCCTGCTCGAAGTGCCGGTCTCGGCCTTCTTCGAGGACGATAGCCAGACCGAGGGGCCGCAGGAGGACGTGTTCGGCTTCCTCAGCGCGCACGGGGCGATCGAGCTGCTGCGCGCCTACGCGGCGATCGAGGACGATCAGGTCCGCCGCGACGTGCTCTCGATCGTGCGCGCCGCCGCCCGTCTCTCGCAGGCCCGGGACGGCGCGGCAGCGGACGGCGAGGCCGCCGCGTCGTAGCCGCCCCGCCGCGGCCCTCGCTTCAGGCGGGCTCGGCGGCGATCAGGTGGAAGAAGCTGCCGGTGACCCGACCCCTCCGGTGTCCGGCAAAGCCCAAATCCGTGCCCTCCGCGTCGGCGACGCGCGCCAGCGCGACGGCCTCCTCCGGCGCCCCGGTCAGCTCGCCCGCGTAGTGGAACTCGTGCCCGACGAGGCGGGTGCCGGCCGGCCCCAGGATCCCGTCGGCCACGAGATGCGCGACCCGGTAGCCGAGATGCAGGCGACGCCGGGCATAGCTCGTCGCCACCGGCAGAAGTCCCGCCATGCGGTGGGCCACGCCCTCGGCATCCTCCAGGCTCTCGCCCAGCACCATGTAGCCGCCGCACTCGCCGTGCACCGGTCTGTCCGCCGCGAAGCGCCGGAGCCCGGTGAGAAAGCGGTCCGCCGCGACGAGACGGCCGGCATGGAGTTCGGGGTAGCCGCCCGGTAACCAGCAGACGTCGCAATCGGCCGGCGGGGCCTCGTCGGCGAGGGGTGAGAACGGCACGATCTCGGCTCCGGCCGCCCGCCAGCCCGTCTCCTGATGCGGGTAGAGGAAGCTGAAGGCCGCGTCGCTCGCCACCGCGATCCGCTGGCCCGGCGGCGGGGGCAGGGCGCCCGAGAGGGGGGGGGCCGCGCCGCCCGCGCGGCTGAGGATCGCGTCGAGATCGAGCCCGGCCTCGGCGAGATCCGCGAGGCGGTCGAGGCGGGCCTCGAGGTCGGCGGTCTCGCCGGCCTGGACAAGGCCGAGATGGCGCTCGGGCAGGACGAGGCTCGCGTCGCGGGCGAGCGCGCCGAGAACCGGGATCCCGACCCGTTCCAGACCGGCCTCGACGAGGCGGCGGTGGCGCGGGCTCGCGACCTTGTTGAGCACCACGCCGGCGATGCGGACATTCGGGTCGTAGCGCGCGCAGCCCAGCGCCACGGCCGCGGCCGACTGCGCCGCGCCCGACACGTCGAGCACGAGCAGGACCGGCCAGCCGTAGCGCGCCGCGATGTCGGCATTGGCGCCGGTGCGGGTGGGCGCCGCCCGCACCCCGTCGAACAGGCCCATCGAGCCCTCCGCCACCACGAGGTCGGCGTCCGTGGCGGCGCGGCCCGCCACCGCGTCGAGCAGGGCGGGCCCCATGGCGAAGCTGTCGAGGTTGAAGCTCGGATGCCCAGTGGCGGCCCGGTGGAAGGCCGGGTCGATGTAGTCCGGGCCGCACTTGGCGCCGCGGACCCGGAGCCCGCGTCGCGCCAGCGCCCGCATCAGCGCCAGCGCCACGGTGGTCTTGCCGGAACTGGAGCGCGGGGCGGCGACGAGGAGGCCGGGCACGCCGGTCTGAACGCTCATCGGGCCCCCTCCGCCGCGACCGCGCCGCCCGGCCGGAAACGGCGATCGTAGTCGGCGGCGTAGAGGGCGCTCTCGCGGAATTCCCGCGGTTCGATGGCGGGGCCGACGAGGATCAGCGCCTGCCGCTCCAGCCCGGCCTCGGCCGCCTGGCCCGCGATGGTGGCGAGCGTGCCGGTGAGCACCCGCTCGTCCGGCCAGGAGGCGCGGTAGACGATCGCGGCCGGGCAAGCGGCGCCGTAGAAGGGGGTCACCTCGGCGACGAGCTTCTCGACCACGTGGATCGAGAGGTGAAGGGCCAGCGTCGCGCCGGTCGCCGCGAAGGCGGCGAGCCGCTCGCGCTCGGGCATCGCGCTGGCCCGGCCCGAGGAGCGGGTCAGCACCACCGACTGGGCGAGGCCCGGCACGGTGAGCTCGCGACGCAGCGCCGCGGCGGCCGCCGAGAAGGCCGGCACGCCCGGCGTCACCGTGTAGGGGATACCGAGCCGGTCGAGCCGGCGCATCTGCTCGGCCAGCGCGCTCCAGATCGCGAGGTCGCCCGAGTGCAGCCGGGCGACGTCCTGCCCGCGGGCCTGCGCGGCCTCGATCTCGGCCACGATGGCGTCGAGGTCGAGAGGCGCCGTGTCGACGATGCGGGCGCCGGGCGGACACCAGCCCAGGATCTCCGGCGCGACCAGCGAGCCCGCGTAGAGGCAGACCGGGCAGGCGGCGATGCGGTCGCGCCCGCGCACGGTGATCAGGTCGGCCGCGCCCGGCCCGGCGCCGATGAAGTGGACGGTCATGGCGTCTCCTACAGCCGCCGGGCGGATCCCGCCACGGCCAGCGCACAGGTCGCGCCGGGACCGGCGATGCGGGGAAGGGCGAGCACCGCCTCCGGTCCCGCCGCCGCCAGGGCCGCGGCCTCGGCGAGCGAGCCGACGCCGCGCAGCGCCGCGACGCGGGCCGAGCGGGTGACGACGCGCGCGTCCGCCGCCGCCAGCGCGTCGGCATCGATCCCGCGCGGCGCGAGACCGAAACCGGCGGCGGCCTCGCGCAGCGCCGGCATCCCGGCGCGGTCGGCGGCCGTGGCGATCGCGGCGAGCGCGCCCGGATCGAACCCGGCCGCGGCCAGCGCCCGGCGAATCAGCCCGGCGATCTCCTCCGCACCCGCGCCCGCCCGGAACCCGACGCCCGCGATCACGGGCGAACTCACTGGCATGTCCAGATCCACTGGGTCACCGGCATGGCCGAGCGCCAGCCGTGCATTCCGCCGACCGGATCCGCCCGGGAGACCGCGAGGCGGCGCAGCGCCCCGCCGCGCTCGCGAAAGGCCGCGAGCAGGGCCGCCTCGCCCTCCAGCGTCACCGCGTTGGCGACGCAGCGCCCGCCCGGCCGCAGAGCCGCGCAGGCGGCGGCGATCACACCCGGATCTGAGACGCCGCCACCGACGAAGACCGCGTCCGGCAGGGCGAGGCCGGCAAGCGCCTCCGGGGCCGTGCCCTCGACCACGGCGAGGCCGGGCACGCCGAGGCTCTCGGCGTTGCGCCGGATGCGGGCGGCGCGCTCCGCCCGCGCCTCGACCGCGACCGCCCGCATGGCGGGATGGCGCAGCATCCACTCGATCGCGACCGAGCCGGCGCCGCCGCCGACGTCCCAGAGCAACGCGCCCCGCCGGGGCGCGAGGGCCGCGAGGGTGACGGCGCGGATCTCGGCCTTGGTGAGCTGGCCGTCATTCTCGAACAGGGCGTCGGGCAGGCCGGGGCCGAGCGTGAGTACCCGCGCGCCGGGATCCGCCTCGACCGAAACCGCCAGCGTGTTGAGCGGATCGATCTCCGCGAGGTCGAACCCCGCGGCCGGCGCGGCACGCACCCGCTCGCGCCGGCCGCCCATCGCCTCCAGCACGGTGAGCCGCGAGCGCCCGAAGCCGCGCTCCGCCAGCAGCGCGGCGACGCGGGCCGGGGTGGTGCCGTCCCAGGACAGCACGAGCAGGCGGGCGCCGGGCTGGAGGTGGGGCAGGATCAGCGGCAGCGCCCGTCCGTGCAGCGTCAGGCAGGCGCAGTCCGGCAGGGACCAGCCGAGCCGCGCGCAGGCGAGGCTGAAGGCCGAGGGCAGCGGGTAGGCGCGGAACTCCTCCGGCGGCACCAGCCGGGCGATCTCTGCGCCGATGCCGTAGTGGAACGGATCCCCCGTCGCCAGGATGCAGGTCGGGCGTCCCCGCCGGGCCAGGATCTCCGGATAAGCGGCGTCGATCGGGCTCGGCCAGATGCGGGTCTCGGCCGTGAGCGGCGCGGCCAGCGCGAGGTGGCGGCGCCCGCCCCACACCAGCTCGGCCGCGTCGAGGGCGGCCGCCGCGGCGGGGCTCAGGCCGGCGCGTCCGTCCTCGCCGATGCCGACGATGGCGAGCCAGGGGCTCGACGGCGCCTCAGGCGCGGGCGAGAAGGCGGCCATGCGCATCCTCATCCTGGGCGGGACGACCGAGGCGAGCGCGCTCGCCCGGTCGCTCGCCGACCGCAGGGATCTCGCCTGCACGCTCTCGCTGGCCGGCCGCACCGCCGACCCGAAGCCCCTGCCGCTGCCGACGCGAATCGGCGGCTTCGGCGGCGCGGAGGGCTTGGCGGCCTACCTGCGCGACGAGCGGGTGGAGCGGCTGATCGACGCCACGCACCCCTTCGCCGCCCGGATCAGCCGCAACGCCGCGTGGGCCGCCGGATCGACCGGCGTGACGCTGCTCGCGGTGCGGCGACCGGCCTGGATCCGCGAGCCCGGCGACGACTGGCGCGAGGTCGCGAGCGTGGCGGAGGCCGCCGACGCGATCGGCACGACGCCCCGCACGGTGTTCGTGACGGTGGGCCGCAACGAGGCCGCGGCCTTCGCCCGCGCGCCGCAGCACGCCTACTTGGTCCGAACGATCGAGCCGCTCGACGGGGCCTTGCCCGTGCCGCGCCTCACCGAGATCCAAACGCGCGGGCCCTTCGATGCGGTCGCGGAGGCGGATTTCATGCGGGGGCAGGGCGTGGAGGTTCTGGTCAGCAAGAATGCCGGAGGCCCGGCCACCTACGGCAAGATCGAGGCGGCCCGCGCGCTCGGGCTGCCGGTCGTGATGGTGCGCCGCCCCGAGAAGCCGGCGGTGGCCTGCGTGGAGGATGTGGAAGGTGCTCTGCGCTGGCTGGCGGAGTAAGCGCGCTCTCCCTCCCCCCTCTGCGGGGGAGGGTACCCTGCGAAGCAGGGAGGGAGAGGGGACCCCAGCTTCCGGCAGGGGCGAAACCTGCATGAAGGGAGCAGCCTCTTCCGGAAGCCGGGCTCCCCTCTCCCGACCCGGCTTGACGGCCGGCCAACCCTCCCCCGCAGAGGGGGGAGGGAGATCGCGCGCGATCGTCATCGCGCCGCGACGCTGCGCGGCGTGTAGACGAAGGGCAGCCCCTCCGTCCGCGGGATCAGCCGCGTCGCCGAGGCGCCGATGATGACCATCGTCGCCATGTCGGCGGGCGCCTCGTGGGCCTCGGCCAAGGACATTACCCGCAGCGCCTCGTCCGGCCGGGTCACCGCGCGGGCGAAGACCACGGGCGTGTCCGCGGCGCGGATCTCCGCAGCGATCCCGAGCGCCGCGCCGAGCTGCCAGGGCCGCGCCCGCGAGATCGGGTTGTAGAGGGCCACCACGAGGTCGGCGCGCAGCACGGCCTCGAGACGCGCGGTGATGACGTCCCAGGGCTTCAGGTTGTCGGAGAGCGAGAGCGCGCAGAAATCGCCCCCGAGGGGAGCCCCGAGGCGGGCCGCCGCCGCCAGCATCGCGGTGATGCCGGGCTCGACCGTGATCGGCAGATCGCGCCACGCGGGCTCGCCCTGCTCCACCGCCTCGAACACGGCCGCCGCCATCGCGAAGACGCCCGGATCGCCGCCCGAGACCACGGCGACGCGCCGCCCCGAGGCGGCGAGTTCGAGGGCGTGGCGGGCCCGGTCCACCTCGACCCGGTTGTCGCTGGCGTGCCGCACCAGCCCCGGCCGCTCGGGCACGCGGGCCACATAGGGAATGTAGCCGATCAGGTCCTCGGCCCCGTCGAGGGCGCGGCGGGCGGATTCGGTCAGGAGCGACGGGTCGCCCGGACCGAGGCCGACGACGGCGAGGCTGCCGCTCACGGGCGCCGGCCCTCGCCGGGCACCAGGACCATCGAGAAGTAGGGCGCCTCGTCGTCGGCCTTCTCGGCGAGCGGCACCACGCGCTCGCCCGCCATGGTGCCGCGCTCGACATAGACGGCGCGGGCGAGCAGCCCCGCGGCGGCGAGCGCGGCGCGCACCTTTGGCAGGTGGCGGCCGAGCTTCATCACCACGGCGGCGTCCGTGCCGCGCAGACGCTCGGCCAGCGCCTCGGCCGACAGCGTGGCGGGCAGCACGGTGAGCACGTCGTCGCCCCAAGTGATCGGCGTGCCGGCCCGCGTCCAGCAGCCCGACATGCCGGTGACGCCCGGCACCACCTCGACCGGGAAGCGGTCCTTCAGGCGACGCCAGAGATGCATGAACGAGCCGTAGAAGAAGGGATCGCCCTCCGACAGGATCGCCACGTCGCGCCCCGCGCCGAGATGGTCGGCGAGCCGTCCGGCCGCATCGTCGTAGAAGCCGGCGAGCGCCGCCACGTAGTCCGGGTGCTCCGGGTGCAGCTCGGTGGTGTAGGGGTAGGCGAGCGCCATCTCGCGGGCGGGGTCGCGCACCACCGCGTCCGCGATGGTGCGGGCGTTGCCGCGCCGGCCGCGCTTGCAGAAATGGACGAGCACCGGCGCCCGCTCCAGCACCCGCAGGGCGCGCAGGGTCAGGTATTCGGGGTCGCCCGGACCCATGCCGACGCCGAAGAGCGTACCGGTGGTGATCCCGGCCGGCGCCTCCGCGCGGTCCAGGATCACGGGATCGATGCCGCCGGACTCCATCACTCGACCTCGCAGGCGAGCGCGTTCACGGCCGCCGCCGTCATGGCGCTGCCGCCGCGGCGGCCGTGGACCACGCAGAAGGGCACGCGGCCGTCGCGGGCGAGCGCCTCCTTGGACTCCGCCGCGCCGACGAAGCCGACCGGGATGCCGATCACCGCGGCCGGCGCGCCGACGCCCTCGTCCAGTAGTTCGAGCAGGCGGAACAGGGCGGTCGGCGCGTTGCCGACGGCCACCACGCTGCCCGGCAGGTGCTCGCGCCACAGCTCCATGGCGGCGGCCGAGCGGGTGTTGCCCATCTCGGCGGCCAAGCCCGGCACGCGCGGGTCGCCGAGCGTGCAGATCACCCGATTGTCCGCGGGCAGGCGCGCGCGGGTCACGCCGTCGGCCACCATGCGCACGTCGCAGAGGATCGGCGCACCGGCCTTCAGCGCCGCCTCGCCGGCGGCCGCGAAACCCTCCGACATCTCCACGTCGCGGGGCAGGTCGGTCATGCCGCATGCGTGGATCATCCGCACGACCACCCGCTCGGCCGTGCCGGACCAGCGGGCGAGGTCCGACTCGGCGCGGATCATCGCGAAGGATCGGGCGTAGATCGCGCTCCCATCGCGCAGGTAGTCGAGGCGCGCGCTCATGGTCTGGTCCTGAACAGGTCTTCGAGGTTGGCCGTTTGCGCCCCTCTTACGCGGTCCAGAGCCGCCTCGATAGTCAGCCATTCGGCGGGCGCGTCGCCGGGCGCGCCGCCCACCACGACGCCGTAGCGGCCCGCCTCGCCCACCAGGGTGAGGTCGCGGGGGCGCGGCTCGGCGCAGCCCTTGGGGCAGCCCGAGACGTGGGCGGAGAGCCCCCGCGCCGCGAAGGGCCGGAACGCCTCGGCCAGGCGGGCGGCGTCGGCGTGGGTGTCGGTCGAGCCGGAGGCGCAGGCCGGGGCGCCGGGGCAGGCCGCGACCGCGCGGCGCGGGTCGTGCGCGTCGGTGATGAAGTCGGCGGCCAGCCGGGCCAGCGCCTCGTCCGCGCGCGCTGGATCGACGGCGAGGACGAAGCCGCGACTCGGGGTAAGCCGGATGTCGGCGGCGCCGGCCTCGTCCGCGACGGCGACGAGGCGCAGGAGCGCGTCGGCGGTGCTGCGGCCGAAAGGGGCGTCGGCCGCGATGACGGCAGTCCTCCCTCCCCCCTTTGCGGGGGAGGGTACCCCGCGAAGCGGAGGGGGAGAGGGGTGCGACGGTGCAGGGAAAGGCTCGGCCCCGCATGAAGGCCGCGCCCCAACCTGCCGCTGGGATCCCCTCACTGCGTGATTTCGTCCCAACCGACCCTCGCTGACGCGAGGGCCACTCTCCTCCGCAGAGAAGGGCGGGAGAGCCGCGCGCTGGTCGTCCGACAGATCCCGCATCCGTCGGGCGCCCGTGCGGGCGAAGGCCGCGAGCAGGGCGGCGACGGTCTCCGGCACCGCCGCCTCCGGCCAGACGCCGAGGGAGAGCGGCGCCGCGCCCGTGGCGAGGGCGATCTCCGCGAGGCCCGGCGCCACCGCCCGCACGTGGAAGTCGGCCTCCGCCTCCGGCAATCCGCAGAGCCCGCCGGGCTCCACGGCAACCAGAGTCTTGGCCGGCAGCGGCGCGACCGCGCGACCCAGGACCTCGATGCGGGCGGCGAGCGCGAGGCCGTCGACCAGCGCGTCGGGATCGAGGCCGCAGAGGGGACTCGTCAGCGTCAGCCGCTGCGGCCCGCCGTCGTGGCGCACGTCGCCGAGGCCCGCTTCGGTGAGCGCGGCGGCGAGCGGCCCGCGGGTCGCCTCCCGCACGCCGCGGATCTGGAGGTTGGCCCGCGCGGTGATGTCGACATGGCCGTTGCCGTAGCGGGACGCCGCCTCGGCGACCGCGCGCAGCTGCGCGGGCGAGAGGATGCCGAGCGGCGGGTGGATGCGGGCGAGCAGCCCGTCGCCGGTCGGCATCGGCCGGTCGAGGCCGGGGCACCAGCCGCGCCGGCCCGGGGCCGCGGGGAGGGCACGACGGGCGCTCACTCCGCCGCCTCCGGCAGCAGCGCATCGGCCGGCATGGCGTTGCGGCGGGTGACCCAGAGGCCGCGGGCGCGCGCCTCGTCGAAGCGGTCGAGGATCGCCCGCAGGGCGTCGGGATTGGCCGCGCGCAGGGCCTCGAAGACCGCGGGATCCGCGATCCAGGCGCCGTAGAGCCGGTCGAGATCGGCGTGGGACACCGCCTCGGTCGCGGCGGCCAGCACGAAGACGGCGTCGAGCCCCTGCGCCAGCTCCTGCGCCCCGCGGTAGCCGTGGCGGAGCTGGCCCGCGATCCAGGCCGGGTCGGCGAGGCGGCCGCGGACCAGCCGGGCGACGTCCTCGCGGGCCGTGCGCGCCCGCGGCCGCTCGGGATCCGAGACGTCGAGGCTGTAGAGGGCGGGCGCGGCGCCCGTGAGGGCGGCGGCGGCCGAGAGACCGCCCATCGCGTCGGCGGCGGCGTCGCCGTCGAGGAGATCGCGCTCGGCCACGTCGAAGGCGTGGAGATAGGCGTCGGCCGCCGCCACCCGCGCGGCGAAGGCCTCCGAGGGCGCGGCCGCGTCGCCGTAGGCGTGGCCGCTCGCCGCGAGATAGGCCCGGCCGAGATCGGCCCGGCTCGCCCAGGCGCCGTCGAGGGCCGTCTCGGCCGCGCCCGCGCCGTAGCGGCCTGGGCCTGCGCCGAAGACCCGGGCCGGATCCTCGCCCCGGCGGCGGGCGGCGGCGAGCGGGTTGTCCTCGTCGGGCTCCTCGCGGGCCGCCACCGCGCGGGCGGCCCGGTCGAGGAGCGCGAGCGTGTCCGGGAAGGTATCGCGAAAAGCGCCCGAGACCCGCACCGTCACGTCGATGCGGGGACGCCCGAGGAGTGCCGGCGGCAGCACCTCGAATCCGGCGACCCGGGTCGAGGCGTGGTCCCAGAGCGGGCGCGCGCCCATCAGGTGGAGGGCGTGCGCCACGTCCTCGCCGCCGGTGCGCAGGGTCGGCGAGGCCCAGAGGTCCATCACGACGCGCTCGGGGTAGGCGCCCTCGTCCTGGAGATAGCGGGTCACCACGGCCTCCGCGGCCCGGGCCCCCAGCGTCGCGGCGGCGCGGGTCGGGATGGCGCGCGGGTCGAGGGTGGTGAGATTGCGTCCCGTGGGCAGCACGTCGGCGCGCCCGCGGGACGGCGAGCCCGAGGGACCGGGGGCGATGAAGCGCCCGTCGAGGGCGGCGAGCAGCGCCGCCCGCTCGGCCTCGGCACTGGCCCGGCGCGCGGGTGCCGCGTCGGCGGGCGCGCGGCCGAAGACGTGGAGCCCGTCGCGGAAGGCGGTCTCGCCGAGGTCGCAGAGATGCGCGTCGAGCGCCGCCAGCGCCTCCGGCATCGGTGCGCCGGGCGCGATCCCGGCGCCGGTGAGGAGGCCGAGCGCGTCCGCCTCGTCGAGGATGGCGCGCGCGATCAGGTCGGCCCGGCGCGGGTCGAGGACGCTCGCCGAGGCGTACTCCTCCACCTGCTCGCGCAGCCGCATCGTCTGCGGATCCCGCCCCCCGCGCTGGATCTCCGGCGTGAGGTGGCCGAGCGCGATCCCACCGAGCCGGCGCTTCAGCGGCGCGGCCTCGCCCGGATCGTCCACGATGAAGGGGTAGACCACCGGCAGCGCGCCGACCGCCAGCGCCGGCCAGCAGGTGGGCGCGAGGGCGACCGCCTTGCCGGGCAGCCACTCGGCGGTGCCGTGCGTGCCGAGATGGACCAGCGCGTCGAAGCTCCGTTGCAGGCCGAGATGGAAGGCGAGGTAGGCATGCGTCGGCGGCTCGTCGGGGTCGTGGTATCCGGCCTTGCGGTCGAGGGCATGGCCGCGATCGGGCTGGAGGAAGATGGCGAGGGCGCCGCTCCCTCCCCGCTCTGCGGGGGAAGGGAGAGCCGCGGTGACAGTCCGGAACCGGAACGCCCCGTCCCGGCAGGCGGGATCCTCTTCCGGCGCCCCCCAGCGCGCCGTCAGCTCGGCCCGGGCTGCCTCCGGCAACCCGGCGAGCCAGGCCCGGTACTCCGGAAGACCCACCGTAAAGGCAGGCTCGCCCGTCGTCAGCGCTCGCATAAGGCCCGGCCCGTCCGGCACCGCGCCCACCGCGTAGCCGGCCTCTGCCAGATCCGCCGCGATCGCCCGCGCGCTCTCCGGCGTGTCGAGCCCGACCGCGAAGCCGGCCCGGCCGCCGCGGGCCGGGTAGTCCGAGAGCACCAGCGCGATCCGCCGGTCCGCACGCCGCGCCCGCGCGAGGCGCAGCCACGCGGCGGCCCGGTCGGCGAGCGCCGCGATGCCGGGGGCGTAGGGCACGGCGCGCCGCTCGACATGCCCCTCGACCTCCGGTGCCTCCTCCTTGTGGGAGATCGGGAAGCCGCCGAGCCGGCCGTCGAACTCGGGCAGCGCCACCTGCATGGCGAGGTCGGCGGCGTTCATGCCCCGCGCCGAGGCCGCCCAGGCCTCGCGGGCGGAGCCGAGCGTGTAGGCCTGGAGCACCGGGCAATCGGCCGCGTCGAGCACGAAGCCCGCATCCTCGCGGGCCGCGAACGCGGTGGCGGCGATGATGAGGTCGGGCTTTCGCGCGCGAAGCGCCGCCCGCACCGCCTCGACCGCCTCCGGGTCCTTCAGGCTGGAGACCGCGACGACCAGCGTGCCGACGCCGCGCGCGGCGAGCGCGGCCGTCAGCGCGGCGGCGGGCGCGAGGTCGCCGCCGAGCGCCGCCGAGCGGTAGACGAGGACGAGCGCGTGCGGGGCCCCGTCCGCCAGCGGCGCGGCCCCGGCGGCGAGCGCCCGCTCCAGGGGAACCGGCCCGCAGCCGGGGCAGCACGGGAAGCCGCGGGGCAGGGGGCTGGGCGGCGCATAGGCGAAATCCCGGCCGATCTCGGCCGCGAGCCGCCGCAGCATCTGCCGCAGGTTGTCGCGCCCGCCCGCGCGGAAATAGGCGTCGAGGTGCGGCGCCAGCTCGGGCGCGGTGGCGTGGGCGTCGAGGCGGAGGTCGGGCCGGTCGTCGCCCGGCAGCAGGACGAGCTTGACCCCGTGCGCCCGCGCCGCGGCGGCGCAGCGCTCGATGCCGTAGCGCCAGTAGTCGAGCCCGCCGAGGCAGCGGATCACCACGATCCGCGCGCGGGCGACCACCGCGTCGACGTAGAGATCGACCGACATCGGGTGGCGCAGCCGCGCGAGCTTGGCGAGGCGCAGGGCGGGCAGGCCGGGCTCGGCGGCGGCGGCCTCCGCGATCCCGGCGAGGTCCGTGTCGGTGAAGGAGAGGAACACGATCTCGCCGGGCGTCTGCCCGAGGTCCAGAGCCGCCTCGCCCTCGTCGAGAGAGACCGTGTCGATGCGGACGAGGTGCATCTCAGGCCGTCGAACCCGTGTCGTCCGCCACCGGACGCGGGCGCAACGGGAAGCTCACGCCGTCGTAGATCTCGGCGAGCGGCAGCGCGATCCCGAGCGCGGGCAGCGCGACGTTCCCGTCGAGGTCGACGAGACGCGTCTCCTCCCGGGCCCGGTTCGCGCCGTGCGACCAGAGCCGGATCTCGGCCGCGTTCGGCTCGACCCGCAGGATGTGCTCAAGGCCCGCGACGGCCTTGTACTCGGCAAGCTTGGCGAAGGCGTCGAAGTCGCGGGTCGAGGGGGACAGCACCTGCGCGACCAGCCGGGGCTCGGCCGCCCGCCGGGCGTCCGGGTCGCGGGCGCCGCAATCGACGCCGACATCCGGGCGGCGGATCTGCCCGGGCAGCGTCTCGACGCTGCCATCTCCGGTGAAGGGCCGGCAGCCGCTGCCCCGCAGCCGCGTCTTGAGCGCGGCCACGAGGTTGACCACGATGTCGTCGTGGACGTTGCGCGCGCCGGCCATCATGCCGACGGCCACGCCGTCCACGAGTTCGTAGCGCTCGGGCTGGCGCTCCTGCCAGGCGAAGAACGCCGCGACGCTCATCGGTTCGGGTCGACGATCGAGCATGGTGCAACCTCGGCGCAACTCTACGCCGCAGCCGGCCGAACGCCTACCCGGCGAGCGCGGCGGCCACGGCCTCGCGGTCGAAGCCCTTCAGACCGATCACCACGAGCGTCCCGTCGCGGGGCTCGCCCGCGCGCCAGGGCCGGTCGAAATGGTGGCCGACGCGGCGGCCGACGCCCTGCACCACGAGGCGCATCGGCTTGCCCTCGACCGCGGCGAAACCCTTGATGCGCAGGACGCCCGCGGTCTCGGCCGCCCGCTCCACCCGCGCGGCGAGGTCGCCCGGCGTCGCGGTCGGGCGGATGGGGAGCGCCACGGTCTCGAAATCGTCGTGGTCGTGGTCCTCGCCCTCGCCGTGGTGCGAGGGGCGGGCGTCGAGGTCGTCCTCGGCCGCGGCCCCGAGCCCCAGGAGCACGCGCGGGTCGATCGCGCCGCGCTCGGTCTCCACCACCTTCACCGCGCGCGGCAGGTGTCCCTCGACCTCGGCGCGCACGCGGGCGCGGGTCTCGGCGTCGATCAGGTCGGACTTGTTGAGCACCACGAGGTCGGCGCAGAGGAGCTGGTCCTCGAACACCTCCTCCAGCGGGTTGTCGTGGTCGACCGCCGTGTCGGCGGCGCGCTGGGCGGCCGAGGCCTCAGGGTCGTCCGCGAAGGCGCCGGAGGCGACCGCCGGGCCGTCCACCACCGCGACCACGCCGTCCACGGTCACCCGCGAGCGGATCGCCGGCCACTGGAAGGCCTGGACCAGGGGCTTGGGCAGGGCGAGGCCGGACGTCTCGATCAGGATGTGCTCCGGCGGCTCCGGCCGGTCGAGCAGCGCGGTCATGGCGGGCACGAAGTCGTCGGCGACCGTGCAGCAGATGCAGCCGTTCGGCAGCTCGACGATCGCGTCCTCGGTGCAGCCCTCGACGCCGCAGGCGGCCAGGAACGACTTGTCGAAGCCGACATCGCCGAACTCGTTGACGAGGATGGCGAGGCGGCGGCCGCCCGCGTTCTCGACCACGTGGCGCACCAGCGTGGTCTTGCCGGCCCCGAGGAAGCCGGTGACGATGGTGCAGGGCACCTTCTGGACGATGGTCATCGGGCCGGACCTCTACTCCGCGGCGCGCGCGGGAAACGGGGGGATGCGGGCGATGACGCCCTTGCGGAAGGCTTCCGGGCGCTCGCGCCAGGGCACGATGCCGTCCGGGGTCGCGCCGTAGCGGGCGAGGCCGTCGAGGATGGTACGGGCGGACGAGGCCGCGTCGAGATCGCCGTAGACGTAGGTCCAGCGGTCTGAACTCGCGACCGCGACCGTACAGGGCCGCTTGCAGACCGACAGGCACTCGACCGGCTCGATCCGGAGCGCGGCGTCCGGACGCAGGTCCAGCTCGGCGCGCAGGGCGTCGAGCAGGCGTGCGCCGCCGCGGGGACCGTCCGGCGCGTCGTCGGCCGCGCGGCAGGTGGTGCAGACGTAGAGGACGGTGTCGTCAGGCACGGGCGGGCCGCTCCCGTCCGAAGGCCTGCCAGGCCCAGCCGAAGGAGAGGCCGATCACCGCCCAGAACACGAAGCCGACCGCGAGCGAGCGGGCCGCGAACTGCGCGGCGAGTCCGGCCGGCAAATCGGACTTCGCGGCGGCCACCTCCGGCGCCCCGGCGATATGGGGCGCCACGATCAGCACGAGGCCGCCGAGGATCGTCACGGCGACGCGCCGGATCGCGATGAGATAGAGCCCCATCCCGGTCGCGAGCGCGGTCATCAGCCACCACGCCTGCCGGGTGGCGAGCGGCGCGGCCTCGCTGCCCGGCAATTCCGGCGGCAGGCCGAGCGCGGGCGCAAGGCCCACGCTGACGAAGCCAGCCACCGCGAAGGCGAGCGCCCGCTCCGGCGTCGGGTCACGCCCGAGCGCCAGCATCACGGCGCCGAGCAGCAGCGCGTAGCCGACGCCGCCGACCAGCGTGGCGAGGCCCGTGAAGAGGATGCGCGGCAGGCCCGCGCCGGGCTGCCAGGCCGGGGCGCCGTGGTCGTGCGACTCGCCCCCATGGGCCAAGTGCAGTTGGGCGAGGTGCAGAAGCGCGCCCTCGAACCGCGCGGGCGCGAGCGGCAGCGCGGCGCTGTGCGCCGTGCCGCTCTCGTAGCGCTCGGCCTCGATGATCAGCGGGGAGGTGAGGGCGACCTGGAGACCGGTCGCGACCACGGCCGCGAGGAAGCCGGCGGCGAGCGCCGCCGACAGGAGCCGGAGGATCATGAAGCGGGTGGCTTCAGCCGGTCAGTGGCAGGGGAAGTTCTGCGTGTGCCGGAAGTCGTGCGCCGCGTTGTGCAGCGCCTGGGCCGGCGCGAAGCCCGCCATGAAGACGAGGCCGAGGCCGAAGAGGGCGGCGAGCAGAACCGCGCCGAGGCGCTCGTTCGTGCGGGTGGCGCCGAGGGTCTGAACCTGCGTGGTCATCGGGTGACGATCTCCGGCCGCCCCACCGGCGGCGTTCGAGGAAACACGGGCGGACGGCAGGTCTCCTGGCTCGCGGATCCTCGCGCCTGCCGCCTTCCCGGGACATCCCGGTGGCTGGTGGCAGGAACTCGCCGCTCACAGTTGCGGGGGCAGCCGCGGAATTCGGGTCGCCCCGTCACCGCATTCCCTTTTCACCCCCGCGAGGGGGCACCGTCCATTCTCGCTCATAGCCTGTCGGGACCGAGGGCACAACGCGTTCCCGGCCGGACTTTCGGCCAGTATCCCGGCCAGGACCCGCAGCGCCGGGCTTTGACGGCCCGGGCGCTGCGGGGCAAAGGGTTCGGATGCTTCAAACCACCTCCCGGATGACCCTGGTGCTCGGCGGCGCGCGCTCGGGCAAGAGCGCCTATGCGGAGGCGCTGATCGAGGCGCGGCCGGCGCCCTGGCTCTATCTCGCCACCGCCCAGGCGTGGGACGACGAGATGCGCGAGCGGATCGCCCTGCACCGGGCGCGGCGCCCGGACGGCTGGATCACCCGCGACGCGCCGATGGATCTGCCCGAGGCGGTGGCGGAGGCGACGGGGCCGGTGCTGGTCGATTGCCTGACGCTCTGGCTCACCAACCTGATCCTCGCCGAGGCCGACGTGACGGCGGCGGGCGCGGCCCTGCTGGCGGCCTGCGCGGCGGCGGCGGGACCCGTGGTGCTCGTCGGCAACGAGGTCGGCCTCGGCATCGTGCCGGACAACGCGCTCGCCCGCCGTTTCCGCGACGAGGCCGGCCGCCTGCACCAGCGCCTCGCCGCCCAGGCCGACCGCGTCGTCTTCATGGTGGCGGGCCTGCCCATGACCGTGAAAACCGACGCGAAACCCGGAGGTCAGCCGTGAGCGACGACGCAGAGGCCGAGCGCCACCGCGAGAAGATGGCCAAGCGCAAGGCCGTGCAGGACGCCGAGGTGGCGGGGAAGACCGTCGAGAAGGGCCTGCTCATCGTCCATACCGGCCCCGGCAAGGGCAAGACGACCGCAGCGCTCGGGCTGATGCTGCGCGCCCTCGGGCGCGGCTGGCGGGTGGCCTGCGTGCAGTTCATCAAGGGCGGCTGGGACACGGGCGAGCGCCACGCGTTCCAGGCCTTCGGCGAACGGGTCGCCTGGCACACGCTGGGCGAGGGCTTCACCTGGGAGACGCAGGACAAGGCCCGAGACATCGCAGCCTGCCGCCACGCCTGGGTGCGGGCCGAGGCGCTGATGGCCGATCCGACGGTCCGCCTGCTCGTCCTCGACGAGCTCAATATCGCGCTCCGCTACGACTATCTCGACCTTGCGGCAGTGGTGGGAACCCTCCAGGCTCGGCGGCCGGACCTGCACGTCGTGGTCACCGGCCGCAACGCCAAGCCGATGCTGATCGAGGCCGCCGACCTCGTCACCGAGATGGGCAGCGTGAAGCACCATTTCGCGTCGGGCGTGAAGGCGCAGGAGGGGATCGAGTTCTGATGGTCGTGCGCGCATGACCCGCGCCCTGATGATCCAGGGCACCGGCTCCGACGTCGGCAAGTCGCTGATCGTGGCCGGGCTCGCGCGCGCCTTCTCCCGGCGGGGCCTCCGGGTGCGGCCGTTCAAGCCGCAGAACATGTCGAACAACGCCGCCGTGACAGTGGACGGGGGCGAGATCGGCCGCGCCCAGGCGCTCCAGGCGCGGGCGGCCGGGATCAGCCCCACCGTCCACATGAACCCAGTGCTGCTGAAGCCCCAGAGCGAGGTCGGCTCGCAGGTGGTGGTGCAGGGCCGCATGATCGCGACCGTCAGGGCGCGCGACTACCAGGCCTGGAAGCCGCGCCTGATGCGGGCGGTGCTCGACAGCTTCGCGCGGCTGCGCTCGGAGGCCGACCTCGTGCTGGTCGAGGGGGCGGGCTCGGCCTCCGAGGTGAACCTGCGGGCCGGCGACATCGCAAATATGGGCTTTGCCCGCGCCACCGATACGCCGGTGATCCTCGTCGGCGACATCGACCGGGGCGGGGTGATCGCGAGCCTCGTCGGCACGAAGGCGGTGATCGATCCGGCCGACGCCGCGATGATCCGGGGCTTCCTCGTCAACCGCTTCCGCGGCGACCCGGCGCTGTTCGCCGACGGCATGCGCCTCATCGCAGAGCGGACGGGCTGGGACGCTCTGGGGCTCGTCCCGCACCTGCCCGCCGCCGCGCGCCTGCCCGCCGAGGACGTGCTGGGGCTCGCGGGCTCGGCGCCCGGCGCCGCGGGGGTGAAGATCGCCGTGCCGGTGCTGCCGCGCATCGCCAATTTCGACGATCTCGACCCGCTCAGGGCCGAGCCCGGCGTCGCGGTGGTGCTGGTGCGTTCGGGCGAGCCGATCCCGGGCGACGCGGCACTCGTGCTGCTGCCCGGCTCCAAGACCACGATCGACGACCTCGACGCCCTGCGCGAAGAGGGCTGGGACATCGACCTCCGGGCGCATCTGCGCCGGGGCGGCCGGGTGCTCGGGCTCTGCGGCGGCTATCAGATGCTCGGGCGCACGCTCTCCGACCCGCACGGCATCGAGGGCGCGCCGCGCACCGTGCCGGGCCTCGGCCTCCTCGACGTCGAGACCGTGATGACGCCCGAGAAGCGGCTGGAGGCGGTCACCGGCACCAGCCTCGCGGACGGCCTGCCGTTCACCGGCTACGAGATGCATATCGGCGCGACGTCCGGGCCCGACGCCGTCCGCCCGCTGCTGCGGCTCGCCGACGGGCGCCTCGACGGGGCGGTCTCGGCCGACGGGCTCGTCTGCGGCACCTACCTGCACGGGCTCTTCGCCGACGACCGGCAGCGCGCCGCCTGGCTCGCCCGGCTCGGGGCGCAGGCCGGCGGCATCGCCTACGAGGCCGGCGTCGAGGTGGCGCTCGACCGGCTCGCCGAACACCTCGAGACCCATGTCGATCTCGGGCGCCTGCTGGCGCTGGCGCGCTAGGATTGACCGCCCTAGGCTAAACCTGAAGTCCGGACCGGAAGCCGGACGCGGGAGGACGCCATGAGGCCCGACATCACCCCCGAGCCGCCTCAGGTCGATGCACGCCTCGCGCACGACACGGTCCGCACGGTGACGCTGCGGCTGATGCCGCTTCTCGGGCTGATGTACCTCATCGCCTATATCGACCGGCAGAACATCTCCTACGCCAAGCTCCAGATGGTCGGCGATCTGGGGCTCAGCGAGAGCGTCTACGGTCTCGGCGCCTCGCTGTTCTTCCTCGGCTACTTCCTGTTCGAGGTGCCGGCCAACGTGATCCTGGAGCGGGTCGGCGCACGGCGCTGGTTCGCCCGCATCATGTTCACCTGGGGGCTGATCACGGTCCTGCTCGGCTTCACCCAGAACACGACGATGTTCTACGTGCTGCGCTTCCTGCTGGGCGTGGCGGAGGCGGGCTTCTTCCCGGGCGTGCTGTTCGCGCTCACCCTATGGTTCCCGCAATCCCACCGCGCCCGGATGATCGGCTGGTTCATGATCGCCAGCGCCTTCGCCAACGCGGTCGGCGCGGCGATCGGCGGCGCACTGCTCGACCTCGACGGGCTCCTGGGCCTCAAAGGCTGGCAGTGGGTCTTCGTGGCGACCGGCCTGCCGGCCCTGGTCCTCACATTCGTGGTGCTGAAGATCCTGCCGGACGGGCCGGAGCGGGCGCCCTGGCTGCCGCCCGAGGGCAAGGCCTGGCTCTCGCGCCAGCTCGCCCACGAGCGCGCGAGCGGGGGACAGGTCGAGCACCATAACCCCTTCGCGGCGCTGCTCGACCGGCGGGTCTGGATGCTGGCCTCGGTCTACGTGGCCTTCCCTCTGGCCGCCTACGGCCTGAGCTACTGGCTGCCAACCGTGGTGAAGGGCTTCGGTGCCTCGAACACCACGAACGGCTTCATCAACATCGTGCCTTGGATCGTCACGGCCCTCGCGCTCTGGTGGGTGCCCCGGCGCGCAGCGCGCACCGGCGATCAGCTCTGGCACGTGGTGGTGCCGGGGCTCGTGGCGGCCGCCGCCCTGGTGCTGAGCGTCGTGCTGCCGGGTGCGGCGCTGAAATTCGCCTGCCTGTGCGTGGCGGCGGCGGGCGTGTTCTCGGCCCAGCCCGTGTTCTGGTCCCTGCCGCCGACCTTCCTCAAGGGCGCGAGCGCGGCGGCCGGCATCGCGGCGATCAACTCGGTGGGCAATCTCGGCGGCTTCGTCGCGCAGAACGCGGTCCCGTTCATCCGCGACCGCAGCGGCAGCGACCTCGCGCCGATGTATTTTCTCGCGGCCTGCCTCGGGCTCGGGGCCTGCCTGATGTTCGTGGTGCTCTCGGCGCTCCGCCGCGACGCTGCCCGGCGGGGAAGGGCGATCGAGCCGGCGGCGCCACGCACGGCGTAGCGGGTCAAAACGCGATCCGCTTGGCCGCGCGAGGGGCTGCTGAGGCGGTGAGCGGACTCCAGCGCTACGGCTGCGGCTCGCATTGTCTCGACCGGCCTAGAACCTTAACCAGGCTATGTGTGGTTAACTCTAAGTTAAGTGGTTAAAATCTATCCCTCGGGGGTGTCCGAAGGGTATGTGTGCCGATCGCGTGCTTCATGACCAGCATCCTGACCAATAGCTCGGCGGTGATAGCGCTACAGACCTTGCGCTCGATCAACAGTCAGATTGACACTACCAATAACCGATTCTCGACTGGCCAACGTATAAGTTCGGCCGCTGATGGCGCCGCCTACTGGGCCATCGCCTCGACGTTGCGGTCTGATCGCGGTATCAATAGCGCTATCAAATCAAGCCTCGCTCTTGGTGCGGCTGGTATCGACGTGACAACGGTTGGCCTCACAACAACCTTGGCCGATCTCGGGGAAATCCGTGAGCGCCTTGTGAGCGCCATGTCCGAGAATACTGATCGGCCAAAGCTTCAGGGCGAGATCGAAATTTTACAACAGAAGCTACGGACGAATGCTGACACCGCATCCGCGAATGGTCAGAATTGGCTATCAGTCGATTCTGGCGCCAGCAATCCAAATTGGACCCGCTATGCCAATTTCGTTTTAGGCGCCCCGCGCAGCGACAACGGGACCTTGTCAACGAAGATAGAAAAGCTGGACATTGCTTCATTGGCCCTTTTTGACGCCAACACTGTCGTCCCACACACGCCACTTGTCACCGGCAGCGAAACAATTGATCAAATATACAGGCTCGCACAAAGTATAAATTCATCAGGCCTCAGCTCGCAGATTACAGCCTCCTACGCTGGCACGAACAAGCAAGGTGATGGAACATTGCGCTTGTACGTCCGCGATATGAGCAAAACTATCATCGGTAGTTATACAAACGGCGTCGCCGCACCTGTGGCGGGGGTGCCAGCAGATCATCCTATTGATCAGTTTGGCGATCCGCAGGCGAGTTACGTCGACATCGCCGTGTCCGACCTGTCGGCAGGAGACGTTGTCTCCTTCCAGGTTTCTGGCGCACCAGCATCAAGCTTTACTGTGACCAACGAAGGCGACGGCATCGATTTTAGCGGCGGATCCGAAATACATCTGGAAATCAGACCGTTTCGGGACAAGTACCCAGCTGTAGTTTATGATGTTCTAATAAATGGATCGACTTTGGCTGCTCGTGGCTTCACGAACCTATCCGATGTTTCGCGCTGGGACATAGTATCTGAGATTTCTGAGCAAATTAAAACACAATATCAGAGCAAATCCGTCGGTATCGAAAACATAGCTGAGATAAATGTATCCGCATACGCATTCCCGTATGTGGGATTGACATTCAGCCTCGATGCCTCTGGGCCTCACTCAGCCATTGATATTACAATCGCTCCCCCTACGGCCGGCCATAGTGCCATAGATATTGGGTATGGCACCGTGTCGGGCGCTACTACGAGAGACGAGGGTTTCCAAGAGCCAGATAGATCCCCGAAAGGCATCCTCGACACTACACAATTAGTCGCCAGCAGCTTCAGAAAAAATCTTGCAGGCGAAAACATCGTTGTTGGCTATAATTATGTCTCTTTAGCTGGGCCGGGAACTGCCCTTGCGGTAACACCTCATACCACTCAAGATCAAATACATGGATTCATTCAATTCGTTGACAAGATTATAAATAATGTCACAGATTCCATCACGAGGATGGCGAGCTTCAAAGCGATGATCACCGGGCAATCTGAGCTGCTCACGATGCTTTCAGATATTCAGCAGAGCGCGATCGGAAATCTCGTTGACGCAGACATCGAAGAAGAATCTACCAAGTTGAAGGCGCTGCAGACCCAGCAGCAGCTCGGTATCCAAGCGTTGAGTATCATCAATGCCGTGCCTCAGAACGTCTTGAGCCTGTTCCGCTGATTAGCTAAGGTGATGAGTCTGAGGTGTGCATGTCCGCCCTGACCTTCACCGGCGACGCCTTGCTCGGCCGCTTCGCCAACCAACTCGCGGTGCTCGGGGCCAACGCTCCGATCGCCCTATCCCGTGCCCTCAACCACACCGTCGCCAAGGCCCACACTCAGGTCATCCGCAATCTGACCAAGCAGACCAGTCTGAAACGCTCGGCGCTCGTGAATGCGGTGAAGGTGAACCGGGCAATGGCCGCGGCCTAGCAGTTCGAGTACGGCAGGCGCCTCACTTACACGCTGAGCACCAGGCGGAGCTGATCCGGGCTGTGTGCAAACTCGTCACGCCCGTTTAGGTCCCCTCCGCTTGTCACGCGGTGCCTGCCCATTGAGTTGCCGCTGAGCGGACATTCACAGGGTCTGCAATGGGTCGCAAGCAACCCCTCGCGGGGCCAAGCGGATCGAGTTTTGACCTGGCGCGCCGCTGCAGCGGATCCCCTCCCCCCGCGTGCGGGGAGAGGGAGGCGCCTTCCCTGGGCTCGACGGGATCGGATCAGAGCAGGAAGCCGAGCCCCGCGGCCGCGGCGGCGAGGCCCCAGAGCAGCAGGCAGGCGGTGCGGTAGAGCGCGAGCGCCCGCTCGATATCCGCCGGGCCGGCCGCGGCCCGGCCGTCGCCCATCCAGGCATCCGCCACCACGGTGCCGCCGTAGACGCGCGGCCCCGCCAGCGCCAGCCCGAGCGCGCCCGCCATCGCCGCCTCGGGCCAGCCGGCATTGGGCGAGCGGTGTCGTCGGGCGTCCCGCAGCACCGCCGCGAGAGCGCGCCCGGGCGAGGGCCGGCTCTCACCCGCGTCGAAACCGGCGCGGACGCCGTGGATCCCCGCCGCGGCGACGATCAGCCCGGCGGTGAGCCGCGAGGCCGGCAGGTTCACGAGGTCGTCGAGGCGCGCGGCCGCCCAGCCGAAGGCCTCGTGGCGCGGCGTACGGTGGCCGATCATGCTGTCGGCCGTGTTGACCGCCTTGTAGAGGGCGCCGCCCGGCAGCCCGCTGAGGCCGATCCAGACGGCCGGCGCCACGATCCCGTCAGAAAAGTTCTCGGCGAGGCTCTCGATCGCGGCCCGGCAGATCGCGGCCTCGTCGAGCGTCTCGGGGTCGCGCCCGACGATCATCGACACGGCGCGCCGCCCGCCGGCCAGACCCTCCGCCCGCAGGGCGCGCGGGACGGCCGCGACATGGTCGTGCAGGCTGCGCTGCGCCGGCAGGCTCGCGCAGAGGACGGCGAGCAGGACGAGGCCGGCATAAGGGCCGGCGAGCGCGAGCAGCGCCGTCAGAGCCAGGGCCGCCGCGCCGACCGTGCCGAGCAGAACGATGAGCGCCAGCACGCCCATGGACCGGCGCCGGGCGAAGCCGCCCCGGTTCAGCCCCCGGTCGAGCGCCGCGATGAGCCGGCCGATCCAGGTGACAGGGTGGCCGAGCGCCCTGTAGAGCGCGTCCGGGTAGCCGGCGGCGGCCTCGATCGCCAGCGCCAGGGCCAGGATGCCGAACGTGGCGGGCGGATGAGCGAGTTCGGTCCAGGACATCGGGGTTCCGGCGGAGTCGAGACCGCGCCGGCGGCGCATGGCGGCGATCTGGGCGCGGCGCGCACCCTGTTCCCGGAGGCGCCCGAGCCCTGGATCGACCTCTCGACGGGGATCAACCCGGTTCCCTATCCGTGCCCGGCGCTCGATGCCAGCCTGTGGCAGCGCCTGCCCGCCGCGGCCGACGCGGCGGCGCTGCGCGCGGCGGCCGCCGAAGCCTACGGCGCGCCCGATCCGGACCACGTCGTGCCCGCGCCCGGCACTCAGATCCTGATCGAGACCCTGCCGCGCCTGCGCCCGCCCGCCCGCGTCGCCGTAGTCGGGCCGACCTACGCCGAGCACGCGGGTGCCTGGGCCCGGGGCGGCCACGCCGTCGCCGTCGTGCCGGACCTCGCCGCGGCGGACGAGGCCGAGGTCGTCGTCGCGGTCAACCCGAACAACCCGGACGGGCGCGTGCTGCCGGGCGCCGCCCTCCTGGCGCTGGCGCGGGATCTCGGCCGGCGCGGCGGCCTGCTCGTGGTGGACGAGGCCTTCTGCGACCTCGAACCGGGCCCGAGCCTCGCGGGCGCGCTCGTCCCTAGCCTCGTGGTGCTGCGCTCCTTCGGCAAGACCTACGGGCTCGCGGGGCTGCGCCTCGGCTTCGCGCTGGCGGTCCCGGAGACGGCGCGCGGGATCGCCGCGGCGCTCGGGCCCTGGGCGGTCTCGGGGCCGGCGCTGGCGATCGGCCGGGCGGCGCTCGCCGACCGGGCGTGGCGCGCGGAGGCCGCCGCGGCGCGCGCCGCCGACGCCGCCCGGCTCGACCGGATGCTGGCGCGGGCGGGCGGCGCGGTCGTCGGCGGCACCTGCCTGTTCCGGCTCGCGCGCTTCGCGGACGCGCCGGGCCTGTTCGGGCGCCTCGGCGCGGCCGGGATCTACGTGCGGCGCTTCGCCGACCGGCCGGACCTGCTCCGCCTCGGCCTGCCGGCCGACAAGGGCGAGTGGTGCCGGCTCTCGCGGGTGCTGCGCTAGAGCACGATGCGGAAAAGTGGAATCCGGCTATCCGAAATCATCGTGCGACCACAAAGAGATAGAGCGCTCTCCGCCGAAGTGGATGCCGGTTCGGCGCAAGAGAGCGCGTCAAAACAAGGGCTCAGAGCCCTCGGGCCAGCCGCCCGTGCGGGTCGGTGAGGGCGACGAGGAGCGAGAGGCCCGACAGCCCGAGGCCGACCGCGCAGACCGCGGGCCAGCCGCCGAGGAGGAAGGCCTTCGAGCCCGCGAAGGCGCCCGCCGCCCCGAACACGAACATCACGGTGAACAGCACCGTGTTGAGCCGGCCGCGGGCGCCTGGCGCCAGCGCGTAGACCCGGGTCTGGTTGGCGATGAGCGCGCCGTTGAGGCCGATATCGATGAGGAGCACGCCCAAAGCCACCGCGGCGAGCGACCATTGCCCGGCCGCCCACAGCACCCCGAAGGCCGCCATCACCAGCACGGCGCCGCCCACCACGACGGGCCGTGCCCCGCGCCGGTCGGTGAAGCGGCCAGAGAGCGGCGCCACCAGCGCGCCCGCCACGCCGATCACCCCGAACAGGCCCGCGCCCGCCGCCGTGAGGTTGAAGGGCTCCGCCTCGACGAGGAGCGCCAGCGTCACCCAGAAGGCGTTGAAGCTCGCGAACAGCAGCGCCTGGGACAGGCTCGCCCGGCGCAGCACCGGCTGCGTGCGGGCGAGATGCAAGATCGAGAGCATCAGGGCGCGGTAGCGCAGGCGCCGCGCCTGCGGCGTGTGCGGCAGGGTGGCCCGCGCGATCCCCGCCATCGCGAGCGCCACGCCGGCCGCCGCCAGGAACACCGCCCGCCAGCCGAGATGCGCGCCCACGAAGCCGCTCGCGGTGCGGGCGAGCAGGATGCCGGTGAGGAGCCCCGTCATCACCTGGCCCACCACGCGGCCCCGCGAGGCGTCCGGCGCCAGCTCGGCCGCGAAGGGCACAGCCTGCTGCGCCGCGGACGAGAGGATGCCGATCGCGAGGCTCGCGAGCGCCAGCGCGGGCAGGTTTGGGCTGAGGCCCGCCGCCACCAGGGCCAGCGCCAGCGCGAGGAGCTGGCCCACGATCAGCGTGCGGCGCGGCAGCCCGTCGCCGAGCGGCACCAGCCCGACGATGCCGAGGCCGTAGCCGACAAGGCAGCCCGCCGGCACCCAGAGGGCCGCCGCGTCGCCGAACTCGGCCGTCAGCAGGGCGAGCAGCGGCTGGTTGTAGTAGATGTTGGCGACCGCGCCGCCCGCGATCAGCGTGAGGCCGAGCCGCGCCCGCGCGGTCAGGGAACCGGCCGAATCCTGGCCTCCGTTCATGCCTGCACGCCCGCGCGGGCCAGGGGCGAACGGATGGCGGGCATGGGACCTCGCGGGGCTCTGAGGGCAGAATTTTTGAGGTAGGACGGAGGTGCCGGTTAGGCCCGAGTGGGCGTGCTGACAACCGGCCCGCCCGCGGGGCAGGGGCGCGAAGGAATGGCGCAGTCCCTTCATCCGGGGGATCGGACCACCATATCGGGGTTCTGGAGAGGCTCCGGACCGGCGAAAAAGCGCTGAATCGCGCCCGCACGCACGGGATCGGCCGCCCGTCACACTTGGCGGCGGACGAATCATCGTTTTGTATGACGGTGATCCTAGCCATCTCCCCGGCCGATTCGGCCGGATGACGATGCAACCGCAACACGATCAGGGAGTTCCGCGTGTCGAACTACCGTATCGATTTCGCCAGGGAGATTCTGGGCGTCCCCTTCACCGTCGGCTCGGTCGGCATCCAGCGCGCGCGCGATCCGGAGCGGGCCTTGCGGGCCGCGGAGCTGCGCTTCGCCCGCCAGCACGGCATCGGCGACTGGCGCGAGCGCGCCGACCGCGCGGTGATCGCCGAGGGCGGCCGGACCTGACGCGGCGCGCGGGGTCGTCGCGGGAGCGGCCCCTGGCCGCCGACGCGCTCTCGCCATAGAAACAGGCGCACCGGGGTATCGGCGGTGTGTCGGGGAGCGGGCGAGGCATGGCGACGAGCTCCTTCTTCGGAGACCTGATCCAGACGATCAGCGACCGCGGCCGCGACCTCATCGGGATCAGTCGCGGCGACCTCGCGGCCCGCGCCAGCGCGGCCGAACTGGTCAAGCTCTGCGACGACCTGATCTCCCGCCGCGGCGAGGCCTCCGGCGTGGCCCTGGCCCGCCTGATCCTCGACCGCTACGCCAGCTTCACCGCTCCCGAACGCCACGACTTCCTGCGCCGCATCGCCGTCGATTTCGACGCCGACCACGCGGCGGTCGACGCGGCGATCGAGGCCTACCGGCTGGAGCCGTCGCGCGCGCGCCTGGGGGCGCTGCACGCGGCGGTGGAGCCGCGCAGCCAGGAGCTGATCCGCCGCCTCAACCTCGCCCGCGACGGCACGCTGGCTCTCGTGCGGATGCGCGAGGACCTGTTCGACCTGCGCAAGGCGCTGGGCGACGATCCGGCCTGCCCGCCGGAGGTGACCGACGCCGTCGCCAGCCTCGATTCCGATTTCGAGCACCTCTTCGCCTCGTGGTTCAACCGCGGCTTCCTGGTGCTGCGCCACATCGACTGGACGACGCCCGCCCATATCCTGGAGAAGATCATCCGCTACGAGGCGGTGCACGAGATCCAGGGCTGGGAGGACCTGCGCCGGCGCATCGAGCCCGCCGACCGGCGCTGCTTCGCCTTCTTCCACCCGGCGCTGGTGGACGAGCCGCTGATCTTCGTGGAGGTGGCGCTCACCGACGCGATCGCGCCGGCCATCGCACCGATCCTGAGCGAGGAGCGCCGGACGCTCTCCCCGCGCGCGTTCACCACGGCGATCTTCTACTCGATCTCGAACTGCCAGCGGGGGCTCGCCGGCGTCACCTTCGGCAACTTCCTGATCAAGCAGGTTGTGGAGGATCTCGCCCGCGAGATCCCGGGGCTGAAGACCTTCGTCACGCTCTCGCCCGTGCCGGGCTTCGCGGCCTGGCTCGACCGCGAGCGCCGGGCGGACGCGCCGCAGGGCATCACCCGCGACGACGTCGAGACCCTGCGGCTCCTCGACGAGCCCGATTGGTGCGCCGACAAGGCGAAGTCCGACGCGGTGCGCAAGGCCCTGATCCCGGCGGCGGCCGCCTACTTCCTGCGCGCCAAGAACCCGCGCGGCCGGCCCATCGACCCGGTCGCCCGCTTCCATCTCGGCAACGGCGCGCGGCTGGAGCGCATCAACTTCCTGGGCGACGTCTCGCGCAAGGGGCTGAGGCAGTCCCACGGGCTGATGGTCAACTACCTCTACGACCTCTCCGCCATCGAGAAGAACCACGAGACCTTCGCCAATCTCGGCACGGTGGCGGCATCGACTTCGGTGACGCGCGAGCTGCGACAGAACCTGCCGGCCGCCCGCGCCGTGGCGCTCGCGGAGGCGTGAGGCCGGCAAAACCAGCCTTCCGGCACTCAGCCCTGGGATCGGCGCCCGACACCGTTGCCGGTTGACCGGATCGGCTCTGCCCGCGCGCCGGTATCAAGCTGTCGAGCGTCGGGGCCCGGCGGCACGTCGAGGCGTGCCGCCGGCCGCGTGGCGGACCGGCCGGAGGTCACTCGGCGGCGACGGATATCGGCGGGACCGGTGTCACCCGCGCCGCGCAGAACTTGAACTCCGGAATCTTGCCCATCGGGTCGAGCGCCGGGTTCGTCAGCAGGTTGGCCGCGGCCTCCGCGTAGCAGAAGGGCATGAAGATCATGCCCGCCGGCACGTCGCGGTCCGAGCGCACCTTCAGCTCGACGGCGCCACGGCGCGTCTCCAGCCGCATCGTGTCGCCCGGCTCCAGCCCGAGGCGGTAGAGTTCCTTGGGCGCCATGAAGGCCACGGCCTCGGGTTCGAGCGCGTCGAGCACGCCCGCCCGCCGGGTCATCGAGCCGGTGTGCCAGTGCTCCAGCACGCGCCCCGTCGAGAGCACCATCGGGAACTCGGCGTCCGGCACCTCGTCCGGCGGCACGATGGCGGCCGGCACGATCTTGGCCCGGCCGCTCTCGGTCGGAAAGCCGGCGTAGAAGATGATCTCGTTGCCGGGCTGGTCGGGCGCGTCGACCGGGTAGGTCACCGCGCCCTCGCGCTCCAGCCGCTCCCAGGTGATGTTGGCGAGCGAGGGCATCACCTGCGCCATCTCGGTGAAGATGTCGGCCGGTCCCCCGTAGCTCCAGGGCAGGCCCATGCGCCGGGCCAGCTCCTGGATGATCCACCAGTCCTGGCGCGCGTCGCCGGGCGGGGCGACGACGGGCTGGGCGATCTGCACGCGCCGGTCGGTGTTGGTGAAGCTGCCCGCCTTCTCGGCGAAGGCGGAGGCCGGCAGCACCACGTCGGCGTGGAAGGCCGTCTCGGTGAGGAACAGGTCCTGCACCACGAGGTGATCGAGCATCGCGAGCGCGTGCCGGGCGTGGTTGAGGTCTGGATCGGACATCGCCGGGTTCTCGCCCTCGACGAACATGCCGCGGATCTCGCCCGCATGGATCGCCCGCATGATCTCGACGACGGTGAGCCCCCGCTGCGGGTCGAGGGACTGGCCCCAGAACTCCTCGAAGAGCTCGCGCACCGCCGCCTTCTCGACGGACTGGTAGTCCGGGTAGACCATCGGGATCAGGCCGGCGTCGGAGGCGCCCTGCACGTTGTTCTGGCCACGCAGCGGGTGCAGGCCCGTGCCCGGGCGTCCGATCTGCCCGGTGATCAGCGCGAGCGCGATCAGGCAGCGGGAATTGTCCGTGCCGTGAACGTGCTGGCTGACGCCCATGCCCCAGAAGATGATCGAGGACTTGGCCCGTGCGTAGAGCCGTGCGACCTCCCGCAGGGTCTCGGCGTCGATACCGCAGACCGGCGCCATCTTCTCCGGCGTGAAGTCGACGATCTTCTCCTTCAGCGCCTCGAAGTTCTCCGTGTATCCGGCGATGTACTGCTCGTCGTAGAGACCTTCCTCCACGATGACGTTGAGCATCGCGTTGAGCATCGCCACGTCGGTGCCGTTCCGGAAGGCGAGGTGCCGGTAGGCGTGGCGCGAGAGCGTCTGGCGCCGCGGATCCATGATGATCAGCTTGGCGCCGCGCTGCTTGACCGCGTTCTTGAGGAAGGTCGCGGCGACCGGGTGGTTCACGGTCGGGTTGGCGCCGATGACGATGATCACTTCGGCGTCGAGCGCCGCCGAGAAGGGCGCGGAGACCGCGCCCGAGTTCAGCCCCTCCATCAGGGCCGCCACCGACGAGGCGTGGCAGAGGCGCGTGCAGTGGTCGACGTTGTTCGAGCCGAAGCCCAGCCGCACCAGCTTCTGGAAGAGGTAGGCCTCCTCGTTCGAGCCCTTGGCCGAGCCGAAGCCGGCGAGCGCCTTGGCCCCGTGCGTGTCGCGGATCCGGACGAGGCCTGCGGCGGCGCGGTCGAGCGCCTCCTCCCAGGTCGCCTCACGGAAATGCGTCCAGGGATTGGCCGGATCGACCTGATCGTTGGCGTCCTTGCCCACGTTGTCGAGGCGGATCAGGGGCTTCGTCAGCCGGTGGGGGTGGTGGACGTAGTCGAAGCCGAAGCGGCCCTTGACGCAGAGGCGGTTGTGGTTGGCCGGCCCGTTCAGGCCCTCGGCGTAGACGATCTTCTCGTTCTTGACCTTGTAGGAGATCTGGCAGCCGACGCCGCAATAGGGGCAGAGCGACTTGACCTCGCGGTCGGGATAGACCGTCCGGGTGTTGTGCGCGTCGTCGAGATAGGCCGAGGGCATCAGCGCGCCCGTGGGGCAGGCCTGCACGCACTCGCCGCAGGCGACGCAGGTCGAGCCGCCCATCGGGTCGTCGAAGTCGAACACGACCTTGGCGCCCGCCGCTCGGTAGGCCATGCCGATCACGTCGTTGACCTGGACCTCTCGGCAGGCGCGGACGCAGAGATTGCACTGGATGCAGGCGTCGAGATTGACGCTCATGGCCGGGTGGCTGAAGTCGCCGGTCCAGCGCTCGGCCGCCGGGAAGCGGCTCTGGCTGATCTCGACATGGTCGGCCTGGATCCAGAAATGCGAGGCCGGGTCGTGCGAGGTCGCGCGCTCCGGCTGGTCGGCGACCAGCAGCTCCAGCACCATGGCGCGGGCCTTCACGGCCCGCTCGGTGGCGGACTTCACCTTCATGCCGACCGCCGGCGTACGCTTGCACGAGGCGGCGAGCACGCGCTCGCCCTCGATCTCGACCATGCAGGCCCGGCAATTGCCGTCCGGCCGGTAGCCGGGCTCGGGCTTGTGGCAGAGATGCGGGATGTGCGTGCCGAGCCGCTGGGCGACCGCCCAGATCGTCTCGCCGGGCTGCGCCTCGACCTGTTGCCCGTCGAACTCGAACTGGATCGTCGGGGGCGCGGTCGGTCGGTCGGTGAGGCCGAAGGTCCCGGTGGGCTCGGGCGCCGCCTGGCCGCCGGCCTTCACGCCCTGCGAGTACGACCCGCCCGCGGCCGGGCCCGCGCCGGGCGCCGGGCCGCCGGCATCCTGGGGTCCGGCAGCCCGGATCTCGGACTGCTCGGTCTTGTCGCCGGTCTTGTCGCCGTGCGTGTGGGGTGCGTTGCTCATGCGTCCGCTCCGGGCTGGGGCGTCGGTTTCGGGTTCGCGCTCGGGCTCGCGGCGGTCATTCGGCCGCCACGGCGCGCGGGCCCGGGAAGAGGTCGGGGAAGTACTTGATCACGGAGCTGACCGGGTTCGAGGCGGCCTGGCCCAGGCCGCAGATCGAGGCGTCGCGCATGCACTGCGCCAGCTCGCCCAGGAGTTCCGTGTCCCAGGCGCCGTTCTCCATCAGCATGCGGGCCTTCTGCGTGCCGGAGCGGCAGGGCGTGCACTGCCCGCAGCTCTCGTCCTCGAAGAAGCGCATCAGGTTGAGGGCTGCGCCGCGCACGTCGTCCTGGTCCGACAGGACCACGACCGCGGCGGAGCCGATGAAGCAGCCGTATTTCTCCAGCGTGCCGAAATCGAGCGGGATGTCGTTCATCGCGGCCGGCAGGATGCCGCCCGAGGCGCCGCCCGGCAGGTAGGCCGCGAAGGTGTGGCCCTCCGCCATGCCGCCGCAATACTCGTCGATCAGTTCCTGGATGGTGAGGCCGGCTGGCGCCAGCTTCACGCCCGGTTCCTTCACCCGCCCCGACACGGAGTAGGAGCGCAGGCCGACGCGGCCGTTGCGGCCGTGGCTCTTCCACCAGCCTGCCCCGCGCTCCAGGAGGTCGCGCACCCAGAACAGGGTCTCGACGTTGTTGATGAGCGTCGGGCGGTTGAACAGGCCGACCTGGAACGGGAAGGGCGGCTTGTGCCGCGGCAGCCCGCGCTTGCCCTCGAGCGACTCGATCAGCGAGGATTCCTCGCCGCAGATATAGGCGCCGGCCCCGCGCCGCAGGTGGATGCGCGGGCCGCCCGGGGGCAGCTTGGCGATCTCGCGGGCCAGGATCTCGCGGGCGATCGGGTACTCGTCGCGCAGGTAGATGTAGACGTCCGGCGCCTCGACCACGTGGGCGCCGATCAGCATGCCCTCCAGGAAGCGGTGCGGGTCGGTGTTGAGGTAGAGCTGGTCCTTGAAGGTGCCGGGCTCGCCCTCGTCGCCGTTCACCGCCATCAGGCGCGGGCCCGGCTCGCCGCGCACGGAGCGCCACTTGCGGCCCGTTGGAAAGCCCGCCCCGCCGAGGCCGCGCAGGCCGCCGTCGTCCAGCACCGCCAGCACGTCGTCGACCGTGAGCGTTCCAGCGCGGATCCGCTCCAGCGTGGCGTAGCCGCCGCCGGCCCGGTAGGCCGCGTAGTCAGTGTAGTCCGGGATGTGGGCGTGGGTGTCCTTGGCCTCGACCGCCGCCTTCACGGAGGCCACGTCGGCGCGGTGCAGGAAGTTGTGCCCGACCTCGACCGCCGGGGCATGGTCGCAGAGGCCGACGCAGGGCGCGCGCACCACGCGCACGTCGCCTGCCAGCTCCGCCTGCAGGGTCTCCAAGAGCTTCTCGGCCCCGAACATCGCGCAGGTGATGCTGTCGCAGACGCGCACCGTGAGGCGGGGGATGTCGGCCTCACCGTCCTTCACCACGTCGAAATGCGCGTAGAAGGTCGCGGTCTCGAACACCTCCGCGAAGGCCAGGCGCATCTCGTCGGCCAGGGCGGCGAGATGCGCCGCGCTGATCTGGCCGTAGGTGTCCTGGATCAGGTGCAGGTGCTCGATCAGCAGGTCGCGCTGCCGCGAGCGGTCGCCGAGTAGCGCCTCGATCTCTACCTTCGCGCGCGGCTCGACCTGCCGTCCCTTCGGCACCGGTCTCGCGCGCTCCCGGCCCCGACCGGGATGCGCGAACTGCCTGACTGTCCCGGGAGCCTCACTCATGGTGTGATCTGGTTTCCAGCTATTCGTTGAAGACGGTTGAAATCGGTTGATGCGCTCGGCGGCTCGGCTACTGGCCGCCGAAGGCGCGCAGCGGCTGCCCGGCCTCGGAGCGGTGCTCCATGACGACGGAACCCGCCGCCGCGTCGAGGGACGCGATGCGGGGGCCGGCAACCGCCCGCAATTCGACCTCGAAGCCGTCGAGAGCCGCGTTAAGCCGGTCCGCGACATCGGTCGGCGCACCCTGATCGTCTGCGGACGCGAGCGCCTCGAGCAGGGTGGCCTGAACCCGCCGGACCAGATCCTGCGTCAGCGGCGGCTTGGCATCGGCTGCGTAAGCCTGCGTGACGGCCTGTGCCCAGTGGGCGGCATCGTGAACGGCCTCCATGGTCAAGCCTGCACGTTCGCAGAGTCGGTCGAGCCGTCCATGGGCGTATCCATCTCGTCGGGCGGGAGGGCGATCTCTGGCATACCACATGGCAGCCCGGTTGGAATGATTTTTATATCGCTTCCGGCGGCGTTGCAAAATGTTGCCTCAGCGCCTGCGGCGAACTGCGCCGCGAGCCCTCGTTCCGCGCTGCTTTCACACCTGCGACCAGGCCGGCGCCCGATCAGGGCGTTTCTCGTGATCTACTCGCCCGGCTATGAGGCCCTAGCTACGGCGGTGATCGGGAGCCTCCGCGGGCACTCGCAGCGCAGGGCAAGCCTTGCCGCATTCCGATCAGGGCAACGGAAAAGCCCCGCCGCACCAGAGGGATAGCTGCCTGATGGAGTATCTGCACACGATGGTCCGGGTCGCCGACCTCGACCGGGCCCTCAAATTCTACGTCGACATCTTCGGCCTGAAGGAGGTGCGGCGCGTCGAGAACGAGCGGGGCCGCTTCACCCTGGTCTTCCTGGCCGCCCCCGGCGACGTCGCGCGCGCCGAGGCCTCGAAGTCACCGCTGGTCGAGCTGACCTACAATTGGGATCCCGAGGAATACACGGGCGGGCGCAATTTCGGGCACCTCGCCTATCAGGTCGACGACATCTACGCCTTCTGCAGCCAGCTGAAGGAGGCCGGCGTCACCATCAACCGCCCGCCGCGCGACGGCCACATGGCCTTCGTGAAGTCGCCGGACGGCATCTCCATCGAGATCCTGCAGAAGGGCGGCGCGAAGCCGCCGCAGGAGCCCTGGGCCTCGATGGAGAATACCGGGAGCTGGTGAGGCGGCCCGGGAGCGCACCGTCGACTGCCCCGAGCCCGCGCCTGCGCCGGCACGGGCAGAACCAGCGGGGTGCTGCGCCCTCAGAGCGTCGCGGACGGCGTGATGCCGAGTTCGGCGAGCTTGGCGCGCACCGCCTCCACGGGGCGCTTGAGCTTCAGGCTGATCACCGCGGGCGGGATCCCCTCGCGGGCGAGCGCGCGCAGGGTCTGCACGGTGTCGAGGGTCCAGGTCGTCTCCGTCATGGCTCTCTCCTCTGGCGAGGAGCGCCCGCGGGCCGGATCGCGTCGCGCGGGCGCCGTCCTCCGGCGCGAGGGTGCGCCCGCCCCGGGCCGGCCGCAAGCGCCTGCCTCAAATCCCGGCCTGCCCAATCACCGGGCAAGCCCGGTACCCATCCTTGACGCGCGGGCCTTCGCGGCGCATCCCGGCCGCGGATCAGGCGGCCGGGCGGCCGCTCCGGGCCTCAGGCCCGGGGAGGAAAGTCCGGGCTCCATGGAGAGACGGTGCCGGATAACCTCCGGCGGGGGCGACCCCAGGGACAGTGCCACAGAGAGCAGACCGCTCCGACGGGCCTTCGGGCCCGCCGCGGAGTCAGGGTGAAAGGGTGCGGTAAGAGCGCACCGCGGACGCGGCAACGCGGACGGCACGGCAAACCCCACCGGGAGCAAAACCGAATAGGGGCGGCGCGCGGGTGCCCGCAAGGCAGCCGCAGGCCCTCTCTCCAGGCCAGTCGCCCGGGTTGGTTGCTCGAGGCGGCCGGCAACGGCCGTCCCAGAGGAATGGCTGCCACGTTCCGGATGCCGCGAGGCGTCCGGAGCCCTACAGAACCCGGCTTACAGGCCGCCTGATCCGCCCGCTTCCACGGCCGGCATCCCGCATCCGGGGGATGTCCGGCACCGGAAACCGGGCGAGACTGGCGCGACTCCACGAACATCCCGCACGGGTGCGAAATATTCGTGCGCAACCGAGAGCGCGCCTGAGCAATAGCGCGCGGGCCCGCGGGTCTGCGCCCGCGTGCCGGCGGTGATACTTCCCCAAATCCGGCCGCCGGATAACGTTCGGTTAACCTTGCTGCGATCTGATCGGTGCGCACCGTCCGGCAGTCTAGGGTGCGTTGACGATCATCCGAGGCCCATGTTAACCGGAACCATACCGTCAACGGCGTCGATCGGCCCGACGGGCACGCCCTGCCGAGGCGCAGGGAGCGCCCGCGGGCGGGGCTTTGCGCCCCGCCGGGTCGTCGGCGTCCTCTCTTTCCGGTCGGCGGGAGCGCGGTCGGACGCAGGTGCCCATGAGCCGATCCAGCGCAGACGCCGTCCCGTGCGGGCGGGCCGAACGGATTCCCGCTACCCGGCCGATCCCCGCCGCGAGGGCGCGATGAAGCGGCCGGCCGGCCAGGTCCCCGCCGCACCCCACATCCCGGTCCTGCTCGACGAGGTGATCGCGGCGCTCGCCCTTCCGGGCGCGGCGCTCGCCGTGGACGGCACCTTCGGGGCGGGCGGCTACACCCGCGCCATGCTGGCGGCCGAGCCGGAGCTACGCGTCGTCGCGATCGACCGCGACCCCAGCGCCATCGCGGCCGGCGCCGGCCTCGTCGCCGAGGCGTGCGGGCGCCTGCGCCTCGTGCCCGGCCGCTTCGGCGACCTCGACGCCCTGCTTGCCGACACGGGCGAGGGCGAGACCAGCGGGGGACTGGCCGACCGGGTCGTGCTCGACATCGGCGTCTCCTCGATGCAGCTCGACCAGCCGGAGCGCGGCTTCTCCTTCCGGCACGACGGGCCGCTCGACATGCGCATGGGCGCGGACGGACCAAGCGCGGCCGACATCGTCAACGAGGCCGAGGAAGCGGTGCTCGCCGACATCGTCTACCATTACGGCGAGGAGCGGCGGGCGCGCGCGGTCGCCCGCACGATCATCGAGGCGCGCCGCCGCGGCCGGATCGAGACGACGGCGCAGCTCGCCGACCTCGTGGCCGGCGTCGTCCGGGCCGAGCCCGGCAGCGGCATTCACCCGGCCACCCGCACCTTTCAGGGCCTGCGCATCGCGGTCAACGACGAGCTGGGCGAGCTGGTCCGCGCGCTCCACGCCGCCGAGCGGGCCTTGCGGCCGGGCGGCCGGCTCGCCGTGGTAACCTTCCATTCCCTCGAAGACCGCATCGTCAAGCAGTTCTTCGCCGCCCGCAGCGGCCGCTCCTCGCAGGGCTCGCGCCACCTGCCGGGCGCCCTGCCGGGCGACGTGCCGGTGCGCAGCTTCCAGCCCGTCACCAAGGGGCCGATCCTGCCCGGCGAGGCCGAGACCGCGCGCAACCCGCGCGCCCGCTCGGCCAAGCTCCGCGCCGCCGAGCGGACCGCCGCGCCCGCGCCCGCGCCGCTCGACGCGATCCGCACCCTCGCCAGCCTGCCCGAACCGCGCGGAGGCGCACGCCGGTGATCCGTCTCCTCAACCTGCTGGCGGTCTGCGGCCTCGTGGCCTCGGCGATCTACGCCTACTCGATCAAGTACGACACGCTCTACCAGGGCGGTCAGGTCTCGAAGCTGAAGACCGCTCTGCACAAGGAGCGGCAGGCCATCGCGGTGCTGCGCGCCGAGTGGCAGCTCCTGACCCGGCCGGACCGGCTCCAGGCGGCCGTGGCCAAGCACCTCGCCCTCGAGCCGATCGGGGTGAGCCATCTCGGCCGCTTCAGCGACCTGCCGGCCCGGCCCGAGCGCGGCGACGAGATCGGCCGGCTGCTCGCCGCCACCGCGACGCCGAAGGACGGCGCGCCGGAGCCGCGCACCACCGGCTCGCTCACCCGCACCGTCACCACGACCCGCACGCCGACCACGGCTTCGAGGTAGCGCCCGTGTCCGAAGACGCCCACCACACCCACGACGCGCGAGGCCGGGCCGAGGCGTCGGGGGCCGGATCCGCCGCGCCCGGCGACGCCCTCGGCCACCCCGGCGCGGAGCCCTTCACGATCGCGCACCTGGACCCGCACGAGCCGGTTCCGGACCTGGCGGCTGCCGAACATCCCGAGGCCGGCCACGGGGCGGAAGCCGGAGGCCCGGAGGTTCAAGCCCCGGAGGCTGTGGTCGCGCCGGAGGAGGCCTCCCGGCTGGCGGCGGCGGTCGCGGCGCTGCGGCCGCGGCGGCGCCCGCTCGCCGATCTCGTCGGGTCGATGTTCCGCCTCGCCATCGAGCGCTCGCACACCCGCGTCGCGATCGTCGGCCTCGCCTTCCTCGGCGTATTCGGGGCAATCAGCGGCAAGCTGATCTACCGCGCCGCCTTCCCGGGCAAGGGCCTCAACGAGCACGCGGTGGCGGCCGCCGCCACGACCACGATCAGGCCCGACATCGTCGACCGCAACGGCGAGGTCCTGGCCACCGACATCCGCACCGTCTCGGTCTTCGCCGAGCCCGGCAACATCTACGACGTGGACGAGGCGGTCGAGCTTCTGACCGCGGTGCTGCCGACGCTCGACGCCGGCGACCTGCGCAAGAAGATCGAGGACAAGAAGGAGTGGCTCAAGCGCCGCGGTAAGACCGATCCCGGTTTCATCTGGGTGAAGCGCGAGCTGACCCCGAAGCAGCAGGCCGAGGTCCACCGCCTGGGCATCCCGGGCATCGGCTTCCTGCCCGACCACAAGCGCGTCTACCCGAACGGGGTCGCTGCCGCCCACATCATCGGTGCGACGAACCTCGACAATATCGGCATCGCCGGCATCGAGAAGTACATCGACACGCAGGGCAACAAGGCCCTCAACGAGTTCGGCTTCGTGGCCAAGCAGACCGACCTGAAGCCGGTCCAGCTCTCGCTCGACCTGCGCGCCCAGTTCGCGGTGCGCGACGAGCTCGCCTGGGGCATCGAGCACTTCAAGGCCAAGGCCGGCGCCTCGATGATCCTCGACGTGACCACCGGCGAGGTGATCGCGCTGGTCTCGATGCCGGATTTCGACCCGAACGACCCGAAGGACGCGCTCTCGCCCGACCGGATCAACCGGATGAATGTAGGCGTCTACGAGATGGGCTCGACCTTCAAGGCGATGACGCTCGCCATGGCGCTGGAATCGGGCAAGTTCAACGTCAACTCGACCTTCGACACCCGCGGCGGCGTGCTGAACTGGGGCCGGCAGAAGATCCACGAGTACCACGGCACCAACCGGGTCATCACCATGCCGGAGGTGTTCACGCACTCCTCCAACATCGGCTCGGCCAAGATGGCGCTCGGCGTCGGCGTGCCCGGCCACAAGGCCTTCCTGAAGAAGATGGGCCTGCTCGACCGGCTGCGCACCGAGCTGCCGGAATCGGCCGCCCCCATCATCCCGCCGCGCTGGACCGAGATCAACACGATCACCATCGCGTTCGGCCACGGCCTCGCGGTGGCCCCGCTCCAGGCGTCGGCCGCGGTCGCGGCGATCGCCAACGGCGGCTTCCTGATGACGCCGACTTTCCTGAAGACCACCCCCGACGCGGCGATGGAGAAGGCGACGCGGGTGCTGCGCTCCGACACCAGCGAGGCGATGCGCTTCATCATGCGCCTCAACGCGGTCGAGGGCTCGGCCAAGAAGGCCTCGATCCCGCTCTACTACGTCGGCGGCAAGACCGGCACGGCCGAGAAGGTGATCAACGGGCGCTACGTGAAGAACCGGCTGTTCACCACCTTCATGGCGGCCGCGCCGATGAACAACCCGAAATACCTCTTCGTCACCCTGATGGACGAGCCGCAGGGCCTGCCGGAATCGGGCGGCTACGCCACCGCCGCCTGGAACTCCGGCGTGGTGACGGGGCGCGTGATCGAGCGCGTCGCGCCGATCCTCGGCCTGCCGCCCCAGTTCGAACCGCCGGTGAAGCCCTTCCCGCTGATGGTGAAGCTCGGCGCCTACCACGCCGACAAGGTCGACGGGCGATGACGACGCTCGGCACCCTGTTCCCGGAGGCCGGCGCGGACGTCGCCGGCCTGCCCGCGTCCGCGGTCACCGCCGACAGCCGCCGGGCCGCGCCCGGCATGGTCTTCGTCGCGGTGTCGGGCACGAAGGCGGACGGGCGAGCCTTCGCGGCCGCGGCCGCCGGTGCCGGCGCGGTCGCCGTCGCGGGGGAGGGCGCGAAGCCCGCCGATCTGCCCGCGGGCACACCCTGGATCGCGGTCCCCGACGCCCGCCGTGCGCTGGCGCTCGCCGCGGCCGCGCTCCACCCGCGCCAGCCCGAGACCGTCGTCGCGGTCACCGGCACGGCCGGCAAGAGCTCGGTCGCCGACTTCGTGCGGCAGATCCTGGCCCGGCTCGGCCGCGACGCGGCGAGCCTCGGCACGGTCGGCATCGTCACGAACCGCGGCGCGCGGTACGGCTCGCTGACCACGCCCGACCCGGTCACCCTTCACGAGACCCTGGCACGGCTGGCGGAGGAGGGCGTCACGGATCTGGCCATGGAGGCCTCGTCGCACGGCATCGAGCAGCGCCGCCTCGACGGCGTGCGGCTGGCCGCCGCGGGCTTCACCAATCTCGGCCGCGACCATCTCGATTACCATGCCGACATCGAGGCCTATCTCGCAGCCAAGCTCCGCCTGTTCGACACGCTGCTGCCCGCGGGCCGGCCCGCGATCATCAACGCCGACGGGCCCTTCGCCGAGCGGGTGATCGCGGCGGCGGAAGCGGCGGGCCGACCGGTCCGCACCACGGGCCGGGGCGGGGATGCGATCCGCCTCACGGCCGCCCGCACCGAGGGCTTCGCGCAAGGCCTCGACCTCGACGGAGATCACGGGCGCCACACGGTGCGCCTGCCGCTCGTCGGCGCCTTCCAGGTGGAGAACGCGCTGGTCGCCGCCGGCCTCGTCCTGGCGACGCCCGCGGGTGCCGCCGACCCGGCCGGCGTCTTCGCCGCGCTCGACCACCTCACCGGCGTGCCCGGCCGGATGGAGCGGATCGGCGAGGCGAACGGGGGGCTCTGCCTCGTCGACTACGCCCACAAGCCGGAGGCGCTGGAGAGCGTTCTGACCGCGCTGCGCCCCTTCGCCAGCGGTCGCCTCGCACTCGTCTTCGGCTGCGGCGGCGACCGCGACCGGGGCAAGCGCCCGCTGATGGGCGCCATCGCGGCGCGGCTCGCCGACCGGGTCGTCGTGACCGACGACAACCCCCGCAGCGAGGACCCGGCCGCGATCCGCGCCGCGATCCTGGCGGCAGCACCCGGCGCCCAGGAGATCGGGGACCGCGCGGAGGCGATCCGCACGGCGGTGCGCGAACTCGGCCCCGGCGACGTGCTGGTGGTGGCCGGCAAGGGCCATGAAACCGGCCAGATCGTGGGCGATCGCACCCTCCCGTTCTCGGACCACGACGTGCTCCGCGCCGCGATCGCGGACCGGTAGGGGCTCTGCCTCTCCCTCATCGGGGGAGGGAGAATCCGCAGCGAAATCGGACAGACGATGACGGACCTCTGGACCCCGCAAGCCCTGGAGGCCGCCACCGGCGGCCGGCTCATCGGCGCGGCCCGCCCGATCGGCGGCGCCTCGATCGACACCCGCACGCTCCAGCCCGGCGACCTGTTCTTCGCGATCCGCGGCGAGGCCCGCGACGGGCACGATTTCGTCGCCGGGGCGCTGGAGAAGGGGGCAGGCGCCGCGGTCGTGGCGGAGGCGCGGGCCGCCGACTTAGCCGGCCGCGGCCCGGTCCTGGCCGTACCGGGGCAGGGCCCCGATCCGGTCCTCGACGCCATGCGGGCGATCGGCCGGGCGGCCCGCGCTCGCACCGCCGCGCAGGTCGTCGCCGTCACCGGCTCGGTCGGCAAGACCGGCACCAAGGAGGCGCTCCGCCACGTGCTGGCGGGGCAGGGGCCGACCCACGCCTCCGTCGCCTCCTACAACAACCACTGGGGCGTGCCCCTGACCCTCGCACGGATGCCCGCCGAGACGCGCTACGGCGTCTTCGAGATCGGCATGAACCACGCCCACGAGATCCTACCGCTGACCGCTCAGGTCCAGCCCGACGTGGCGCTGATCACCACGGTCGAGCCCGTCCATATCGAGCACTTTCCCTCGGTCGCGGCCATCGCCGACGCCAAGGGCGAGATCTTCTCAGGGCTCAAGCCCGGCGGCGTCGCGGTGATCAACCGCGACAACCCGAATTTTGCCCGCCTCCTCGCCCACGCCCAGGCCTCGCCCGCCGGCCGGGTGATCAGCTTCGGCGAGCACGAATCCGCCAACGTGCGGGCGCTGCGCATCGTGCTGCGCCCCGACCTCTCGGTGGTCGATGCCGTGGTGATGGGCCAGCCCGTCACCTACCGGCTCGGCACCGCCGGCCGGCACACGGCCATGAACTCGCTCGGCGTCCTGGCGGTGATCCACGCGCTCGGGGCCGACCTCGCGGAGGCGGCCCTCTCCCTCGCGCGGCTGAGCCCCCCTGCGGGACGCGGCGCGCGCACCGCCCTGCACCTGCCCGGCGGCGAGGCCTGGCTGGTGGACGAGAGCTACAACGCCAACCCCGCCTCGGCCCGCGCCGCGCTCGCGACGCTCGCCGGGATCGAGACCGGCCCGCGCGGGCGCCGCATCGCGGTGCTCGGAGACATGCTGGAACTCGGCCCCACCAGCGAGGCGCAGCACCGCGGCCTCGCCGAGGCGGTCGAGGCCCACGGCATCGACCTCGTCTTCACCGCGGGCACCCGGATGGGCCACCTCTTCGAGGCGCTGCCGGTGAGCCGCCGCGGCATCGCGGCCTCCGCCTCCGACGACCTCGTCGAGCCGCTGGCCAAGCTTCTGCGGCCGGGCGACGCCCTGATGGTCAAGGGCTCGAACAGCATGCGCATGGGTCGGATTGTCGAGGCGCTGAAAGCCCGCTACGCGGACGCCGCGGCGCAGCGCGATTCGTCCCGCACCGCCACACCCTGAGGGGCCCGCTTCCCTCACCTGACCCCATCCCGGGCCGGCCAAGGGGCCGCCCCCTCCCTTCCGGAAAGAGCGGGCTCGGCTGAACCGATGCTGTACCTCCTGTCGGACCTGAGCGGCACGCTCTCGGCCCTCAACGTCTTCCGCTACATCACCTTCCGGACGGGGGGCGCGCTGTTCACGGCGGGCCTGTTCGTGTTCTGGTTCGGGCCCTGGATCATCTCGCTGCTGCGCCTGCGCCAGGGCAAGGGCCAGCCGATCCGCGAGGACGGGCCGCAGACCCACCTGCTGACCAAGCGCGGCACGCCCACCATGGGCGGCCTGATGATCCTGGCCGGCGCCGTCGTCGCCATCCTGCTCTGGGCGAACCCGCGCAGCCACTACGTCTGGGTGACGCTGATGGTGACGCTGGGCTTCGGCGCCATCGGCTTCTACGACGACTACCTCAAGGTCACGAAGCAGTCGCACAAGGGCTTCTCGGGCAAGTCCCGCCTGCTCCTGGAGGCGCTGATCGCGGGCACAGCCTGCGCGGCGATCTCCTACTTCTCGCCGGCCGCGCTCCAGAACCAGCTCGCCTTCCCGGTCTTCAAGGACGCGCTCCTGAACCTCGGCTGGTTCTACGTCCTGTTCGGCGCCTTCGTGATCGTCGGCGCGGGCAACGCCGTGAACATGACCGACGGCCTCGACGGGCTCGCCATCGTTCCTGTCATGATCGCCTGCGGCACGTTCGGGGTGATCGCCTACCTCGTCGGCAACTCCTTCACGGCGAACTACCTGCAGGTGAACTACGTGCGCGACACGGGCGAGCTCGCCGTGGTCTGCGGCGCGGTGATCGGAGCGGGGCTCGGCTTCCTCTGGTTCAACGCGCCGCCCGCGCAGATCTTCATGGGCGATACCGGCTCGCTGGCGCTCGGCGGCCTCCTCGGCGTCATCGCGGTCGCGACCAAGCACGAGATCGTGCTGGCGATCGTCGGCGGCCTGTTCGTGCTGGAGATGATGTCGGTGATCATCCAGGTCGCCTCGTTCAAGCTCACCGGCAAGCGCGTGTTCCGGATGGCGCCGATCCACCACCATTTCGAGCAGAAGGGCTGGAAGGAGGCGCAGGTCGTCATCCGCTTCTGGATCATCGCCGTGATCCTGGCGCTCGCCGGCCTCGCCACGCTGAAGCTGCGCTGAAGCTCCGCCGCGCTCTTCCCTAGGCCCGCAGGGCGGGGCTAGGAGAGGCGGTCGCGCTCCGGCGCGGCCGATCTCGAGGTTTCGCGCGTATGACCCCCATCACCACCTTCGCGGAGCGCAGCGTCGCCCTGTTCGGCCTCGGCGGCTCCGGGCTCGCCACGGCGCTGGCCCTGAAGGCCGGCGGCGCGCGCGTGCTGGCCTTCGACGACAACCCGGAGAGCGTCGCCCGCGCGCGGGGCGAGGGCATCGAGACGGCGGACCTGCACGGGATCGACTGGTCGGAGGTCGCGGCCCTCGTCCTGGCGCCCGGCGTGCCGCTGACCCATCCCGCACCGCACTGGAGCGTCGGGCTGGCGCAGGGCGCGGGCGTCGAGATCATCGGCGACATCGAGCTGTTCTGCCGCGAGCGGGCGAAGATCGCGCCCGAGGCGCCCTTCGTCGCCATCACGGGCACCAACGGCAAGTCGACCACGACGGCTCTGATCGCCCACATCCTGGCGCAAGCCGGCCGCGACGTGCAGATGGGCGGCAATATTGGCACGGCGATCCTCTCGCTGGAGCCGCCCGACGCGGGCCGCGTCCACGTGATCGAGCTGTCCTCCTTCCAGATCGACCTGACGCCCTCGCTCGCCCCGAGCGTCGGGGTGCTCCTCAACATCACTCCCGACCATCTCGACCGGCACGGCACGCTGGAGCAGTACGCCGCCATCAAGGAGCGGCTGATCCGAGGCGCCGACCTCGCGATCGTCGGCATCGACGACCGGCCGAGCCGCGAGATCGCCGAGCGCCGGGGCGACCGCCTGATCCGGGTGCACGTTCCGGTCCATCCCTCGCGGGAGGCCGCGCTGCCGGCCGACGCGCTGATCGCCCGGGAGGCCGCGATCCATGAGGCCGACGGCACGCGGCTCGCCGACGTCTCCGGCATCGGCTCCTTGCGCGGTGCCCACAACTGGCAGAACGCCGCGGTGGCGGTGGCGGTCGCCCGCGCGCTCGGCGTTCCCCTTGAGGCCATCCAGGCCGGGCTCGCCTCGTTCCCGGGCCTGCCGCACCGGATGGAGGAGGTCGCCCGGCGCGGGCGCGTGCTCTTCGTCAACGATTCGAAGGCGACCAACGCGGATTCCACCGAGAAGGCGCTCACCGCCTTCCGGGACATCCACTGGATCCTCGGCGGCAAGGCCAAGGAGGGCGGCATCTTCCCGCTGGTGCCGTATTTCGAGCGGATCGCGCACGCCTACCTGATCGGCGCGGCCTCGGATGCCTTCGCGGCGACGCTGGAGGGCGCGGTGCCCTACACCCGCTGCGAGACCCTGGAGGCGGCGGTGCCCGCCGCCGCGGCGGGCGCGGAGGCTTGCGGAGCGCCCGAGCCCGTGGTGCTGCTGTCGCCTGCCTGCGCCTCCTACGACCAGTTCCGCTCCTTCGAGCAGCGGGGCGACCGCTTCCGGGAACTGGTGCGGGCGCTGCCGTAACAGGCACAGCTTTCCCTCCCCCGCAGAGGGAGGAGGGAGACCCGGCGGTTCGCGCGCGGGATGCGAGCGTGCGACAGCCTCCGCGCAGAGGAGAGCGTCCGCCCCCTACCGCGCCAGCACCTTCGCGGCATCCCGCGTGGTGTTCACCGCCGCCGAGACCTGATCCACCGCCGCGGCGATGGAGCCGATGCTGCCCGTGATCGAGGTGACGGCGCCGGCCGCGCTCTGCATGTTCTCGGCGAGGTCGCGGGTCACCGCGCTCTGCTCCTCGATGGCGGCGGCCGTCGCCACCACGGTCTCGCGCATCACCGAGACCGAGCCGCGGATCGAGGTGAGCGCACCCACCACCTCGTGCGAGACCGCCTGCACGTTGTTGATCTCGGCGTTGATCTGCTCCGTCGCCCGGGCGGCCTGATCGGCCAGCGCCTTCACCTCGCTGGCCACCACCGCGAAGCCCCGGCCGGCCTCGCCGGCGCGCGCCGCCTCGATCGTGGCGTTGAGCGCCAGCAGGTTGATCTGCCCGGCGATCGTCTGGATCAGCCCCACGATGCTGGTCATCGCGGCGGCCGTCTCGGCCAGCCGCTTGGTGTAGCCATCCGCCTCCTGGACGCAGGCGTAGGCGTTGTCGGTCGCGCCCTGCGAGCGGACGATGCTCTGCGACATCTCGCTCACCGAGGCCGCCAGCTCCTCGGCGGCCGCGGCCACCGTCTGCACGTTGCCCGATGTCGTGTGGGCGGCCCGCGTCGCGGTGGCGGCGGCCGTGCTCGAATGGGAGACCGCGCTCTCGATCTCGCCGAAGTTCTTGTCGATCAGCGTGCGCAGGCTCCCCAGCAGGCGGACCTGCTCGGTGATGTCGGTGGCGAACTTCACGACCTTGTAGGGTCGACCCGCGGCGTCGAGGATCGGGTTGTAGGTGGCCTGGATCCAGATCTCGCGGCCGTTCTTGCCGATGCGCCGGAACTGCGCGGTCTGGAAGGCGCCGCCGCGCAGGCTCGCCCAGAAGGCGGCGTAGTCCGGGCTCGTCCGCTCGCGCGGATCGACGAACATGCTGTGGTGGCGTCCGACCACCTCGTCGCGGCCGTAGCCGACCGCGGCCAGGAAGTTGTCGTTGGCGTCGAGGATCTTGCCGTCGAGGTCGAAGGCGATGACCGCCTGGGCCTTGCCGATCGCCGCGATCTGACCGGCCCGGTCGGCGTCCGCGGTCTTCTGCTGCGTGATATCGGTGGCGAACTTGACCACGCCGTAGGGCTTGCCGTCGCAGCCGATCAGCGGGTTGTAGGACGCCTCGATCCAGACCAACCGGCCATCCTTCGTGATCCGGCGGAACTGTGCCGCCTCGTAGGTGCCGGCGCGCAGCCGCTGCCAGAAGGCCCTATACTCGGGCGCGGCACGGAATTCGGGCTCCACGAAGATCTCGTGGTGTTGCCCGACGACCTCCGAGAGGGCGTAGCCCATCAGCGTCAGGAAGTTCTCGTTCGCCGAGACGATGCGTCCGTCGAGGTCGAACTCGATCACGGCCTGCGACCGGTCGAGGGCGGCGAGCTTGGCGCGGGCCTGCAGGGTCTTCCGGGCAGCGAACATGTGCGTGTCTTCTCGCGACGTCTGCAACGGCACCGGCGTCGGGGCCGCGGAACCTCCAGGTTCGGATTCCGGCCCTTCGGACGCCTAACCCAAGGTTGAGTGAAGCCGTTAACATATGATGATCCGCCGCCCGGCCGGCGCCGCACTTAACCGTTACCCGCGGAATGGCGGCAGACCACGCCCGCGGGGCAGCGGCCGGGCGCGGCCTAAGGATGCGTTTACCATTCGGGCACAGGATCGCCCGCGGTCCATCGCTCGGCCCGCGCCCAGGAGTCCTCAGCCCGCCATGATGTCCCGCGCGGAACGCACGCCCCTCACGGACTGGTGGTGGACGGTCGATCGCGGCCTGCTCGCGGCGCTCGGCGCCCTGATGGTGGCCGGGCTGGTCTTCCTGATGGGCGGTGGCCCGCCGGTCGCCGAGCGGATCGGCCTGCCGACCTTCTACTTCCTCAACCGCCAGGCGATGTACCTCGCCCCGACGGTCCTGCTGATCGTAGCGGTCTCGTTCCTGAGCTTGCGCGGCGTGCGCCGCCTCGCCCTGATCACCTGGGGCCTCGGCGTGGTGCTCTGCCTGCTGGCGAGCAAGTTCGGGCCCGAGATCAAGGGCGCGCACCGCTGGATCCAGTTCGGCTCCTTCGGCCTGCAGCCCTCCGAGTTCGTGAAGCCCTCCTTCGTGGTGGTGGTGGCCTGGGCCTTCTCGGAGGGCGCGCAGCGGCGCGACATGCCGGGCGGCACGCTCGGCATGCTGCTCCTGCCGGTCACCATCGTGCCGCTGCTGCTGCAGCCCGATTTCGGGCAGACCATGCTGATCACGCTGGTCTGGTCGACGCTGTTCTTCGTGGCCGGCCTGCACCTGATCTGGGTGGCGGCCATCGGCGTGCTGGGCATGTTCGGGGTGTTCGCCGCCTACACCTTCTTCCACCACGTGCGCGAGCGCATCGAGCGCTTCCTCGACAAGGATTCGGGCGACAGCTTCCAGGTCTACTGGTCGCAGCAATCCTTCTGGTCGGGCGGCTGGTTCGGCACCGGCCCGGGCGAGGGGGTGGCCAAGCGCCACCTGCCCGATGCACATACCGACTTCATCTTCTCGGTCACCGGAGAGGAGTTCGGCGTGCTGGTCTGCCTCGGCCTCGTGGCGCTCTTCGCCTACATCGTGCTGCGTGGCCTGAAGCTGGCGCGGCGCACCGACGACACCTTCACGCGGCTCGCGGTCACCGGCCTGACGACGCTGTTCGGCCTGCAGGCGTGCATCAACATGGCGGTGAACACCCAGCTGATGCCCGCCAAGGGCATGACCCTGCCCTTCGTCTCCTACGGCGGCTCCTCGCTGATCTCGCTGGCGCTCGGCATGGGCTTCCTGATCGCGCTGACCCGCAAGCGCCCGCGCTCGACCCTGCTCAGCCAGAAGCCCCCCGGCACCGCGCCCGCCACCGTCGCCGGGGTGATGCGGTGACGGTCTTCACCCCCACGATCCTGCTCTGCGCGGGCGGTACCGGCGGTCATCTCTTCCCCGCCGAGAGCCTCGCCCACGCGCTGCGCGCCCGCGGCATCCGGGTGGCGCTCGCCACCGATGCCCGCGTCGAGGGACTGAAGGGCGAGTTCCCGGCCTCCGAGATCGTCACCATCCCGTCCGCGACGCCGTCCGGCCGCAACCTCGTCAAGCGGGCCGGCGCCGTGCTGACGCTGGGGCGCGGCTTCGGCATCGCCGCGCGGGAGGTGAAGCGGCTGAATCCGGCCGCCGTCGTCGGCTTCGGCGGCTACCCCACCGTGCCGCCGATGCTGGCAGCCCAGATCCTGCGGGTGCCGACCGTCCTGCACGAGCAGAACGCCGTGATGGGCCGCGCCAACGCCTTCCTGGCGCGGGGCGCTCGCACCATCGCGACGGGATTCAGGGAGGTGCGCGGCGTGCCCGACAAGGCGACGGCACCGCGCATCCACACCGGCAACCCACTGCGCCCCGCGGTGATCGAGGCCGCGAAGGTGCCCTATCCGGCGCTCGGCCCCGACGACCTCTTCCACCTCCTCGTCTTCGGCGGCAGCCAGGGTGCCCGGGTGATGGGCGAGGTGGTGCCGAAGGCGCTCGCCCAACTGCCGGCGGATCTCCGCGCCCGACTATACCTCGTGCAGCAGGTGCGGCCCGAGGACCTGACCGCGGTCCAGAACGACTATCTCGCGATGGGGCTCGGCGGCCTCGAGGCCGCGCCGTTCTTCAAGGACCTGCCCGGCCGCATGGCGGCGAGCCATCTCGTGGTCTCGCGCTCGGGCGCCTCGACGGTCTCGGAACTCGCGGCCATCGGCCGCCCGTCGATCCTCGTGCCGCTGCCCGGGGCGCTGGACCAGGACCAGGCGGCCAACGCCGCGACGCTCGCCGGCATCGGCGCGGCGCTCGCCCTGCCGCAGACCGCCTTCACGCCTGACCGGCTCACCGCCGAGCTCGTCGACCGCTTCGAGAATCCCGAAAAATTGACCCGGGCGGCCGAGGCGGCCAAAAGCGCGGGCATTCACGACGCCGCCGAGCGGCTCGCCACGGTGGTCGTCGAGACGGCGGCCCGCACCTGATTCTTTTGGGACTCCGCCGCGCGGGTCCCCGGACACACGGTTCGACCCATGAAGCTGCCCGACAAGCTCGGCCCCATCCACTTCATCGGCATCGGCGGCATCGGCATGTCCGGCATCGCCGAGGTGATGCACAATCTCGGCTACACGGTGCAGGGCTCGGACGCGAACGACAACGCGAACGTCCGCCGCCTCGCCGAGAAGGGCATGCGCACCTTCGTGGGCCACGACGCGCGGAACGTCGAGGAGGCCGCCCTCGTGGTGGTCTCGACGGCGATCCGCCGCGACAACCCCGAGCTGAAGGCCGCCCGCGAGCGCCGCCTGCCGGTGGTGCGCCGCGCCGAGATGCTGGCCGAGCTGATGCGCTTCAAGTCCTGCGTGGCGATCGCCGGCACGCACGGCAAGACCACGACAACCTCGCTCGTCGCCACCCTGCTCGATGCCGGCAACCTCGACCCGACGGTCATCAACGGCGGCATCATCAACGCCTACGGCACCAACGCCCGGATGGGCGAGGGCGAGTGGATGGTGGTGGAGGCGGATGAATCCGACGGCACCTTCCTGAAGCTGCCGGCGGATGTGGCGATCGTCACCAACATCGACCCCGAGCACCTCGACCATTTCGGCTCGTTCGAGGCCGTGAAGGACGCCTTCCGGCGCTTCATCGACAACATCCCGTTCTACGGTTTCGCGGTGATGTGCATCGACCATCCCGTGGTGCAGGACCTCGTCGGCCATATCGAGGACCGGCGCATCATCACCTACGGCGAGAACCCGCAGGCGGATGTCCGCCTGATCGACGTGGACCTGCGCGGCGGCCAGAGTCGCTTCCGGGTGATGATCCGCGACCGCCGCCCGGGCTACCGGATGGAGATGGAGGATCTCGTCCTGCCGATGCCCGGCAAGCACAACGCCTTGAACGCCACCGCGGCTCTGGCCGTGGCGCACGAGCTCGGCGTGAAGCCCGAGGCGATCCGGCAGGCGCTCGCCGGCTTCGGCGGCGTCAAGCGGCGCTTCACCCGCACCGGCGAGTGGAACGGCGCGGCGATCTTCGACGATTACGGGCACCATCCGGTGGAGATCAAGGCGGTGCTGAAGGCCGCCCGCGCCTCGACCGAGGCGGGCGTCATCGCCATCGTGCAGCCGCACCGCTACTCGCGGCTCCAGTCGCTGTTCGACGATTTCTGCACCTGCTTCAACGACGCCGACACGGTGATCGTCGCCCCCGTCTACGCGGCGGGCGAGCAGCCGATCGAGGGCATCGACCGCGACGGGCTGGTCGCCGGCCTGCGCTCCCGCGGCCACCGGGACGCCCGGGCGCTGGAGCGGCCGGAGGATCTGCCCCGCATCGTCGCCGAGCTCGCAAAGCCCGGCGACTACGTTGTGTGCTTAGGCGCCGGCAACATCACCCAGTGGGCCTACGCGCTGCCGGGCGATCTCGCCGCGCTGAAAGGGTAGGGGATGCGCGCGGGTCGGCCGGAACCGACCGCGTTTCGGCGCGGCCTCCGCGTGGCCCGGACCGAGGCCGAGCGGCGCCTTTGGTATCGCCTCAGGGATCGGCGCCTCGGCGGCTTCGAGGTCGTGCGGCAGGAAACGATCGGAAGCTACGTCGCCGGTCTCTGCTGCCGTGAGGCACGCTTGATCATCGAGGTTGACGGCAGCCCGCATGCCGAGAGCACGCATGATCAAGCTCGGGACGAACGGCTGACAGCGCGCGGCTATCGCATTCTGCGCTTCTGGAACGCCGAGGTCCTGAACAACACGCTCGGTGTCCTCGACACCATCCTGGCCGCGCTACCCCCATCTCCCCGCGTGCGGGGAGAGGGATGCGACGACCTTGTCGTCGGCGCGGCGAGCCCGAAGGGCGAAGGTGAGGGGGCGGCTTCGGAGGAGACTCGACCGGAGCCGCCCCCTCACCCTCGGCTGCCGCCTCGATGCGACGACGACAGGGTCGTCGCATCCCTCTCCCCGTGGGCGGGGAGAGGGGAGATCCCCGCATGACCACACAGCTCCACGATTCCATCCGCGCTGCCGCACCGGACCTGCGCGGGCGCCTGCTGGCGAACCAGCCGCTGGCCGACCTCACGTGGTTCCGCGTCGGCGGCCCGGCCGAGGTGCTGTTCACGCCCGCGGACGAGGAGGATCTCGCCCGCCTGCTCGCCGCCCTCGACCCGGCGGTACCCGTCACCGTGATCGGTCTCGGCTCGAACCTGATCGTGCGCGACGGCGGTGTGCCGGGCGTGGTGGTGCGCCTCGGCGGCCGGGCCTTCGGCGGGATCGACATCGACGGCGACACGCTGCGCGTCGGCACCGCGGTGCCCGACATGCGGCTCGCCAAGGCGGCGGCCGAGGCCGGACTCGATGGGCTCGCCTTCTTCCGGGGCATCCCGGGCTCGGTCGGCGGCGCGTTGCGCATGAACGCGGGCGCGCATGGCGGCGAGACCACCGACGTGTTGGTCGAGGCTCGCGGCATCGACCGCCGGGGCAACCTCCGCAGCTTCACCCACGCCGAGATGGGCTTCACCTACCGCCACAGCGCCGCGCCCGAGGACGTGATCTTCACGAGCGCCCTGTTCCGCGGGCGTCTCGGCGACCGGGCCGCGATCGAGGCCGAGATGGAGCGGGTCACCGCCGCGCGCGAGGCCGCCCAGCCGATCCGCGAGCGCACCGGCGGCTCGACCTTCAAGAACCCGCCCGGGGCCAAGGCCTGGCAGCTCGTGGATCAGGCCGGCTGCCGCGGGCTCGCGGTCGGCGGCGCGCAGGTCTCGGAGATGCACTGCAATTTCCTGATCAACCGCGACAACGCCACGGCGGCCGACATCGAAGGCTTGGGGGAAGAGGTCCGCCGCCGGGTGCGCGAGACCTCCGGCGTCGAGCTGCACTGGGAGATCAAGCGGATCGGCATCGACGCCCCGAGCGGTAAGGCGTAAGACGTAAGGAGCGCTCAACCGCGAGGGTTTTTCGATGAGCGGGACGGCGAAGGCCTACTCGAAGGTATCGGTGAAGAGCCAGACCGTGATCCCCGCGGAGGTGCGCGAGCGCCTGGACCTCCGCCCGGGCGATCGGCTCCGCTATCTGCTCACGCCGCGCGGCGTCCTTATCGAGAAGGCGCCGCCCGAGGGCGAGGATCCGCTGGTCGCCTTCACCGAGTGGGCCGGCCCGATCGACGAAGAAGACTATGCCGACCTCTGAGCCCACGCTCGGCGCCGGGGCCGTCGTGATCATCCCGTTTCCCTACGCGGATCGGTTGGCGGAGAAGCGGCGACCCGCTGTGGTGATCTCGAACGCATCCGTCGCGGCGGCGGGCTTCGTCTGGATCGCCATGATCACGAGCGCGCGCAACGCGCCGATGGCGGACGACCTGCCGATCGCCGACCTGGCCCGCGCCGGGCTTGCCAAGCCCTCGGTGGTGCGCCCGCTCAAGATCGCCTGCATCGACGGCGCGCGGGTTCTCCGACGCGCCGGCGACCTCGATTCCGCCGCCGCCGAGCGGCTGTTCGACCGCGTCCGATCGCTGATCGGCCGCTCCTGAGACCCTATCCGAGAACCCGAGCCCGAGGTGCCCCCATGCCCAAGCACGTCGCCGTCCTCATGGGAGGCACCTCCAGCGAGCGCGTCATCTCGCTCAAGACCGGCACCGCCTGCGCGGACGCGCTGGAGGGCGAGGGCTACCGGGTGACCCGCGTCGACGTCGGGGCCGACGTCGCGGCGGTGCTGGCCGACCTCCGGCCCGACGCCGCCTTCAACGCGCTGCACGGCCCGGCTGGCGAGGACGGCACGATCCAGGGCCTCCTGGAGATCCTGAAGATCCCCTACACGCATTCCGGCGTGCTCGCCTCGGCGCTCGCCATGCACAAGGAGCGTGCCAAAGTGGTCATGCGGGCGGCCGGGGTTTCCGTGCCGGAGGGCCGCGTCGTTAACCGTCACGTGGCCGCGAAGTCACACCCTTTGCCGCCTCCCTACGTCGTGAAGCCGGTCTCGGAGGGCTCCTCGGTCGGTGTCATCATAGTGCGCGACGGGCGCTCGCACCCGCCCCAGATCCTGGCCTCGGAGGAGTGGACCTACGGCGAGGAAGTCCTTGCGGAGACTTACGTTGCGGGCCGCGAGCTGACCTGCGCGGTGATGGGCGACCGGGCGCTCGGCGTCATCGAGATCAAGCCCGCATCGGGCGAGTGGTACGACTTCGACGCCAAGTACGCCGAGGGTGGCTCGATCCACGTCCTGCCCGCGGAGCTTAAACCAAATGTTTACCAGCGTGTCCAAGAGTTGGCGTTAACGGCGCATCAAGCACTGGGCTGCCGGGGCGTCAGCCGTGCGGACCTTCGCTACGACGATACACCGGGAGGCACCGGTGCCCTCGTCGTGCTCGAGGTCAACACGCAACCCGGCATGACCCAGACGAGCCTTGTGCCGGAGTTGGCGGCCCATGCGGGCTACGGATTCGGTGAGCTCGTCCGATGGATGGTGGAGGACGCTTCTCTGGGCCGCTGAGCCCCGCCGGCCCCGCCCAAGGGCCGGTCTCGCGGCTGGCCGCCCGTCTCCTGCGCCGCTCACCCTTCCGCAGCCTCCGCCCGAAGACACCGATCGAGCACCGGCTGCCCCGCTTCGTCGGCGCGGTCGGCCTCTCCGCCGCCTGCGCGGGCCTCGCGCTCGCCGGCTTCGTGGCGAGCGGGCGCTACGACGCCTTCGTGGTCGAGCAGGGCCGCCCCCTCGACATCGCCGCGCGGCTCGCCGGCTTCGGCGTCGAGCGCGTCACCATCTCGGGCATCTCGCGGATGTACGAGCGCGAGGTCCTGGCGGCCGCCGGGATCGACTGGCGCAGCTCCTTGCCCTTCCTGGACGTTGCGGAGGTGCGCGAGAAGCTCCTGCGTGTGCCGCTCATCGCCCAGGCCTCGGTCCGCAAGATCTACCCGAACGAGGTCGTGATCAACCAGGTCGAGCGCGAGCCCGCCGCCCTCTGGCAGAAGAACGGCGAGGTCAGCGTCATCGCCGCCGACGGCACCGTGATCGACACGATGCGGGACGACCGCTACGCCAGCCTGCCGCTCGTCGTGGGCGAGGGCGCCAACGACAAGCTCAGCGAGTATCTCGGCCTGATCGCGGCGGCCGGCTCCCTCGGCGAGCGCGTTCGGGCCGGCACCTACGTCTCGGGCCGGCGCTGGACCCTGAAGCTCGACGGCGTCGACGTCCGCCTGCCCGAGGCCGACCCGGCCGCGGCGCTCGCCCGCCTCGTCGCCCTGCAGCGCAGCGAGCGGCTCCTCGACAAGGACATCATCGCGGTCGATCTCCGGATGCCGGACCGCGTCGTGGTCCGCCTGACCGAGGAGGCCGCCGCCGCCCGCGCCGAGGCGCAGAAGAAGACGAAGAAGGGAACGGCCTCGTGAGCGCGCCCTCCCTCTCCCGCCTCTGCCCCGCCCCCGTTCTCACCGTCGCCCGGTAGCGTTCGATGCACAGCCAGCACGGCCTCACGCCCCGACTGAAGCCGCTCTCCGCGCGCCGCGCCGCGACGCTCTCGGTGCTGGATATCGGCACCAGCAAGGTCGTCTGCCTCATCGCGGAGCTGCAGCCCGCCGAGGCGATGTCGACGCTCAAGGGCCGCACCCATCTCGCCCGCATCATCGGCATCGGCCACCAGCGCTCGCTCGGGCTGAAGGGCGGCGCCATCGTGGATCTCGAGGCCGCCGAGGGCGCGATCCGCCAGGCCGTGCACGCGGCCGAGCGGATGGCCAAGGTCGAGGTCCAGTCGGTCATCGTGAACATGTCGGGCGGGCGCCTCGCCTCGCAGCACTTCCAGGCCCGGGTGAACGTCCGCACCGGCACGGTGACGGGCTCCGACGTCGAGCGCGTGCTGGAGACCGCGAGCGCCCACGGCGTCAGCCCGGGCCGGGCCGTGCTCCACGCCCTGCCGACCGGCTACGCGCTGGACGGCCAGGGCGCGGTGATCGACCCCTCCGGCATGATCGGCGAGGCGCTCGGCGTCGACCTCCACGTCGTCACCGCGGAGGCCGCCGCCGCCCGCAACGTGATGCTGGCGGTCGAGCACTGCCATCTCGGCGTCGAGGCGGTGATCGCCACGCCCTACGCGGCCGGCCTCTCGGCGCTCGTGGACGACGAGGCCGAGATGGGCGTCTGCGTCATCGACATGGGCGGCGGCACCACGAGCTTCGGCGTCTTCCAGGGCGGCCACCTCGTCCACACGGACGCGGTCGCGGTCGGCGGCCACCACGTCACCATGGACATCGCCCGCGGTCTCTCGACCCGGGTCGCGGCGGCCGAGCGGCTGAAGACGCTCTACGGCTCGGCCATCGCGACGCCGTCGGACGAGCGCGACATGATCGCGGTCCACGGCGTCGGCGAGGACGAGGGCGACGTGCCCGCCCACGTGCCGCGCTCGCAGCTCGTGCGGATCATCAAGCCGCGCGTCGAGGAGGTGGTGGAGCTGGTGCGCGACCGTCTGCGCGGGGCGGGCTTCGCCGCCCAGGCCGGACGGCGGGTCGTGCTCACGGGCGGGGCCAGCCAGCTCGTCGGCATGCCCGAGGTGGCGCGCCGGGTGATGCAGGGCCAGGTCCGGATCGGCCGCCCGCTCGGCATCCGCGGCCTGCCCGAGGCCGCCAAGGGCCCGGCCTTCTCGGCCGCGGTCGGCCTGCTGGTCTACCCGCAGGTCGCCCATGCCGAGCACTTCGAGCCGCGCGGGCACAGCGCCTTCGCGCGGACAGGCACCGACGGCTATTTCGGCCGCCTGTTCGGCTGGATCGCCAGCGGCTTCTGAGCTTTCGGCGCTCCGCCCCGGCGGGCCGCCAGAGAACGAGAAAACATCAGGCGTCTAGGCGCCCCGGCAATTCCAGGTTCACGAGAGGCTCGACACCATGGCCATTTCCCTCCAGGCCCCCGACATCCGCGAACTCAAGCCCCGCATCACCGTGTTCGGCGTCGGCGGCGCGGGCGGCAACGCCGTCAACAACATGATCGAGTCCGGGCTTCTCGGCTGCGAGTTCGTGGTCGCCAACACGGATGCCCAGGCGCTCACCTCCTCGAAGGCCGAGCGCGTGATCCAGATGGGCCTCGGCGTGACGCAGGGCCTCGGCGCCGGCTCGCACCCGGAGGTCGGCTCGGCCGCCGCCGACGAGGTGATCGACGAGATCCGCGACCAGCTGTCCGGCGCACACATGTGCTTCATCACCGCCGGCATGGGCGGCGGCACCGGCACGGGCGCCGCGCCCGTCATCGCCCGCGCGGCGCGCGACATGGGCATCCTGACGGTCGGCGTGGTGACGAAGCCCTTCCAGTTCGAGGGCATGCGCCGGATGCGCACGGCCGAGGCCGGCATCCAGGAGCTTCAGGCCTCCGTCGACACGCTCATCGTGATCCCGAACCAGAACCTGTTCCGGGTCGCCAACGAGAAGACCACCTTCGCCGACGCCTTCGCGATGGCCGACCAAGTGCTCTACTCGGGCGTGGCCTGCATCACCGACCTGATGGTGAAGGAGGGCCTGATCAACCTCGACTTCGCGGACGTGCGGGCGATCATGCGCGGCATGGGCAAGGCCATGATGGGCACCGGCGAGGCGAGCGGAGAGAAGCGCGCCAACCGCGCCGCCGAGGCCGCGATCGCCAACCCGCTCCTCGACGACGTCTCGATGAAGGGCGCCCGCGGCCTGCTGATCTCGATCACCGGCGGCTCGGACCTCACCCTCTACGAGCTCGACGAGGCCGCCACCCGCATCCGCGAGGAGGTCGATCAGGACGCCAACATCATCCTGGGCGCCACCTTCGACGAGAGCCTCGACGGCATCATCCGGGTCTCGGTCGTCGCCACCGGCATCGAGCCGGCGCTGATCTCGGCGAACTCGCCCAACAACCCGGCCATCGCCGAGACCGAGCAGCGCATCGCCGAGGTCGCCGAGCGCCTGCGCTCCGAGGCCCGCTCGCGCGCCGCCGCGGTCCACAGCGCCGCCACCCAGGCGCCGCCCGCGATCCGCACCGAGGCTCCGGCCCCGATCGCCCAGGCTCCGGTGGCGCACGCCCCCGTCGCGATGCCGGTCGCCCCCGCGCCGCAGCCCGAGCCCGCGCCGGTCATGCGCGACGACGTCGTGCTGACCCAGGCAGCGCCGCGGGCCGCCGCGGCCTTCGTACCGCAGCCGGCCGCCGCGCCGCAGCAGCCCGAGCTGCCGCAGCACCATGCCGGCCCGTTCGTGCCGCCGCGGCCCGCCGCGCCGGCCACGGCCCCGCTCGCTCGCGCACCCCGCATGCCGCAGATCCACGAGCTGCCGCAGATCGCCCAGAACCAGATCATGGCGAGCCGCACCGAGCAGCCCGCGGCGGAGCCCGCCGACGCCAAGCGCACCTCGCTGCTGCGCCGCCTCGCCACGGTCGGCTTCGGCGGCCGCCGCGAGGAGGAGCCCGCTCCGGCCCCGCGCGCCGCGGCGCCCCAGGCTCCGGTGCCGGCGCCGCGTGTCCAGGCCCCGCACGGACATCAGGCCCCGCAGGGCCATCACATGCCGCAGCCCCAGGCCCCGGCCTACCGCGCCCCGCAGGGCAACCTCGATGCCCAGGGGCGGACCACGCCGCCGGCCCGGATGATGGACGACGACCATCTGGAGATCCCGGCCTTCCTGCGTCGGCAGGCGAACTGATCGGCGGCCCCACGAGGGGCCTCCCATCCGCCAAACGGAACGCGCGCCCGCGGCCCGAAAGGGTCCGCGGGCGCGCGCATGCCGGCCGGTGATGCACCCGCGTCACATTGCGGCGCGCGTTTTTAACCGATGTTAACCATCGATTAACTGATTGATGGGCCAGCTACTTTTCCAAATTGCGGCAGAAGCGTGACTGTAACAGACGGTAAGAATCCGTGATTTGGCCGGCCAATCCGGCGTGGCTATAGAAAAATCCGGAACGACGAACGGGGCCGCACCGGCGCGAGCCGACAGCGACCTCAGGGGCACCAAGCAGCGGACGGATCGAACGATGACGGGCTCCTCGCGATAGGCGGGGGGATCCGGCGGCGGGTCACGGCCGAGGGCTCAGGAATGCGAACGAACCAACAGACAACCCTCAAGGGCCCGGTGACGCTCAACGGCGTCGGTGTCCATTCCGGCAACCCTGCCGAGATCACCCTCCGGCCGGCGCCGGCCAACCACGGTATCGCCTTCCTCCGTACCGGGATGCCCTCGGGCAACGACCGGCTGATCAAAGCCCACCACGCCTGCGTCTCCGCCACCGAGCTCTGCACCGTCATCGGCGACGTCGACTCGGGCGCGGTCGCCACCATCGAGCACCTGATGTCCGCCCTGTTCGGCTTAGGGGTCGATAATGCCCTGGTCGAGATCGACGGGCCCGAGATGCCGATCCTCGACGGCAGCGCGCTCCCCTTCGTCACCGCGATCGATCAGGTCGGCCTCACGGGCTGCGGCGCCCCGCGCCGCTGGATCAAGGTTCTGCGCCCCGTGCGCATCGAGAACGGCAAGGCCTTCGCGGAGCTGCGCCCGATCGACCGGGGTTTCCGCCTCGACGTCGAGATCGATTTCGAGAACCCCGTCATCGGCCGCAGCCGCAAGGCGATGGATCTCAGCCCCGCCGCCTACCGCCGCGAGATCGCGGGCGCCCGAACCTTCGGCATGATGAAGGACGTGCAGCGCTATTGGAAGGCCGGCTTCGCGCTCGGCGCCTCCCTGGAGAACACCGTGGCGGTCGGCGACACCGACGTGGTGAACCCCGAGGGCCTGCGCTTCCCCGACGAGTTCGTCCGCCACAAGATCCTCGACGCGGTCGGCGACCTCGCGCTGGCCGGCCTTCCCCTCCAGGGTGCGTACCGCTCCTATTGCGGCGGCCACCGCATGAATGTCGGCGTCCTCCACGCCCTCTTCGCCGACCGCGCCAACTACGCCATCATCGAGGCCGTCGGCACCCGCCGCGAGACCGCTCTGGCCGAGTTCGGCGTCGGACTGGGCTTCGCTGCCTTCGCGGGCGAGCTCTGATCTCACCCCAATCCGTTGCCGGCAGGCCACAGACGCGCGCCGATCGCGCGAGACCCGGTCCTGCCGCTTTCGCGCCCGAATCGAAGGTCACGGTGAATCATCCGTGACGGACTCCGACCTCCGGCTTGCCCGCCAAGCCCGGATGGACGAGACCCGCTCGGCACAGATCGTGTGAAGGCTGGATGGTCCGCGTCGAAGACGGACCCGCCTGTTCGGGGAAAGTATCGCAGATGCGCCTCACCACTCGGAACCGCGGCCGGGCGATGCCCGTGCTCGTGACCGCGCCCGTGATCGTCCTGGCCCTCGGTCTCGGCGGCTGCGACTTCGACCCGACCGGCCTCTTCGCCGAGAAGTACAAGCCCGAAGTCATCCAGGACACCCCGGCGGACAAGCTCTACAGCGAAGGCTTGGCCAAGCTCGAGGACAGCGACTACGAGGGCGCGGTCAAGAAGTTCGACGCGCTCGACAAGCAGTATTCCTACTCCGACTGGTCCCGGAAGGCGCTGCTGATGACGGCCTTCTCGAACTACCAGGGCGCGAAGTACGACGACGCGATCAACGCCTCGCGGCGCTATCTGCAGCGCCACCCGGCCAGCAAGGACGCGGCCTACGCCCAGTACCTGATGGCGATGTCGCACTACAAGCAGATCCCGGACGTGACCCGCGACCAGGACCGCTCCGAGAAGGCGCTGGCCGCGCTCCAGGAACTGGTGCAGCGCTATCCCACCTCGGAGTACAGCGCCGACGCCAAGGCCAAGATCCAGATCACCCGCGATCAGCTCGCCGGCAAGGAGATGGATGTCGGCCGCTACTACCTGGAGAAGCGCAACTTCCCGGCGGCGATCAACCGCTTCCGCGACGTGGTAGCCAAGTACCAGACCACCCGCCACGCCGAGGAGGCCCTGATGCGCCTGACGGAGGCCTACATGGCGCTCGGCATCACGGCAGAGGCCCAGAACTCGGCGGCCGTGCTCGGCCACAACTTCCCGGACAGCCCCTGGTACAAGGACGCCCACGCGCTGCTGGCGAACGGCGGGCTGCAGCCGCGCGAGGAGAAGTCCTCGTTCCTCAGCAAGATCTACAGCTCGGTGATCGGCCGCAAGACCGCATCGGCAGAGTGAGCCTCCCTCTCCTAGAGGACGCTGTGACGGCCGGCCGGATCAGGCCGGCCGTTTGCGCTTGAGGAGCCGGCGCAGGCTCCAGGCGAGGCTGCGCCCGCGCGCCGCCGCCTCCTGCCGCGCCGCGGCGAGACCCCGGACGGGCTCGCGTGCGCGCACCGCTCCCAGGCCCTCGGCCACCCGGATATAGGCCTCGATCACGCGCACGAGGCCGATGACCCCGCCATCCCCGGGCCGGGTCCAGAAGCCGCGCGCCGGGTCCTCCTCCACCAAGATCTCCCGGCGAAAGTCGAATTCGGGGACGCGGATCCGCAAAAGCGGGGCCGGGCGGCCGTGGCGGAGGCGCGGCACGAAGTCGATCGCCGGGCTCTCGGCCTCCAGCAGCAGCACCCGGAAGTGCCGGAGATCCTGCGAGAGGATGCGTACGTCGATGCCGTCCGGGATCCGTGCCGTGCGGAAGCGTAGGCTGAAAGACGGGTTGCGCAGGCCGAAGCGCAGGTTCGGCAGGTCGGCCTGCACGCCGCGCCCGCGCCGCACCACCCGGCTTGCCACGCGCCGCGCCAGCGCGGTCCCCTCGGGGTCCGGCGCCTCCGCGGACGGTTCCGGCGGGGCGCCGATCACCGCGGTCAGGTCGGCCTCGCTCAAGGAGGCCCAGCCTTCGAGCGCGGCCGCGACCTCCGGCGGCAGGCACGCAGGGCGCTTGCGGATGAAGAGCCGGTCGCCCGCCCGCGCCGCGCGGAAATCCTCGGCCCGGAAGGTCATGTCGGGATTGCCGGATATGTGCGGCCAGGCCACGAAGGTGGTCTCGCGCGTCTCGATCCGGCCGCCTTCTCCGCCATCGGCGGAGAGCAGCGTCTGGAGCATGTTCTCGTCCGGGTGGACCGCCGCCCTGAGCCGCGCCGCCTCCGGTGCCGTGCGGGCAGCGTCGCGGAGATAGGCGCAGGCCTGACGCGAGAGGATGTACCAGTTGCTGCCGTGCCGGAGGCGGGCGAGAAACTCCGGATCAGGCGCCGCCGGCACGATCCCGAAACTGCCGATCCCAGGAAGCTCGCGGTACTCCATGCTGAAGCGATGGGCGATGTCGGCCTGGGAGACGGGGTTCATCGCGCCGAAGGGCGTCGCGTCGACGTAGGAGACGCCCGGCTCCAGAGCCGCCGCGAGGCCGGCCTCGTCCCGCAGGCGGCAATGCTGCTCGCTCAGGACCACGAGGTGCGACCAGTCGGAGCCGGAGGCCAGCGCCCGATCCATCGCCTCCAGGGTCGTGGCGACCTGCGAGTAGCCGGCCCAGGCATAGTGCCGGCTCGGCAGCACCACGACGTTCGGAAAGGCCTCTCCCAACCGCCGCACCGTCTCGTGCAGGGCAGCGGGCGCCTTCGCGTCCACGTGGTAGAGGAGCAGGTGCTCCGGCCGGTGGAGCGTGCGGAACTGGTCGCGGACGCAGGCGACCGAGGCGTGGCAGGTGATGAAGTAGGCCGTCATGCTCCCCGTCGGCCTCGCGGATCCGGTACCGGGGCGGTTACGGCCCGGCCGCCAGCCTTCTAGCGGCGGCGGCACCGTCCGGTCCATCCGCGGACCCGAGCCACGCGGGGCGGCGTCGATTTTTCCGCGTGAAGTCCGGCGCGCTTCCGTCTAGATCACGCGCGATACCAGATTGGAGAGACCGGACAGACGCATGCTCGCGCAGCTTGCGATCCGCGACATCGTTCTGATCGACAAGCTCGAGCTGAACTTTCGCGACGGACTGAGCGTCCTCACCGGGGAGACGGGTGCGGGCAAGTCGATCCTGCTCGACGCCTTCGCGCTGGCGCTGGGCGGGCGCGGCGACGGGCGCCTCGTGCGTCACGGGGAGAGCCAGGGCGCGGTCACCGCGGTGTTCGACATCGGGCTCGACCACCCGGCCCGTCGGGTCGCGGCCGAGGCCGAGATCGACACCGAGGGCGACCTGATCCTGCGCCGCACCCAGATGGCGGACGGGCGCACCCGCGCCTTCGTCAACGACCAGCCGGTGGGCGTGCAGGTGCTGCGGGCAATCGGCGCGGCGCTCGTGGAGATCCACGGCCAGCACGACGACCGGGCGCTCTCGGACGCGGCCACGCACCGCGCCATCCTGGACGCCTTCGGCGGCCTCCAGGGCCCGCTCGCGGCGGTCGCCGAGGCGGCCCGGCGCGTGCGCGGCGCGCGGAGCGCCCTCGAGAGCCACCGCGCCCGCGTCGAGGCGGCCCGCAAGGAGGTCGATTTCCTGCGCCACGCCGTCGAGGAACTGGCCGAACTCGACCCGAAGCCCGGCGAGGAGGCCCACCTCGCCGAGCGCCGCACGGTGATGCAGCAGAGCGAGAAGGTCGCCCGCGACCTGAACGAGGCTCTGGAGGCGGTCGGCGGCTCGCATTCCGGCGTGCCGCACCTCTCCGCCGCCATCCGCAAGCTGGAGCGCCGCGCCGCGCAGCTGCCGGCGCTGGTCGACCCTTGCATCGCGGCAATCGACGCCGCGCTGACCGCGCTCGACGAGGCGCGCGCGGTGCTCGACGCGGCGGTCTCCGAGACAGAGTTCGACCCGCGCGAATTGGAGCGGGTGGAGGAGCGCCTGTTCGCGCTGCGCGCGGCGTCGCGCAAGTACAACGTGCCCGCCGACGACCTCGCCGCGCTGCGCGAGCGCCACGTCGCGGACGTCGCGGCGATCGACGCGGGCGAGGAGGCGCTATCCGGGCTGGAACAGGCGCTGGCCGAGGCCGACGCGCTCTACGTGAAGGCCGCCGAGAAGCTCTCCGCCGGCCGGCGGCGGGCCGCCAAGCAGCTTGACGCGGCCGTGAAGGCCGAGCTGCCGCCGCTGAAGCTGGAGCGCGCCCGCTTCATCACCGAGATCACCTCGGACCCGGAGGCGCGCGACCCTGCCGGCAGCGAGCGGGTCGAGTTCTGGGCGCAGACCAATCCGGGCACGCGCCCCGGCCCGATGATGAAGGTGGCCTCGGGCGGCGAACTCTCCCGCTTCATGCTGGCCCTCAAGGTGGTGCTCGCCGACAAGGGCTCCGCCCCGACCCTGATCTTCGACGAGATCGATACCGGCGTCGGCGGCGCGGTGGCGGACGCCATCGGGGCGCGCCTCGCCCGGCTCTCTGCCACCGTGCAGGTGGTCTGCGTCACCCACGCGCCGCAGGTCGCCGCGCGGGCGCAGACCCACTTCCTGATCGCCAAGGCGCCGGTGAAGGGCAGCGACCGGGTCGCCACCCGCGTGACCACGCTGCCCGCCGAGGCCCGCCGGGAGGAGATCGCCCGGATGCTCGCGGGCGCCAGCGTCACCGACGAGGCGCGCGCCGCCGCGGTCAGCCTGCTCCAGGCGGCGGGCGGGTAGGGCCCCGGACCGGCCACGGGCATGCCGCGCCTCAGGGACACCTACTTCTACCTGCTGGAGAACCCCGGACAGCGCACCTTCGAGGCCTGCTGGCAGCTCTTCGACCACCGGACGCCCACCTTCGTGCGCCCCGTCTACGAGGCCGCGCGGCGTTTCCGCTTCGCGACCGAGGCCCACGCCTACAAGGACTGGCTGAGCCACGGGCGGGCGCTCGGCCTGCCCTACGCGCCGGGCCGGGACACGCTCCTGAAGATCATCCTGAAGGTCAAGGACGAGCCGGAGCTTCTAGCGCGCTGGATCGCCTACCACGCGGGCATCGTCGGGCACCACAACCTCATCATCATGGATTGCGGCTCGACCGATCCGGAGCACCTGCACGTCCTCGAGGCGTACAGGGACCGGATCCTGATCGTCGGCTACGAGCGATACTACGACACGCTCCACGACACGGTGGAGAACGCGGCCTTCTACCACCTGATCGAGAAGAACTGCCGCTACGTCGCCGTGCTCGATGCGGACGAGTTCCTGTTCGCCCGCCGCGCCGGCACGATTGGTCCGGACAACGTCCTGCCGCTGCTGCGTGAGGGCGACGAGGGCGTCCATGCCGGAACGTGGTTCCCGAACGTCGCGGCGCCGGAGGAGGGGCAGGACGGGCCGGACTGGACGCGGCCGATCCGGTTCGAGATGTCGGCGGAGTCCATCCATCACGGCACCGTCGCGGGCAAGGCGATCGTCCGCTCGGACCTAGCCCGAGCGGTGGGGCATGTCGGGCACAACCTCCATGTGCCGGAGGTGGCCGCCCAGATGCGACCGGGTTCCTTCGGCCGGCTCGGCGTGCTGCACGTCTCGCGCCTCGGCCGGCGAGCGACCCGGGCGAGGGTGCTGAAGCATCTGCACGCCCGCGGTCTGGTGTCCCGGACGATCACCGAGGAGGATGCGGTCGCGCACCACCTCGCGCAGCGCCTCGCGGAGGGCGGCTACGATGCCGGTGCCCGGCACTACGCCGAGCTGTATCTCGGCGCGGGCAGTCCGGCGGCCGAGCCGGAGGAGGCCTTCGGCACGGCCCTGATCGGCGGGGCGCGCTCGGAGCCGAACCCCGATCTCGACCGTGCGATCGCGCGCTTCGACTTCACGCCGTTCCTGCCGCGCTGATCGGCAAGACTGCAACACCCGGGACGAATGTCGAGCCGGCCGCAACCGGGGCCGTCGGGGCGCGTCATGCTTAACGTGAGGTCAAGGTTTACCGATCATTAAGCGTGTTTACCGATCCTCCAAGAACGGCCGCCAGCCCGGCGGCGATACCGGGCGTTGTGTCTCTCGGGAGGGGTCAGGATGAGCCGAGCCGCGATCGAAACGAAACACGACGGGTCCGTCGCACCCTTCTGCGAGGCCGTCGACGCCGCGCAGAGCGTCGACACCCAGCATCTCGGCCTCACGCTCCGCTCGCTCTACGAGGGCAGCGTCGACAAGCAGCCGATCCCCGACACGCAGATCGACCTGATCCTGCGCCTGCGCAGCAAGGAGCGGGCGCTGCGCCGCGCCAGCTGAAGGCCCAACCCGGCGCTACCAGCGCCGGGCGCCAGGACCGCGCTTGTACTCGGCGGCGCGGATCATCGTCATCACGCGGTCGAGATTTGCCAGGAGCGCAGCCTCCTCGTCCCGGGCGCGCTCAGCCTCCTCCGTGTCGCCGCTGAAGCGCTGTCGGGCCTGGGCGAGGGACAGCGCGCGCTCCAGACGCTCCCGCTCCGCGTGCAGGGCCAGGAAGGCATCGTCCGCGTCGGCGGTCTGGTCGGGCAGAACGGTGCCCACGTCGTTGCACTCCCATCCTCGGGCGGCCCACATGGCGCCGCAGACCCAGGGAGAACGCGCGACCGTGCCGAAGCGTGCCAACTGTGGGTCGCGGGCCAGCGCCGGGCGTCCCGAGCGGTCGCTGTCATCCGCCTGTCACGTGCGTGTCATACCGCCGCATCGGCCGGGCCATAAGCGCTGTGGCGGCCGGAACTTCCGGCCGATCGCGGGAATGGCACGGGATCCGGAGACGCCCCGAGCCACATGTACCCGGCGGCCATGATCTGGCGGCAACGGAGATTCACGTGAAGCCTTTCACCTACGCGCTCGCCCTGGGGCTGGCCACGGCCCAGCTCATCCTGCCGGCCCGCGCCGCCGACATCACCGGCGCCGGTGCCACCTTCCCGTTCCCGGTCTACTCGAAGTGGGCCGAAGCCTACCGCAAGGAGACCGGCAACGGTCTGAACTACCAGTCGATCGGCTCCGGCGGCGGCATCAAGCAGATCCAGGCCAAGACGGTCGATTTCGGCGCCACCGACGCGCCGCTGAAGGGCGCAGCCCTCGAGAAGGACGGCCTCGTCCAGTTCCCGACCGTGATGGGTGGCGTCGTCACCGTAGTGAACATCGCGGGGCTGGAGCCGGGCAAGCTCAAGCTCACGGGTGAACTCGTCGCCGACATCTACGCCGGCAAGATCACCAAGTGGTCGGATCCGAAGATCGCCGCGCTCAACGAGGGCCTGAAGCTCCCCGACGCGACCATCACCCCGGTCTACCGCTCCGACGCCTCGGGCACGACCAACATCTTCACCACCTACCTCTCCCAGGTCTCCGAGCCCTGGAAGAAGGAGTACGGCGCGGCGACCACGATCTCCTGGCCGGCCGGCCAGGGCGGCAAGGGCAACGAGGGCGTCACCGCCACCGTCAAGCAGGTTCCGAACGCCATCGGCTACGTCGAGTCGGCCTACGCCAAGCAGAACAAGCTCAGCCACACGCTGATCCAGAACAAGGCCGGCAAGTACCCGCAGCCGGACGACAAGGCGTTCCAGGCCGCCGCCGCCAGCGCCGACTGGAAGGCCCAGCCCGGCTTCGGCATCTCGCTGACCAACCAGGCCGGCGACGAGGCGTGGCCGATCACCGCCGCGACCTTCATCCTCGTGCACAAGGACGCGGCCGACGCGGCCAAGTCCGCCGAGGTGCTGAAGTTCTTCAACTGGGCCTACAAGAACGGGGACAAGATGGCCTCCGAGCTCGACTACGTGCCGCTGCCGGACAACGTGGTCGCCCAGATCCACGAGGAGTGGAAGCAGGTGAAGGGCAAGGACGGCAAGCCGGTCCTCGGCAGCATGTAAGCCGGACATCCGGTCCGCCGACATCGAGAGGGGCCGGGGCGGCACCGCCGTCCCGGCCCGAGCTCCGGCCGCCGCCCGGTCCGATACCGGGCGGCTCCGGCACCGCCCCCGGGATCGGGGAGCGATGCGCGCAACCGATGGTCCGCCCTCGCGCCGGTCGCCTCCGCGCGCTAAACGCCCAACCCGGTGAAGAGAACCGCGGATGACCACCTTGACCGATCAGATCGCGCTGGCCGACACACGCGGCGTCGCGCGCCGCCAGGGCCCGAGCCGGGGTGGTGACGCCGTCTTCCGCGGCGCCGCCTACGCCTCCGCCCTGCTGGTGCTGCTGGTGCTGGCCGGTATCCTGGGCTCGATCCTCTACGGCGGCTGGCCCGCCTTCCGGGAATTCGGCTTCGGCTTCCTCACCTCCAGCGCCTGGAACATCGGCACCGAGCAGTACGGCGCCCTGGTCGCGGTGATCGGCACGCTCGCCTCGGCGCTGCTGGCCCTCGTCATCGGCGTGCCGATCTCGCTCGGCATCGCGATCTACCTGACGCAGCTCTGTCCCGGCTGGGCGAGGAAGCCCGTCGGCATGACGATCGAGCTGCTCGCGGCGGTGCCCAGCATCATCTACGGCATGTGGGGCCTGTTCATCTTCGCGCCACTCTTCGCCCGCTTCGTGCAGGTGCCGGTCTCGAACCTCGTCGAGGGCATGCCGCTCGTCGGCACGCTGTTCTACGCCCGCGTCCCCTCCGGCGTCGGCATCCTCACCGCGGGCATCATCCTGGCGATCATGATCGTGCCCTTCGTGGCCTCGATCGCCCGCGACATGCTCGACCAGATCCCGACCATCCTGCGCGAGAGCGCCTACGGCATCGGCTGCACCACCTGGGAGGTCGTGCGCCACGTGCTGGTCCCGCAGGCCTCGGTCTCGATCATCGGCGCGATCATGCTGGGGCTGGGCCGCGCACTCGGCGAGACGATGGCGGTGACCTTCGTGATCGGCAACGCCAACCGGCTCTCCGCCTCGATCTTCGATCCGGGCTCGACCATCGCGTCGCGCATCGCCAACGAGTTCAACGAGGCGGACGGCATGCAGCTCAACGCCCTGATGGCGCTCGGCTGCATCCTCTTCGTCATCACCTTCATCGTCCTCATCGTCGCCCGCCTGCTGACGCGGCGCGCCAAGGTCGCCTGAGGAGGCAAGCTGTGGACGCCGCCAACACCCTCGCCGCGCCGCCCGCCGGCACGGTCCCGCCGAAGCGCGCCAGCCGCGTGCGCGCCTCGCGCCGCACCGCCGACCGCAGCTTGCGCATCGCCTGCACCCTCGCGACCCTGCTCGGCGCGATCGTGCTCGGCTCGATCCTGCTCATGCTGATCGTCGAGGGCCTGAAGGGCCTCTCGCCGACGCTGCTGACCCAGCCGACACCGGGCCCCGGCAGCGAGGGCGGCGGCATCGCCAACGCGATCCTCGGCAGCCTCGTGATGACCTTCATCGGCATCCTGATCGCGACGCCGATCGGCGTGATGGCCGGGACCTACCTCGCCGAGTACGGCCGCGGCTCGAAGCTCGCGGACGTGATCCGCTTCCTCAACGACATCCTGCTCTCGGCGCCCTCGATCCTGATCGGCCTGTTCGTCTACACCCTGATGGTGCGGCCGATGGGGACCTATTCGGGCTGGGCCGGCGCGGTGGCGCTCGCCATCATCGCCACGCCCGTCATCGTGCGCACCACCGAGGACATGATGCGCCTCGTGCCGGGCACGCTCCGCGAGGCGGGCGCGGCGCTCGGCGCGCCCGCCTCGATCGTCATCCGCAGTGTGACCTGGCGGGCGGCGTCCGCCGGCATCGTCACCGGCATCATCCTGGCGCTCGCCCGCATCGCCGGCGAGACCGCGCCGCTCCTCTTCACCGCGCTCAACAACAACAGCTGGTTCAACGCCAACCTGATGGGCGGCGTCGCGAACCTGCCGGTGATGATCTACCAGTTCGCGCTCTCGCCCTATCCCAACTGGCAGCAGCTCGCCTGGGCCGGCGCGCTCCTCATCACCGTGACCATCCTGGCCCTGTCGGTGATCGCCCGCGTGGTGATCAAGCCGCAGCGCGCCCGCTGAGACGCCGAGTTCGAAGGACCGATCCCATGAGCAACGCCGCAGCGATCGCCGCCGAAGAGTCCGTGACCCAGCCCGCCGCCCGCGCCAAGGCCGATGCGGGGGCACCCGTCCGGATCGCCGTGAAGGACCTGAACTTCTACTACGGCCAGTTCCACGGCCTGAAGAACATCAACCTGAACTTCCACGACCGGCAGGTGACCGCGCTGATCGGCCCCTCGGGCTGCGGCAAGTCCACGCTGCTGCGCACCTTCAACCGGATCTACAGCCTCTATCCGGAGCAGCGCGCGGAAGGGCAGATCCTGCTCGACGGCGAGAACATCCTCGACCCGAGGATCGACCTGAACGAGCTGCGCTCGCGCGTCGGCATGGTGTTCCAAAAGCCGACGCCCTTCCCGATGTCGATCTACGACAACGTCGCCTTCGGCATGCGCCTCTACGAGAAGCTGCCGAAGTCCGAACTCGATGCCCGGGTCGAGTCGGCGCTCCGCAAGGCCGCGCTCTGGGACGAGGTGAAGGACAAGCTCAAGCAGTCCGGCATGGGCCTGTCCGGCGGCCAGCAGCAGCGCCTCTGCATCGCCCGCACGGTGGCCCAGCGCCCGGAAGTCATCCTGTTCGACGAGCCGACCTCGGCCCTCGACCCGATCTCGACGGGCCGCATCGAGGAGCTGATCGAGCAGCTGCGCGACGAGTTCACCATCGCCATCGTCACGCACAACATGCAGCAGGCGGCCCGCATCTCGCAGTTCACCGCCTTCATGTACCTCGGCGAGCTCGTCGAGTTCGGCCAGACCAACCGCATCTTCATGAACCCGGAGAAGCGGCAGACGCAGGACTACATCACCGGCCGCTTCGGCTGAGCCTCGGCCTGCCTCACGCCCGATCTCCCGTCCCGAGGACACCGCCATGCCCGGTCACATCGTCAGCTCCTACGACGCCGATCTGGAGAACCTGCGCCGCTCGATCTCCGAGATGGGCGGCATCGCCGAGAAGATGGTGACCGAGGCGACCGACGCGCTCGTGCGCCGCGACGCGACGCTCGCGCAGGCCGTGATCGCGGCCGACAAGCGGCTCGACACGCTCCAGCACGAGATCGAGGAGCGCTCGGTCCTCCTCATCGCCAAGCGCCAGCCGCTGGCCATCGACCTGCGCGAGACGATCTCGGCGATCCGCGTCTCGGGCGACCTGGAGCGGATCGGGGATCTGGCCAAGAACGTCGCCAAGCGCGTGGTGGCGATCAGCGACCAGGCGGTCGGCCAGAAGATCATCCTGGGCGTGCAGCACATGAGCGACCTCGCGGAAGGCCAGCTCAAGGACGTGCTCGACGCCTACGGCAGCCGCGACGTGAAGGCCGCGCAGGACGTCTGGGAGCGCGACGGCGAGATCGACGCGCTCTACAACTCGCTGTTCCGCGAGCTCCTGACCTACATGATGGAAGATCCGCGCAACATCTCGTTCTGCACGCACCTGCTGTTCTGCGCCAAGAACGTCGAGCGCATCGGCGACCACACCACCAACATCGCCGAGACGATCCAGTACCTCGCCACCGGCGAGACGCCGACCGGCGACCGGCCGAAGAACGACGCCTCGAACTACGCCACCGTCACGCCCGGACAGGGCTGAGTATCCAGAGTCCCCGCATGCGCACGCGTATCCTGATCGTCGAGGACGAGGAGGCGCTGACCACGCTCCTGCGCTACAACCTCGAGGCCGAGGGTTTCGAGGTCGATGCGGCGGCGCGCGGCGACGAGGCCGAGCTGAAGCTCGCCGAGCAGCAGCCCGACCTGATCCTGCTCGACTGGATGCTGCCCGGCCTCTCGGGGATCGAGCTGTGCCGCCGGGTCCGGGCGCGGCGCGAGACCGAGCGCCTGCCGATCATCATGCTGACCGCCCGGGGCGAGGAGGGCGACCGCATCCGCGGCCTCGGCACGGGCGCGGACGACTACATCGTCAAGCCGTTCTCGGTGCCGGAGCTGCTCGCCCGGGTGCGCGCGCTCCTGCGCCGGGCCAAGCCCGCCCACGTCGCCGACCTCCTGGCGGCGGGCGACATCGAGCTCGACCGGGTGAGCCACCGCATCCGCCGCAGCGGGCACGAGATCCATCTCGGACCCACCGAGTTCAAGCTGCTCGAGTTCCTGATGCAGAGCCCCGGTCGGGTCTTCTCGCGGGAGCAGCTCCTCGACGGGGTCTGGGGCCACGACGTCTACATCGACGAGCGCACGGTCGACGTGCATGTCGGCCGCCTGCGCAAGGCCCTCAACCGCCCGCGCCAGCCCGACCCGATCCGCACCGTGCGGGGTTCGGGTTACGCCTTCGACGAGACGTTTTCCGCTGAGGCGTGAGGGCGTTCCGGTAGATCCTCTTCATCCACCCGCGGCTCTCCCTCTCCCCGCGCGCGGGGAGACGCCTGTCTGCACCCTGTCGTGCAGACAGGAAGCGGAGGCGAAGCCGCAGCGGCGGTGAGGGGGCTTAAACGGAAGAGGCTGTGCCTGAGCCGCCCCCTCACCATCGGGTCGATCCCTCCGGGATCGATGCGCCGCCTCGCTTCGACGACGACAGGGTCGCCGAAGCCCTCTCCCCGCACGGCGGGGAGAGGGATGCGCGGGATCCAGACGGATGACCGACCGGTGTATGAACGCCCCTCAGCCCCTCCCTGATACGCCCTCCGCCGCGCTTCGCTCGGGTCCGACCCGTTCCAGCCAGCCGAGCACGCCGCCCTCGGTCAGGATCTGCGGCAGCACGTGCGGCTCGGCCCGGCCGGTGTAGAGCAGGTAGAGCGGCACGCCGCTGCGGCCGTGCCGCTCCAGCAGGCGGGTGATCTCGGGGTTCTGGTTGGTCCAGTCGCCCTTGAGGTAGGCCACACCCCGCGCACGCATCGCGGCGCGGACCGCCCCGGTCGAGAGCGCGATGCGCTCGTTGACCTGGCAGGTGATGCACCACGCCGCCGTCATGTTCACGAAGACCGGCCGTCCTTCGGCGAGCAGCGCGTCGAGGCGGCCCTGCGAGAAGGGCTCGACGCCCTCCGCCCGCATCTCGGCGGCCGCGGTGGCGCGGTCCTGCCCGAGCGTCAGGCCGATCGCCGCGGCGCCGATCACCGCCAGCACGGCGAGGCCGCGGGCGGCGCGGGCCGGGAGCGCCGCACTGTCGCGCCCGCGCTCCCAGGCCCAGGCCGCGAAGCCCACGAGGACGAGGCCGAACAGGGCCGCGAGCAGGCCCTGCGGCCCGACCTGCTGGGCCAGCACCCAGACGAGCCAGGCCACGGTGGCGTAGACCGGGAAGGCGAGCGCCTGCTTCAGCACGTCCATCCAGGCGCCCGGCCGCGGCATCAGGCGGAGCGCGGCCGGCCAAAGGGTGAGTAGGAGGAAGGGCAGGGCGAGGCCGAGCCCGAGGCTCGCGAAGACGAGGAGCGCGGCAGGCGCCGACTGGGTCAGCGCGAAGCCGACCGCCGTGCCCATGAAGGGCGCGGTGCAGGGCGTCGCCACCACGGTCGCCAGCACGCCGGTGAAGAACGAGCCCTCGAGCCCCGCGCGCCGGGTCAGGCGATCGCCGATCCCGGCGACGCGGCCGCCGAGATGCACCGCCCCCGACAGGCTGAGGCCCATCGCCAGGAGCAGGTAGGCCAGCGCCGCCACGAAGACCGGCGATTGGAGTTGGAAGCCCCAGCCGAGCCCGGCGCCCCCGCCCTTCAGGACGATCAGCAGGCCGGCGAGCAGGAGGAAGCTCGCCAGGACTCCCGCCGTGTAGGCGAGCCCGTGCAGACGCACGCGCTCGGGCCGCTCGCCCGCGTGCTTCACCAGCCCCAGCACCTTGATCGAGAGGACCGGGAAGACGCAGGGCATCAGGTTGAGGACGAGGCCGCCGAGGAAGGCCAGCAGCGCGGCGGCCAGCAGCGTCGGCGCCTCGTCGCCGGAGACGGTCGGCGTCGCCGGTGCGGCACCCGCGGGGATCTGGCTCGGCGCGGGCGGGGGCGCCTCCTCGCCGATCGCCAACGCGCGGCGCACCGGGCCGCTGCCCGTATCCTGCTCGATCGTCAGCACGCCCGGCAGCGTCGCGGGGGCGGGCTCGGCCGGGTTGGCGCGGGTGAGGGTGATATGGATGCCGCTCGCATCGACCGCGAGCGCCTGCTCGGCGGCGTTGTCGAGCGCGGTCTCCGAGTAGGGGAAGAAGGCCGCCTTGCCGACGGTCTCGGGGCGCAGGCCCGCCGCGTCGAGGTTCAGCACGAGGCTATCGCCCTCGCGCGACAGCCGCGCCGGCCAGGGGGAGGGGACCGGCAGGGCCTCGCGGGCGCGGGCGAAGAGGTCGCGGGCTCCAGGATCGGGCACGGCCTCGCGCGCCACCGACAGCGTCAGGGCGAGGTCGGCGGCGCCCGGCACGCACTCGGTCTCGCAGACGAGGTAGCTGAGCTTGGCGGCGAGCCGCACCGGGCTCGCCGGGTCGAGGCTCGGCGGCGGAGTCACGGGGACGAGCAGCACCGCCTCGCCCTCGTAGCCGTAGTTCATCAGCGTCGCGACCGGGATGCGCTCCGGCGCCGGCCAGCGGATCGGCCCGGCCGAGAAGCCCGCGGGCAGGGTCCAGATCACCTCCGGCGGCAGGCCGGAATCGCCGGGATTGCGCCAGTAGACGTGCCAGCCGGGCTTCATCGCCATGCGGACGGCGAGCCAGAAGGTCTCGCCCGCCCGCACGCCCGCGGGCTCGGCCACGAGGCTCGCTCGGACGAGGTCCTTGGGCGCCTTCAGCCCCTGGGCGAGGGTGGACGACGAGACCAGGAGGACGAGGAGGGCGAGGAGCCGGATCATGCGCTGGTCTCTAGCATGAGCGGCGCGCCCGCGGGCGTCCCCGCGTCGTCGCGGTCAGGCGGCGGGCGCCTCGGAGGTCCCCTCAGAGGGAGCCAGCGGCGCCGTCGCCCGGTCGAGCCAGGCGCGGGCCTCCGCGTCGAGGTACGGGGACAGGGTCTCGCGGACGCGCGCGTGGTAGGCGTCGATCCAGGCGACCTCGGCGGCGTCGAGGAGATCCGCGTCGATCAGGCGCCGGTCGTAGGGGGCCAGCGTCAGCGTCTCGAAGCCGAGCATCGGCCGCTCGCCGCCCGCGATCTCGCGCGGCTCCACGAGGACGAGGTTCTCGATCCGGATGCCATAGGCGCCGGCCCGGTAATAGCCCGGCTCGTTCGAGAGGATCATGCCGGCCTCCAGCGCCACGGTGCCGGTCTTGGCGATGCGCTGCGGACCCTCGTGCACCGAGAGGAAGCTGCCGACGCCGTGACCGGTGCCGTGGTCGAAATCGAGCCCGGCCTGCCAGAGCGGGAGGCGGGCGAATGCATCGATCTGCGCGCCGGTCGTGCCCTTCGGGAAAACCGCGCGGCTGATCGCGACGTGGCCCTTGAGCACGCGGGTGAAGCGATCGCGCATCTCAGGCGTCGGTTCGCCCACCGCCACCGTGCGGGTGATGTCGGTGGTGCCGTCCGGGTACTGCGCGCCCGAATCGATCAGGAACAGCTCGCCCGGATTCACGGCCCGGTCGGTCGCCCGCGTCACGCGGTAGTGAACGATCGCGCCGTTCGGGCCGGAGCCCGAGATGGTCGGGAAGGAGACGTCGCGCAGATCCCCTCCGGCCGCGCGAAACGCCTCCAGCGCCTCGACGGCGGCGATCTCGGTGAGGCCGCCCGCCGCCGCCCGCGCGTCGAGCCAGGCGAGGAAGCGCACCACGCTCGCCCCATCGCGGCGGTGGGCGGCGCGGGCGCCCGCGATCTCGGTCGGGTTCTTCACCGCCTTCATGGCGGTGACCGGATCGCGCCCGACATCGGCCGTGCCGCCCGCGGCCTCGATGCGGCTGCGCAATGCCGCGGCGGCCGTTGCCGCGTCGAGGCGCACCCGAACCGAGCCGAGGCCCGCCAGCGCGTCCTCGAAGGCCGCGCGCGGCTCGATCTCGGCGAGCGGCGTCAGGGCCTCGCGCAGGGCGGGATCGATCCGCGGTGAGGTCAGGAACAGGCGAGCCGCGCCCTCCCGCGGCACGATCGCGTAGCCGAGCGCGAGCGGCGTGTGGCCGACATCCGCACCGCGCAGGTTGAAGGTCCAGGCGAGGTTGTGAGGGTCCGAGATCACGAGGACGTCGCAGCGCGCGCCCTCCAGCTCGGTCCGGATGCGGGCGAGCTTGGTCGCCGTCTGCTCGCCCGCCTGGGCGATCGGGTGCGGCACCACGGGACCGGCCGGCGGCTTCGGCCGGCCGGCCCAGGCGAGGTCGACCGGGTTCTGGGCCAAGGCCTTCAGGCTGGCGCCGGCCCGCTCGGCGGCGCGCTCCAGGCGGGCGACGCCGTCCGGCGTGTGCAGCCAGGGATCGTAGCCCAGCACGGCGCCGGATGTCAGATTCCGGCCGATCCAGGCCTCGACGCTGTGCTCGGCGAGCGGCACCACGGTGACGGTGGCGGGATCGACCTGCTCGGGCGCCTGCAGGGTGTAGCGGCCGTCGACCACGAGGCCGACCTGGTCGGCGAGCACGACGGCCGTTCCGGCCGAGCCGGTGAAGCCGGTGAGCCAGGCGAGCCGCTCGGCATTGGCCGGCACGTACTCGGACTGGTGCTCGTCGGCGCGGGGCACCACGAACCCGTCCACGCCCGCCTCGCGCAGGGCGGCGCGGAGCGCGGCGACCCGTTCGGGGCCCTTTCGGTGGCTCGGATCGTCGAAGGTCTGGAAACGGCGGCGCTCGCTCATGCGCCCAGTATGGCCGCCGGGGCCAGGGCCGCAACAGCCCGGGCACGCGCTGCCGTCAGGCCCGGTCTGTGGGCAGGTCGGGCGCGCGCTCGATCGGGGCGCCGTCGTAGCCTTCCAGCCAGGCGCGGCGCTCGGGGGATCCCGCCGAGTAGGGGCAGGCATCCTTCGGGCGGCCGTGGGCGCGAGCCCGGGCGCCTTCCTGGGCGGGATCGGACGGGGAGGGATGCCGCTCGCTCATGCGGACAGAATGCGGGCGGACGGGCCGGGTTTCAGGCCCCTGCCGAAATCAGCGCGGGCGCGGCGCCGCACCGCCGCGGCGGAGCACCAGGGCGACCCAGCCCTCGATCACGCCCTTGCGAACGAGGTGGAAGCCGCGGTGGCGGTAGGTCGAGAGCACGCCCGCCACATCGCGCTCGATCAGCCCGGAGAGGATCAGCGCGCCGTCGTCGGCGACCACAGCGGTCAGGCTCGGGGCGAGCCGCTTCAGCGGCCGCGCCAGTATGTTGGCGAAGACGATGTCGAAGCGGCGCGGCCGGTTGGCGAGGGCGTGCTGCACGCCGCCGCCGTGGTAGAGCCGCAGATAGGGCCCGAGCCCGTTGAGCCGGGCATTGGCGCGGGCGGTGATCACCGCCTCGCGGTCGAGATCGCCCGCCACGACCGTGCCGTGCAGCGCCTTGGCGGCGGCGAAGGCCAGGATGCCGGTGCCGGTGCCGACATCGAGGACATGGGCCGGGCGGCCCTTCTTCAGCTCGCCGACCAGCGCGCGCAGGCAGCCGAGCGTGGTGCCGTGATGGCCGGTGCCGAAGGCCAAGGCCGCCTCGATCTCGATGGCGAGGTCGTTCGGCCGCACCGACTCGCGGTCGTGCGCGCCGTGGACGAGGAAGCGGCCGGCCCGCACCGGCTTCAGCCCTTCGAGCGAGGCGCGCACCCAGTCCTGCTGGTCGATGCTGCGGAACTCGGCCGCGTCCGCCCCGTCGCCGACGACCGGGCGGATCAGTTCGCGAATGTAATCCTCGTCGGGCTCGTCGGCGAAGTAGGCCTCCAGCCGCCAGGTCACGCCGTCCTCGGCCTCGAAGGCGGCCACCGCCGTCTCGGTCGGGTCGAACATCTCGCCGAGCAGGTCCGTCATCATCCGCGCCGAGCGCTCGTCGGTCATCAGGCGCAGGACGTGCGTCGGACGGTGGGGCGGCAGGCCTTCGATCATGGGCCGCCTCTACCACCCGGTGCAGCCGCTCGCCACTCCTCGCGACGGGTCGCCGATTCGTGCGGCTTCATGCCTGATGCGACGGCACAACGGTCACATGATGATCGTATGTGCCGTGGAACCGGGCAGGGGCTGCGGCGTTGCTCGTGGCTTTCTCCGAGTCGCTCCGACCTTCGAGGGTGGGTTTAAGCGTGACCAAGACCAGACGATCCGTCCAGCACGGGCCGGTTGTCCTCAATGACAATGCGAACCTGTCGAAGGCCCGGCGTTCCCAGGCCGCACGTGCCCCATCGGGCTTCATGGAGGCCCTGGACGGGCCCCTGCCCGGCACGCTTCTGGTGCAGCTGAGCCGCCTGCACCGCTCGGAGCACGCGCGGCTGGCTGCCGCGGACACGAGCCCGGCCGCCGAGGGCCCTGGCGAGGGCTGAGCCCCGTCACGCGTAGGCGTAGGGCCCGCCGCGGCGCAGCGCGCGCTGGTAGGCGGGCCTCGCGTGGATGCGCGCGAGCCAGTCCCGCACCCGCGGGCCGGCTCCCGTGCCGCGGGACGCGAAGGCCTCCAGGGGAAAGCTCATCTGGATATCGGCCGCGCTGAAATCGTCCCCGCAGAACCAGGGCGCCCGCGTCAACTCGGCTTCCCAGTAGGCGGCGTGACGCTTCAGGTCCGGGTCGATGAAGCCGGCCTGCACCCTGGCGGCGACCGCGCGCACGATCGGGCGGATCAGCGCCGGGCTCCCGGGGCGAGGCGCCCAAAGATCAGCTTGAGCAGGAGCGGCGGCATGGCCGACCCCTCCGCGTAGTGCAGCCAGTAGGTGTAGCGCCGCCGTTCGTCCTCGCCCTGCGGCACCAGCGCGCCGCCGCGGCGGCCGGTGAGATAGTCGACGATCGCCCCGGTCTCGGCGATCACCGCGCCGTCCTCCACGACGACCGGCGACTTGCCGAGCGGGTGGACGGCCAGGAGTTCCGGCGGCGCCCGCATCGTGCGCGGATCGCGGGCGTAGCGCTCCACCGCGTAGTCGAGGCCGAGTTCCTCCAGGAGCCAGAGCACGCGCTGCGAGCGGCTGTTCTCCAGGTGGTGGACGGTGATCATCGGGCCTCGTCGAGGAAGGCGCGCATCAGCGTGTGGGCGATCGCCATCGGCGGGGGCGCGAACAGGTTCTCGGGGTGGCGCCGCTCCAGCATCAGCCGCACGCTCTCCCGGTCGAACCAGCGCGCGTCGGCAAGCTCGGCCGGGTCGGTGACGATCGCCTCGTCGAGCCCTTCCGCGAGGCAGCCGATCATCAGCGAGGAGGGGAAGGGCCAGGGCTGCGAGGCCAGGTAGGTCACGTCGCCGACGCGCACCCGGGTCTCCTCGTAGACCTCGCGGGCGACCGCGGCCTCGATGGTCTCGCCGGGCTCGAGGAAGCCGGCGAGGCAGGAATACATCCCTTCCTTGAAGTGCGCGCCCCGCCCGAGCAGGCAGGTGTCGCCGCGCCGGACCAGCATGATCACGACCGGATCGGTCCGGGGGAAGTGGTGCGCGCCGCAAGCCGGGCAGGCGCGCCGGAAGCCGCCGGCCTCGACCGCGGTCGGCGCGCCGCAATTGGCGCAGAAGCCGTGGCGGGCGTGCCAGTCGAGCATCGACTTGGCGGTGGCCAGGAGGCCGAGTTCCTCGGGCTCGACCGCGCCCTCGGTGGCGATGCTGCGCAGATCCTGCGCCGCGAGGCCCTGCGCCTCCAGGGCCGGCACGGCGTCCGGATCGAGGCGCCCGGCGAAGACCGGGCGCCCGTCGAGGGTGCCGAGAAAGATGCGCGCCGTGGGCTCGGTCCCGTCCAGCGCGGCCGGGTCGAGGACGGCGGTGGACAAGACCGAGCCTGCTGCCCGCAGAACGAGCCGGTCGCCGGCCAGCACGACGACGCGCGCGTCGGGCGAGAAGGCCGGCACCGCGCTCTCCGGCTGCTCGGAGGAGTGACGCAGGAGGCGGCTGCGGGCGAAGCCGAGGGTGGCCAAGGGATCGATGAGGGGATCCGTCATCGGCTCAGGCGGCCGCGAACAGGGCGCCGGCGCGCTCCAGGAGCTGTGCCCGCGCGTGGGGCGGGTAGGGCCGGCGCTCGCCGTTGCCCCAGACCGGGCCGGGCCAGGCGGGGTCCGAGCGGAAGCGGCCGACCACGTGGACATGCATCTGCGCCACCACGTTGCCGAGCGCCGCGACGTTGACCTTGTCGGGCTTGGCCAGCGCCTGCATCACGCCGACCGCGATACGGACCTCCTGCCAGAGCGTGGCGGCATCCTCCGGCGCGAGGTCGGTCAGCTCGCTGACGTCGGGCCGGCGCGGCACCAGGATCAGCCAGGGAAACCGCGCGTCGTCCATCAGCAGGACTCGGGCAAGGGGTAGGTCGCCCACCGGCACGGTGTCGGCGGCGAGGCGCGGGTCGAGGTCGAAGGCGTCGGTCATGGGTGGATTGTAGGGCGCCGGACGGGCGACTGCGATGGCGCGGCGCGCATCGCGGAGAAGCCCCGCCCGGTGCCCCGGGTTCACCGGGCGGGCGGCGCTAGAGGGCCGGCCGCGCGCTCTGGCGCCCGACCACGATCATGTCCGCGTTGAGGAGGCCGTTCCCGTCGGTGCGGGCGAAGACGACCACGTGGGCGCCGGGCACCAGCAGCGACTTCTCGCCGGGCGCGATCTGCGTGGTCGGGGTTCCGGCAGCCAGGTCGAACCGCGCCTCGCCCTCGGGATTCTTCAGCTGGACCTGGACCGGATTGCGGCCGTCGCGCGAGACGATCCAGCCCGCCGTGAGGATCGCGCCGGGCTTCGTGTCCCAGGGCTGGCGGCCGGCCTCGAAGCCGCGCTCGGACGGCGAGTAGATCACGACCCCGGACGGATCCTCGCCCGGCGCCGAGAGGACGCTGATGTAGCTCTCGGGCTTGATGTCGCGCACGACGCTGCGGTTGGCGATCAGCGTGCGCGTCCTCGGGTTCATGTAGGCCGTGAGCGTCGCGCCCTCGTAGGAGCGCAGCACCAGCGTGTCGTTGGTGCGCATCTCGACGGTGCCGCGCAGGCGCGTGAGGGGATTGTCCGCAGCGGCCGGTCCGGCGACGAAGGTGGAGAGGGCGGCGAGGAGGCCGGCGGCAAGGCCGGCGAGACGGTGTCGCATCGAGTCGGACTCTCCCAGTGACGCTGCCGCAACGTGGCTGCGCCGTCCCGGTTCCGCCAGATCTCTCCGGTGCGTCGATGCCCATCGATGTGCGTCGATGCATGGCCAATACGCCGTCAATGCGCCATCAGCACCGGCAGGTCGGCATGGGCCAGGAGATGGCTGGTCGGGCCGCCGAAGATCATCTGGCGCAGGCGGCTCTGGGTGTAGGCGCCCTTGATCAGCAGGTCGCAGTCGAAATCCTTGGCCTCGGCCAGGAAGGTCTCGCCCGGCGTGCGGCGCCCTGCGGGCAGGGCCCGGTGATCGGCCGCGATCCCCTCGCAGGCGAGCGCCCGGGCGAGGTCCTCCGCGCTCGGCCCCGGCACGGTGCCGCCCTCGACGCTGAGCACGCGGACGCGCTCGGCCGCGTGCAGGAACGGCATCGCGAAGGCCACCGCCCGGGCGGTCTCGGTCGAGCCGTTCCAGGCGATCAGGATCGCCCGGCCGAGCGCTGCGGGCGCCGTCGGCGGCGCCAGCAGGATGGGGCGCCCGCCCTCGAACAGGGCGGTCTCGAAGGTCGCCATGCTGGGCGAAGCGTCCTGGGATCCGGGGCGCCCCACGATCGTCATCGAGAACAGGCGCGCGTACTGGCCCAGGAAGCCGTCGCCCGCCGGCACGTCCTGGCGCCAGCGGTAGCGCGGCCCGGCGCCCGCCACGTTCTCCGGGGTGCAGAGCCCGTCGCGGGCGTGGCGGGGGATGCCGGCCCGGTCCATGAAGGCGATGAAGCGGGCCCCCGCCTCCTCGGCCTCGGCCCGGTCGGCCTCCTCGTCGCGCAGCCAGGTCATGCCGCCGACCATGTCGACCGGCACGTACTCGGCGAGCGCCGGGCGCAGCGACACACCCTCGATCAGGCTGCCGAAGCGCTGTGCCACGAGGCGCGTGGTCTCGAAGACGGAGGGCAGCGCGTCGTGCAGCGCGACGGGTACGAGCAGGGTCTTCATGGCCGGGTCCTCAAGCCTGCGGCGATCGGGCGGAGGCTAGTGCGGTTCCGGCCCGCGGAAAACAGAGGCCTCGCGCCCGCGCACAAAGTTTGAGGGACGGCAGCCCCCCGCCCCGCCCGGGTCGAGGCGGCCGCGCAGCGCGCGCGTGGCCGGGCGCTCGACCAGCCGGTAGGTCAGGAGGGCCGCGGCGACGCTTGCCGCAACCATCAGGGCGCCGACGCCCCAGGCGCCGAGGGGCACTGCCAGCCCCGTGCGGACCAGCGCCTCGCGGAGCGCGCGCAGGCAGAAGGGATGGACGAGGTAGAGCGCGTAGGAGGCGTCGCCGAGCCGGGAGAAGGGCCGGATCCAGGCGGCCGGACGCGGCGACGGCCCCGCGAGGGCGAGGGCGGCGACGAGGCAGGCGGCCGGGAGGCCGGCGCGAAGCGGGCGCGCGAACCCCGCGACCTCGTCGCCGCCCAGGAGGACGAGGCCGACGATCCCGGCCGCCGCCAGGGCGAGGCGCGCGGGCGGGGCGAACCGGAGACCCGCCTCCCGCGCGAGGCCGATGGCGGCGCCGAACAGGAACTCGATCACGATCGGGTCCGACCAGAACCGGAGCGGCGCGGCCTCGGGCGCGGCCAGCCGCCCGACCAGCACGAGGCCGGCCAGGACGGCGGCGGTCCAGACGACCGTGGCGCGCCGCCCACGCCCGAGAAAGAGCGCGAAGACGGCGTAGAACAGCATCTCGTAGTTCAGCGTCCAGCCGAGGCCGTAGAGGGGCTGCAGGCTGCCGTCCGGTCGGGCCGCCGGCCAGAACAGGAACGAGGCGGCGAGATAAGCCGGATCGCTTGCCGCGGCCCCGGCATCGCCGAGGCTGCGCGGCAGGGCGAGCGCGACTGCGAGGTAGGCGAGGGTGACCAGCCAGTAGAGCGGCACCACCCGGGCGACGCGGTGCGCCAGGAAGCGGCGGCGCCCGCCGGGCACGTCGTAGGCCGGCCCGGTCGCGTGCACGATGATGAAGCCCGAGATGGCGAAGAACACGTCCACCCCCGCCCACCCGGGCAGGTTCGCCAGCACGTCCGCGGCGAGGCCGAGCCCGGCCAGCTCGTGCCGCAGATGGTGCAGGACGACCATCAGGGCGGCCGCCGCGCGCAGGATCTGTATCCCGTCGAGCCTCATCTTAATCCCCGCGCGATGGACCGCAACAAGATGAAAATCCTCCGGGGAGGCCAGGAACAAACCCGCACAACCTCCGTTCTAGGGCAGAAGCGAGGCCGTCATTCCGGGCGGCTCCAGGTCGCGCCGCCTCAAGCTGGCCGGCCATCGCGCAGTTTGTCTTTATTCGAGGTTCGCAATGTTCAAGACCTATGCTGTCGCCTCCGCGCTCGTCGTCGCGGTCTCCGTCCCCGCCATGGCGCAGGGCATGATGGACTACCGCGTCCAGGCCATGCAGGCGAACGCCTTCGAGATCCAGGCCGGCCAGATGGCGCTGGCCAAGTCCCGCAACCCGCAGATCCGCGCCTACGCCAAGGAGGCGATCCGCGACCATCGCGCCGCCAACAACGCGCTCATGGGCGGCGGCATGAACAACGGTCCGATGGCCGGTCCGGCCGGCCTGATCGGCGCGCCGCTGGCGGTCGCGGGCGGCGCGGTCGGCGCGGCCACGGGCGCGGCGGCCGGCGTGGTCGGCGGCACGCTCCAGGGCGGCCCGGTCGGTGGCCTCGAGGGCCTCGGCAGCGGCGCGGCCCGTGGCGCGGCGGTCGGCAGCCGCATGGGCGCCATGGACGTCGAGACCACGGCCGGCACCGTGGTGCAGCCGAGCCCCGAGCAGCAGGCGATGCTGGCCGAGCTCTCCGCCACCCCGGCAGGCCCGCGCTTCGACCGCCTCTACGTCAGCCAGCAGCTGCAGTCGCATCAGATGGCCATCGGCATGACGCAGGCCTACGCCTCCTCGGGCCCGAACCCGGCGCTGCGCGCCTACGCCCAGCAGGCCCTTCCGGTCTACCAGCACCACTACCAGGAGGCCCAGCGTCTCCCGGGCGCCCGCTCGATGTGAGGCGCGAGACCCCCGGCCTCAGGGCCGGGGATCCTTCCGACAGGCGAGAAGAGCGGCGGGCGCATAGCGCCAGCCGCTCTTCTCATTTTGTGAAGCCGGATCCGGCCGTGTGCGGGAGAAGGAGTGCCCTTCCCCCTCACGGGGAAAGGGCTCAGGCCTGTCGCGTCAGTTGCAGCTCATCATCGCGGAGGGGCGGATCGCCTGCCCGGCCCCGTCGACCGCCGGGGCGAAATCGCCGGTCTCGGGATCGCGGACCAGGAGCTGGCCCGTCGCCACGCCGAAATGGGCGCCGTGGAGCTGGACCTTGCCCGCATCGACCCGCTCCTTGATGAACGGGAAGGTCAGCAGGTTCTCCAGGCTCTGGCTCACCATCGCGTGCTCCAGGCGGGTGAGGTAGTCGGGCGCCGAGGAATCGCCAGCCTTCGCCTCGGCGGGCGCCACCAGCGAGACCCACTTGCCGATGAAGTTGCCGGGTGAGAGCGGCTCGGCCTTGTTGGCGAAGGCCTTGATGCCGCCGCAGGTGGCGTGGCCCAGCACCACGATGTGCTTCACCTCCAGCGCCTGGATCGCGAACTCGATCGCCGCCGAGGTGCCGTGATACTGGCCGCCGGTCTCGTGCGGGGGCACGATGTTGGCGACGTTGCGCACGACGAAGAGTTCGCCCGGGCCTGCGTCGAAGATCGCTTCCGGCGCGACGCGGCTGTCGCAGCAGCTGATCACGAGCACCTCGGGGGCCTGGCTGGTGGCCAGCTGCTTGAAGCGGCGGCTCTCCTGAGGGAAGCGGTCCGACAGGAAGGATCGGTAACCCGCGGTCAGGGCTTCGGGGAACATGGAATCTCCTGCAAACGAATGGATCGGCCGATTGGCGATTGCCGCGGGACCTGCCGGTTCAGACGTCCCGCCATGACAGAACGGCGGGCTCTACAGGAATCATCCCTGTAGCCACCGCGCGCGCCAAGTCTGCAAGTCCGGCGGGCTCGATGTGTTCCGCGGTCGAAGACAGTTCCTCCATGCTCCACCAGCGCGTGCCGAGAAGCGGATTGTCCTCCGTCTCGGCGAGGCGGCTGGTATCGACCTCCGCGTCGGGCAGGCGGACCAGGAAATAGCGCTCGCGCGCGTCGCGCGCCTGCTTGAACAGCCGGAACGGCCCGTCGCAGACGCCGATCTGCGGCCCGATCTCGGTCTCGCGGCCGATCTCCTCCGTCAGCTCGCGCCGGCAGGCCTCGACATGGCTCTCGCCGGCCTCCAGCCCGCCGCCCGGCATGAACCAGAACACCTTCGGCGTGCCGTCCGGGTTGCGGGCATGCACGGATTGGTAGGCGATGAGGAGCAGCCGGTCGTCGGGGTCGAAGACCAGGGCGCGGGCGATGTGGCGGATCGGCAGGGTGTCGCTCATGCGGCCTCCTCTATCAGGATCCAGCCGGGCGCTCACCTGGCGCTCAGATCACCTGGCGCTCAGATCACCTGGCGCCCAGATCACGACCGGCAGGCCGTGGGCATCGTGCTCGAACGGGTCCGGCAGCGGGCGGGCCAGGCCCGTCAGGATGTCGCGGGCGACGACGAGGCCCGCCATCGCGTCGAGATGGTCGTCCGGGCCGACGCCGTTGGGCGGCGGCGCCAGGACCATCCCCCGGGGAAGCCCCGCCGCGAGGAGCAGCGCGCGGCGCGCGGCGAGGCCCGCCTGCCGCTGCGCGCCCTTCTTGGCGGCGAGCGGGGCGCCGCCGTTGAGGCACAGGAAGGCGATCTCGGGATGGACCTCGTGCAGGCGCTCCCGCAGCTCGGGGCGGGCGCGCAGCAACGCGTCCACCGCACGGATGTAGCGGGCGATGTTCCAGCACTGGATCGAGGGCGCGCGGGGCGGGTCGCTGTCACGGCGGGAGAGCGCCTTGGCGGTCTCGTAGTCGGGCGCGTAGACGGCGGCCCGCGGCGGCACCGGGAAGACGCTGGCGCGGCCGCGGGGCCCGAGCAGCGCGCGGGCGGCGCGGTCGGCGGAGCGCCCGCCGCCGACGCTGCGCTCGGGCAGGCCGATGGGCACGTCGATGCCGGCGCAGACCGGCGCCTCCGGGCCGTCCAGCACCTCCGCGACGGTCGCGAACAGGCCGGCGCGATGGCGCGAGGGGTCGTCGAGGTCGAGAAGCACGCCGGCCCAGGCGCCCCGGCAGCCGTCGAGCCCGGCGATCCAACGCGCCACTCTCCCGCCTCCTGCCTTGTCTCGGTTCCGCCGTAAGGGTATCGGCCGGACGATTCCAGAGCGCTCGGGGACCCGCCATGACCGAGATCCGCCCGCGCCGCAGCGTCCTCTCCATGCCGGGCTCGAACGCCCGCGCCCTGGAGAAGGCCGGCGGCCTGCCCTGCGACGTCGTGCTGATCGACCTGGAGGACGCGGTCGCCCCGGAGGCCAAGGGCGAGGCCCGCACCCGGGTCGCCGCCGCGGTCTCCGAGCGGCGCTTCGGCCACCGCGAGGTGGTGGTGCGGATCAACCCGCTCGACGGCGACCACGGCGAGGACGACCTCGCGGCGCTTGCGCCAGCCGCCCCGGACGGCATCCTGGTCCCGAAGGTGACGGGGCCCGAGGCGCTGGTCGCGGTCGGCTCGCGCCTGCGCCGCCTGAAGGCGCCGCCCGGGATCCGGATCTGGGCGATGATCGAGAGCCCTGGCGCGATCCTCAACCTCGCCGACATCGCGAGCGCGGCCCGCGACGTGGACGTGCGGCTCGCCGGCCTCGTCGTCGGCCCGAACGACCTCGCCAAGGCGGCGCGGCTGCGCCTCGCGCCGGGCCGCGCCGCGCTGATGCCCTGGCTGATGAGCGTGATCGCGGCCGCCCGCGCCTACGAGATCGACGCGATCGACGGCATCTACAACGCCTTCACGGACGCGGAGGGCTTCGCGGCCGAGTGCGCGCAGGGCCGCGATTGCGGCTTCGACGGCAAGATGCTGGTCCATCCGAGCCAGATCGCGGCGGCCAACGCCGCCTTCGGTCCGACGCCCGAGGAGGTCGCGGAGGCCGAGGCGCTGATCGCCGCCTTCGCGGAGCCCGAGAACCGGGGTCGCGGGGCGATTCCCTTCCGGGGCCGCATGGCCGAGCGCCTGCACGCTGACGAGGCGCGCCGCGTGCTGACCCTCGCCGAGGCGATCGCCCGGCAGGGGGCATGAGCCAGGGACCCGACCTGCCGGATCTGCCGCCCGACCTGCCGGAGGTCGGCATCCGCCTGCTCGACCCGCGGCTCGCCGGCTGGGGCTTTCCGCACTGGGGCTCGGCGGCGGCGGCCGGGCTCGACCTCTTCGCCTGCCTGGACGCCTCCCTCCTGCTGGAACCGCAGGCCGCACCCGCCCTGATCCCGGCGGGGTTCAGCGTGCTGATCCGCGATCCCCACTGGTGCGGGCTGGTCCTGCCCCGCTCCGGCCGCGGCCACCGGGACGGGCTGGTGCTGGGCAACGGCACCGGGGTGATCGACGCGGATTACGAGGGTCCGCTGTTGATCTCGGCCTGGAACCGGAATCCGTCCGGCGCGCCGATCCGCATCGAGCCGGGCGAGCGCATCGCCCAGATGGTGTTCACCCGGGTCGCCCGGCCGCGCCTCGCGGTCGAGGCGGGAGCGGGCGGTACCGGCTCGGGCCGCGGCAGCGGCGGCTTCGGGTCGAGCGGGCGCTAGAGCGCCGGGTTTCCGGTCGACCAGCTGGGCTCCCCCCTCTCCCCGCGTGCGGGGAGAGGCCTGGCTGCACCTTGTCGTGCAGACAGGAAGCGAGAGGCGTAGCCGGAGCGGCGGTGAGGGGGCTTCGACGGAGGAGGCTCCTTCGTTCAAGCCCCCTCACCGTCGGCTGCCGCCTCGCCGCGACGACGGGGTCGTCGCGGCCCTCTCCCCGCATGGCGGGGAGAGGGGATCCGCGGCGGGCGGCGTGAGAACCCGTCACTCCGCTGCCCGCCGCGGCGGCTCCTCGTCCGGCAGACCGAAGCGGTCGATGCAGGCTTGGAGGCGGAGTGCCGCGTTGATCAGCGCCATGTGCGAGAAGCCTTGCGGCGTGTTGCCCCGCTGCTCGCCGCTCTCCGCGTCGATCTCCTCCGCGAACAGGCCGACATCGTTCCCGCGCGCGATCAGCCGCTCGAACGCGGCCTTGGCCTCGCGGGTGCGGCCGGCGAGCGCGAGGCAGCCGACGCGCCAGAAGGCGCACGGGGTGAAGGTCGCCTCGTCCCCCTCCAGACCGTCGTCCATGCGGTAGCGGTAGATCAGGTCGCCCGCGCCGAGTTCGTCCTCGATCGCGGCGAGCGTCGAGAGCGTGCGCGGGTCCTGCGGGTCGATCGCGCCGAACAGCACCACGCGCAGCACCGCGGCGTCGAGATGGTCCGACTCGTAGGCGCCGACGAAGGCCCGCTTCTCCGGCTTCCAGCAGCGGTCGAGATACTCGGCCTTGAGCGCGTCGGCCTCGCGCTCCCAGGCCGCGATCGTCTCCGGCGCCACGCCCTGGATGTTGCGGCCGATGCGGGCGGCGTCCGTCAGCGCCACCCAGATCATCGCCTTGGTGTGCAGTTGCTGGCGGGGCGCGGTGCGCAGCTCCCAGATGCCGTGGTCGGCGACATCCCGCGCGGCGAGCGCCCGGCGGGTGAGGTTGTCGAGAACCTCCGGCAGCCGGTCGTTGACCTTCTCGGGCGGATCGTAGCGCACCGCTTCGAGGAACACGCAGAGCGCGCGGACCAGTTCGCCATAGATGTCGTGCTGGTCCTGATGCTCGGCGGCGTTGCCGATCAGCACCGGGCCGACGCCGCGCCAGCCGGAGAGATGGGTCAGCGCCGCCTCCGGCGGCATCGGCCCGTTGATGCCGTAGAGGAGGCGGGTGTCGCGGCCGAAGCTGCCGTCGGCCTCGCGCAGGAAGCGCAGGAATTCCGAGGCCTCGCGCACGTAGCCCAGCATCACGAAGGCCGTGACCGTGAAGGTCGCGTCGCGCATCCAGGTGAAGCGGTAGTCGTAGTTGCGGTTGCCCGGCACAGCCTCGGGCAGGCCGGCGGTGGCGGCCGCGATGATCGCGCCGGTCGGCGAGTAGGTCAGCAGCTTCAGGCAGAGTGCCGAGCGCAGCACGGCCTCGCGGTAGGGCCCCTGGTAGGTGCAGCGCGCGCTCCAGCGCTCCCAGTAGCGGATCGTCGCCTCGGCCCGCATCCTGGCGCCGGCGAAATCGTCGACGCCCGCGCTCGCGCCGTCCTCGCCGTGGGTGAGGACGAGATAGGTGCTCTCGTCCTCGGCGAGGGCGAAGCGGCTCACCGCCGCGTCGCCCTCGACCCGCGGGTCGTGCCCCGCGCTCACCCGCACCCGCTGCTCGCCCGCCTCGAACAGCACCCAGTGCGGCTCCTGCACGGGCTCGCAGGGGCAGCGGGCATAGTCGAAAGTCGGCCGCACCCGGAAGGCGCCGGAGACCCGGCCGGAGACGCAGGTGAGGAGGCGCAGGAGCCGGCTCTCGCCCTCGCCGTCCGGGCCCTCGTCGGGCTCGGCGGCGGGCGGGTTCACTGGCATCAGGTCGAGGAGCACCGCCCGGCCGGTCGTGGTCTCGAAGGTGGTCTCCAGCACGTTCGTGTCGGGCAGGTAGCGCCGCGTGCTGCGCTCCAGCCCCTCGAAGGCGACCGAGCAGGAGCCGCCCCGCCGGTCGTCCAGGATCTTCAGGAAGAGGGCGGGCGAATCGTGGCGGGGCCAGCACAGCCAGTCGATCGAGCCGTCGCGGGCGACGAGCGCGTTCGAATGTGTGTCGCCGATGATGGCGTAGTCGCTGATGGGCTTCGACACGGCGCTCGCTTAGGCGGGGGAGGGGGAGAGCGCGCCCGGAGCTAGCGGACGAAGCGGGCCGATCGACCCAGGCCGGCGATATGCCACACGCGGCCTTTACCCTTCGTTGACTCTGTCCGCGGACCGACCGGGCGGCGCGCCTCCCTGTGTGCGCCAGCGCAGGTCCGCCGTCCGCTGGGGCGCCTAAACAGCCGTGCTTGAGACGTCGCCGCAGCGCCCACGAGCGGGCCCGGCGATGGCGCGGGCGATGCCGGGAGCCGGCCGCCCGGGATGCGGGATGTTCGGGACCATGCGGACCAAGGTTGTGCTGGCGCTGACGCTGTTCGTCCTCCTGACGACCGGCAAGACGCCGGGTTTCCGCGAGTTGCGGAACCCCGATGCCGAGCACCACGGCGGCCGCGCGTCGGTCGCGCTCAAGCGGGACCAGCTGTGAGGGCGATCTGCGCGCGCAGCCGCTCGGCCACGAGCTTCTGCAGCGACCAGAGGTGCCGGTCCCGGATGCCGAGCGCCGCGCAGGCCTCGACCGTGCGGTACAGGTACTCGGCGCTGGGGCCGAGATTCCCGCAGGCCGCCGCGATCCGGTCGGCGATCTCCGCGTCGGTGAGGCGCCCGCTGTAGCGGTCGCTCGCCCGGTTCACCAGGAAGGTGAGGGCCGGGACCGTGCCGGTCTCGGTCACGACCGGCAGCCAGCGGGCGACGTAGCCCATGCCGCGCATCTCCCGCCGCCAGACCGGCATCAGGACCTGGTGCGGGTCCGTGCCGGTGAGCCGGAAGGCGACGCCGCGGCAGAGGCCGCCCCGGTCCAGCGCCAGCACGAAGCCCGGCCTGTCGGGCGTGCCGCGGAAGCGCCGCTGGAGCAGGCAGAAGCGGCGGTGGAAGCCCCGCACGGTGCCGAGCCGGCTTTCCGCGAAGGCGAATTCCGGCCGCCACATCAGCGAGCCGTAGGCGAAGACCCAGAGATCGTCCCCGCCCGCGCGGTCGGCGATGATCGCGTCGAGCCCGGGCCGAAGCTCCTCGTCGGTGAGGAGCTTCAGGGCGGTCTCGTCGTCCGGGACCGGCACCGCATGGGCGCGGGCGATCAGATCGAGGCTGAGGTCGAGGTCGTCGGTCGGCGGGGCAGGGGGCATGCCCGGAGCGGAGCACCAAGCGGGCCGCCTGGCAAGCTTCCCGGCCCCGCCGCACAGCTTCCGCGGGGCCCCTTCGTCACGGATCTTCCGGTTGCCGCGCGGGAGCCGGAGCCCGCGCCCCGCGGGACGCGGCCGGCTCGCCGGAAGCGCCCCTACTCCGCCTGGAGTCCGGCGCCGGTCTCGGCGGCGTCCCGGCCCGCATCGACCTCACCGCCCTGCGCCTCGACCACCGCGGCCACCGTCACGTTGACGATGCCGCGCGCCGTCACCGAGGGCGTGAGGATGTGGGCGGGCTTGGCCGGGCCGATCAGCAGGGGGCCGACCGGCAGGGCGTCGGCCAGCACCTTGGCGAACTGGAAGGCGATGTTGGCCGCGTCCAGGTTCGGGAAGATCAGCACGTTGGCCGAGCCCTTCAGCCGCGAGCCCGGCAGGACCCGGTCGCGGATCAGCTCGGAGAGGGCCGAATCGGCCTGCATCTCGCCGTCCACCTGCAGGCTCGGCGCCCGCTCCTGCAGCGTCTCCAGCGCGGCGCGCATCTTCCGGGCCGAGGTCGTGTCGGACTGGCCGAAATCGGAGTGGCTGAGCAGCGCGATCTTCGGGGTCTGCCCGAACCGGCTGACATGGTTGGCGCAGGCCAGCGCGACCTCGACGATCTCGTCCTCGGTCGGATCGGGCCGGACATGGGTGTCGGCCAGGAAGAAGGCGCCCTTCTTGGTGACGATGAGGCTCATCGCGGCGCACTGGGTCAGGCCGGGCTTCAGCCCGATCACGTCGCGGATGATGCGCAGGCGCGTCTCGAACCGACCCTCGAGGCCGCAGATCAGCGCGTCGGCCTCGCCGCGGCGGACCGCGATCGCGCCGATCACCGTGGTGTTGGTGCGCACCAGCGTGCGGGCGGCCTCCGGCGTGATGCCGCGTCGGCCCGCGACCTCCAGATAGGTCTGCACGTAGGCGCGGTAGCGCGGATCGTCCTCGGGATCGATCAGCTCGAAGTCGCGGCCCTCCTGGATCGACAGGCCGAAGCGCTTGAGCCGGGTCTCGACCACCCGCGGGCGCCCGACCAGGATGGGCTTGGCCACTCCGTCCTCGACGAGCGCCTGGACGGCGCGCAGCACCCGCTCGTCCTCGCCCTCGGCGTAGATGACGCGCTTGGGCGCCTCCTTGGCCTTCGAGAAGAGCGGCTTCATGATGAAGCCCGAGCGGTGCACGAAGCGGTCCAGCGACTCGGCGTAGGCGTCGATGTCGGCGACCGGCCGGCCGGCGACGCCCGAATCCATCGCGGCCTTAGCGACGGCCGGCGCGATGCGCAGGATCAGGCGCGGGTCGAACGGGCTCGGGATCAGCGAGCGGGGGCCGAAGGGGCGGGCCTCGCCACCGTAGGCGCGGGCCACCACGTCCGAGGGCGTCTCGCGGGCGAGCGCGGCGATCGCCTTCACGGCGGCGATCTTCATCTCCTCGTTGATCTTGTGGGCGCCGACATCGAGTGCGCCGCGGAAGATGTAGGGGAAGCAGAGGACGTTGTTGACCTGGTTCGGGAAATCCGAGCGCCCGGTGCAGATCATCGCGTCCGGCCGCGCCTTCTCGGCGAGATCCGGCATGATCTCCGGATAGGGGTTGGCGAGCGCCATGATCAGCGGCTTCTCGGCCATCTTCTCGAGATACTCGGGCTTCAGGACCCCGCCCGCCGAGAGACCGATGAAGATGTCGGCGCCCGGGATGACGTCCGCGAGCGTCCGCGCCTCGGTCTCCTTGGCGTAGACGTCCTTCCAGCGGTCCATCAGCTCGGTGCGGCCGGCATAAACCACGCCCTTGATGTCGGTGACCGTGATGTTCTCGACCTTGGCGCCGAGCGAGACCAAGAGGTTGAGGCAGGCGAGCGCCGCCGCGCCGGCGCCCGAGGTGACGATCTTGGCCTCAGTGAGGTTCTTGCCGGCGAGTTCGAGCGCGTTGAGGACGGCGGCCGCCACGATGATCGCGGTGCCGTGCTGGTCGTCGTGGAAGACCGGGATGTTCATCCGGGCCCGGCAGCGCTCCTCGACCTCGAAGCACTCGGGCGCCTTGATGTCCTCCAGGTTGATACCACCGAAGGTTGGCTCCAGCGCGCAGACCACGTCGACGAGCTTGTCGACGTCGAGCTGGTCGACCTCGATGTCGAACACGTCGATGCCGGCGAACTTCTTGAACAGGACCGCCTTGCCCTCCATCACGGGCTTGGAGGCGAGCGGGCCGATATTGCCGAGGCCGAGCACGGCGGTGCCGTTCGACAGCACGGCGACGAGGTTCTGGCGGATCGTGAGGGTCGCGGCCTCCTGCGGATCCTCGTGGATCGCCATGCAGGCGGCGGCCACGCCCGGCGAGTAGGCGAGCGCGAGGTCGCGCTGGTTGCCGAGCGGTTTGGTGGCCTGGATCTCCAGCTTTCCGGGCTTGGGCAGGCGATGGTAGACGAGCGCCCCGGACTTCAGGTCCTCGGACATATTGTCGGCCATGGCCCTCTCTCCCGCTCGCTCTCAGCCCATGCGCGCACCTCTCGGCGGCGCCCGTTGAAGGCCCTGTTGCACCGGCTGCGCAGTGGGCGCAACCCGAACAACGAGACACGAATCCACCTCGCGAAACTGGTTCGGCGCTACGGTTTCTCCATCGGCGCCTATTCCTACGGGCGGCCCAAGGTACGCTTCCCGGAATCGGGCCGGCGCCTGACGATCGGCCGCTATTGTTCCATCGCCGACAAGGTCGAGATCCTGCTCGGCGGCGGCCACCGCCTCGAGTGGGCGACGACCTACCCGTTCGCCGCGATGGAGGGCCTCTTCCCCGACGCGCGGGCGCCGGATGACTACCACGTCGCCCGCGGCGACGTGACGATCGGGCACGATGTCTGGCTCGGCTCCGGCTGCCTGATCCTGCCGGGCGTCACGATCGGCCACGGCGCGGTGGTGGCCGCGCGCGCGGTGGTGACCCGCGACGTGCCGCCCTACGCGGTGGCGGCCGGCAACCCGGCCCGCGTCGTGCGCACCCGCTTCGACGCGGATACGATCGGCGCGCTCCTCGACGCGGCGTGGTGGGACCTGCCGCACGCGACGGTGAGCGGCCTCGTGCCGCTTCTGTGCAGCGCCCGCACCGAAGACCTGCTGGCGGCGCTCGCCGTTGCGCGGGCGCCCTGAATCGCCTACCCGCGGGGATCGCATCCCAGCAGACGTACAGACCCATGTCCGACACGCCTCCCGACCGCCTCGCCGCCAACCCGAACAGCCCGTACTACGACGAGAAGCTGCTGGAGCGCGGCGTCGGCGTGCGCTTCAAGGGCGTCGAGAAGACCAATGTCGAGGAGTACTGCGTCAGCGAGGGCTGGGTGCGTCTCTCGGCCGGCAAGACGCTCGACCGGGCCGGCAACCCGATGACGGTGAAGCTGAAGGGCCCGGTCGAGCCTTACTTTCGCGATGCCGAGGCCGCCTCCGAGGCCTGAGCCGCGACGCGCCTGAGCCCGCCCGCGTAGTCGCGCAAAGCCGCCTCGACCAGGGTGGCGACCTGGGCCTCCGTCCGGGGCGCCCGGACCACGAGGCTCGCCAGCACCTCCGGATGCCCGCGCCGCTGCTTCGGCGTGCGGGCGTGGTTCGAGAGGCGCAGCCGCCAGGGGCTGTCGCCTTCCGCAAGGTAGAGGCTGTCACCGCGCTCGTTGCGGGCGACCTCCCGGAAGCCGTGCGCGGCCAGCAGCCGCGCGGCACGGGCGAGGGCGGCCGGCGGGGGCAGGGCGCTCATCGAGACTCCGTCAATCCCTCGCGCGCCAGGGCGCTCCGTCCCCGCAGCGCCGCCAGGGCACCCGCCGCCGCGCCGCCGTAGCGCTCCCAGCCGGCCCGGCGCAGGACGAGGAGCGCGAGGATCGCCTTCAGGCCGTTCGTCAGCAGCGTGCCCGGGCTCGGATCCGGCAAACCGTATTTCCGGGCGACGTAGGCCCGCGACCACGCGATGTGCCAGCGCGCGCGGAAGACCCGGCCAGGCTCCGGCGCCGAGGAGCGCCCGCGCCCGTGCAGCGCCTCCGCGGCGTGGACGTGCACGAGGGCGCGCCCCGCATCGGCCACACGGCGGCAGAGGTCGTCGTCCTCGTAGAACAGAAAGATCGCCTCGTCGAAGCCGCCGAGTTCGAGAAAGAGGGCGCGCTCCACCATCAGGCAGGCGCCCGACAGGAAGGGCGCGCAGGCGTCGCCCTCGGGCGGGTCGCGGCGGCCCTGCGGGTTCCGGAGGTAGAGCGCCAGAAAGGATTGCGCCTGGAAGAAGAAGCGCCCGTCGGGCTCGACGATGCGCGGGGCGTAGAGTCCGGCATCCGGGTAGGACGCGGCCGCCGCGCGCAAGCCCGCCACGGCACCGGGCCGGAGGATCAGGTCGGGGTTGACGACGAGGACGTAGGAAGCCTCCGCTGCGCGGATGCCGATGTTGTTCGCCCGGCCGTAGCCCTCGTTGCGGGGATTGCGGATGACCCGGGCGCCGAGGCGCTCGGCGAGATCGGCCGAGCCGTCGCGGCTGGCATTGTCCACCACGAGCGCCGGAACGCCCTCGGCGCGCAGCGCCGCGAGGCAGTCGGGCAGGGCGTGGGCGCTGTCGTGGGCGACGACGATCGCGACGAGGTCTTGCACGTGAACCACCGCGGCACCCTCCCCGCAGAGGGGGAGGGTTGGGCATTGCGCCTACTTCTTCTCCGGCAGGTTCAGCCGGATGTGCAGCTCGCGGAGCTGCTTCGGCGTCGCCTCGGAGGGCGCGCTCATCATCAGGTCCTCGGCGCGCTGGTTCATCGGGAACAGCACCACCTCGCGGATGTTCGGCTCGTTGCAGAGCAGCATCACGATGCGGTCGACGCCGGGCGCGATGCCGCCGTGGGGCGGGGCGCCGAGGCGCAGCGCGTTCAGCATGCCGCCGAACTTCGCCTCCAGCACGTCCCGGCCGTAGCCCGCGAGCCCGAAGGCCTTCTCCATGATCTCGGGCTTGTGGTTCCGGATCGCGCCCGAGGACAGCTCGATGCCGTTGCAGACGATGTCGTACTGGAAGGCCTTGATGCCGAGGATCGTCTCCGCGTCCGCCTCGCCGAGCTTCAGGAAGGCCTCGTGGTCGAAGTTCGGCATCGAGAACGGGTTGTGCGAGAAGTCGATCTTCTTCTCGTCCTCGTTCCACTCGAACATCGGGAAGTCGGTGATCCAGCAGAAGGCGTACTGGTCCTTGTCGCAGAGGCCGAGATCGTCGCCGATGCGGATGCGGGCCTTGCCGGCGAGCGCAGCCGCCTTCGCCTCGGGGCCGGCCGCGAAGAACACCGCGTCGCCGGCCTTGGCGCCGGCCTTCTCGGCGATGCGCGCCTGGATCTCGGCCGGGATGAACTTGGCGATCGGGCCGCGGCCCGTGAGCGTGCCGCCCTCGTCCTCGAACACGATGTAGCCGAGGCCGGGCGCGCCTTCCGAGCGGGCCCAGTCGTTCAGCTTGTCGAAGAAGGAGCGCGGCTGGGAAGCGGCGCCCGTGGCGGGAATCGCCCGGACCACGCCGCCCGACTTGATCACGCCCTTGAACGCCTTGAACTCGACCGCCTCCTCGGCGAACTCGTCGGTGACGTCGGCGATGATCAGGGGGTTCCGGAGGTCCGGCTTGTCGACGCCGTATTTCAGCATCGCGTCCGCGTAGGTGATGCGCGGGAAGTCCTTCGTGACCCGCTTGCCTTCCGCGAACTCCTCGAACACGCCGCGCAGCACTGGCTCGACCGACTGGAACACGTCCTCCTGCGTGACGAAGCTCATCTCGATATCGAGCTGGTAGAACTCGCCGGGCGAGCGGTCGGCGCGCGCGTCCTCGTCGCGGAAGCAGGGCGCGATCTGGAAGTAGCGGTCGAAGCCCGCGATCATCGTGAGCTGCTTGAACTGCTGCGGGGCCTGCGGCAGCGCGTAGAACTTGCCCGGGTGCAGGCGGGACGGCACGAGGAAGTCGCGCGCGCCCTCCGGCGAGGAGGCGGTCAGGATCGGCGTCTGGAACTCGAAGAAGCCGCCGTCGCGCATGCGGCGGCGCAGGGCGTCGATGATCGCGCCGCGCTTCATGATGTTGGCGTGCAGCTTCTCGCGGCGCAGATCGAGGAAGCGGTAGCGCAGCCGCGTCTCCTCCGGATACTCGACGTCGCCGAAGACCGGCATCGGCAGCTCGGCCGCCGCGCCCAGCACCTCGAGGTCGTCGATGTAGACCTCGACCGCGCCGGTCGGCAGATCGGCGTTCTCGGTGCCGGCGGGCCGCGTGCGCACGCGGCCGTCGATGCGGATCACCCACTCGGAGCGCACGGCCTCGGCGGCCCGAAAGGCCTTGGAATCGGAATCCACCACGCACTGCGTCAGCCCGTAATGGTCGCGCAGGTCGATGAAGAGCACACCGCCGTGGTCGCGAACGCGGTGGCACCAGCCAGAGAGGCGGACGGTGTCGCCGACGTCGGACGGGCGGAGCGCCCCGCAGGTGTGGGTACGGTAACGGTGCATGGCAGGCTCTCGGGAACGAGGCCGGCACCATTCACGGGAGGCTCACCAAGTCAAGCGCGGGCCGCGATTCCGGGCCCCGGAGACTACCGGAATCAGGGGTCGATCCCCATATGATGTCCATGAACGCGCATGTGTTTTCCGATTTTTCAGCGGTCCGGCCCGAGCCCGCCGCGCCGGCTTCCCCGGCCTGGCATCTCCTGCCGCTCGAAGGGCGGTTCGAGCTGGTCTACGAGGACGGGCAGGGGGTCTGGAGCCGCCGCACCGTTGCGGCGCGCGAGCTGAAGCTCGGGCCCGGCCGCACCCTACTCGGCGGCATCGACCCGGGCCGCGGCGGCTACCGCGGCTTCCGGGTCGACCGCATCCGCCGCCTCACCGACACCGCGACCGGCGAGCGGCTGGAGGGCGGCATCCTCGACTGGCTGATGGCCCGGGCCGAGACGCAGCGCCGCGAGCAGGCCCGCGATCACCGCCGGCGGACGCGCGCCCAGACCCGCGCCCGCCGCGAGGCGGCGCTCGAACGCCTCGCTTAACCCTCGGGACGATGCGCGCTGGGGAGGGCCGGGGCGCGCCGCTCCCCAAGCCCGAAAACCTCCGGTATAGCCGGAAGATGGACCTGATCAGCACCACACAGGCGCTCGAAGACGCCTGCGCCCGGCTCGCCGCACAGCCCTTCGTGACCGTCGACACGGAGTTCATGCGCGAGACGACCTACTACCCGAAGCTCTGCCTGATCCAGATGGCGGCGCCGGACGGGACGGGCGTGCTGGTCGATCCGCTCGCCAAGGGGATCGACCTCAAGCCCTTCCTGGACCTGATGGCCGACGAGGGCGTGGTCAAGGTGTTCCACTCCGCCCGCCAGGATCTCGAGATCATCTGGCTGATGGGCGAGATCCTGCCCCACCCGTTCTTCGACACGCAGGTCGCCGCCATGGTCTGCGGCTACGGCGACTCGGTCTCCTACGAGCAGCTCGTCAACGACGTCGCCAAGGCCAAGGTCGACAAGTCGTCCCGCTTCACCGACTGGTCGCGCCGCCCGCTCTCGGACGCGCAGCTCGCCTACGCGCTCTCGGACGTGACTCACCTCGTCAAGGTCTACGAGAAGCTGGCGGGCGAGCTGCTGCGCACCGACCGCGGCGCCTGGCTCGACGAGGAGATGGGCGTGCTGATCTCGCCGGACACCTACCGGGCCGACCCGGCGCACGCCTGGCGCCGGCTCTCGGGCCGGATGCGCAAGCCCCGCGAGATCGCCGTGCTGATGGAGGTCGCAGCCTGGCGCGAGCGCGAGGCGCAGGCCCGGAACGTGCCGCGCGGTCGCATCCTCAAGGACGAGGCGGTGATCGACATCGCCACCGCGGGTCCCCGAAGCGTCGAGGCGCTCGGGCGCCTGCGCACCATCCCTGCCGGCTTCGAGCGCTCGCGCACCGGCACCGAGATCCTGGCGGCGGTCGAGCAGGGATTCGCCCGCGACCTCTCCGAGATCCGGCTGCCCGAGCGGGCGCGCAGCCGCGGCGGCGGCAACGGCGCCCTCGTCGAGTTGCTGAAGGTGCTCCTGAAGGCGGTGAGCGAGAACGAGGGCGTCGCGCCCAAGATCATCGCGACGGTGGACGACCTCGAAGCCGTGGCGGACGACGACGAGGCGGAGATCCCGCTGCTCCAGGGCTGGCGCCGCGCCCTGTTCGGCGAGAAGGCGCTGGCGCTCAAGCACGGCCGCCTCGCGCTCTCCGCCGAGGGCGGCCGCATCGTCGTGCGCGCCCTGGATTAGGGACAGGCCCCCCACTCTGTCGCGGACGACGGCGTGACAGCGGGCGGGGACGGGATTAAACGGCAATCGGGTTGCCGCTTCCTCCCGCCCTCCCGCGTCGCGTCCGATGGCCGAACCGAACGAAGTCCTTAAGACGCTGACGGGGCTGGGCCATGTCTCGGCGGAGGGCTGCATTCCGGTGCGGGTGCGCTACCGGGTCCTGCTGGAGCGCCGGGGGGACGAACTCGTCGCCCACGGGACGCTGAGAGGCCGGCATGCCGGCCTGCGCCCGATCTGGCTGGAGCCCGACGCGCAGCTGCGCCTGCGCAGCGGCCGGCGCCTCGCCATCGCGGTGACCGACCTCGTCGGCGACGAGGCGGAGTTCGAGAGCACCGGCCCGGTCGGCGAGCTAGCCTAGGCCGGACGGCCTCGGCCTCAATCCAGTCCGCCCATCCGGCGGATCAGCGCCCATTCGGCCTCGGTCACCGGCTGCACCGACAGGCGCGAGTTGTTGACCAGAACCATCTCCTTCAGGGCGCTCTCGGCCTTGATGGCGTCGAGCGTCACCGGGCGCGGCAGCGCCTCGACCGCGCGCACGTCGACCATGCCGAAGCGGCCGGTCTCGTCGGTGTGGTCGGGGTAGTAGGGCCGGATCACCTCCACGATGCCGACCACCGCCTTGCCCTCGTTCGAGTGATAGAAGAAACCCTGCTCGCCGACCTGCATCGCCATGAGCTGCTTCTTGGCGAGGTGGTTGCGCACCCCGTTCCAGAAGGTGCCGGCCGCGCCCGCCGCGACCTGCTGGTCCCAGGACCAGGTCGAGGGCTCGGATTTGAACAGCCAGCGCGCCATCGTGTGCGTTTCCCGTGCCGGCCTCCTCGGGCGGGCGGGGGATCCCATAGGCCGGGATGTCCGCGCGCACCATCCGCGGCGCAACTTTCCCCTTAGTGCCGAGCGGTTTGGTTGGTAGGGAGGCTGCCGTTCCCCACAGCCGGTCCGCCATGAAGAGCCTCGAGATCCCGCCGGGCGTCGCCCCCGCCATCATCCTGGTCGAGCCGCAGCTCGCCGAGAATATCGGCATGACGGCCCGCGCCATGGCGAATTTCGGCCTTTCGGAATTGCGCCTCGTCAACCCGAAGAACGGCTGGCCCAAGAAGGGCGTGCGGGAGGCGGCCTCGGGCGCGACGCACGTCCTCGACGCCGCGACCGTCCATGCCAGCGTGCCGGAGGCCATCGCCGACCTCAACCACGTGCTCGCAACCACGGCGCGCGAGCGCGGGCAGATGAAGCGGGTCTACGGGCCCGAGGAGGCGATGGAGGCGGTCTGCGCCCGCGCAGGCCAGCGCGTCGGCGTGCTGTTCGGGCGCGAGCGCGTCGGGCTCACCAACGACGAGGTCTCCTACGCCGACGCGATCGTGACGTTTCCGGTCTCGCCGGATTTCCCCTCGCTCAACCTCGCACAGGGGGTGCTGCTGACAGCCTATGCGTGGCGCCGCGCCAGCGGCCGGGCACGGCTGCCCTTCACGGGCGAGATGCTCTCGCCCCCCGCGACCCGGGAAGCCCTGCTCTCCCTGTTCGGCAGCCTGGAGGCGGCGCTCGGCGGGGCGGGCTTCTACCCGCCCGAGAAGCGCGACATCATCGCCCGCAACATGCGCGACATGCTCCACCGCATGGCGATGACGGAGCAGGACGTGCGGACGGTGCGGGGCGCGCTGAAGGCCCTGACGCGGGGGCGCTCCGGAGAATAGGACGCCCCGGCGGGCCGGGGCGTACGTTCAAGGCTTGCCCGGCTCCAGCAGCCGGTTGTCGTTCTCGTCGAGGAGCGGCACGTCGAACTCCCGCAGCACCCGCTCGATGTCGTCGCGGCGCTTGCGCAGGATCGTGTTGAGCTGGCGCTTCCAGTCGTCCTCGCCGAGCCGCACGCCCATGCCGATGCGGTAGGTCATGGCCGGACGGTCGGGCTCCTTGAGGAGCGGCACGACGTCGAGCGGCTTGCCGGTGCGGGCCGCCGCCTGCTTGGCGAGCCAGCCCGCGGCCGGGCCCCAGAGCACCGCGGCGTCGATCGTTCCCTCGGCGAGATCCGAGACCACCTCCGCCGAGACCGTCTGGTGCGGGCGGGCCGGGTCGAGCTGGTAGGGCGCGTAGGCCTTCATCCCGGAGATCAGGCCGAGATCGCCCATCCGGTTGACCGGGGGCGTGCCGGCGATCACGCCGATGCGCTTGCCCTTGAGGCGCGCGTCGTCGAGGCCGGTCACGTCCGTGAACTCGCCGCGGCGCGTCACCAGCGTGTAGGCCGAGCGGTAGTAGGGATTGGTGTTTTGGACGAGCTCGCTGCCGAGCGCCGAGCCGATGATCACGTCGCACAGGCCGGTGCCCAGCGTGTTGCGCACGAAGCCCGGCCCCTGCGTCAGCCAGTAGTACCGGACCTTGATCTTCAGCTCGTCCGCAACGATCGCGGCGATCCTGTTCTCGAACCCGTCCTCCTTGCGCTGGGAGAACGGCATGTTGCCCGGGTCGCCGCAGACGCGCAGCGTGTCGGTCGTGACGAGATCGGGCAGGTGCTGCGCGGAGGTCCCGCGCGCTCCGGCGATGAGCAGGAGCGCGCAGGCGGCAGCTTTGGCGGTGGCGCGGGGCGTCATCAGCCGCCCAGGCACTCCTTCTCGGCCTTCTTGGCGGCCTCGGGCTTGTCTTCCTTGTCGCTCGGACGCACCCGGCCCATGGCCCCGGCGGCGCGCGCCTTCAGGTAGACGTAGAGGTCGTCGGCGTAGCACATGACGTTCTTGTTGTCGCCGAAGGCCGGCATGACGCTCTCGCCGCCGCCCGCGGTTTGGTTCTGGCGGCCGCCGGCGATGATGCCGATGAACTCCTCGTAGGAGAGACGCTTCAGCGAATCCTTGAGGGCGGGGGCGTAAGTCGAGCCCATGCCGTCCGGACCGTGGCAGACATGGCACTCGGCGTGGTAGCGACGGTACCCCGAATAGGCGTACCAATCGAACTTCTTGCCCTCGTTGGTGACGTGGAAGGTCGGGTGACCCTCGGCGTCGAAATACTTGCCGTCCTCGACCTTCACGGCAGCATCGCGCTTCAGGAGCTTCTCGTCCTGTTCGGCGGTCTTGTCGTTCGGGTTCAGCGAGTTGGCGAGGGCGGGATCGGCAGGCTTGGCATCCTCAGCATGTACGGCAACCACGTTGACGGTTGCTAGGGCGAGGGCAGCCATGAGCGGCCGCGTGACGAACGTGCTGAGGTGGTTCAACGGATGTTTCTCCCTGGACCTTTGACCGTGCCATTCCACCGATCGGGGCCGGCCTTCTTGAGGAACAGTCTAATCATAAGAGTACCGGCGCGGAAGCCCGCGCCGGTACCCATTCACCCCTGAGACCCGCGACCGATTAGTTCGGCAGCGCGAACACGGTCAGCTGACCGCCGAGGTTGGTGTAGTTCGACAGGGCCGCGTAGCCGCCGACCGCGCCGAGACCGGCATTCGGGTCGGTCAGGCCGGCCGCGAGGCCGATGCCGGCCCAGCCGCCGACGCCCGACAGGACGCCCACGTACTGCTTGCCCTTGTGCTGGTAGGTCATCACGTTGCCGATGATGCCCGACGGGGTCTTGAACTTGTACAGCTCCTTACCCGTCTTCGAGTCGACCGCCTTCAGGTAGCCCTCGAGCGTGCCGTAGAAGACCACGTCGCCGGCGGTGGCAAGAGCGCCCGACCACACCGAGAACTGCTCGGCGTTCGACCACTTGATCTTACCGTTCACGCCGTCCCAGGCGATGAAGTTACCCATGCCGCCGTGCGAGCCGGGGGCGGGGTACATCGACAGGGTCGCACCGACATAGGGCTGGCCCGGGGTGTAGCTCACCCGGAACGGCTCGTAGTCCATGCAGACGTGGTTGGTCGGCACGTAGAACAGGTTGGTCTTGGGCGAGTAGGCCGCCGGCTGCTGGTCCTTGGTACCGAGAGCCGCAGGGCAGATGCCCTTCGAGTTCACGTCCTCGCCGTTCTGCTCGGTCGAGTACTTCGACACGACCAGCGGACGGCCGTAGGTCTTCGAACCCTTGTCCATGTCGACCTTGGTGGCCCAGTTCACCACCGGATCGAACTTCTCGGCGACGAGAAGCTCGCCGGTCGCGCGATCGAGGGTGTAGCCGAAGCCGTTGCGGTCGAAGTGGGTGAGCAGCGGACGATCCTTGCCGTCAACCTTCTGATCCGTGAGGATCATCTCGTTGATGCCGTCGAAGTCCCACTCGTCGTGCGGGGTCATCTGATAGACCCACTTGGTCATGCCGGTGTCCGGGTTACGCGCCCAGATCGTCATGGACCACTTGTTGTCGCCCGGACGCTGCTTCGGGTTCCAGGTCGAGGGGTTGCCCGAGCCGTAGTACATCAGGTCGAGCTTGGGGTCGTACGAGAACCAGCCCCAGGTGCAGCCGCCGCCGGTCTTCCACTGATCGCCTTCCCAGGTCTTCAGCGAGGAGTCCTTGCCGATCGGCTTGCCGAGCGCGGTGGTCTTCTCCGGGTCGACGATCAGCTGATCATCCGGACCCATCGAGTAGCCGCGCCACACCTTCTTGCCCGACTTCAGGTCGTAGGCGGTGACGTGGCACTGCACGCCGAACTCGCCGCCCGAGATGCCGACGATGACCTTGTCCTTGACCGGCAGAACGGTCGCGGTGTTGGTCTCGCCCTTCTTTGGGTCGCCGTTCACGACCGACCAGTTGACCTTGCCGGTCTTGGCGTCGAGCGACACGACGGTGGTGTCGGCCTGGTGCAGGATGATGGTGCCGTCGGCGTAGGCCAGACCACGGTTGACCGTGTCGCAGCACATCACCGGGATCACGGACGGATCCTGCTTCGGCTCGTACTTCCAGACGATCTTGGCCTCGTTGTCGAGGTCGAGCGCGTAGACGATGTTCGGGAACGGCGTGTGGACGTACATCATGTTGCCGACGACGAGGGGCGAGCCCTCGTGGCCGCGCAGCACGCCGGTCGAGAAGGTCCAGGCGACCTGGAGGTTCTTCACGTTGCCCGCGTTGATCTGGTCGAGCTTCGAGTAGCGCGTGTTGGCGTAGTCGACCGTCTGGAGCACCTGCTCCGCCGGGTTCGCGATACCCTTCATGACGCTGTCATTGGCCATGGCCGGGCCGGCGAACGCCGCCACGCCTGCGCCGAGGGCGAGAAGATGAACCGCTCTCATGGATTCCTCCGACAAGTCTTTGAGGCCTTAAGGCACGGGTGTTCAGCCCGCGACTGCGAGACCTGACCTGCTGTTTGCGACAGGGATACTGTTGCGCTTCGGTAGCGGGTCGCTCTCACGGTGCCGAACGAGCACCGAACCAGAGCCGACCATCCCTTCGGCCGGCTCCTCGAAACCGAAGCTTGAACGGACTCTAAGAGAAATTTGAGCGCCGTCAATCCGTCCTGCCGCTTCTGCCCGCGACAGGGCAGCGCAGATCCACAATGCTGGATCGGAGCCGGCAAATGCTGCCGCGCACCCCATCTTTTGTGCATTGCAGCAAAAGGTCTTATCGGCATCGCCCAGGCCGCCCTGTTCTGCCTTTCACCATGCGTTTTACGCCGATCCACTCGGCAAGAGGCCCCAGGGTATGCGTCGGAGGCCGGGACGAGGCGTTTTGCAGCGCCGAACATTGCCGCGAGCCGCGCATTGCGGCCGGCCCGTTCCGGGACACGGACGTTTCATCCTTGAAGGGATGTCAGCGCGCGCGGCGATGCCGAATCATCCCGACTCCCGCACTCCCCAGAGGACGATCTGCGAGCAGGATAGGAGGTTCTCTCAAGCCGCGCGGGCGGCCGGCACCGTGACCGCCGGGAGCGTGTCCATCACGCGCGCGGCCGGCAGGGTGACGATGACCTCGGTGCCCTCGCGGGGCTTCGACTTCAAGGTGAAGTTGCCTCCGTGCAGGTCGACCAGCCCCTTCACGATGGGCAGGCCGAGCCCCGAGCCCTGCTCGGCAGTCTTGATCGCCATCGAGCCGCGGCCGAAGGACGACATCACCGTGTCGATCTCGTCCTCGGGGATCCCCGGGCCGCTGTCCTTGACCGCGACGTACTGTCCGCCCGAACTCGTCCAGCCGACTTTGATGGTGATCTCGCCGCCGGGCGGGGTGAACTTCACGGCGTTCGACAGGAGGTTGAGAACGATCTGACGCAGCGCCCGCTCGTCGGCCCAGATCCGCGGCAGCGAGGCGTCGATGTACTCGGCGAAGGCCTGGCTCTTCGCCTTGGCCTTCAGGCCCATCATGTGGCGGCACTCTTCGACCACGTGGGCGAGCTGTACCGCCTCCTCGTTCATCTCGTAGCGCCCCGCCTCGATGCGCGAGAGGTCGAGGATCTCGTTGATGAGGTTGAGGAGGTGCATCCCGCTGTCGTGGATATCGGTGGCGTATTCCCGGTAGCTCGGCGCCGCGTGCGGTCCGAAGACCTCGTTCTTCATCACCTCCGAGAACCCGAGGATCGCGTTGAGCGGCGTGCGCAGCTCGTGGCTCATCGTGGCGAGGAAGCGGGATTTGGCGAGGTTGGCCTCCTCGGCCCGGCGCCGCGCCTCGTCGGAATTGGCCTTGGCCTGCTCCAGCTCCCCGAAGACAGCGTCCTTCTCGGCCCGCGACTGGAGCGCGCCTACCGTCGAGGTGTAGAGGCGCCGCGCGAGGCCGAGGAAGAAGATCTGCGAGCCGCAAGCCATCGCCACGAGCAGCAGGGCGTCGGTCTCGCGCGAGAAGGCCAGGAGGGCCAGCGCGCCGATGATCAGCGGCGCCAGGGCCGCCACCGCCGCGGCCGGAACGGTCGCGGCCAGCATCGTGGCGACCGCCGAGGCGATGACGAGCCCGAACAGACCGAAGGTCCAGCCGGCGGTCGCCCCGAGCCCGACCATCGCCGCCCAGGCCAGGCTCTGCAGCGCCTCGCCGACGACGAAGCGGCGGCGCCAGCGCGGCAGCGCGATCGCCCTCGGGTCGGCTCGCAGGAAGCGCAGGCTCAGCCCGGTGTTGAGCGTGACGAGCACGATGACGCCGAACGCCCAGAGGACCGGAATCAGCGGCCCGGTCCAGTAGCTCGCGGCGACCGCCAGCACGATGGCGAAGAGGCCGAGCGGGATGCCCGCGCCCGCGCGGTACTGGGCGTAGTGGCGCAGGAGCTCGTAGTCGAAGGCGCGCTCCAACCCTGTCTGCGAGGTCAGGCGCTCGCGCGCCGAGCGCATCTCCCGGGCGATGCCGCGCCGCCGCGCCACCTCCTCCGTCGAGGGACCGCGCCCGCGCTGCACCATCTCGACGGTCAGGTCGGACATCGAACTCTTGAACGCTGCGCTGGAATCGGGGCCGCGGCCTCACACCGGCCGCCTGCACCAGAATGGGTCGGATATGTTAAGAACGGCCTGCCGCGGCGCCTCGGATTGTCCGCAACCCACGCGCGAACGCCTCACGCGGGGCCTGTGTTGAGGGTTGCGTGCTCCGGCGCACATGCAGGCTCCGCGCGGCGGATTAACGCTCGCGCGATCCAGGATCCACGATCCAGGGGAGGGTTCGGATGTTCAAGCTCACCGTCAACGGCGCGACGCACGAGGTCGAGGCCGATCCCGACATGCCGCTCCTCTGGGTCCTGCGCGACCGCCTGGACAAGACGGGCACCAAGTACGGCTGCGGCATCGCGCAGTGCGGCGCCTGCACGATCCATCTCGACGGCCAGCCGGCCCGCGCCTGCCAGACCCGGATCGGCGATGTCGGGGAAGCGCAGATCACCACGATCGAGGGCGTCTCGGGCCGCGTCGCAGAGGCGGTGCAGGGGGCGTGGCGCAAGCTCGATGTCGTGCAGTGCGGCTACTGCCAGTCCGGCCAGATCATGTCGGCGATCGGCCTCCTCACCGGCAACTCGAAGCCCTCGGACGCCGACATCGACGGAGCGATGGACGGCAATATCTGCCGCTGCGGCACCTACCAGCGCATTCGGGCGGCGATCCACGAAGCCGCCCGCACCCTCGCCTAATCCCGCACGTCCTGACCGGAGCACCGCCATGCTGAAGATCCGTCAGCCGACGACCCAAACTGCGCCGCGCGCGAGTCGCCGCGGCTTCCTCACCGGCGCGGCCGCCGCCGCGGGCGCCATCGTGATCGGGTTCCGCCTCGATCTCGGCAAGGCGCGCGCCGCCGGCGCCGACCTCGCCGCGGTGAAGGCGCAGCCCAACGCCTTCGTGCGGATCGGGGCCGACGACACCGTGACGGTGATCATCAAGCACCTGGACATGGGCCAGGGCAATACGACCGGCCTCGCCACGATCCTGGCCGACGAGCTCGACGCCGACTGGGCAACCGTCCGCACCGAGTTCGCGCCGGCCGACGCCGCGCTCTACAACAACCTGCTGATGGGCCCGATCCAGGGCACCGGCGGCTCGACCGCGGTGGCCAATTCCTGGATGCAGCTGCGCAAGGCGGGTGCGGCCGCCCGCGAGATGCTGGTGGCGGCGGCCGCCTTCGCCTGGAAGGTGCCGGTGGCCGAGATCACGGTCGAGAACGGCGTGGTGCGCCACGCGGGCTCGAACCGGCAGGCCCGCTTTGGGGAACTGGCGGCGTCCGCCGCCTCCCTGCCGGTGCCGCAGGAGCCGCGGCTCAAGGACCCGAGCCAGTGGCGGCTGATCGGCCAGCGCGTGCCGCGCCTCGACTCGAAGATGAAGACCGACGGCAGCGCGGTCTACGCCCTCGACACCCGCCGTCCCGGCCAGGTCACCGCGGTCGTCGCCCACCCGCCGCGCTTCGGCGCCACCGTGAAGGGCTTCGACGACGCGGCATCCCGCAAGGTCGCGGGCGTCCTCGACGTGGTGGCGATCCCGACCGGTGTCGCGGTCATCGCCCGCGACACCTGGGCGGCGATGAAGGGCCGCGAGGCCCTGAAGGTCACCTGGGACGAGAGCGCGGCCGAGTCCCGCTCCTCCGACGCGATCCTGGCCGAGTACCGCGAGACCGCCAAGCGCCCCGGCATCGTCGCCTCCGAGCGCGGCGACCCGGCCGCCGGCATCAAGAACGCGGCCCAGGTCCTGGAGGCGGAGTTCAGCTTCCCCTACCTCGCCCACGCCGCGATGGAGCCCTTGAACGCCACGATCGAGCGGGCGACGGACGGCACCTACGACATCTTCGCCGGCCTACAGTTCCAGACGATCGAGCAGGCGACGGCAGCAGCGATCCTCGGCGTCACCCCCGACAAGGTCCGGCTGCACACGCAATGGGCCGGCGGCTCCTTCGGCCGGCGCGCCACGCCGTCCGCCGACTACATCGCGGAGGCCGCCACCATCCTGAAGGCCTGGGGCGCGAAGGCGCCCGTGCACCTCGTCTGGACCCGCGAGGACGACATGACGGGCGGCTACTACCGCCCGACCGTCTACCATAAGATCCGGGCCGGCCTCGACGCCAAGGGTGCGGTCACGGGCTGGCAGCACGTCATGGTCGGCAAGTCGATCATGATCGGCTCGCCCTTCGAGGCGATGCTGGTAAAGAACGGCGTCGACGGCACCACGGTCGAGGGCGCCTCCGACACGCCCTACGCCCTGCCGGCCTACCGCTTCGAGGTGCACAACGCCCGCGAGGGCGTGCCGGTGCTGTGGTGGCGCTCGGTTGGCCACACCCACACGGCGCATGCCATGGAGGTGATGATCGACGAGCTGGCCCACGCCGCCAAGGTCGATCCGGTGGCCTATCGCCTGTCACTGCTGGCGAACGCGCCGCGCCTCGCGGGCGTGCTCAAGCTCGCGGCCGAGAAGGCGAACTGGGGTTCGGACGCGCAGACGGGGAACGAGAAGGGCAAGGGCCTGGGCGTCGCCGTCCACGAATCCTTCGGCTCCTACGTGGCGATGGTGGCTGACGTCACGGCCGGCACCGGCAGCATCAAGGTCAACCGCATCGTGGCGGCGGTCGATGTCGGGATCGCGGTCAACCCGGACATCGTGCGGGCGCAGGTCGAGGGCGCGGTCGGCTTCGCGCTCTCCTCGGTGCTGCGCAACCGCGTCACCCTGAAGGACGGCGTGGTGCAGGAGACCAACTTCGACGCTTATGAGCCGACCCGGATGAGCGAGATGCCGGTGGTCGAGGTGCACATCGTGCCGAGCCAGGCCGCGCCGACGGGCATCGGCGAGCCGGGCGTGCCGGTTCTGGCGCCGGCCATCTCCAACGCGGTCTTCGCGGCGACCGGCCAGCGCCTGCGCGCGCTGCCGCTCGACCTCGCCAGCCTGAAGGGCGTGTGATTCGCCGCACATCGCGGGCAGGCAAGCGGGGTCTAAGCCGGTTCTCGAAAGCACCCCAAGGCTTTCTAGACCCCCAGCACTTCTTCACGGCGCGGCTCACCCCGCGCCGTTTTTTCGTCCCGGCCGCGGCGCCCTGGCCGCACGGGGCCGCGGCCCCCATCTGCGAGGCGGATGACCGCCCCCGACACCTTCGAGACGACCGCGGCGCGCCTGCGCGCCTGCCGGATCTGCCGCGACGCGCCCCGCTACGGCCCGCCCCTGCCGCAGGAGCCCCGGCCGATCGTGCAGGGATCGGGGACCGCCCGGCTCTGCATCGCCAGCCAGGCGCCCGGGACGCGGGCGAACCGCACCGGCAAGCCCTTCACCGACCCGTCCGGCGTGCGGCTGAGGACCTGGCTCGGCCTCGACGAGGCCGCCTTCTACGACGCCGCCCGCGTCGCCATCGTGCCGATGGGCTCGTGCTTTCCCGGCCTCGACGCCAAGGGCGGCGACCGGCCGCCGCGGCGGGAATGCGCGGAGCAGTGGCGGGCCGCGCTCTTCGCCGGGCTTCCCGACCTCGAACTGATCCTGGTCATCGGTCAGTACGCGCAAGGTTGGCATCTCGGCAGGATGCCGGGCGGCCTCACCGCCACGGTGCGCGACTGGCGCGCGATCCTCGGCCGGCCGGGCCGGCCGCGGGTGCTGCCGCTGCCGCATCCCTCCTGGCGCAACAACGGCTGGCTCCGGCGCGAGCCCTGGTTCGAGGCCGAGCTTCTTCCCATCCTGCGCGCCGAGGTGGCGCGGGTGATGGGGCCGCGCGATTGACAAACCGGTGAGCCGGCCCGATCCCTCGCGCCCGACCGGAGACCGCATGAGCCAGATCACCGACCCGCGCGACCGCCTGATCGTCGCCCTCGACCTCGCCGACGTGGAGGCCGCCCGCGCCCTGGTGGACCGGATCGGGGACGCTGCCACCTTCTACAAGATCGGCTACCGGCTCGGGTACAACGGCGGCCTCGGCTTCGCGCGCGCGCTGACGGAGCGGGGCCTGAAGGTCTTCCTCGACCTGAAGCTCCACGACATCGGCAACACGGTGGAGGAGGGCGTGCGGGCGGTGGCCGATCTCGGCGTCAGCTTCCTCACGGTGCACGCCTACCCGCAGACCATGCGGGCGGCGGTGCGCGGCCGCAGCGGAGACCTGAAGATCCTCGCCGTCACCGTGCTCACCTCCTACGACGAGGCCGATGCGGCGGAGGCCGGCTACGCCCTGCCGGTCGCCGAGATGGTGGCCAAGCGCGCGGAGCAGGCCCGGGAGATCGGCATCGACGGCATCGTCTGCAGCGCCGCCGAGGCGGTGGCGGTGCGCGGCGTCGTGGGGCCCGACCGCCTGATCGTGACCCCGGGCATCCGCCCGGTGGGGTCCGACCTCGGCGACCAGAAGCGGGTGCTGACGCCGGGCGAGGCGCGCCGGGCCGGCATCGACCACGTGGTGGTGGGCCGCCCGATCGCGGGCGCCGCCGACCCGCGGGCGGTGGCGCAGGCGATCGTCCGCGAGATGGAAACGGCGTGAGGGAGAGGGTGTGATGGCGCGGGGCTACTGGATCGTGCGGGTCGACGTGAGCGACCCGGAGGCCTACGGGCGCTACGCGGCCGCGAACGGAGCGGCCTTCGCCAAGTTCGGGGGCCGCTTCCTCGTGCGGGGCGGCGGCTTCGAGGCGGTGGCCGGCACCGCGCGGGCCCGCAACGTGGTGCTGGAATTCCCGAGCTACGAGGCGGCGCTCGCCTGCTGGAACTCCGACCTCTACCAGCAGGCCCGCGCGCTCCAGGGCGGCACGCAGGCCGAGATCATCGTGATCGAGGGTTACGACGGCCCGCAGCCGGGCACCTCGGACGCGCCCCCGACCGCGCAGACGCCGGCCTCGGAATAGAGGCGCGGTTCCGGGGCGTTCGCGGCCCGGTCCTCAGCGGGCCGGCCGCAGGCCGCGGAGCACGAAGGCGATCACCTGATCGAGCGTCGGCTCCGGCACCTGCGGCAGCTGGCCCACCAGCAGCGGGTGCGTGTGGCGGGTGATCGCCGCCTGGACGCAGCGCGCCGCGACCGCCGGATCCTCCGCCTCGAACTCGCCGGTCCGCACGCCGTCCCGCACGATGCGCTCGAACACGGCGCCGATGCGGTCGATGTGGTGGCGGCAGACCCCCCAGCTCTCCCCCATCGCGGCCTCGATCATCTCGTGGATGCGCGGGTACCCGTCCCACCGCGCGACGGTGTCGCGGTGGAGCGCCTCGATCGCCTGCCGCAGCCGCGCCTCGGCGGGCAGGCCCGCCACGTCGGCAATCCGCGCGATCAGCGCCTCGATCTCCCCGGTGACGCGCTCGACCACGGCCTCGTTGATCGCCTTCTTCGAGTCGAAGAAGCGGTAGACGTTGGCCGGGCTCATCTTGAGCGTCTTGGCGATGTCGGCCACCGTGGTCTTCTGGTAGCCGATCTCCCGGAACGAGCGCTCTGCCACCGCCAGGATGCGGCAGCGCGTGGTCGGCGCGCTCTCCTCGCGGTCGCCGTCCTGCGCGGTGTCCGGATGGGCCAGGATGGTCATTCTCGCTGCGTGTGCCGTGACGGGATCGGGCTGCTGAGCCGGCTCGTTCATCCTGCTTAGGCAGCCCGGCCCGGCCCGTCAAAGACGCCGGCACCGGCGCGAGGGTTCCGGTGGGGGTCGCTCCGCGCTCCGGTATCGATCGGGACCGCGGCCTCGGCGGCTGCTTCGGCCGCTACTTCGGCATGAAGGCCCAGTAGTCGAGATCGAGGATGACGGCGGGGTCGTAACCGTCGCCCTGCCGGTCCGGATAGGCGCCGCAGGGCTGGTTCTTCGTCGCCACCGTGCGCAGGCGCAGCAGGCCGACATCGCCGCGGCCGACATCCGCGGTGTCGAGCACCTCGCTCCAGGCATAGACGGTGTCGCCGGAGAAGAGCGGCGCCACGTGCCGGCCCGCGTTGATGCCGGCGAGCGCGAAGGCGTTGGCGAGCCCGTTGAAGCTGAGCGCGCGGGCGAGCGAGATCACGTGGCCGCCGTAGATCAGCCGCTTCCCGAACCGGGTATCCTTCGCGGCATGGTTGTCGAAATGCACCTTGGCGGTGTTCTGGAACAGGCGCGTGGCGATCTGGTGCTCGGCCTCCTCGACGGTCATGCCGTCGACGTGGTCGATGCGCTCGCCCGTCCGGTAGTCGCCGAAGCGGTGCGGGCTGCCCGCGAGATCGAGGTCGTAGGCGCTCACGTCGAGCTTCGGCAGGGAAGCGGCGAGGTCGTGCGGATCGACCACCTTGGCGAGGCTCGGCACGTGCTCCTCGGCGATCGCGGCTTGCGGATCGCGCTTCCGCACGAGGACCCAGCGGCAGTAGCTCAGCACGGTCTGGCCCGCCGCGTCCGAGCCGACCGAGCGCACGTAGACCACGCCCGTCTGCCGGTTGGAGCTCTCCTTGAGGCCGATCACCTCGGAGACGGTGGAGAGCGTCTCGCCCGGATAGACCGGCCGGCGGAACCCGCCCTCGGCGTAGCCGAGATTGGCCACGGCGTTCAGCGAGATGTCCGGCACGGTCTTGCCGAAGACCACGTGGAAGGTGAGCAGATCGTCGAGCGGGCTGCGCGGATAGCCGACGGCCTGCGCGAAGGCGTCCGAGGATTGCACGGCGAAGCGCGGCCCGTAGAGCGCGGTGTAGAGCGCGACGTCGCCCGTCGTCACGGTGCGGGGCGTGGCGTGCCGGATGGTCTCGCCGAGACGGTAATCCTCGAAGAAGCGGCCGGGATTGGTCTTCACGGGGCGTTCCCTCCCTGGGGTCGTTCGTTCTTCGTTGGGCGGCCGCGGCCGCCGGGCCGGACGGGGCTCAGACCAGGAAGCGCGCGAGATCGACGGTGATCAGGCGCTGCACGAAGAGCAGCAGCAGGATCAGGATGACCGGCGAGATGTCGACGCCGCCGAGGTTCGGCAGCAGGTTGCGGATCGGGCGCAGCGCCGGCTCCGTGAGGCGGTAGAGCACCTCGCCGATCTGGGCGACGATGGGATTGCGCACGTTCACCACGTTGAAGGCCACGAGCCAGCTCAGCACGGCGCTCGCGATGAGCACGTAGATGAACAGGTTGATGACCGTGTTGATGAGCCAGAGCAGGGCATACATGCGCGGCGTCGTGTCCTCGGATCCAGGCGACGCCGGTGGCCCGCAGGGGCGGTGCGTCGCAAGGTTGAAAATCGGGAATTGACAGGCTGAGCCGCCCAAGCCTACAAGGCCGGCGTCCCGGACGGGGCTGTAGCTCAGATGGGAGAGCGCCGCAATCGCACTGCGGAGGTCAGGGGTTCGAATCCCCTCAGCTCCACCACCAACTTCTTCGACGAAATTGGTGGTTGGAATCAATGGCTTGAAAAGCAGGCCCATTCCGATAAGTCCCAATAAATCCCAGGTCAGACCTTAGCTGCGCATCGCCGGTCGAGGGATTTGTCCACAGCATCTCCACACCTTGTGCACACCCGGACCCGATCCACGGGCTTCACGTCACAAGCACGGTCAAGGGCCTCTCTAACGTCCTCGAGCGCCCTTCGCCCTCACGGTTGCCGGCGGCCGCCGGAGGACCGCTCGAAGAGCGGGGTGCTTAGATGCAGCCGTTGGACAGCCCCCCGTGGATCGATGGATCGTCCCTGACGACCGTATCACCGAGTTGAAAGGCCGGAGCGAAGGCGTCGGCCTCGTAGGTGCGGAAGGCTTCCCGTTCATTGCCAAGCCGATAGGCCATTGCGCGGCGATGCCGGGAGTGCGCGAGACTGCCGTCCCAGTCGCGGTCCTCGGCGCCTCCCCGGGCACGCACGTCCGACCGCGCTCGCCGCGTGGACCATGCCCGTAACACCGGGTCATGGCGGTGTAGGCTGCCGTCACGTCGATGCACGCGAGACCATCCAAATCGAGGTCGAGCTCGCCCTCAGACCAAGCCTCGCGCGCCGCCCTATCATCCGGCCGGCCCGTCCGGTCGCGCGGTCCGTGCGCATCTCGCGAGATGCCATGGCGCTTGGAGAAGCGCAGGCGGCAGCTCTGGACCACGCACATGCCGCGCTCTGCCGGGGCCACACGGAGTTGGGGCAGATAGGTTCCGCGCCGGGCACCACAGAGGTCAGGATCAGGTCGATCAGCGTCGCGCATCGGTGCATGCGCCAATTTCCACCGTGGGCTCGGGCGCGACAGGCTCTTCACGGACGAACCGGCCGCTAGATTGGCCGGCGCTCAGTCCCTTGGGGCTGGAAAGCATCAGGCATGGCAAGGCGTCAGCGGCCGCATCCGAGCCTTTGAACGGTATGCACGTAAGTACGCCACCTGCTGCATAAATTGCATCATTTTGCTTGTTTCCCAACCAGTGTCAGTCTAGAGCATGATGCGCCTCGGCTAACGAAAAAAGGCCGCACCCGAAGGTACGGCCCAAAGTCTTGGGAGGAAACGCCCGTAGAGGGCTGGCGGGACGCGACGCCATCGCGGCCCGTCCCCAATCGGATGACACCCTCAACCAGGGCATTCAAGTGGGTTTGCTGCGCAACAACACGCGAACGGTTCAACTATGAACCATCATGTGCGCCGCAGCACATGCACAGCTACCTCATGTTGCGGCCTTCCCGTGCGGCGCGGTAGCCCCACCTCATGGATCTGCGACTAGCTGCGCGGTCGCTACAGGCGTCACCACCAGGATTCGGAGAGACCTAAGTTGGCGCCCTAAGGCCTTTCCTCGCTGCCTTCGGTTGGCTACGGCCGGGGCAAGCAGGATCTCGTCATGTTATTCTGCTAAGTACCGGGCTTCCGATCTTGGGCGGTGTCCTGATATCGGCTTGGACCCACCCCAGGGATGGGCCGGCGTGTTCGTGGTGCAGGGCGATGCACATCTGACAGTCGCGGATCCGCCAACCGCGCGAAGCCGCGCCAGGTGGCTGCCCCTCAGGGAGCGACTGCCGCGAGTTCGGCCCGAGCCGCCTTGCTGAGATCGCGCAACCGCTCCAAGGTTGCGGCGGCATATTCCCGGACCGGTTGCGCCTCCGACCGTGTCGCATCCTCGTAGGCGGCGATCTCCCGGCCGAGTGCCTGCGTCTCGACCTCCGCGTAGCGACGTGACAAAGCCAGGTAATCGAGCGGCTCGATGTTCTCGACGATGCTTCGCAGTTCCAGGTCGAGCGTGTCCCGCACCTCGACTCCCGCCGTTGCCGCCAAGCGGGCGAGTTCGGGCAACTGGGCGGTCCGGAAGTCACGGACGCGCTCGGCAAGCACCTTGATACCGGGTCTCGGGTCCTTGGCGGCGGCGATGCTCGAGATTCGAGCCTGGAACAGGGCGGAGGCGTAGGCAGCCTCGACGAACCGTCCCGCGGCATCGTCCGCGTGCAGCTTGGCCACGCTCACGGCCCAGAAAGCCGCCGCCGCGAGACACATCCATCGTCCGGTCATTGCCATCCCGGAACCCCCTGCATGTTGGGAAGCTTGTGGGCGATGCCCTTATGACAATCGATGCACGTCTTCTCGCCCGTGAACAGGTCCTTTTCGTGTGCCGCCGCCGCCCGCGGGTTTTGCTTCGACACGTCCATCGACTCGGCGCTGTGGCAATTACGGCATTCCAGGGAGTCGTTGGCCTTCATCCGCGCCCATTCGTGCTCCGCCAAGTGACGGCGTAGGTCCAGGAACTTGTCGCGCGTATCGATGGAGCCGAAGATATGGCCCCAGACCTCCTTGGAAGCCTGCATCTTACGGGCGATCTTGTCGGTCCATTTGTGGGGCACGTGGCAGTCGGGGCAGGTCGCCCGCACGCCCGAGCGGTTGGCGTAGTGGATCGTGCCCTTGAGCTCCTCGAATACGTTCGACTTCATCTCGTGGCACGACGTGCAGAACCCCTCGGTGTTGGTGTGCTCCAAGACCGTGTTGAAGCCTCCCCAAAATAGGACGCCCGCGACGAAGCCTCCCAGGGTCAGGAAGGCTAGCGAGAGGGTTGTGGCGGGCCGCGTGGCCGTACGCACCCAGGGGTTCAGCCAGAACCAGGACCACGCCCTAGCAATCGCCGTCATCTCAGCGCCCCCGGGGCTCGCGCTCGACGAGCGCGTCCATGTCGACGAAGGTGTTGGGGACGAGCGGCTTCGCCCCGGTCTGCGGCACGTGGCACGCGAGGCACGAGTAGCGACGAGGTGAGACCCCGCCGAGCGTGTTCCCTTCGCGGTCCTGGTAGTGCGTGACGCTGATCATCGGCGCTTGGGACTGCTCAGTAAATTTGCGGGCATGGCAGGCCAGGCACTTGTTCGCGTTCAGGTCGAGCGCGTAGCCCTCGATGGCATGCGGAATCAGGGGCGGCTGGTCCGGGTAGTTGCGCTTGCGGCGGACGTCGTCGGTGACCTGCCGCTGCATCGGCGGCGCCGGCGATTCCTTGGTGAACGGCTCCGGACCGGTCAGGCGAGGAGCTTCCTGCGCGAAGAGGGCCCCCGCGACGAGGCATGTCGCACCGGCGCAGGCGGAGAGCATGAAACGACGCATCATTCCGCACCACGCTCCGTCATGGCGACGCCGATCACCTTGACGGCGCACTTCTTGAAGTCGGTCTGCTTCGAGATCGGGTCCGTCGCGTCGAGGGTCGCCTTATTGATGAGCTGGCTGGCGTCGAAGAACGGAACAAAGACACGCCCCGGCGGCATCTTGTTGCGTCCCCGCGTCTCGACCCGGGAGCGGATCTCGCCGCGCCGCGACACGATCCGCACCTCCTGACCGCGGCGCAGGCCGCGCTTCTGAGCGTCGTCGGGATGCATGAACATCACGGCGCCGGTGAAGGCCCGGTAGAGTTCGGGCACGCGCATCGTCATCGATCCCGAGTGCCAGTGCTCCAGGACGCGGCCCGTCACCAGCCAGAGGTCGTACTCCTGGTCCGGCGCCTCGGCCGGCGGCTCGTAGGGAGCCGCCATGACGACCGCCCTACGATCGGGGTTGCCGTAGAACTGCCAGCCGGCCCCCTTCTCGACGTAGGGATCATGTCCCTCCCGGTAGCGCCAGCGCGTCTCCTTGCCATCGACGACGGGCCAGCGCAGGCCGCGGACCTCATGGTAACGCTCGAAGGGCGCCAGGTCGTGGCCGTGTCCACGCCCGAACGCGGCGTATTCCTCGAACAGGCCCTTCTGGACATAGAAGCCGAACCGCTTCGACTCGAAGTTCTCATGCTCCCGGGCCGTCTCGTCCAGGCCGAAGCGGTCGACGCTGCCGTTACGCCAGAGCACGTCGAAGAGGGATTTGCCCTTGTACTCCGGATGGGCGGCCAGGATCTCCGGCGCCCATGCCTCGTCGGTGGTGAACCGCTTGGAGAACTCCATGAGCTGCCACAGGTCCGAGCGAGCGTCGCCGGGGGCGTTGACGAGCTGACGCCACATGTGGGTTCGGCGCTCGGCGTTGCCGTAGGCGCCTTCCTTCTCGACCCACATGGCCGTGGGCAGCACGACGTCGGCGGCCATCGCGGTCACGGTGGGGTAGGGATCCGAGCAGACGACGAAGTTGGCCGGGTTGCGATAGCCCGGATAGGTCTCCGCGTTCGTGTTGGGAGCCGTCTGCAGGTTGTTGTTGCACATGATCCAGTAAGCGTTGAGCTTACCGTCCTTGAGCATCCGGTCCTGCTGCACGGCATGGTATCCGATCTCGCCGTTCAATAGGCCAGGGGGTAGCTTCCAGATCGCCTCGGCATGCTTGCGATGCTCGGGGTTGTTGACCTGCATGTCCGCGGGCAGGCGGTGGGAGAAGGTGCCGACCTCGCGAGCCGTGCCGCAAGCGGAGGGCTGGCCGGTCAGCGAGAAGGGGCTATTGCCGGGTTCCGAGATCTTTCCGGTCAGGAGGTGGATGTTGTAGACGAGGTGGTTCGCCCAGACGCCACGGACGTGCTGGTTGAAACCCATCGTCCAGAGCGACATCACCTTGATCTTGGGGTCGGCGTACATCTTCGCGAGCGTCAGGAGTCGCTCCTGCGATACTCCGGTCAGCTCGCTGGTCTTTTCGAGGGTGTACTCCCCTACCATCCGCGCATAGGCATCGAAGTTCGACGGCTGCGAGACGGCGGCCTCGTTGGCATGGGTGGCTCGCTGCTCCAACACGTGCTCGGGCCGGAGGCCGTAGCCGATATCCGTGTTGGCCACCCGGAAGTTCACATGACGTTCGACAAAGTCGCGGTTCACGGCGCCGTTCTGGATGATGTAGTTCGCCACGAAGTTCAGGATGGCGAGGTCGGTCCCCGGTTGAAAGATCAGGGACTGATCCGACAGCTCGGTCGTGCGATGCTCGTAAGTGGAGAGGGTCGCGATGCGGACGTGCGGCGCACTCAGGCGGCGGTCGATGACCCTCGTCCATAGGATCGGATGCATCTCCGCCATGTTCGACCCCCAAAGCACGAAGGCGTCGGCATGCTCGAAGTCGTCGTAGCATCCCATCGGCTCGTCCATGCCGAATGTGCGGATGAAGCCGACGGCGGCCGAGGCCATGCAATGGCGGGCGTTCGGATCGAGGTTGTTCGAGCGGAAGCCGGCCCGCATGAGCTTGGTCGCCGCATAGCCCTCGAAGATGGTCCACTGGCCCGAGCCGAACATGCCGACGGCCTTCGGCCCCTTCTCGCGAAGGACGCGCTTCCACTGCCGCGCCATTTCGTCGAAGGCCTGATCCCATGAGACCGGCTGCAGCTCGGCGTTCTTGTCGAACTTGCCGTCGCGGACCCTCATCAGCGGCTGCGTCAGCCGGTCCGCGCCATACATGATCTTCGAGAGGAAATACCCTTTCACGCAGTTCAGGCCACGATTGACCTCGGCCTGCATGTCGCCGTGGGTCGCTACGACGCGCCCCTCCTTCACCCCGACCATGACGCCGCATCCCGTGCCGCAGAACCGGCACGGCGCCTTCGACCATTTGAGGGCGATGTCCTCCCCGGCCGCGAGGTTCTGCGCCCCGGCCGGCAGGTCAATGCCCGCGACGGCCGCCGCCGCGGTGGCGGCCTGGGCCTTCAGCAAGGTTCGACGAGACACGTCCATGATCGACTCCTGGATAGATGGGCGTGGCCGTCCGGCGTGCCTAGCCGAAACGGTGGTAGACGAGCGCGGTGGAGAGGACGCCGGGCAGCTCCCCGATCTCGCCCAGCCGCTGCACGACGTCGTCCTCGGTCCGGGTCTCCAACGTCGCGACGATCTTCCCGGCGGGATTGTCCCCGTGCACGTCGAGGCCCGGCATCGCGTTGAGCGAGGTCAGCACGGCGGCTAGGCGCTCGGGCCGGGCGTGGACCACCAGCCCGCTGACATGGTGCTCTCCGCCTGCCGCTCGGCCCGCGGCCGAACGGCCGCCCAGCAGGTCCCGCCGGGACCAGGACGCTTGTTCACGCGCCATCGCTCTCTCCTAGACAGGCCCCGGAGGGCCGGTGAACGCGTAGTACATCCAGACAAGGAAGCCCCAGCCCGAGACCACTCCGATGGCGATGAAGGGCCAGATCAGCACGGCGAGGACCAGGAAGGTCAGCAGCTCCCGTACCCGGCCACCTCGGGTCGGCACTCCCCCTTGAACCTGCGGCTCTTGCACTGACAGCCCCTCAGCTAGGCTCGGCCACGGTCGTGACGGGTGAAGACGAACGTTGCGGTTCCATGTTCGAGGAAAACCGGATCACGGCCGCACCTTGGCGCTCGATCGGAAGATGGAGGACGGCGCGGACCTCCCCGCTGCGTTCTCCCAATGGCTGGCCCTCGGAGGGAACGGGCGTCAACTGGCGCATATCGCCGGCACCCCACGTGGAACGAAGGGCTCGGCCTTCGCTTCGGCGCAACTCGAAGAACGAGGTGATGAGTGAGGCCGCCGAGACCCCAGGTGCCGGGTTCCAGGTCCCTTCGCGGGGTCCAGGCCCCGCAGACCGGCATTCCCCCATTGGACCTTCAATCCAGCCTCCGACGCGACGGCACCTGTTCGAGCATCGTAGCGACAATGCGGAACCGGCTCTTTGCGCGAGCGCAAACAAGTGGTCCGGCCACATGATTTCAATGCATCGCTCGGCATCGAAGAAGCGATGTATCGCCGACATCGAAGTCACGCCCGCCCAGACGTCCTGCGCGGGCCCGAGAGGCGCGCCGCACATCATCCTCGTCGACAAGACGCCGCCCGCGAAAACGGCGGGGCGTGGGAGCAAGCGGTCCAAGTTCTGCGGGCCGCGCGAGGTCGCGACGGATGACGGGCCTACTTCGAGAGCCTGATTTCGGCTGACCGTCCGTGCCCAGGCCTTCATGACGAGCAGTGGTAGAGGACGGAAGCCGCGATGCTCGACTTTCTGGAGCGGTTCGACGCGCAGGCGACGGAGCTCGGCCGAACGGACGTCGACCTTTGCTCGGTCCACCCCCAGCACGGCAGGATCCGCGAAAACTATTGCGTCACACTCGTACGAGCCCCGGTGACGGTGAGCAGCCTTTTTGCCGAGCGTATCGTTTTCGCAAACACAACCGCCTACCGCACGCAGATCGCGCCCCGTACCCGCGTCAGCACGGCGTTCCAAGCTGGGCGTCCAAAGGGGGAACGCTATCCTTACGCCATGGCCGAATCATCCCCGACGATCAGCGATCTCCTGCGATCACAAACCATCACCCATGCGGAGGTCGATGCGGCCGTTGATGCGCTACTCGATGGCCGATTGAGAGCACCCTTTCGATTTTCCGAAGGCTGGAACCTGGATCTTGCCGAGGCCGTCTACGGCCAAGTGAATGTCAAGCGCGCGCTGGAAAGCCCTACGGCGACCGTTGGCGTTCAGCGGGCGATGGTCCGTACAGCGATCTTGCTGGCCCGGCCGGAGAAGACGTGAGGACAGCAGCCGACGATGCGCAACCCGCTTCCCGCCGGTATGCTGAAAGCCCTTGCCCGGATAAAGGCTGCGATCGAAAGCGCCTACGAGACTTGGCTTGGCCCGACCTTCCTTAAGATCCCAACGTGCTGAGCAGGGCTCAGACATCGAAGCCGGGACGGCGGCCCACCACCCGGTGACCGGCCGGGGCGATTCCCGCCACAGCTTCGCCTTGGTGAACTGAGCGGGCCGTGGCTACGAAGTCGGCGAGGTCCGGCGCTGAGCTTCCTTAGCCAGTCGCAGCGCCTTCAGTCGTGCCGTTTTCTCATCCTGAGCGCGCCGCCGATCCTGATGCCCCTTGCATGCCGCTTCCGCCTCAAACCGGCGTCCCACCGCACGGTCAGGGATTGTCTCGACACGGCCAACGATGTGGCTGGGCTTGCCCGGCATGGGGCGGGTTCCTGCTCCTCACCTCAGCTAGGTTGGGCGATCAAACGGGCGCTCCCGACTCAGTCCTTCAAGCGGTTGGGCGTGGAGCGGGGGTTATGAGCCGTGGCCTCCTTGGATCAACCTCACGTAGACGTAAGAGCGCGATTGCCCAGTTGAGGCTAAGGACTCAATCAGCACGGGAAGACGTATGCGAGCCGATATGCTGGAGTTGATGCGGCTTCCGGTGAATGGGGCCAAAGCTGACGAGCTGCTGGCCCGTGAGTTCGCATCGGAGGCAGCGGAATGCCAGGCGGCCGGGGATCCCGGGTCGGCCGAGATCCCGCGCTACCTTTCGCGACGTCATCGGATCAAGTCGTTGGAGCTGGAAGCGCGGCTGACGGCTACGAGGCTCGACTACACGACCTTGTTCGACAATGGGCTGGACGCCACGCGCTAGGCCCCTTGTTCCTTCCGCCCACCGGGATCGAAGGCCCAAGAAAACTTGCCGCGGCGAACCGGGCGGGCCGCGTGCTACATGTCTGTTTGCCGGGAGGCGATACGTCTAAGCATAGGCAACGTCTGCCTGAAGGTAGACAGGCCTCTTTCGATGCCGCCTGGGTCGGTGATGCGAATATCCCAGCATCCCTCGCCAACCCATCTATCCGCCAGCACCATCGCGCTGCCGGCGTTCACCCGTGTGGCCTCGCGCGACCCCGCTGCCGATGCGGCCGAGATCGTAAAGCGCACAATCCTGCCGGCCATCGTGGACGCTCACGAATGAGGAGTCGACGATTGATGCGCTTCTGAGGCGCACTTTGCAACATGGATTGCTGTCACGGGGTCGGGTACCGCAGTCACGCGGCTATCGGGATCTTCCACTCCCCCGCAAATGTTACGGCCGCCTCATAGATCACCTGATCAGCCTCGTCGCGCACGATCGCCCTGAGCACGTGGCGCTCCCCGCCTGGCAGCACCTCCGTCGTCATGGAGCCGAGCGCCCGGTCGGCCGCAGCCCGCGCCTTGCGGGGGCAGTCAAAGCCACTCACCGGGTTGCCGGGCACAAAGATCCTGCCATCGTCGGTGTCGGTAAGGTAGCAAGGCGTGTGACACACGTGGACCGCGGGTTTCTCCTCTGAAGAATCTGACGCGGCAAGCTTGATTCAGGCTAACCAGCCCGCGTGGGCGCAAGAAGTGCCCCGCGAGGCTGATGCCTGCGGACCGAGTGCTCTGGCGGCCTGCAGCCTGGCGTCGAGAAAGGTGACACAGGCCCGGACGTGTCCGCCCGGTTGTCCGCCTGAGGCCCTTCAATGTGCTGGAGCGGCCCCCCGGAGACGGGGGCCCGACCGGCGTCGAAGGCGGCGCGAGGCGACGGGACGCCGTCATATGGCGAAAAGCTCCATGGTCGCGGAGGCGAGCCGCGGCAGGGCCCAGCCATCGCGATCGCGCTAGGGCAGGGCGCCGATGAGACGCTTGGCGTCGGTGAGAATGTTCTCGCAGCCGCGCTGGTTGCCCTCGGCCTCCTCCGCCATCGCCTCGCGGATCAGCAGACGAGCGGCCGCGACGTTCTCGCGGGTAGGCTTCAACTGCGGATCGCCGGGCTGTTCGGCCAGTGCGCGAGGAAGAGCCTTGACGGAACCGGTGGCCAGGGTGTGGCCGGGCTCCAACCCGGCCACGCGCACGGCACCTACGCTGTCGAGGCGGCGCTGCAGGGCACTCACCTGCTGTCCGCAAGGAGTCGCAAGTGCGGCCAAGCCGGAACAGGCGAGCAGGGCGGCCGCGAGTAGGGCAGGTGAGGTGCGCATATCTTCGTTTTCCTTGGCAGTCGGGCAGGTAGTGACCGTGCCGGACGACTTGTTATGTGCCGCATCGAAGTACTCGGCATTGCGCTGGATCAATGACGGAGCGCGCAACCCGGGTCCGATACGTCGTGGCCTACTCGCCCGAGTAATAAGCCGCCTAGCCTGGGCACGGCCGCCGGGCGGGGATTCCAGGACGGGGGCGAAATGATGGGATCGTTGGACCCGACAAAGGAAGTCGTCAGGTTCGAGGAGGCGTTCTGCGGCGGCTCGCGCGCCATCCTTGGCCTCGCGGGGCTTCCCCCGCTCCTCGCTTCCTGGGAACTCCTCGTCCGACATGGCATCGCAATCTCCGGTGGCGCGGCCGTTCTCGCATGGCTCGTGTCGGCGGGAGCGTTGGCGGTGGGTCTACCCCTCCTTGGCGTCGCGTTGATGGGTTTCGAGAGGACGGTCACGGTCGACCCTCGGGAAGGTACCCTTTCAAAGCACGCACGGGGCCCGTTCCGGCTGGCATGGACCCGCACCCAAGCGCTGACGCTGGTGTCGGAGATCGGCGTGGAACCCGAGGCGTGGAATGACGGCCTGCCCACCTGGTGCGTCGTGGCGCGATTCAAGGACCGGGCGCAGCCCTGGCGCATTACGCGACGCGCCGACCGCGACGACGCATTACTCGTGGCCAGGGATACCGCGTCGCGCTTGCCCGTAGCGTACTAAGCCGAGCGACAGATGGACGAGCTTCGGCTCGCCTGTTCGGCCGCCCTGCCAACTTGGCCCGTACCGGCCTTGCGTACGGTTGATCAACATCAAGGCACGATTCCCGGGCCTTCGGCATAGGAAGGGGCGCCACAGCCCATCTCAACCGTCCGTGGCCGCCCCCTTCCGTCGCGGACGAGCTCCCGCGAGCCCTCAAGGACACTTGCGCATGCACCTTCGGCTGGCTTCGGACGCCCACCACTCGGCTCCGATCACGCAGGGCAAGTCCGGTCACGATTATGGGGGCTTCTTCAGGGAAGCGGTGTCCCGCCTGCACGGCGAGCGCCGCTACCGCGTCTTCGCCGACATCGAGCGCGTGGCCGGCCGCTTCCCGCAGGCGAACTGGCGCCGCCCGGACGGCTCGACCCGCGAGATCACCGTGTGGTGCTCGAACGACTATCTGGGCATGGGTCAGCACCCCGAGGTGGTGGGCGCCATGACCGAGACGGCCCGGCGCTGCGGCGTCGGCGCGGGCGGCACCCGCAACATCGCGGGCAACACCTCGCCGCTGGTCGACTTGGAGCGCGAGCTCGCCGATCTGCATGGCAAGGAGGCGGGCCTCGTCTTCACCTCGGGCTACGTCTCGAATCAGGCCGGCATCTCGACGATCGCGAAGCTGATCCCGAACTGCCTGATCCTGTCGGACGCCTTCAACCACAACTCGATGATCGAGGGCGTGCGCCACTCGGGCTGCGAGAAGCGCATCTTCCGCCACAACGACCTCGCGCACCTCGAAGAGCTGCTCGTCGAAGCCGGCGACCGGCCCAAGCTCATCGTGTTCGAGTCCGTCTACTCGATGGACGGCGACGTGGCGCCGATCGGCAAGATCTGCGACCTCGCCGACCGCTACGGCGCCATGACCTACCTCGACGAGGTCCACGCGGTCGGCCTCTACGGCGAGCGTGGGGCTGGCATCGCCGAGCGCGACGGGGTGATGCACCGGATCGACGTGATCGAGGGCACGCTGGCCAAGGGCTTCGGCTGCGTCGGCGGCTACATCACGGGCTCGGCCGCCGTGCTCGACGCGGTGCGCTCGTTCGCGGCCGGCTTCATCTTCACGACGGCGCTGCCCCCGGCCGTGGCGGCGGCGGCGCGCGCCTCGGTGCGCTACCTCAAGCGCTCGAAGGTCGAGCGCGAGGCGCATCAGCGTCAGGCAACCCAGACCAAGGCGGCGCTGGAGGCGGCGGGCCTGCCGGTGCTGCACACCGAGACCCACATCGTGCCGGTGATGGTGGGCGACGCCGAGCTGTGCAAAGCGGCCGCCGACCACCTGCTGGAGTGTCACGGCATCTACATCCAGCCGATCAACTACCCGACCGTGCCGCGCGGCACCGAGCGCCTGCGCATCACGCCCTCGCCGTTCCACGACGCGGCGCAGATCGAGCGGCTCACCGCGGCGCTCGCCAAGACCTGGGACGCCCTCGGCATCCCTCGCACCGGATCCGCGTTCGGCGTCGCAGCCGAGTAGCACGCCCTTCGTTGCCCCCGGGCGCCACGACGGAAGCGCCGGAACACTGGATCCAGGAAGCCGACGAAATCGCTCCCCACCGGCGGCCGTACGAGTTGCGGATGTACCCGGAATGTTATCTCAGAAGCCTCGCGTCGCCCGCCTGCAAATGCCGGCCGGGGGGCGAACCTAACGGACGGCAACAAAGGCCCCGAGGACGAAGACGGTCCTCGGCATGCCCGAGATCGGCTCGGCGCACGGGAGGCTTACCGAGGACCCGGCGGCGAGCGCTGACGCCCCTTACGGTCGATGTAGAAGCAATGGCGAGACGAGCACGGCGGCGAGGGCATCGCCTACGGAGCGTTCGACCGTATCCGAAATGCCCTCGTGATGGGGGAGCGTGCCGGCCCTCGATGGCGGGCCGCGTCGGGAGGCAAGGCCCGGCGACGCGGCACGTAGCGTGGCTCAGGCTTGCGCCGAACGGCCGAAACTAAGCAACACACTTGTCAGGATGACGATGGCCATCACCACCGGCCCCAGGATCTTGATGCTGGCGATGACCAATTGGAATATCAGGCCGCCGGCATTGGATATCAGCACCGCGATGATGAGAGCTGACGCGGCGATCAACACAGCGGCCCCGAGTGTCATGGCCGAGATGAAGAGGGCTGCGAAAGCCCGGATCGGACTCCACACCAGGGATGACGGACGCTCGCTCATGGGTTCGATCTCCTGTTCCAGCACCGACAACTTCCCATGGGCGGAGCCCGGTCGGCTTTGAGTTGGATCAAGGATTCATTCCCCGCCGGCCGAGGACGATGAACGGCCCGCGAGAACTGGTGTCGCGTCCGCTCCAGCCCAGGGACGTCTGCCCGATGGGGGGCCCGGGCTGCATTGCCAGTCCGGGAAGAGGCGGTGGCGGGTCGAGACCTGCGACGCAACCGGTCCACCCTTTGATGAGGACCCGCAAGTAGGCAGCGACCTGGTTCAAGGGCAATTTGAGGCGCCCGCCGTCCCGCAGGATCATCGGTTGATGGATAGGTGTCTTGCCGGCGAGGCGCGGGAAGCGTGGATCCTGCGTTCCTTATCTTCGGTCGCCGTTTCAGGAGCCCGGGCGGTACCCGCCGTGCCATGGTACCCGGGGCTGCTCAGGGCATTCCCGGCATGCCGATCCCAGGAGCAAGGCCGCCGGAACCACCGCGCCCACGAAACCCCGCGTCAAGCGCAAGGCTGCCCTCCACCTTCAATGCTCCGCCCGCGGCCGTGCCTGCCATGCTCGCGCACCGCCACGGCCCATCGCGGGGTGTACCCTCGCTTGACCTCGCCGACTGCACGCCTCCTACTTTGCGCGAGCGCAAACAGGGTAGCCGGCCGGACAGGTAGGGACGACGACGTGCAAGCATGGGCTCGTGCGCCGCGTCGCCCCTCGTTGAGCGAAATCAAGGCACCCGAAGCGTTCGCTGCCTACCCACATGCACTCGGCCAGCGCGACCTGGCTACCAGATTGTCCGCCGCCGTTTGGCATTCCTGCCTCTGGATTGTCTTCCGCAGGTTGTGGGGGCCATGGCCCCGGGAGGGGATTGATGGGGAAACCGGCGATGGACCAAGTGCCGCGACGGGCAAGCTTGGCGCATGGTGCCCTATTCACGAATTTGGATGAGGGAACCGCCGAGATCCTGCTGGACGCGGCCACGCTCCGTCAGTTCGCGGCGGGAGCCACCCTGTTCCATCAGGGCGACGCGCCGAGCCAACTCTTCCAGGTCAGTTCCGGCTCGGTGAGGCTGACACGCGTGAATCCGGAAGGAGAGCAGACGACGTTGCGGTTCATGGGAGCCGGCGACCTAGTCGGCTGCGTCGCGGTGTTCCGCCGATTCCCCTTCCCGGCGACAGCGACGGCGACCGAACCTACGGCCGCCCTGTGCTGGAGTGCGGTACAGATCCTGGACCTCATGCGCCGCCATCCGGCGATCTCGGCCAACGCGCTCGATACCGTGGGGGACCGGGCTCGCGAGATGGTCGATCGGCTCGCGGAGATGACGGACAAGGGCACCGAGGCGCGGGTGGCAAGTGTCCTGCTGCGGTTGGTCGGGCAGGTCGGACGCAACGGCCCGAAAGGCGTCGAGATCGCGTCGCCGGCGACCCGGAAGGACGTGTCGGAGATGACGGGCGTCAGCTACTTCACGGTCAGCCGAATCCTCGGCGGCTGGCAGAGGCAGGGCCTCGTGCGACTCGGCCGGGCCCGGATCGTCGTCCTGGATCCCGGGAGGTTGGCCCAGATCGCCGCTTGAGGCGCCGCAAGCCGAACAGGCGGCGGCCACGGCACGATCCCGGGCGGGCGAGGGCGGGGAATGACGCTCCCGGAGGCACCCCGAAGGCCGCCAACCTGGTTCGCATGCATCCTCAGCGCCTCCGCTGCGGCGCCGAGGACTTTCGGGTCCTCCCTAGGCGCGACCGGACAGGCGGCCCGCCCGCACGCTGCCCATCCCGTCGCCCGCTGCACCGTTTGACTCAAATCAACGCCTGGCCCCGCCCGGCGCCCTAATCGCAGCCCGACCCGTCCTGCGAGAGGCAATCGAGCGAGCCATGGCCGCGACACCATCATCGAAGTACATGACGGAGGGGGAGGTGGGCTTAGGCCTCTCCTTGCTCGTCGGCGCGCTCCTCTGTGGCGTCGCATCCTCGCGGGCGGTCGACGCCCCGTTCGGCGCCCATATGGCCGTCTTCGCGCTCGCCGCGATCGCAGGCATCGTCGCCATCCTCAAGCGCTACGAGGGCCGCCCCGACGAGGCTCCGCCGCAGATGATCGGGGGCAAGCCGAACTACAACCTCGGACCCGTGAAGTTCACGGCCATCGCCGCGATGGTCTGGGGCATCGCCGGCTTCCTCGTCGGCTGCATCATCGCCTTCCAGCTCTGGGCGCCCGCGCTCAACCTCGGCCTGGAGTACGCAAGCTTCGGCCGCCTGCGCCCGCTCCATACCTCGGCGGTGATCTTCGCCTTCGGCGGCAACGTCCTGATTGGAACCTCGCTCTACGTCGTCCAGCGCACCTGCCGCGCCCGGCTCGCGGGCGAGCTCGCGCCCTGGTTCGTGGTGCTCGGCTACAACCTGTTCATCGTCATCGCCGGCACCGGCTACCTCATGGGCGTGACCCAATCCAAGGAGTACGCCGAGCCCGAGTGGTACGCCGACCTCTGGCTCACCATCGTCTGGGTCGCGTACCTGCTGGTGTTCCTCGCAACCCTCTGGAAGCGCAAGGAACCGCACATCTTCGTGGCGAACTGGTTCTACCTCGCCTTCATCGTGACCATCGCCATGCTGCACGTCGTCAACAACCTGGCGATGCCGGTCACGGTGTTCGGCTCGAAGTCCTATCCCATCTTCGCGGGCGTGCAGGACGCGCTGATCCAGTGGTGGTACGGCCACAACGCGGTCGGCTTTTTCCTCACCGCCGGCTTCCTGGCGATCATGTACTACTTCGTTCCGAAGCGCGCTGAGCGGCCGATCTACTCCTACCGCCTGTCGATCATCCACTTCTGGGCGCTGATCTTCATGTATATCTGGGCGGGCCCGCACCACCTGCACTACACGGCACTGCCGGACTGGGCGCAGACGCTTGGCATGACCTTCTCGATCATGCTGTGGATGCCCTCCTGGGGCGGGATGATCAACGGCCTGATGACCCTCTCGGGGGCCTGGGACAAGCTCCGCACCGACCCGGTCCTGCGCTTCATGGTCGTGTCGCTGGCCTTCTACGGCATGGCGACCTTCGAGGGGCCGATGATGTCGATCAAGGCCGTGAACTCCCTCTCGCACTACACGGACTGGACCATCGGCCACGTGCATTCGGGGGCACTCGGATGGGTCGCCTACATCTCCTTCGGCGCGTTGTACTGCCTCGTGCCCTGGCTATGGAACCGGCGTGAGGTCTACTCGCTCAAGCTCGTCGAGTGGCACTTCTGGGTCTCGACGCTCGGCATCGTACTGTACATCACCTCGATGTGGGTCGCCGGGATCATGCAGGGCCTGATGTGGCGTGCCTATAATGCCCTGGGTTTCCTCGAGTACTCCTTCGTCGAAACCGTCGAGGCGATGCAGCCCTACTATCTCGTCCGGGCGCTCGGCGGGGTGCTGTTCCTGATCGGCGGGCTGATCATGGCCTACAACCTCGCCATGACCATCGCGGGCAAGACCGCCTCCGAGAGCGAGGCCCCGCCGGCAGGAGAGGCGCTCCCTGCGACCGTCGGCCTCGCCCCGGCCGAGTGAGCCGATGCCGGGGCCGCTTGCCGCGGCGGCCCCGCAACCCTCACGCATCACGCCCACAGCAACACGGAAGAAGTCCGATGGGAACCGCCCAACCCGGCCTCTGGAAGAGGCATGAGATCTTCGAGAAGAACTCCATCGTCCTGCTCATCGGCGCGCTCCTCGTCGTGGCGATCGGCGGCCTCGTGGAGATCGCGCCGCTGTTCTACCTGAAGAGCACCGTCGAGAAGGTGGAGGGCGTACGCCCCTATACGCCGCTCGAACTCGCCGGCCGCAACATCTACATCCGCGAGGGCTGCTACCTCTGCCACAGCCAGATGGTCCGTCCGATGCGGGACGAGGTCGAGCGCTACGGCCACTTCTCGCTGGCGGCCGAGAGCATGTACGACCACCCGTTCCAGTGGGGATCGAAGCGCACCGGGCCGGATCTCGCCCGCGTCGGCGGCAAGTACTCGGACCAGTGGCACCGCGAGCACCTGATCGATCCGCGCGCGGTGGTGCCGACCTCGATCATGCCGGCCTACGCCTTCCTCGAGCGGCAGCTCGACGCCGACGCCATCGCCGAGGACCTCAAGGCCAACCGGGCGATCGGCGTCCCATACACCGACGAGATGGTCGCGGCGGCGCGGGGCGACCTAAGGGCCCAGCTCGATCCGGACGGCCCGGGCGCCGCCGACCTGCAGCGCCGCTACCCCGGCGCGAACGTGCGCGACTTCGGCGGCGACAAGACCAAGGCGGCCGAGATCGACGCCCTGATCGCCTACCTGCAAGTCCTCGGCACCATGGTCGACTTCAAGATCTACGAAGACAAGAAGAACCTCAGGTGAGCACCATGACCTATGAACATGCAGCCGCCTTCGCGCAGACCAGCGGCCTGGTCTACTTCGTAGTCATCTTCGCCGCCGTCTGCCTCTACGCCTTCTGGCCGCGCAACCGCGTTCGGTTCGACGCGGCCGCCCACCTTCCACTGATCGAGGACTGAGCCGTGGCCGATTCCGCGCATCCCGGCAAGTCGACCGCCGGCCCGGAGACCACCGGGCACGAGTGGGACGGCATCGCCGAGTACAACAACCCCCTGCCGCGCTGGTGGCTTTACGGCCTCTACGCCACCATCGTCTGGGCGTTCGGCTACTGGATCGCCTATCCGGCCTGGCCGCTCGTGAGCGGCTATACCGGCGGCGTCCTCGGCTACTCGCAGCGCGAGACCGTGTTGAGCGAGGTCGAGGCGGTGCGCCGGGAACGCGGCGCCCGCGGCCAGACCCACCTCGCCAGCGCCTCGGTCGCGGAGATCCGCGCCGACCCGGCGCTGCTGCGCCTCGCTCTCGCCACCGGGAAGGCGGCGTTCGGAGACAACTGCGCGGGCTGCCATGGGAGTTCTGCGACCGGCCGGACAGGCTACCCGAACCTGCAGGACGACGACTGGCTCTGGGGCGGCACGGCCGAGGAGATCGAGCGCACCATCCGGTACGGGGCGCGCTCCGGCCACGGCGAGGCGCATGTCGGCGACATGCCCGCCTTCGGACGTGACGGCGTCCTGGCGCGCGCCGAGGTCGAGGCCGTGACGAGCTACGTGCTCGCGCTCTCGGGTAGGCCGGGTATCGCAGGCGCCAGTCCGGAGAAGGGCGCGGAGGTGTTTGCCGGCAATTGCGCGGGCTGCCACGGCGAGAGGGCCAAGGGCAATCCCGAGATGGGCGCACCCGATCTGACGGATCCGATCTGGTTGTACGGCTCCTCGCCCGAGCAGGTCGCCGCCACGGTGACGAACGGGCGCAAGGGGGTGATGCCGGCCTGGGAAGGTCGGCTCGATCAAGCGACCATCAAGTCGCTCGCGATATACGTCCACGGCCTCGGAGGCGGCAAGTAGATCGGCCTCGGGCCCGTACCTCGATCGACGCCCGCCGGAGCGCCCCCGCGCCTCGGCGGGCGGTCGCGTCTTCGTGGACGGCTACGGCAGGTCCGCACCGGCCGGCCTCGGCCGCATCCGGTCTCGTTTGAGCGAGATCAACGCAGCCGGCGATGGCCGCCGCTAACGACACCGACGCCGACCCCGTCGCCGCACGGAAAAACAGCATCGATGTCGCTCGCCGAACCCAACGACACGCTGGCCGCCGCGCCCATACCGGCAGCCCCTGGCCGCAAGAAGTTCGGCGCGACGGTGACCCGCGCGGCGATCCCGGCCGTGAACGGCTCGCTCTACGCCGCACGGACGAAGATCCAGCCCCAGGCGGTCCGCGGCACCTTTCGCACGGTCAAGTGGGCCCTGCTCGCGCTCACGCTGGGCATCTACTACCTCGTCCCCTTTATTCGCTGGAACCGCGGCCTCGGCGAGCCGTCGCAGGCCGTGCTGCTCGACCTCGACCGAGGGCGCTTCTACTTCTTCTCCATCGAACTCTGGCCCCAGGACGTGACCTACGTCATGGGCCTGCTGATCCTGGCCGCCTTCGCCCTGTTCCTGATGAACGCGGTCGCGGGCCGGGTCTGGTGCGGATACCTGTGCCCGCAGACCGTGTGGACGGACCTATTTATGGCCGTCGAGCGCGTGATCGAGGGCGACCGGCGCGCGCGGCTCAAGCTCGACGCGGCGCCCTGGTCGGTCGAGAAGGTCGTGCTGCGGAGCCTCAAGCACACGATCTGGCTCATGATCGCGTGGTGGACCGGGGGGGCCTGGGTCCTCTACTTCGCGGACGCGCCGACGCTGGTCATCGAACTCGCCACCTTCCAGGCCTCGCCGGCCGCCTACCTCGCCATCCTGACCCTGACGGCGACCACCTACACGCTCGCCGGCCACATGCGCGAGCAGGTCTGCACCTACATGTGCCCGTGGCCGCGCATCCAGGGCGCGCTTACCGACGAGCACTCGCTCAACATCCTCTATCGTAGCGACCGTGGCGAGCCCCGGACCCCCGTGAAGAGGGCCACGGCCCTCCGCGCCGCGGGACGGCCTGCGGGCGACTGCGTGGACTGCTTCGCCTGCGTCGCCGCCTGCCCGGCCGGCATCGACATCCGCGACGGGCTGCAGATGGACTGCATCCAGTGCGGCCTGTGCGCCGATGCATGCGACACGGTGATGGGCAAGCTCGGGCGGCCGGGCGGCCTGATCGGCTACGACACGGAGGCCAACTGCCGGAGCCGCGCACGTGGCAAGCCGCCCGTCAGCCGCGTCCTGCGACCGCGGACGGTGCTATACGGCGTGCTGGTGGCAGGCGTCGGCGGCGGCATGCTCTACGGGCTCGCGACCCGCAGCTTCACGGGTCTGAGCGTGATCCACGACCGCAACCCGCTCTTCGTGACGCTCTCCGACGGCTCGGTGCGCAACGGCTACACGGTCCGGCTCATCAACAAGCGGCCGGAGGAGCGGCGCTTCTCGCTCTCGGTCGATGGCCTGGCCGACGCGCGGGTCGAGGTCGTGGGGGGAACGCCGGGCGACATGCCCGTTCCCTCCGACTCGACGCAGGAATTCCGCGTCCTCGTGTTCGCCCCGGCGGGCACGCGACCGGAAGCGAGCGTCCCGCTCTCCTTCCGCATCGCCGATCCCACGACGGGCGAGACCGCCCGGGCCCAGGACACCTTCAAGGCTCCCTGACCATGACCGCAAGCGCCTCGCACCCACGACCGCCCTCGAAAACCGGCCTGACCGGCCGGAAGGTGTTCGCGATCTTCGCCGCATTCTTCGGCACCATCGCCAGCGCCGACGCCTTCCTGGTCACCTCCGCGTTCCGGACCTGGTCCGGTTTGGAGGAGCCCTCGCCCTATAGGGCGAGCCAGCGCTACAACGCGGAGCTGGAGCGGGCGAGGGCGCAGAGCGCGCGGGGCTGGGTCCTCGACGGCAGCATCGCGCGGGAAGGGCGGACGGGCGCGGCGGTGAACGTCTCGCTCCGGGGGGCCGACGCAACCCCGCTGGCCGGCCGGATCGTACGGGTCCGCCTGGAGCGGCCCACCGATAAGCGCGCCGACCTCGCGGTGGCCGTCGCCGAGACGGCGCCCGGCCTCCACGCGGGGCACGTCCCGGTCGTGCCGGCAGGTCAGTGGGAGCTGGTCGTGGATGTGCTCGACGACGATGGCGTCGCGTTCCGGCGCAAGCACCGGGTCATCCTGGATTAAAGGAAGCGCCCGATGTGCTGCACCGACATGGCGCTCGCCTACGTGGAGGCCCATGCCTCTTGGAGCGAGGCCAATACGCGGCCCTCCCTCGGCCGGGACTACGCCGCCTTCCTCTCGCGTGCGCCCGACGGTTCGGCGCGCGCCGCCTTCGCCGTCGAGGGCGTCCGCTGCGCGGCCTGCATGAACGCCATCGAGCGCGGGCTTGCCGGCGTGCCGGGCGTGGCATCCGCGCGGCTGAACTTCTCGGACCGCCGCTTGGCCGTGACATGGCAGCCGCAGGCGGACGCCGACATCGCCGCCGTCCTGGCGGCACTCGACGGGCTCGGTTTCAAGGCTCAGCCCTTCGCGCCCGGCAGGCTCGCGGATGCGGAAGCCGCCGAGACGAAGCGCCTCGTCCGGGCGCTGGCGGTGGCGGGCTTCGCGTCGATGAACGTGATGCTGCTCGCCATCTCGGTCTGGGCCGGCATCGACTCGGACATGACGCCCGAGAACCGAGACCTCTTCCACTGGATCCAGGCCGTCATCGCCCTGCCGGCCGCAGCCTATGCCGGGCGGCCCTTCTACGAGGGGGCCTTCCGTGGGCTGAAGGCCGGCCGGGTCACGATGGACTTCCCCATCACGCTCGGCGTGGTCCTCACCCTGGTGATGTCGGTGGTCGAGTCACTCTCCGGCGCCACGCACGCCTATTTCGACGGCGCCGTGATGCTGTTGTTCTTCCTACTGATCGGGCGCGTCCTCGACCAGGTCATGCGTCGGCGGACGCGGGCCTGCGCGGAGAATCTCGCGGCGCTCCGCAGCGAGGGCGCGACGCTGGTCGACGCGGACGGGTCCCTGCGCGACGTACCGGTCGCGGAACTCGGTTCGGGCGCACGCATCCTCGTCCGGCCGGGCGAGCGCGTGCCGGCCGACGGCGTCGTCGAGCACGGCACCTCCGACCTCGACCAGAGCCTGGTGACCGGCGAGACCGCCGCCGTCACGGTGCGCGGCGGCGACCGGGTCTTTGCCGGCGCCCTCAACGGCAACGGTGCCCTGACGGTCCGGGTGACCGCGGCAGCTGGCGCCAGCCTGCTCGACGAGGTGGAGGACCTCATGCGGCGCGCCCTGGAAGCACGGTCACGGGCGCTCGTCCTCGCCGACAAGGCGACGCGCCTCTACGTCCCGCTGGTCCATGCGGCCGCTGCCGTGACCCTGGTCGGCTGGCTCGCGGCGGGCTCCGGATGGCATGCGGCGCTGCTCGATGCCGTGGCCGTCCTGATCGTGACCTGCCCCTGCGCGCTCGGCCTCGCGATCCCCGCCGTGCAGGCGGCGGCGGCGGGCGCCCTCTTCCGCGAGGGCGTGCTCCTGAACGACGGCACGGCCCTGGAGCGCTTCGCCGAGATCGACACCGTCGTGTTCGACAAGACCGGCACGCTGACCCTGCCCGAGCCGACCTTGTCCGGAGACGTTTTCGCGCCTGGGGTGCTGGAGGCGGCGGCACGCTTGGCGCTGTCGAGCCGGCACCCGATGGCGACAGCCCTCGCATCCGGTACGTGCTCGGCAGGACCGTTCCCGGGGGCCCAGGAAGCCGCGGGTCTCGGCGTGCGCGCCCTGGCCGACGGCGTGGAGCTCCGTCTTGGCTCACCCCGCTTCTGCGGGGCCGAGGCAGAGGCATCCGCGGTGCTGGCGGCCCACCCGGATGCCTCGGTGATCTGTTTCCGAGCGGGTACCGAAGCACCCGTCGCCTTCCCGGTGCGGCAGGCGCTCCGCCCCGACGCCGCCGACGTGGTCGCGACGTTGCTACGGTCCGGCCGGCGCGTCCTGATCCTCTCCGGCGACCGGTCCGCCGCGGTCGAGGCCGTCGCCGGACAGCTCGGGGTGACCGACTGGGCGGCCGGCCTGACCCCGCCGGAGAAGATCGCCCGGATCGAGGCGCTGCAGCGGTCCGGCCGGCGCGTCCTGATGGTGGGCGACGGCCTCAACGATGCCCCTGCGCTCGCGGCGGCCCACGCCTCGCTTTCGCCGGTGACCGCTTCACACGTGAGCCAAGCCGCAGCCGATGCCCTGTTCCTGGGACGCAGCCTCGCGCCCGTGCTCGCGGTCCTGGCAGCCGGTCGACGGGCGCGCCGCCTGATGCTCCAGAACCTCTGGTTCTCGGCCGCCTACAACGTGGTCGCGGTCCCCCTCGCGGCCGCGGGCCTGTTGACCCCCTTGATCGCGGCGCTCGCGATGTCCGGCTCCTCCGTCGTCGTGACGCTGAACGCCCTGAGGGCTCGCCTCGGTACGGGCCGGTCGCGGCCGCATCCCGCGGACGGGCCTGGTATCGCCGACGCCGCCGCCGTAGCCGTCTGAGGTCGAGATGAACGTCCTGCTCCTCGTCATTCCGATCGCCCTGACACTCGGCACGCTCGGCCTGTTCGCGTTCCTGTGGGCCCTCAGGAGCGGCCAGTACGACGACATAGAGGGCGCCGAGTACCGGGTCCTCCACGATGAGTGAGCACGCGATCCCGCATCCGCTCGGGATGGGGGCCCGCGGGTCCGGCCTCCATCGCGCTTGGTACGTCGCCGGAGCGACCTTCCTCGCCGTGCTGGCCACGGCCGCGGCCGTCGGCGCGCCGAGCGTGCTGCTTGCGCCGCTCGGCCGGGAATTCGGCTGGGACGCCGCGACCGTCTCGTCGGCGCTGGCTATCCGGTTGGCCGTCTTCGGGCTGGCGAGTCCGGTCTCCGGCTTGCTGGTGGATGCCTGGGGCGTGCGCCGCACCGCCTGTTGCGGCCTTGCGCTCACCGCGACCGGACTCGCCGCGTCGCTTGCCATGACGCAGGCGTGGCACCTCGTCCTGTGCTGGGGCGTGCTGGCCGGCGCGGGGAGCGGGCTGGTCTCGCTGGCGCTCGGCACGGCCGTCGCGGCGCGCTGGTTCGTAACGCGGCGCGGGCTCGTCATCGGGCTGTTCGGGGCCGCGGCGACCGCGGGGCAGATGCTGACGCTCCCGGCGCTCGCCGCCGTCGCGGAGGCGCAGGGATGGCGCGGGTGCATCCTCGCGTCGTGCGGCCTGCTCGCGCTCGCGACGGCCGCCATGTCGTGCCTCGTGCCCGAGGGGCCCGGGGATGTGGGATCGCTCCCTTACGGAGCGCGAGGAATCCACCCCGCATCCTCGCCACCGACGGCAGGGAACGATCGCGGCACCGTCGCCGGGATCGCGCGGTCGGGCTTGTTCTGGGCCCTGCTCGGCAGCTTCGCGGTCTGCGGCGCAAGCACAAGCGGCCTGGTGCAAACCCACCTCGTGCCGTTGTGCGCCGACGTCGGCGTAGGGCCTCTCCAGGCGGCGAGCCTCCTCGCGGGCATGGGCGCCCTGACCTTCGTCGGCTCCGCGGCCTCGGGCTGGCTGTCGGACCGCTTCGACGCGGGCTTGCTGCTGTTCTGGTTCTACGGGTTGCGGGGCTTGTCGCTCCTCTGCCTTCCGTTCTCGGACCTCTCGTTCGTCGGACTCTCCGTGTTTGCGGCGGTGTACGGGTTGGACTGGATCGCGACCGTCCCGCCAACGGCGAGTCTCGTCGTCGCGCGGTTCGGGCGTGAACGGGCGGCCCGCGTCCTCGGCTGGGTGTTCGCAGGCCATCAGCTCGGCGCGGCCGCGGCGGCGTACGGGGCAGGCCTGACCCGGAGCGGCATGGGGAGCTACCTCCCGGCCTTCCTGGCCGCGGGAGCGTTCTGCCTGTTCGCTGCCGCGGCCATCCTGCCCCTGTCGTCCGCGCGGCGGCCGTCCGTTCAGGAGCCTGCGGCGGCCGCCCTCGCGGCAGGGGAGCGTTCGGGACGGCACCGCCGCTCGACCACGAGGGTCTGATCCACGGGGAGGTGCGCTCCCTTGCCAGCCCGACAAGGCGGCACGCCCATGCGGCCGGCGGGAGGTCCAAGTCCGGTTGACGGCAGTGCGTGCGAGCGGCTCTTCGAGCCGTTCTCTTATCTCGAAGGATGTCGCCAAGGGCTCGGGACTCGTCCTCGGCCAGGTGTTCGACTTCGCCAAGGCGTTTGGCAGCGACATCGCGACGCCAGCGCTCCCGGGCCCGGCACGACCTTCGCCCTATACCTACCCGAGGTCGGGCGCGGACGGCGCGAGGGCACGGGTCGCGGCTTCGCGGGCGGTCGGAGACCGGCGGCGCGGGACGATGGGTGCTCGCGGGGGAGGACGACGTCGAGGGGGGCGCTTCGCCTGACGGATTCGGTAGGAATTCGGCCACGAGACCGCCTGGGCGGCCGAAGCGAGCCAGGTGCTGGCCCATCCCGGCCCGAACGGATCCTGCGTCGACGCGTTCTCGGACGTGACGATGCAGGGCAGGATGACGGCAGCCTCGGCCCCGGGATCCGCGCCCTGCCGGGCCGGGCCGGCGTTCCTGACCAGCGGCTACAGCCACGAGCTCGCCGATGAGGGCAGCCGCGGCTTGGAGCTCCCGCACAAGCCGTATCCTGCCGAGCAGCTCACGCGAATCCCGCCCCGCGGGACGCACCGAAGTCCCGGATCCCGATGCCGACCGCCGGACGTTCGGTTGATCCAGGTCAAGGCTGGGCGTGGCGAGCGAAGAGTAAGGCGAGTGCAGGATACGGGTCCGTCCGGCCCCGCGCCGCTTCGACGGCATGAGCGTTCGTACGTCCCGGAAACGACGGGGCGGGGCGCTCACGAAATCGCCGTCGTTCCGCCACGGCACGATCCGGTCCGCTGGCGGCCGAGGCGCCGCACCGTCAGAACGTGAGGCACCGACCCCCGCCGTGACCCGACGTAAACGCCGACGATTGCTCCTGATTGGTTCGTGCGGAGCCGTGCTGGCCCTGGCGGTCGGCCTCATCCTGACGGCGATGAGCGGCTCGATCGTGTTCTTCCGTACGCCGAGCGAGATCGGCCTGCAGGGAGTTGCCGCCGGCAGCCGACTTCGCCTCGGCGGCCTCGTGCAGGAGGGGTCGATCCGGCGCGGCCCCGACCAGACTGTCGATTTCGCCGTGACCGATACGAAAGCTTCGGTCCCGGTGCGCTACAAGGGCTTGTTGCCCGACCTGTTCCGCGAGGGTCAGGGCGTGGTCGCGGAGGGCGTGTTGCAGCCCGGCGGCATGTTCAGGGCCGATACCGTGCTCGCGAAGCACGACGAGACCTACATGCCCCGTGAGGTCGCCGGCGCCCTCAAGGCGCAAGGACACTGGCAAGGCGGGCCCCAGGCGAATTGAGTCGGGAGGCGGGCCCGGCCCGCGACCTGCGCATTCCGAGGAGGCAGGGAATCGGGGTCGGCGGCTTCGGCGCGATGGCACACCGCGGGAGAAGATGCGAGCCCACCGTCGAGCCGACCGCACCTTACCGGATGCCTCCTCGATACGGTTCAGGCCGTCAGGGCCTGCAAGCCCTGGTTGATCGCCGCGACGCTCCGGGATGCCGTCTGCATGCCGGACGAGATCTCGCGCGTGACCGCGCTCTGCTCCTCGACCACCGCGGCGATGCCGGTCACGTTCCCCCGTACCGAGGCCAGCGACCGCGTGATCGCCGATAGCGAGGACGCCACGTCGCCGGAGATGCCCTGCATGGCCTCGATGTCATGGGCGATCTGCCCCGTCGCCCGGGTCACCTGAGCGGAGAGGTTCTTCACCTCGCCGGCCACCACCGCGAAGCCGCGGCCGGCCTCGCCGGCGCGCGCCGCCTCGATGGTGGCATTCAGCGCCAGCAGGTTGATCTGCTCGCCCACGCCCCGGATCAGGTCCACCACCCCCGTCATCGAGGTGGTCGCCGCGTTCAGTTGCGCGGTCGAGCGATCGGCGGCTTGCGCCTGTTCGTGAATGGTCTCCACCTCCGCTTGCGAATGCGTCAAGCCTTGCGAGATCTCGCCGATGGAAGCGCTCAATCCCTCCGCCGATTCGGCCGCCATCCGCACGCTGGCGAGCGTCTGACCGGAAGCGTGGGTAGCGGCCACCTGAGCGGTCATCTTGGCGGTGATGTCGGTGGCATACTTCACCACCTTGAACGGCTGGCCGTTCATGTCGAGGATCGGGTTGTAGCTGGCCTGGATCCAAAACTCCCGACCGCCCTTGCCGACGCGCTTGAACACGTCCGACCGATACTGCCCGGCTCGTAGGCTCTCCCAGAGTCGACGGTACTCGGTCCCGTTCGCATAGCCGGGCTCAACGAACATCCGGTGGTGCTTGCCCCGGATCTCCTCCAGGCCGTAGCCCACCACGGTGAGGAAGTTCTCATTCGCGTCGAGCACCGTGCCGTCGAGTTCGAAATGGATCACGCCCTGCGAGCGGTTGATGGCGGCGAGCTGACCCAAGATGTCGGCCATCCGCAATTTCTCGGGCGTCACCTCGCTGGCGAATTTCACGACCTTGAGCGGCTTGCCGCCAGCGTCGAGGACGGGATTGTAGATGGCCTGCAGCCAAATCTCCCGCCCGTTCCTGCCAAAGCGCTTGAACTCGCCGTGCTGGAACTCGCCGCGCGCGAGAGCGGCCCAGAAGTCGTGATAAGCGTGGCTCGCCCGTTCGCTGGGGCTGACCAACATGCCGTGGTGCCGCCCCTGCACCTCGGCCAGGGTGTAGCCGACCGTGCTGAGGAAGTTCGGGTTCGCGGACAGGATCGTGCCGTCAAGGCCGAACTCGACTGCACCGCGCGAGCGGCCGACGGCCTCGATCTGTCCTTGAAAGTCCAGGGTGCGCAGCTTCTGCTCGGTGATGTCGGTGGCGATCTTCACCACCTTGTAGGGCCTGCCCTTCCGGTCGAGCACGGGATTGTAGCTCGCCTGCAGCCAAATCTGGCGACCGCCTTTCGCGCGGCGATTGAACTCGGCGCGCTGGAACTCGCCCCGTGCGAGCCCGGCCCAGAAGTCGCGATAAGCACTGCCGCCCTGCTCCGTCAGATCAACGAAGAGGCGGTGATGGTGCCCCTGCACCTCGGCAAGCGTATAGCCGACCGTGCGCAAGAAGTTGTCGTTGGCGTTCAGGATGGTGCCGTCGAGTGCGAACTCAATGACAGCCTGCGAGCGATGAAGCGCCTCGATCATCGACGAAGTTTCACGACCACCGAAGATCATGCCGCATTCAACCCTGAAGTTGATTACCTTCGAAGCCTTGGCAGATCCTGCGACGCGCGGATCCCACCACAAGGAGCAGGCTGGTGGCCCAAATGGCCCATCAGATCTTAAAAAATTCCTACCCTGGACGAAAAGACAAGTCATAACCTAGGTTGCCTGCCGGAGTAGGCGACGCCGGCGGTCGAAGCGCTCCGGCCCGTGAAGACTACACCTCGACTTTCAAATGTATCGACGATTTTGTCGGCCGTTGATGTACGCATGCTCAGGCTGCCACCACCAGCCTCAAGCCGTTTGATCGCGTTGACCGACACCTGCGAAGCTTCCGACAATTGGTTGATCGTCCAATTCAAAAGCCCACGGGCGGCACGGATCTGGGCACCTGCGAGAACCTGCCGGTGTCCGAAGCTCATCGCGGGAGCGCATGGCGCACTGCCTGGCGCCGAACCGAGGCCTGATCTTCCCTCCAGGAGGCTCCGCAGCCAGATCTCGCTCAAGGTAGCCTGCGCCAAGCTGACGAGATTCCGGATGTCGGCCGCTTCGAGCTGGCGAGGCTTGGTGTCGATGATGCAGAATGACCCGAGCCGAATGCCCGGCTCCGTGATCAGGGGTGCCCCGGCATAGAAGCGGATGTGCGGCTCGCCCGTCACGAGCGCGTTGCCGGCGAAGGCAGGATCGCGGGTCGCGTCCGGCACGACGAACACGGTGTCGTGCAGGATGGTGAAGTTGCAGAAGGCCAGGTCGCGGGAGGTTTCGTTCGCAGCGAGGCCGCACCTGGCCTTGAACCACTGCCGGTCCGCGTCGATGAGCGAGATCAAGGCGATCGGCACCTCGAACAGGGTACGGGCCAGCTCGACGAGGCGATCGAAGGCCGGCTCCGGCGGCGTATCGAGGAGCTGCAGGCGATGGAGGGCGGTGAGCCGAACGGCTTCGTTGGAGGCGCTGACGGGCATGCCGCGTTCCAGCACAGGTCCTGCCGATCTGACCAGCGAATTGGCTTCCGCCGCACGCAGGGCTGCCCTCCGTGCGGTACATCGGTGGCACGGCCGACTGCGAAACGGGCGGCGAGCCCGCTTTCGACGAGGGGCATGCGACCGGGGACCGGCGCACCCGGCCCGCGGCCACGAACGACCGGATGCGACGGGGCGGCATGCCGCGTCGCTGTCTCCACAATGCCGCCGCGCACGGGTCGGGGAGGCCCGTCCCGCGAAGTCACCGGCACGGTTGAGGCACATCAAGGCGGTCGTGCCGAGGGCCCCCTATCGCGGCACCCGAGGCTCAGGCGCTCCCTTGCCCCGAGCATGACGGTGAGGAACTCGCATGCGCGAGGATTTGAGAACGCTCTACGGCGAGGAGCGGCTGCCCCGCTACACGAGCTACCCGTCCAGCCCTCACTTCAGCGCCGCCGCGGACGCGGGGACCTACGCGGATTGGCTGCGCACGCTCCCGGCCGCCGCCACCGCCTCGCTCTACCTGCACGTGCCCTTCTGCCGCTCGATGTGCTGGTACTGCGGCTGCCACACCAGCATCACCCGGCACGATGCCCCGATCCGCGACTACGTCGCGACCCTGCGCGCCGAGATCGGCCTCGTCGCCAGCCGCCTCGAGGGCCGGCCACGGGTGCGCCACGTCCATTTCGGGGGCGGCACCCCCACCATCATGGCACCTGACGCCTTCCGCGACCTCGTCGCGATGCTGCGAGACGTCTTCCCGATCGACATCGACGCCGAGGTCGCGGCCGAGATCGACCCGCGCACCCTCAGCGCCGAGATGGCCCGTGCCCTCGGCGAGGCCGGGGTCACGCGGGCGAGCCTGGGGGTACAGAGCTTCGACCCGGTGGTGCAGGAGGCGATCCGCCGCCGCCAAAGCTATGCGCTCACCGAAGCGGCGACCGCCGGGTTGCGGGCGGCAGGAATCGGCGGGATCAACCTCGACCTGATCTACGGCTTGCCGCACCAGACGGTGGCCTCCTGCGTCGAGACGGTGCGGCAATGCCTGGACCTGCGTCCCGACCGCCTCGCGGTGTTCGGCTACGCGCACGTGCCGAGCTTCAAGAAGCACCAGCGCCACATCGCGGAGGCGACGCTGCCGGACGGCGGCGCCCGTCGCGCCCAGGCCGAGGCCATCGCCGAAAAGCTCGCCCAGGCCGGCTACGTCCGGATCGGCCTCGACCACTACGCCCTTCCGACCGACCCGATGGCCACGGCGCGCGCGGGGCGCATGCTCCGCCGGAACTTCCAGGGCTACACCACCGATCCCGCCGACGCCCTGATCGGCTTCGGCGCCTCGTCCATCGGGCGACTGCCGCAGGGTTACGTCCAGAACGAGCCGGCCCTGCGCGCCTATGTCGAGCGCATCGGACGGGGCGAACTCGCCACCTCGAGAGGTTACGCGCTGACGCCGGACGACCGCCTGCGGGCCGACCTGATCGAGCGTATCATGTGCGATTTCTCGGTCGATGTCGGAGCGATCTGCCGGGCGCATGGCCGCGACCCGGACGAACTCCTCGCCGCGACCCCGCGGCTGCGGATGCTCGCGGAGCACGGCTTGGTCCGCCGCGAGGGCGGCGTCCTCAGCATCCCGGACGACGCCAAGGCCTTCGTGCGCAACGTCGCCGCCGCCTTCGACGCACATCTCGGGACGTCCGCAGCGATGCACAGCCGCGCGGCCTGATCCGGATCGTTCCGGCAGGTCGGCCGGTCGGAGGCCGGCGAACGACGGCAGGGACCCGCAGGAGCGATGCGCCGAAGGCGCCCGCGACTGCAAGGCGGCGAGCACGAACGTCCCGGTGCGGCAGCCTCGACCGGCCGAACGGGTCCCGAGCCGGCCGCGCCGCGGATTGCCGCAGCGGCCGCACGCCAGCGTGGTAGGACCCGGACGAGGCTCCGGCGGCGGGGCTGGCGGCGTCCTCCGCCGCGATTGCGCCCGGGTGTTCCGTAACCTGCCCGACGGTGTAAAACCCGCCTCGGGAGTTCAGCGAACGAAGGGATCGATCGACCCGTGCGGCCCGCATGACGAAGCCCGAAGGCCCGACCAACCCGCAGCCGAGCGGCGGGGACCCCTTCGGCGTCGAGGAGCTCAGGCTGACGCTCGACGAGGCAGGCATCTGCAGCTGGGCGCTGGACATCCCGACCGGCCGCGTCACGGTCTCGCCCACCTGCATCCGGCTCTTCGGTGTTCCGCCGGAAAGCCTGACCACCTTCGACGCCATCCAAGCGGTCGTGCACCCGGACGACCGCGCGGCCAGGGCGACGGCCATCGGGCACGCCTTGGCGAGTGGTGGAAGCTACGAGGTCGACTACCGCGCGGTGCACCCCGACGGAGGGGTCCATTGGCTGCGCTCGCGCGGGCGGGTCAAGGTCGGACCGGACGGCCGGCCGTGCCGTCACCGGGGCGTGGTCTTCAGCATCGACGAGCAGCGGCAGTTCAACGAGGAGCTGCGAGCCCGCGAGGCGCATCTGCGCTCGATCCTCGAAACCGTTCCCGACGCCATGGTGGTCATCGACGAGCAAGCGCGGATCAAGTCGTTCAGCGCCGCCGCGGTGCGCCAGTTCGGCTACGCGCCGGACGAGGTCGCGGGCCGCAACGTCAGCATGCTGATGCCGGAGCCCTACCGCACCCAGCACGACGCTTACATGGCCCGCTACCTCGCGACGGGGGAGCGGCGCATCATCGGCATCGGCCGGGTCGTCGTCGGCCAGCGCAAGGACGGATCGACCTTCCCGATGGAATTGTCGGTCGGCGAGATGCGCTCGGGCGGCGAGCGCTACTTCACGGGCTTCATCCGGGACCTGACCGAGCGGAAGCAGACCGAGACGCGCCTGCAGGAGCTGCAGTCCGAGCTGGTGCACATGTCGCGCTTCACGGCGCTCGGCGAGATGGCCTCGACGCTCGCCCACGAGATCAACCAGCCGCTGACCGCCATCGCGAGCTACCTGAAGGGGTGCCGGCGCATCCTCGGCCGGATGCAGGGAGCCGAGGTCCCGGTGCTCTCGGATGCGGTGAACCAAGCCGCCGAGCAGGCGCTGCGGGCGGGGCAGGTCATCCGTCACCTGCGCGAATTCGTGGCCCGCGGCGAGAGCGAGCGCCACATAGAGGGCTTGCCCAAGCTCATCGAGGAGGCGAGCGCGCTGGCCCTCGTCGGCGCCAAGGAGAAGGGCGTGCGCGTGCGCTTCGACCTCGACCCGGACGCGCCCCTCGTGCTGGCGGACCGCATCCAGGTGCAGCAGGTGCTGCTCAACCTGATCCGCAACGCGATCGAGGCCATGCAGGAGGCGCCGCGTCGCGAGCTCGTCGTCGCGACGAGGGCCGTCGCGGCGGAAGGGCTCGTGGAGGTGAGCGTGGCCGATACCGGCAGCGGCATCGCGCCGGAGGTGGCGGCCCAGCTGTTCCAGCCCTTCGTGACGACGAAGGCGAACGGGATGGGGGTCGGCCTCTCGATCTGCCGTACCATCGTGGAAGCCCATGGCGGCAAAATCCTGGCCGAGCAGGGTCCCGCGGGCGGCACGACCTTCCGGTTCACCTTGCGCACCTTCGACCGAAAGGAGCTCGCTCATGCCCACTGACGCGCTCGTGCATGTCGTTGACGACGACCTGGCGGTGCGGCAGTCGCTTGCCTTCCTGCTGGCCAGCGACGGGCTAGCGGTCCGCGTGCACGAGTCCGCGAGCGCCTTCCTCGCCGCCGTCTCCGACCCCGGCGGCTGCATCGTCACGGACGTGCGCATGCCCGAGGTCGACGGCATCGAGTTCCTGCGCCGTCTCCGCAAGAGGGGGCCGATGCCACCCGTCATCGTCATGACGGGCCATGCGGACGTGCCGCTCGCCGTCGAGGCCATGCGGGCGGGCGCCATCGACTTCATCGAGAAGCCGTTCGACGACGAGGTGCTTCTCGCCAGCGTCAGGTCGGCCCTGGCGCAGGTGGAGCGGAACGCGAGCCTCGCCGCCGAGAGCAACGCGGTGCGGGCACGCCTGGCCGCCCTCTCCGAGCGCGAGCGCCAAGTGCTGGACGGGCTGGTCGGCGGCAAGGCCAACAAGGTCATCGGCCACGATCTCGGCATCAGCCCGCGGACGGTCGAGATCTACAGGGCCAACGTCATGTCGAAGCTGCAGGCGGGCAGCCTGTCCGAACTCGTCCGGATGGCCCTCGTCGCGGGACACCTGCACGGCGGACGTTGACGTCCGTGGACCGAGGTCTTGTCCGGTCGGCAGGCTTCGATACGTCCCGCCGTCCGCTGCCGCCGCTCTCGGCCGCCTCGGATTCCCGGCCTGCTGTGATCACTCTTGGCCGGCTCAGCCGGGTGAAACCCGCGCACGAAAAGCCCCGGGCACCGGCTCAACCTTGCGCACCGTCGCCGGTTCAGTTGATTGGCGGGCCCTCCACCAACCTGATCCCGGAGGCATGCACCATCAGTCGGGAAGAGGGACATCGTGCAGGATGCACCTGCCGCCGGCAACTTATCCTTCAAGAAGGCTAGAGATCTGCAATATCTCGCACCGCAAAAAAGATTGTTACGACGTCAAAGTTTTTTTGCCGATAGCTGCACGCATAGCTCGCTAGTCCACCCACCATCCATTCCCCTCATGAGAGCGCAGAATATCGACGTTTCTGCTGTGGCTCGCATTATGGTGCATTGCGCCGAGTGCACATCGCAATGCACAAAACCTGTGGTTCAATCGCTCCATCGGTCGCCTTCCGGGACGACCACACAGGAGACGATCCCATGCGTAGCATCCAGCTTCTCGCCCTTGCCGCCTTCGCTTCCGCCACCGTGGCGGGCCCCGCGATGGCTGACGAGCGCATCAACCTCACCCCGCCGCTGTACCGTGAGCAGGCCCGCGCCACTGCAGCCGTGCGTCCGGCTTCCGAGCTGACCACCACGCCGAGCCTGACCGCTGCCGCCCCGGCAGCCCGGCAGGTCGTTGCCGACGCCGCGACGACGCGCTGAGGTCACCGAGCTCTACCGCCTCGGATCAGCTCCGGCTCTGCGCCGAGGCTTCTTCGTTCCTGCTGCGTGCGAGGTGGTCGTTAGCCGGGAGCACGCACAGGGCAGGGGCTGCGGAAAGCGCTACGCGATGTAGCTTACGCTATGGATTAGATCGGCTGGCCGCGCGCGTTCCCGTACGGCGTCGCTGGGGCCTCGCTGGACATGGAAGCAGAACGGCAGGAGAGCCGAGTTCATATCCTATAGCTCGGTACGCACCCATCGCTCGCAGTCAGCCGGCGCCTGGACAGGCCTGACTGTCCGTCCATCCCTCGCCGCTTCCTTGGTCTCGCCCGTCTGAGCCCGACCGGTTCGCGGGCTGAAGCACCGTCGGCTGTTTTGGAAAAGCCAGCCGGCAGTGCCTCACCACGAGTTGAGGGGACCCGAGGGTAATGGGCCATCAACCGTCCTCGCCCATCATACCGGGAAAGTGCCACCTGTCAGCCCAGGGGTAGACCCCGTACCTCCCAACGCCGGTAGGTAGTCATGCTTCCTCGCCCATCCGCCGGCAACCCAGGGCATGAGGAGGCTCAAGGCGTTCAGGTCCTTCACGACCTTCCACCCCGTCCCGAGCAAGATGGCGATGCCTTCGGCATCAACCGAGTCCCGCAGGACCGCTTGATCGCGTGGATTTTCAGCCTCCGAAGCGCGGAAGGGCTGGCCGCGCGTCTCGGACTTGGACCGGATCGCGTTTGAGGCAAATCAAGGCGCGGTCGCGACGCCCGGCATAGGTGAAGGGTCGGAACGATAGGGCGCCACCATGCCGAAGCACGCCGGACCGGTGCTCGTCGTCGACGACGACGCTGCCGTACGCCACTCCCTGAAGTTCGCCCTTGAGCTCGAAGGGCTCGACGTCCGCCTTTACGGGGACGGAGCCGAATTGCTGTGCGACGGGTCCCTGCCGGCGACGGGTTGCCTCGTGGTGGATTACTGGATGCCGGACATGGACGGGTTCGAACTCGTCGGGCGCCTGCGCGACCGCAACGTCGACCTCCCGGCCATCCTCGTCACCGCCCGGCCGTCGGGCGACCTGCAACGACGCGCCGCCCGGGCAGGATTCCGTCGCGTGATCGAGAAGCCGTTCGAGGACGGATCGCTCCTCGACGGAATCCACGACGCCCTCGCGGCCTCCGCTTGAGGGCGCGGTCCGGCCGCCTCCGTAGAATCCCTTAGGGGCGCCCCCTAAGAGAAGCACCGGAATTTCGCCCCCACCGCGCGGGGCGTAGCCATGGAGCCACGTTCCGACACCCGGAGGCTTCCATGCAAACCGTCCTCGCCACCGCCGGCCTCGCCCCCGTCTTCGCGACCGCCTTACTGAACGAGGGCGTTGCGCAGGCCCCCTCCATTCGGGCCGGAGCCGAGCTTCGGGGCGGGATGCGGCGGACCTACGAGGCCGACGCGGAGATCTTCGCCGAGGGTGACCGGGCGGCGACCTTCTACAAGGTCGTCACGGGCGTGGTGCGCACCTACAAGCTCCTCTCCGACGGACGCCGGCAGATCGACGCCTTCCACCTGCCGGGCGACATCTTCGGCGTGGAGGCCGGCGAAGAGCATCGGTTCAACGCGGAGGCCGTCACCGAGACCAAGCTGGCAGTCCATCGTCGCGAGCCGCACGCCCTGTCGGGCGACGACGGCACGTTGGCCCGCGAGGTCGTGGCCGCGATGATGCGGAGCCTGGAGCGGGCGCAGGACCACATGCTGCTGCTGGGCCGCAAGTCGGCCAAGGAGCGGATCGCCACGTTCCTGCTCGGCCTCTCGCGGCGCATGGCATCCCGCGGAGCGGCGATCGAGCTGCCGATGTCGCGCGCCGACATGGCCGACCACCTCGGGCTGACGGTCGAGAGCGTCTCGCGCGCCGTGACCCAGCTGGAGCGGGAAGGCCTGATCGAGCTGCCGCCGAACCGCCGCGCCGTGGTGCTGCGGGACGTGCGCGCCCTGAACCACCTGGCCGGCTGAACGACAAGGCAGCGCCCTCAACTCGGCGTCCCCGGCGGATCGTCGCTTCGGATGCAGGCGGCCCGCCCCCGCAGCAGCAGCGCCCTGATCCGATGGTCGCGCACCATTCGGCGCAAGGGCCGCAAGACCGGCGACGAGCCGGAAGGATCGAGCCGGAACGCCTTGTCTGCAAGGCACTCCGCCACCGCGTCGTGGGTACGGGCATGGGCGAGGAGATCGTCCAGCTCCCGCGGAGCGCGGGAACCGGCCCCGGGTCGGAGCGGCCAACTCGGCGAGGCGAAGCGCGGATCGGCCATGGTCTCCTCAAGGATAAAGCCGCATCGCGGCCCAGCCGCCTGCAGCCTCCTCGAAGCGCACCCGGTCGTGGAGGCGGTAGGCCCGCTCCTGCCAGAACTCCAGGGAGACCGGTGCGATCCGGAAACCCAGCCAGTGCTCGGGCCGGGGCACCGGCTTCCCCTCGAAGCGCCGCGCCAGGGAATCGACGTCACGCAGCAGGGTCTCACGATCGGCGAGCGTATGCGACTGACGGCTGGCGAGCGCGCCGATGCGGCTCTCGCGCGGACGGCACGCGAAGTAGGTGTCTGCCTCCTCCGGAGTGACCGGCACGACCGTGCCCCGGGCGCGGACCTGGCGGCGTAGGCTCTTCCAGTGGAAGACGACGGCGGCTCGGGGATTCTCTGCCAGTTCCACGCCCTTGGCGGAGCGGCCGTTGGTGAAGAACACCAAGCCGCGCGCGTCGTAGGACTTGAGAAGCATGATCCGTACGTCCGGCAAACCGTCCGCACCCGTCGTGGCGAGGGCCATCGCGTGCGGGTCGCTCGGCTCGGCGCGCCTCGCCTCCGCCATCCACGCCTCGAACAAGGCCCAGGGGCTTCCGGTGGCCGGGACATCGCCCGCAGCGGCCTGATCCCGCGTGCCGGAAAGGTCGTCTTCGACCTTGTCGCCGAAGGTCCCCGCCATGATCGCCTCCTGAACGCGTGCGCCCGCGGGGAGCCCCACCGACAACCTGCCAGGCGGATGGATGGTCCGGCGACCCACGGCCTTGATCCAGGTCAACGACGGATCGAGCTGCCGCCGGTTCGCTCGGAAAGGGATTCGGAAACCCGGGCAAGCGCGCTTCGTGCGCTCAGGAAGTCGCCGGCGGCACGGACTTCGAGGCGGCGCGGAGCGGCGCATGGGATGCCCCCGGAGCGCCGGACCGTCACGATCCGATCGGGACACGGGGTACCGCGGACGACAAGAACGATCTCGAAGCACGACGGGGAGGCGATGTATGACGACCCTGTACCTCACGCACACGGCGGCCCTCGCTCACCTCGCGCCGCCCTGGCATCCCGAGCGGCCCGACCGGGTCCGGGTGATCGAGCGCTGCCTGGAGCAGGAACGCTTCGCCGGCCTCGTGCGCGAGCACGCCCCCCTGGTCGCCGAGGCCGCGCTCCTCCGGGCCCATGACGCGGCTTATGTCGAGGCCGTGATCGCAGGGTTGCGCCGGGGCGTCCTCCCGGGGATGGACGACGACACGCACGTCTCCCCCGGCACCCTGGAGGCGGCCTTGCGCAGCGCCGGTGCCGCCGTCCAAGCCGTCGACGAGGTGATGACCGGGCAGGTCCGCAACGCCTTCTCGGCCATGCGCCCGCCCGGTCACCATGCCGGCCGGGCGCGGGCGGCCGGCTTCTGCTTCTTCAACAACGTCGCGGTCGCGGCCCGCCAGGCCAGTGCGGCCCATGGTGCCGGGCGCGTCGCGATCCTGGACTGGGACGCGCATCACGGCGACGGGACCCAGGAGATCTTCTCGGGCGATCCGGACGTCCTCTTCTGCTCGCTCCACCAGTGGCCCTGGTATCCGGAGACCGGCGCGGCGTCCGAGCGCGGCGCGCACAATACCGTCGTGAACGTGCCGCTCCCCGCGGGTGCCGACGGCGCGCCGTTCCGAGCGGGCCTGAGCACGTCCGTGCTGCCTCGGATCAGGGCCTTCCGTCCGGACCTGATCCTGATCTCGGCCGGGTTCGACGCGCATTGGCGCGACCCCTTGGCCGACCTCATACTCACGGAAGCGGATTTCCGTTGGGCGACCGAGCAGGTCATGGCGGTCGCCGACGACGTGTGCGGCGGCCGCCTCGTTTCGCTGTTGGAGGGAGGCTACGACCTCGTCGGTCTGGCTCGGTCGGTCGAGGCCCATGTCGCGGCTCTGCTCGAACCGGCGAGCGCCCGCATCCCGAATCCGGGCGAGGCCGCGTCGGGAGCGGTGGCGGTCGCCTGCACATGACGGCCGGCCTCCTCAAGGGAGCCGCCCCTGATCCTTCATCCGGCCGGACCCGACCCGACCCGGGACGCCGTCCGCGCGTGCGGAGGGCCGGCCCGGTGCACCGTTCCGGCCTCGCCATCGGCGGAATGCGCCGAACCGTGACGGGCCCTGGGGGCGCACGGGGAGGGGCGGGCTGGGCCTGCCCGGAGGCCGGGGTTCACGCCCCCGGGTCAGCCGACGGGACGACGCCTTCCTCGGCCGCGTCGTTGCGCTGGATCAAGGATGGCGCGGTCCGTCCGGTCCAATCTGCCCAACGCGGGGCAGGAAGCCGCCCCAGCGACCCTTCGCGGGGTTCCGAGCGGCCCGGCCTCCCGAGAGGAGACTTCGCATGTCCCATGTCCCCCATGACCTCGCCGAGGAGTTTCCGGGCCAGGCCGGCCGCATCCGGGCGCTGAGGTACGCCGACGGCCGGTTCGGCGCCCTGGTGGAGCGTTACCATGTCGTGAACCGTGCCCTGCATCGCATGGAGGAGCGCATCGAGCCCGTCTCCGAGGAAACCGAACGGGCCTCCCGGCTGGAGCGGTTGCACCTCAAGGACGAGATCGCGCGCGCGCTCGCCGCGGCCGCCTGAGGCAGGGGACATGGTGCGGCGGGCTCGTGCGGGAGGCATGTCCGCCTCGACCGGCCCGGGCCGGCCGAGGTCCCCTTGCCCCTGGGGACGCCTTGCCCGCAGGTCCGAGGAGCAACGCCCATGATGCACACGGAAGACGTTCGACCGATCACGATGCCGGGCCCGGAGGAGTGGCTCATGCTCTGGGGAACGGTCTGGTTCGCCCTGCCGACGGCCCTGGCAAGCGGGTTCGACCGCCGGCGCGGTGCCATGGGCGTCCGGCACGCCCGGATCCCGAATCGGCCCGGTCCCCCTAGCTCGACGAACGGCATTCCCGGGACGGGCATGGGTCACGCGCCGGCGGCCGCGCGGGTGGGAACCCGTACGTTCGGCGCCGGAACGTCGGACCCCGACCCTCTCGAAGCACTGCAGGCGGGCTGCTTCGCTTGAGCTCGCGCCGGGCCAGGGCGCCCGGTAGCGGTTCTTGAGCTGGATCAAGGCCGGGACGGCACCGGTCGAGGAAGGTCCGTCCGAAACATCCGCGACCGCGCACTGAAGGAGGCGTCCATGTCCATCGCCAGCATCATGGTTTCCCTAGACGCGGGCGCGGCTGCCGCCGGCCGTGCCCGCGTCGCCGCGGACCTCGCCACGCGGTTCGAGGCCGCGCTGACGGGGATCGCCGCACGCAAGCTCCCCGGTCCGGGTCCCGCCCCCGACCTCGTGGCGGCGCAGGCGTCCTACGACCAGGAACGCGCCAGGCTGGTCGGGGACCTGGCGCGGGCCAAGGACATCTTCGAGGAAAGCATCGTCGGAGACATCCGCACCGGTTGGCGCCAGGCCGAGGCCGGGGCCGAGGAGTTTCTTGTCCGGCAGGCGCGCGGTGCCGACCTCGTCGTGGTCGGACGCGAGACGCGTCGCGAGGGCGGGGACGAGATGGCGGCCGATCCGGGGCTGGTGCTGATGGAGGCCGGCCGTCCCGTCCTGGTCGTGCCGCCCGGCCTCGACAGCCTCCGGGCCGCCCGTATCGTCGTGGCGTGGAAGGACGGGCCGGAGGCGCGCCGCGCGGTGAGCGCGGCCCTTCCCTTCGTCCGGGGCGCCGACCAGGTCTATGTCGTCTCCGCCGGCAGCGAGGCGCGCTTCGAGGGTGCGGAGGAGGTCTCCGACCTGCTGGCCCGCCACGGCGCGCACGTCACCACCCACCTGGTGAACGCACCGCCCGGGAACATCGCCGACGAGATCCTGCGTTTCGCCAAGCGCCAGGACGCCGACTTGATCGTGATGGGCGGCTACGGTCACTCGCGCCTGCGCGAATGGCTGTTCGGCGGCGTGACCCGCGACATCCTGCGGGACTCGCCCCTCTGCTGCCTGATGTGCCACTGATGCGCGCGTTACGTGCCGTCGCGGCGGGAGCGCTGGCGCTCCTGCCCTGCCTCCAGGCCGAGCCTGCGGCCGCCTGGGACAGGCAGGTCGAACGGGGACGGGCACTTGCGCGCCGGGAGTGCGCCCGGTGCCACGCCATCGGCAGGACGGGTACGAGCCCGCTGCCGCAGGCGCCGCCCTTCCGGTCGCTCCACGAGCGCTACCCGGTCGACGACCTGGCGGAGGCTTTGACGGAGGGCATCCGCACCGGCCATCCGACGATGCCGGAGTTCCGGTTCGACCCGGACGAGGCCGAGGCGTTCATCGCCTACCTGAAGTCGCTGGAGCGCTAGCGGCGTCAACTCGCCGCCAAACGCCGGAGCCTGTCCTGGTCGAGCAGGCGCACGCCGCCCGGCACGACCAGGATCGTGTGGGCGCGGTCCAGGCGGGACAGAATGCGGCTGACCGTCTCGATGGTCAGGCCGAGATAGTCAGCCACGTCCTGACGGCCCATCGGCAGCTCGACAGTGACGGAGCAACGGCCGGTTCGCGCGAACCGGTCTCGCAGCGACAGCAGGAAGGCGGCGACCTTCTCCTCCGCCGTGCGGCGCCCGAGCAGCAGCATCTGATCCTGGGCAAGGTTCAGCTCGTAGCCGGCCCGCTCGTGCAGGCTTCTGAGGAGATGCGGCTTCGCCTCCACCACGGCGGCGAAATCGTGGCGCCCGAAGCGGCAGGTCTTCACCGGCCCCAACGCCTCGGCCGATACCGAGTGGCGCTCCTGCAGCGCGAGGCCGAGGAAATCGCCCGGCAACGCGAAACCCATCACCTGGCGCCGCCCGTCGGGCAACAGCCGCGTCAGGCGCAACGCGCCCTCGATGACGTTGTACACCGAGTTCGCCGCCTCGCCCTGACCGAACAGGGCTTGGCCCTTCTCGAAGGACAGGTGCTGGCTCAGGAGCTCAAGCTCCTCCAGCTCGGCCAGCGCCAGCACGGAGCAGACGCTGATCAGCCTGACCTTGCAGTCGGCGCATCCGTCCTCCGAGCGTTTGTGGCTACAGGCGTGCGCGGAACTTTCGCACGAGCGCGTATCGACCAGCATGCCGCCTCCTCGGAGAGCGGGCCGCGTTGCCCAAGCGACCCGGGATTCCAAATCCCGCGACCAAATTGAGGTCTCCGAGACCTCGTGCATTGATTCAACGCAATGGGGCGCCTGTCTGGCCAACCATCGGCGAGGTCGACCTGGGCTCCCGTCACCGAAGGCTCACCGGCGACGCGAAGACCGATACCATTTCGGACGAGAGGAAGCCTTTCTCGTCGTGGACCTGCTCGACGACGGGGCGCAATCAACACCGGGGCTCGCGGCTTCCAACGAGCCCGGCACCATCAAGGCGAAGCAGGTCGTGGAGCCGACCGAACGTCTACGAGGGCTATAGGATGCGCCGAGCCGCGATGGATGCCTTGCCCCGGTAGCCGGTTCTGCCTGAGCATCGTGCCCGTAACCCGGGTGGCCTGTTCGAGCTGACCGGACGCATCCAATTCACCGACACGGCAAGAATGCATGCTGGTTCCGGTAGGCCTGCAGACCTTGCTCCGAGGCCGGGATCTCGCTGCATGGCCGCTCCCGGGCAAGCCTGCCTCACGCCTCGATCATGTCCCGGATACGCGTTGCAAGCACCTCCATCACGAACGGCTTCGTGAGCACCTGCATGCCGGGCTCCAGGTAGCCGTTGCCGACCGCCGCGTTCTCGGCATAGCCGGTGATGAACAGCACCTTCAGGCCGGGCCGGGTCACGCGGGCGGCGTCCGCCACCTGCCGCCCGTTCATGCCGCCGGGCAGGCCGACGTCGGTGATCAGCAGGTCGACGCGCGCGTCCGACTGCAGCACCCGCAGCCCGGAGGGGCCGTCCGCCGCCTCGATGGCCGCGTAGCCCAGGTCCTCCAGCACCTCGGCCACCAGCATGCGCACGGAGGGCTCGTCGTCGACGACGAGCACCGTCTCTCCGGGCTCGGCCCGGGGTGCGTCGGTGAGGTCTGAAAGGTTTTCGGTGGCGGAGACGTCGCCGTGGTGGCGCGGTAGGTACAGGCACACGGTCGTGCCCTGCCCGACCTCCGAGTAGATGCGCACTTGTCCGCCCGACTGCTTTGCGAAGCCGTAGATCATGCTGAGGCCAAGGCCGGTACCCTGGCCGATGGGCTTGGTAGTGAAGAACGGATCGAATGCCTTGGCGATGACGTCGGGGGTCATGCCCGTGCCAGTGTCCGAGACGCAGAGCGACAGGTACTGTCCCGGCGACAGGTCGCGCTCGCGGGCGGCGCGATGGTCGAGCCAGCGGTTGGCGGTCTCGACCGTGATGCGGCCTCCGTCCGGCATGGCGTCGCGGGCATTGATGCACAGGTTCAGCAGCGCGTTCTCAAGCTGGCCTGGGTCCACCAGCGCCGGCCAAAGCCCGCCTGCACCGACCACCTCGATATGGACGGACGGCCCCACGGTCCGGCGGATCAGCTCCTCCATGCCGTGGACAAGGGCGTTCACGTCGGTCGGCTTCGGGTCGAGCGTCTGCCGGCGCGAGAAGGCGAGCAGCCGGTGGGTCAGCGCTGCCGCGCGCTTGGCCGCCCCTTGCGCCGCCGTCATGTAGCGGTCGATCTCGGTCAGGCGGCCCTGGCTCATGCGCGTCTGCAGCAACTCCAGCGAGCCCGAGATGCCGGTGAGCAGGTTGTTGAAGTCGTGGGCGAGCCCGCCGGTGAGCTGGCCCACCGCTTCCATCTTCTGCGACTGGCGTAGCGCCTCCCCGGTCTCAGCGAGCGCCTGCGCCGCCTCCTTCTCGGCCGTGACGTCACGGCCGACCGCGTGGATGAGATCCTCGGCCGGAACGGCGGTCCACGAGAGCCAGCGGTAGCCGCCGTCCCTGTGCCGGTAGCGGTTCTCGAAGCGCAGGGTGGTCAGGCCCTCCGAGAGCTTGCCGACCTCGGCGAGCGTCGGCGCGACGTCGTCCGGATGGACGAGGTCCATGAAGGCGCCGCCGACGAGGTCGCGCTCGCCCCAGCCGAGCAGCGTCGTCCAGGCCGGGTTCACCGCCTCGATGACGGCGTCGTAGCGCGCGACCAGCATGACGTCGGTGGAGAGCCGCCACATGCGGTCACGGTCGGCCGTGCGCTCAGCCACCAGCCCTTCGAGCTCCTCGCGCGAGCGCGTGAGCACGTCCCGCGCCTCGACGATGTCCTGGATGTCGGTGCAGGTCCCGAACCAGCGCGTGATGCGTCCGGCGGCGTCGCGCATCGGCAGGGCGCGGCCGAGCGTCCAGCGGTACTGCCCAGTATGATGGCGCAGCCGGTACTCGATCCGGTAGGGCTCGCCCGTCGCAAGGGATGCGCTCCACACCTCCCAGGTCCGCTCCCTGTCGTCGGGATGGACGATGCCCTCCCACTCCGCGCCGTCCGTCGAGCTCGCCCGTACGCCGGTGAAGTCGTACCAGCGCTGGTTGTAGTAGTCGTGGTAGCCGTCGGCCTTCGTCGACCAGACCATCTGGTCGATGGAGTTGGCGATGGTCTGAAATCGCGCCTCCGCCTCGCGCAGAGCGTCCTCGCGCTCCCGCCTCTCGGTCACATCACGGTAGAACAGCGCCAGGCCTTCCGGGTGCGGGTAGGCGCGGACCTCCAGCCAAGCCGCATGCCCGTCCGGCCATACGTAGCGGTGCTCCAGCGTGAGCGAGACACGCTCGCGCATGGCGCGCAGGTACATCTGCCCAATGGGCATGGCCTCGGAGCCCGGGTAGACCTCCCAGTGCGAGTGTCCGACCACTTGTTCCGGCGGCCTCTCCTCCAACCGGAAGCCCTCAGCGTTCATCTGCAGGATGCGAAAGTCGCGGTCGAGGAGCATGAAGCCCTCGCCCATGCCCTCCAGCACGCCCGAGGCCCGTGCCTCGCTGGCGCGCAGCGCCTCCTCGGCCCTCACCCTGGCGGTGGTTTCGGTGCAGGAGCAGAACATGCCGCCGACCGCGCCGTCATCGTCACGGATCGGCGAGTAGGAGAAGGTGAACCACGTCCGCTCGTCATAGCCGTGCCGGTTCATCGTGAACGGCAGGTTCTCGGCCCAGGTCGCCTCGCCGGCCAAGGCCTTGTCGATGAGCGGTGCGATGTCCGGCCAGATCTCGGGCCAGATCTCGCGGAAGCGGCGCCCGAGGGCGGCCGGGTGCTTGTCGCCCAGGATCTCCGCGTAGGCGTCGTTGTAGACGAAGGCGAGGTCCGGCCCCCAGGCGGCGAACATGGGGAACCGGGAACCGAGCATCAGGCTCGCGACCGAGCGCAGGGCCTGCGGCCAGGTTTCCGGCAGTCCGAGCGGCGAGGCCGACCAGTCGTGGGCGCGCATGCGCGCGCCCATCTGCCCGCTCCCTGAGAGGAAGGCGACGGTCGGGGACGTGACGGTCTCGGACATGCTCTGCGGCGGGGCTTGGCTCGGGAACGCGGCGGCCGAGACGATTTCCCCCCGGCCAAGGATTCGATGCGGGCCATGATACGTCGTGGTGGCGAGTTTGCGGCCGAAGCCCTGCCGGCGGGCTCTCCGTCCGCATGACGTCGGGGGTTGGTTCGCTCCTTGGCCAGGTCCCCGAGACCTGCCGAGCGACCGTCAGACGAGCGGACGGCGGGTGACACGCTGCAGGACGCGGGCGATCTCATCGGCCGAGTAGGGCTTGCGCACGAGTTCGAAACCATGCGCATCGTCCCGCGCCAGGACGTCGCTGTAGCCGGTGGTCAGGATGACCGGCAGGGTCGGATGGCTCGCCCGCAGGCGCCGTGCCAATTCGACCCCGCCCATGCCCGGCATCACAACGTCCGAGAACACCGCGTCGAAGCGGAACGGCACCCGCTCAATCGCATCGAGCGCGGCTTCCGCGTTCTGCACCCAGACCGTCGCGTGGCCGAGATCCCCCAGGAGCTGCGTGCAGAAGCCTCCGACGTCGGGATTGTCTTCCACCACCAGCACGCACAGCTTCCGCTCGACCGCGTCCGCAGCGGTCTCTTCCGCGGCGTCCTCCTCCTGAGACGGGGGGGCCACGTGGGGCAGGTACAGGGTGAAGGTGGTGCCGCGCCCGAGCGCGCTTGCAACGTCGACGTCGCCGCCGGACTGCTTGGCGAAGCCGATGACCTGGCTCAAGCCCAACCCGGTGCCCTTGCCGATTTCCTTGGTCGTGAAGAACGGCTCGAAGATGCGGCCGAGGAGGTCCGGCGCGATGCCGGCGCCCTCGTCGGAGACCGACACGACGGCGAAGGGTCCCGGCGCGCCGGCGTGCCCGCGGATGGAGGGCAGCGCCTCGCCGCAGGTCAGCCGGAGCGTCAGCGTGCCCTCGCCGTCCATCGCGTCGCGCGCGTTCACCGCGAGGTTGACCAGCGCGGTCTCGAACTGGCTCGTATCGGCGCGCACGTGGCAGGGCCCGTCGGTCACCTCCGTCACGATGCGGATGCGCGCGCCGGTCACCGCGTTGAGCATCTCCGCGGTGCCTCGCACGCGCTCCCGCAGGTCAAACACCTCCGGCTTGAGGGCCTGGCGCCGCGCGAAGGCAAGCAGCTGGCTCGTCAGCTTGGCGGCGCGGTCGACCGTATCCGCTACCGCCTCCAGGTAACGGGCACGACGCTCCTCCGGCAGGTTCGGGCGGCGCAGGAACTCGACCGAGGAGCGGATGATCGTCAGCAGGTTGTTGAAGTCGTGCGCCACGCCGCCGGTGAGCTGACCGACCGCCTCCATCTTCTGGGCGTGGCGCAGCGCCTCCTCGGCCCGGGCGAGCTGCTCCTGGGCGCGCCGCCGATCGGTGACGTCCTGGGCATACTGGAAAGCGCCGATCCGCCGCCCCTGCGAGTCCCGCAGCGTCGTGAACTTCAGCTCGTAGCAGCGCCGCTTGCGCGTCGGGTCGCCGAACTCTCCGACGAGCGTGAACTCCTCGCCCGAAAGCGCGCGCGCCCACACCGCCCGGGACGCGGCCTGGTGCTCGGGCTTGTCCGCGAGCAGGTCGACGAGATTGTCGCCGACGCGCGGCCGGACGCCGTAGATGGCCTCGAACTCGTCGGCGCAGGCGCGGTTGATGGCCAGCACCTTGAACTCCGCGTCGAGTACGTTCACCAACGCGTCGGTCGTCTCGAACACGTCCGCCCAGAGCTTGCGCCGGGCGAGTGCGTCCTCGACCCGACGTTCCAGCGTGTCGTTCACCTCGCGCAGCCGCTCCTCGGCGAGCTTGCGGTCGTGGATGTCCTCGACGACGCCGTACCAGCGAACGATGCCGCCTCCCTCGCCGCGCCGCGGCCGGGCGCGGGCGCGCATCCAGCGGTACTCGCCGGTGGCCGCCACGCGGATACGGTAATCGACGTCGACCGGCTCGCCCGAGCTGAGGGTTGCCGAGAAAGCCGTCATGGTCCACGGCAGGTCGTCGGGGTGCAGCGCCTTGGCCCAGCCGGTGCCCAGCGGCTCGCCGGGCGCCTGCCCGGTCAGGTCGAGCCAACGGTTCGAGTAGGAGGTGATGTTGCCCGCCGGGTCGCAGGTCCAGGGCACCTGCGGGTTCAGCTCGACCGTGTGGCGGAAATGGTCCTCGCTCTCGCGCAAGGCGGCCTCGCCGAGCACGCGCGCCGTGGTCTCGGCGGTGACGCAGAGCAGGCCCGCGATCGCGCCCGCATCGTCGCGCACCGGCGAGTAGGTGAAGGACCACCAGCTCCGCTCCGGCACACCCTGTCGCGAGAGGTCGAGCATCCGGTCCGTCAGCACCTGGCTCTCGCCCGCGAGCGTGGCATCCACCAAGGGGCCGATCTCGTCCCAGATGCTGGCCCAAACCTCGCGGAACGGGCTGCCGAGCGCCGTCGGCAGCCGGTATCCGAGGATCGGCCGGTAGGCGTCGTTGTAGAAGCAGCACAGGTCCGGTCCCCAGGCGAGGAACATCGCCGTGGGGCAGGCGAGCATCAGCGAGAGCGCGTTGCGCAGGGCCGGCGGCCAGCCCTCCGGCGGGCCGAGCGCAGTGTTCGTCCAGTCGCGCGCGCGGATCTCCGCACCCGTCGCGCCTCCGGGCGGAAGGAACGAGAAGGCGTCAGCCATGCCGAGCGCAATCCCTCCCCTGGAGGGCCCCGCGTGAACCGCTCGCTCGCCGCGACGGTCCTGCATCCATGATGCCGGGACGGCCGCGGGCCGCGGAAGGCGTTGCGCAACGGGAGGTCCAGCCTGGCATCGCGGTCGCTAAACCTTTCGGTACGGCGTCGGCGGGCGCCCTGGCCTGCCACGCTCGGTCGGTTCGGGCCGTAGATAGTGCGAGGGTGTGCGAACGACCGCACCACCATCGAACCACATCGATGCTGGGCGAGCGGGGGATGATTACGGCGTGCGGGCACCAAAGCGTGTCCGTTGTCGTTGTGACGATGCCCCAGGGCCGAGCGTGAGCCCTGCGCCCCGGTGAGCCATGACGGACCAGCCTAACCCGACCACTCCTCCCGCCCAGCCCGGGCAAGCCCCATCGACTTTGTGGACCGCGTTCCTAGGCGTGGCGCTCGTCGGGTTGGTCGCCTTGCCGAGACCGCGCGGAGGTCCCTTGTCGGTGGCGAGCCGCGCCGTGGGGGACGACCGGAAGATCGGGACGGAGGATGCCCCTGCCTCGCACGAGGGCGCCGCGGCCGAGCGCCTAGCCGCGGCCGAACCGGAGCGCGGACGCAAGGCGAATGCGCCGTCCGAGATCCCGGCAAAGGGCTGGAAGGACATCGCGCTGCGGCTCTACCAGGAGTTCGGCAACGACCGCATCCTGCTGGTCGCGGCCGGCGTCACCTTCTACGCCATCCTTGCGCTGTTCCCGGCCATCGCGGCCCTCGTCTCCATCTACGGCGCGGTCGCCGACCCGAGCACGATCAACACGCACCTGAACGAGTTGCGCGGCATCCTGCCGGACGGCGCCATCGACATCGTCGGCGGGCAAGTGCAGCGACTGACCGCCAAGGGCGACACGGCCCTTGGCCTCACCGCCATCATCAGCATCCTGCTCTCGCTCTGGAGCGCGAACGGCGGGATGAAGGCGATCTTCGACGCGCTCAACATCGCCTACGAGGAGGAGGAGAGGCGCTCCTTCGTCATGCTCAACCTTCAATCTCTCGCCTTCACGGCAGGCGCGCTGCTGTTCGTGGTTCTGGCTTTGACCGGCATCGTGGTGGTGCCGGCCGCGCTGCAGGTGCTCGGGCTCGACCAGAAGGCTTGGTACATCGCGCTGCTGCGCTTCCCGGCCCTGCTGCTCCTGGTCATCGGCACCCTGGCCGTTCTGTACCGCTACGGTCCGAGCCGCAGGAAACCGAAGTGGCGCTGGGTGACCTGGGGCAGCGCTGTGGCCGGCATGCTCTGGCTGATCGTGTCGGGGCTGTTCTCCTGGTACGTGGCCAATTTCGGCAGCTACAACGAGACCTACGGCTCATTGGGCGCAGCCATCGGCTTCATGACCTGGATCTGGCTCTCGACAACCGTCGTGCTGCTCGGGGCCGAGCTCAACGCCGAGATGGAGCATCAGACCGCCCAGGACACCACGGCCGGTGCGCCCAAACCCCTAGGCGCTCGGCAGGCCCGCATGGCTGACACCGTCGCCGCCTCGGCTTGAGACGACCGTCCCGACGCCTCCCGAAGGCGCGACCGGCACAGGTAGACCGCCCTGTGCCGGTCGGCGATCGCGCGGCGTCGCTGCGGTGGCTACGCAGCGGCGACCGTCGTCGGCAGCCGGACCAACTTTCGGCGCAGTCGTGTTTGAACTCCGGCTCGACTTTTCCCGCCAGCCTCAAACGACTTCCCGCACCGCATGTCAGGACCTCCCCAGGCCGTTTCCGCCGTCTGCCGGAAGCTCGCGCCCACGACGTTGACGGCCTTCGACGGCGGCAAGCCATGAGCGAAGTTGGGAGCATGCCCCGAGGGGGGCGTCCCGCCACCGTGGCCGATGTGGATTACCGTGCGATTTTCGACAGCGCCGTCGACTTCGCCATCATCACGACCGACCATGAGGGACGCGTCACCGCCTGGAACCCGGGCGCGGAGCGCATCCTGGGCTGGTCGGCCGAGGAGATGGTCGGGCGGCCGGCGGCGACCTTCTTCACCCCCGAGGATCGGGCCGCGGGACGGCCCGAGACGGAGATGCGGTGCGCCGCCGAGACGGGACGTGCGGCGGACGAGCGTTGGCACCTGCGCAGGGACGGCTCGCGCTTCTGGGCCAGCGGCGAGATAATGCGCCTGCGCTCACCCGAGGGCGTCGACCTGGGCTTCCTCAAGATCCTGCGCGACCGCACGGAGGCGACGGCGAGCGAGGGTGAGACCCGCCGCAGCCGGGACGAGCTCCAGGTCGTCACCGATGCGCTGCCGGTCCTCATCAGCTTCATCGACAAGGACCACGTCTACCGCTTCGCGAACCGGCACTATGAGATCTGGTTTGGCAGGCCCGCGAGCGAGATCCTGGACCGGCCTGTGCGCGAGGTCGTCGGCGAAGAGGTCTACCACGCGCGGCTGCCCTTCATGGCGCGGGCGCTCGCCGGCGAGGACATCACCTTCGACGCGCTGATGCCGTACCGGGGCGGCGCGACCCGCCAGTCGGAGATCCGCTTCATCCCGCGCCGGACCGCGGGCGGGGCCGTCGACGGCATCTTCGTCATGGTCACCGACATCGCCGAGCGCCTGGCCGCGCAGGCCGACCTGCGGGAGGCCGAGGACCGTCTCCGGCTGGCCCTGGAGGGGGCCGGCACCGGGATCTACGATTACGACCTCGTCACCGGCGCCCTGACCTGGGACGCTCGCACCCGTGCCCTGTTCGGGCTCTCCGACGACGACCCGGTCTCATACGAGGAAGCCTTCCTGCCCGGCGTGCACCCGGACGACCGCGAGCGGGCGGACCGCACCGTCCAGGCCGCCATCGGCTCGCGCGAGGGCTTTGGCATCGAGTACCGCGTCATAGGCCGACGCGACGGGGTCGAACGCACGCTCGCCGCCAAGGGCAACACCGTGTTCCGGGACGGAAGGCCCGTACGCTTCGTGGGCACGGTCCGCGACATCACGGAGGCCCGGGCAGCCGAGACGCAGGCGCGACGGCTGGCGGCGCTCGTCGAGCAATCGAGCGACTTCATCGGCGTCGCGGACCTCGACGGCAGGGCCGAGTTCGTGAACGAGGCCGGCCGCCGGCTGGTCGGGCTCGCGAGCCTGGAGGAAGCTCGCCGTTACGACGTGGTGGACTTCTTCGAGCCCGGCGATAGGGCGACGGTGTTGGACGTGGCGCTTCCGGCGGCGCGCGAGCGTGGCTTCTGGGAAGGCGACCTCGCGTTCCGCAACGTCTCGACCGGCGCCGCCGTCCCGGTCCACTACACCCTCTTCCCGGTCCGCGACGCGCACGGCGCCGTCACCGGCTACGGTACCGTCACCCGTGACCTCACCGAGCGCCGGCGGCAGGAATCCTTCAGGGACGCGCTGATCGCGTTCGGCGACAGGCTCCAGGCCTGCCGCGACACCGCCGAGATGGCGGCCGTCGGGGCCGAGATCATGGCGCGCACGCTGGTCCTGGACCGGGCAGGCTACGGCACGGTCGACGAGGCGCTGGAACTCATCGAGATCGAGCGGGACTGGACCGCGCCCGGCGTGCCGAGCATCGCCGGCCGCCACCGCTTCGACGAGTACGGCGATGTCCGGGCGGGCCTGGCGCAAGGACGCGAGGTCGTCATCCAGGACGTGACGACCGACCCGCGGACCACGGGCAACCCGGGCCCGCTCCTGGCCATCGGCGTCCGCGCCCTGATCAACGTGCCGGTTGTGGAGCAGGGCCGGCTCGTGGCCCTGTTCTTCCTGCACGACCGGCAGGTGCGCGACTGGCGGACCGACAAGCTCGCCTTCGTCCGGGACGTCGCCGAGCGCACCCGGGCGGCCATCGAGCGCTTCCGCGCCGAGGCGAGCCGGCGCGAGAGCGAGGAGCAGTTCCGGGTCTTCGCCCAGGCCATCCCGAACCAGGTCTGGGCCGCGCGTCCGAACGGCGCGCTGTACTGGTTCAACGACCAGTTCTACGCCTATTGCGGCGAGCCGCCAGGGAGCCTTATCGGCCCCGATGCCTGGGCCCGCATCGTCCACCCGGATGACGTCGGTCCGGTCGCGACGGCATGGGACCGAGCCCGCGAAACCGGGGGCGTCTACGAGGCCGAGTACCGGCTGCGGCGCGCGGACGGTGCGTACCGCTGGTTCCTGGTCAGGGGCGAAGCGGTTCGGGACGGCGCCGAGCGGGTCACGCGCTGGGTCGGCACCAACACCGACATCGACGACCAGAAGCGGGCGGCGGCCGAGCTGAGGCGCCTTGCCGGCAGCCTGGAGCGGCAGGTCGAGGAGCGAACGCGCGACCGCGACCGCATGTGGCTGCTCTCGACCGACGTGATGCTCGTCGCCGACTTCAAGGCCCGCATCGAGGCCGTGAACCCGGCTTGGACCACGCTGTTCGGCTGGAGCGAGGCCGAGCTGCTCGGGGGCGACTTCATGAGCCTCGTCCATCCGGACGACGTGGCGGCGACGCTCGCCGAGGTCGGCAAGCTGGCGCAGGGCGTCAGGACGCTACGCTTCGAGAACCGCTATCGGCACAAGGATGGCAGCTATCGCTGGCTGTCCTGGACGGCGGTACCGGACGAGGCGTTCATCCATGCGGTCGGACGCGACGTCACGGCCGAGAGGGAGGCGGCCGAGGCGCTTACGCGGACCGAGGAGGCGCTCCGGCAGTCGCAGAAGATGGAGGCGGTCGGGCAACTGACCGGGGGCATCGCCCACGACTTCAACAACCTGCTCACCGGCATCTCTGGCTCGCTCGAACTCCTGCAAACCCGGATGAGCCAGGGCCGGCTGACCGACCTCGACCGCTACATCAATGCCGCGCAGGGCGCCTCGAAGCGGGCGGCGGCCCTGACCCATCGTCTGCTCGCGTTCTCGCGCCGGCAGACGCTCGACCCGAAGCCGACGGACGTGAACGCGCTCATCCACGGCATGGAGGAGCTCATCCGCCGGACCGTGGGGCCGTCCGTCCATATCGAGGTGGTCGGCGCCGCCGGTCTCTGGCCGGCGCTCGTCGACCCGCCGCAGCTTGAGAACGCCCTGCTCAACCTCTGCATCAACGCCCGCGACGCCATGCCGGACGGCGGCCGCATCACGATCGAGACGGCCAACAAGTGGCTCGACGAGCGCGCCGCCAAGGACCGCGAGCTACCGCCCGGGCAATACCTCTCGCTGTGCGTCACCGACACCGGCACCGGGATGCCTCCGGACGTCATCGCGCGCGCTTTCGACCCCTTCTTCACCACCAAGCCCACCGGCCAGGGCACTGGCCTCGGCCTGTCGATGATCTACGGGTTCGCGCGCCAGTCCGGCGGTCAGGTGCGCATCTACTCGGAGGTGGGCCAGGGCACGACAATGTGCATCTACCTGCCTCGCCACTACGGCGACGCGGAAGGCACCGAGAGCCTGCCGGATCTGGCGTCCGCCCCGCGCGCCGAACAGGGCGAGACGGTGCTCATCGTGGATGACGAGCCGAGCATCCGCATGCTGGTCACGGAGGTGCTGGAGGACCTGGGCTACACCGCCATCGAGGCGGCGGACGCGGCCTCCGGGCTCAAGGTGCTGCAATCCGACGTGCGCATCGACCTGCTGGTGACCGACGTGGGCCTGCCGGGCGGCATGAACGGGCGCCAGATGGCCGACGCGGCACGAGTGGGCCGCCCAGACCTCAAGGTGCTGTTCATCACCGGCTACGCCGAGAACGCGGCGGTGGGCAACGGCCACCTTGAGCCCGGGATGGCGGTGCTGACCAAGCCCTTCGTGATGGAGGCGCTGGCCTCCCGCATCAAGGAGCTCATCGCGGCGCCCTGAAGTCGCTCCCCCACGCGGCGCTCGCCATCCCGTCCGTGGCGGCAAGCCCGCGCCGCTGACTAAGTCACGGCGCAGGGGAACGGCGGGTGACACGTTGCAGGACGCGGGAGATCTGCCCGGCCGAGTAAGGCTTGTGCAGAAGCTCGAAGCCGTGGCCGCCTTCTTGGGCGAGCACGTGGCTGTAGCCGGAGGCCAGCACCACCGGCAGGCCAGGGAAGCGGCGCCGGATCTCGCGCGCGAGCTCGACACCGTTCATGCCCGGCATCACCACGTCCGAGAACACCGCGTCGAAGCCGGAGCCGTCCTGACCAAGCAGCGCCAGCGCCTCATCGGCGTTCGCCGCCCACGTCGTCTCGTAGCCGAGATCCTCCAGGATCTGGGTGGCGAAGCGCCCGACCTCGACGTTGTCCTCGACGACCAGGACGCGCTGGCCCGTCCCGCCGGAGGCGGCTTCCGGCTCGGTGGGACGGGGCTCCCCGGAGGCGCAGGGCCAGGTTTCGGGCAGGTAGAGGGTGAAGGTCGAGCCGCGCCCGGGCGCGCTCACGACGTCGACGTCGCCACCCGACTGCTTGGCGAAGCCGAACACCTGGCTCAGCCCGAGGCCGGTTCCCTTGCCGACGTCCTTGGTGGTGAAGAACGGCTCGAAGATGCGCCCGACCACCTCCGGCGGGATACCGGACCCGGTGTCGGTCAGGGACACGGCGGCGAAGGGGCCGGATGCCGGGGCGTGTCCGCGGATGGCTGGCTTGCCGACTCCGCAGGCCAGGCGCAGGGTCAGCGTGCCCTCACCGTCCATTGCGTCGCGCGCGTTCACCGCCATGTTGACGAGCGCGGTCTCGAACTGGCTGCGGTCGGCCCGCACGAAGCAGGCGGCGTCGGAGAGCTCGGGCACGACGCTGATACGGGCGCCGGTGACGGTGTCGAGCATCTCGGCCACGCCGCGCAGGCACCCGGCAACGTCGAACGCCTCGGGCTTGAGCGCCTGCCGCCTTGCGAAGGAGAGGAGCTGCCCGGTGAGCTTGGCGGCGCGGTCCACCGTGTCGGAGACCGCGTCGAGGTAGCGGGCCTTGCGCGCCTCGGCCAGGTCGGGCCGGCGCAGGAAGTCGACGGACGAGCGGATGATGGTCAGCAGGTTGTTGAAGTCGTGGGCCACGCCCCCGGTCAATTGCCCGATGGCCTCCAGCTTCTGCGACTGGCGCAGCGCCTCCTCGGCCTGGGCCAGCGCCGAGGCCCTCTCCTTCTCGGCGGTGACGTCGCGCCCGTAGGCGTAGACCACGTCGCCCTCGGTTGCCGTATGCCAGGAGATCCAGCGCGGCGTGCCGTCCCGATGCCGGTATCGGTTCTCGAAGGCGGTCAGGTCGTCGTTTGAGGCCGCGTAGGCGAGGGCCGTGCGCGTGACGACACGGTCCTCGGGCCAGATGAACTCCAGGTAGCTCCGGCCCACCACCTCGGCCGGCTCGTAGCCCAGAATCGTCCGCCATGCCGGGTTCACCGCTCGGAAGACGCCGTCGACGCCGACCACCACGAGCAGGTCGCGCGAGTTGCGCCAGACCCGGTCGTGCTCGGCCGTGCGCTCGGCGATGCGCACCTCCAACGCCTCGTTGAAGCGGACGAGGTCGGCCATGACGCGCTTACGGTCGTCGATGTCGGTACAGGTCCCGACCCACCGCGCGACGGCGCCGTTCCCGCCGCGCACCGGCTTGCCGCGGACCAGGAACCAACGGTAGGCGCCGTCTGCGCGGCGGATGCGGAACTCGGTCTCGTAGTCTCCGCCCGTCGAGTGGGACCGCCGCCATGCTCGCTCGACCTCCTCCCGTTCGTCCGGGTGGACGATGCCGGTCCAGGCGGTGCCGTCGAGCGTCCCGGCGGCCGCGCCGCTGTAGGCGTAAACCTGCTCGTTGAACCAGTAGAGCTGGCCGTCGGGGCGGGCGGCCCAGACGTGGCTCGGCATGGCCTGGGCGAAGACGCGGAACTGCTCCTCGCTCGCGCGGAGCGCCTCCTCCCGGGCGTGCTCGGCGGTCACGTCCTGCGCGATGCCGCCGATGCGCCGGAGCCGGCCCCCGGCGTCACGTATGGGGAAGCCGGTGTCACGGATGTACCGGACGCACCCGTCCGGACGCACGATGCGGTACTCAACCGTGAGCGTCTCGCCTGCGAGGAGGCGCGGCATGGCCACGTAGGCGCGCTCCCGGTCCTCGGGGTGCACGAGCGAGGCCCAGCGCCCGAGGTCGTCCATGACGAGCTCGCGCCGGTCACCCCAGACCCGCTCGTAGGCGGGGCTCAGGTACTCCAGCCGGTTGCCCGCGGGGTCGGCGATCCAGAGCACGTCGGCGGAGTTCTCGGCGAAGCTGCGGAAACGCTCCTCGCTGGCGGTCAGCCCGGCCGCGGCGCGAACGCGCCTCGTCGTCTCCTGCGCCACGTTGAAGACGCCGGCGATCGTACCGTCGGGTCCGGCGACCGGGCTGAGGGCGTAGGTGAACCAGGCGTCCTCGGGCCCGTCGCGGCGGTCGAGGACGAGGCGCTGGTCCTGCACCTCGACGCCGCCCCCGCCGGAGAGCGCCCTTTCGAACTGGGGCCCGAGGGTGTCCCACGCCTCGGGGAACACCTCGCGCGCCGGCCGGCCCAGCGCCCCGGGATGCTTGTCGCCGACGACCGCGGCCCAGGCATCGTTGTGGAGGACGACGAGGTCGGGTCCCCAGAAGACCGCCATCGGGGTAACGCCGCCGAGCGCGATGCCGACGGCGGTGACCAGTGACGCGGGCCAAGCCTCGACGGGCCCGAGCGGGGTCGCGGCCCAGTCGTGTCCCCGGATGCGGTCGGCCATCTCGCCGCCTTGCGGGAACGGTGCCGGGGATGTCGCGCTCGCGCCTTCCATGCCGTGGGTGTCCAGTTCGGTCGTGATCCCGTTGTGAGTCGGCCCATTGCCCAGTTCAAGCTCGATCTCGGCGCGGCAGCGGCCCCGGGCCGCCCGAGGCAGTCGGATCCCCAGGAGCCTGGTCAGGCACGCTCGGCGGCGGCGAGGCGCTCGACCTCGCGCACGTAGCCGTCGGCGTCGAACTTCTTGAGGGTCGCGGCACCGAGCGAGCGTACGTTGCCGTATACCGGACGCGGGCCCCAGGGCCGGTCGTGAAGGCCGAAGAGCCACGTCACGTTGGTGAAGGAGTTCGCGTCGCGCCCGTCGATGAAGAACTTGTTGTTGAGCTGCAGCGCCGTCTCGAACGCCTCCTCGGGCGAGGCTGACCACTCCAGGATCTTCTTGCCCCAGTACATGCGCATGTGGTTGTGCATGTAGCCGGTCTCGCGCATCTCCATCATCGCCGCGTTCCAGTAGCGGTCGTGCGTCTCGCCGCGCTCGAACTGCTCGGGCGTGTAGAGATAGGGCCGCTTGTCGCCCCGGTGCGCGTCGAGCGTCTTGCGCGCCCACGCTGGGACCGCCTCGTAGCTGTCGTAGTTCGGCTCGTAGAAGACGTGGTTCATCGCGAGCTCGCGCCGGACGATGAGCTCCTCCAGGTAGGCCGTCTTGTCGTCCTCGCCGCCCGTGCTTGCAGACTGCACCCTCAGCGCGATGTCCACGGGCGAGATCTGACCGAAGTGCAGGTAGGGGCTCATGTGCGAGGCCGCGCCTGCCTCCGGCCGGCCACGCACCTGGGCGTAGTGGTTGAAGCGGGCATCGAGGTAGTGGCTCAGCGTCGCCTCGGCGTGGGACGTGCCGCCCTTGAAGCGGCGCACCGGCCGCACGCCCTGGTCGGCCCTCAGGCTGGCCACGAGCTTCGGCACGTTCGAGAGGTCGAGCGTGCTCTCGAAGCTGAGGTGGTCGGCACGGTGAGCGACCGGCCGTTCCTCCAGCGGCACGAGGTACTCGGCCAGGAGCCGGCGGATCTTGGGCCGCAGGGTGCGGGCCGCGACCTCGTGCTTGGGCGAGGCGGTCTCGACGGGCACCACAACCTCTCCTTCGACCTGCACCACCCGGCAGGGCGCTCGGGCGGCGAAATCGGCGTAGAAGCGCCGCACCGGCTTCAGGTAGTTGCGGTCGCAGACCACGAGCGCGGCGTCCGCCGCGTAGAGCAGCGCGGTCTCGACCGGCGGCTGCCGACGCGCGACGTAGGCGATGCCGCGCCTGGCGAGCGCTGGGCCGACCTCGGCCATCCCTTCCAGGAGGAAGGCCCAGTGTCGGGCGTTCACCTCCGGGAAGCCTTCGGCGATGCCATAGCAGACTAGTACCGGCAGCCCGAGCCGGTTGGCCTCCTCGACCGCGTACTCCAGGGCCGGGTTGAAGCGGGCGCGCTGCGACAAGCCCATCCAGTACAGGACGTGGGCGCCTTCCCGCGCGGGGAGGTCGTTGAGCGGCTTGATGCGGGTCGGCTGGATCATGCTCGGCGGGGTTCCGGAAGCGCGGTGGGACGCATCGGCCCGCACATAGGACGCCCGCCTCCCAGGCGCTCAAACGGACAACCTGCTGCGGTAATCCACAGCGGAGACGAAACGGCGCGCGTTGCCCACATGTTCTCGCGCGTTGGTGGGCGCGGCCAGGACGTGCGGCCGCGGAAAGTACGTGGACGACAGGATGCTAGAGAGCCGAAAGGGAGAGGCGGCGGTAGGGGAGGCTTTCCGAGGCATGGAAACAACTTCAATTGCGCATCGATCGCCACGAAGCGCAGACCGGCACGATCCCAGTCGACCACCACGGCGCACGGGTGCTGGCCGACCGCATCGACCATCCCTCCCTCAACGTCACGAACCTGACCTTCTACCGGGACACGCGCGGTAGGCTGCAGGGCATTCCGATCTGGGTGTTCAAGGGCTTAACGGATTCACTCCGCCGGCTGATGGCTGACGATGATCTCGACTTCCCTAAGCTCGTGCCGTGCCTCGCCGCGAGGCGCTTTCATGATCTGCACGGCCTTCATGCCGCGGCGCGGCCTGCCCTCTCGCCGGGCAATCTCCGAGTTGATAGCGGAAGTTATGAATTCAAGCGGCGTCTCCCCGTGTCTGAGAGAAGTCCTCAACGCATTCAGCTCGGCTGAAGTCAAAGAAATCCTGTCGGTCTTCAAAATCACTGGTTCCCGCTTATCCTTTGCGTCGGCCATGCGATAAATCGTATGCGGTCGGCTGAGATCTGTTCGATAACCTACGTCGGCGGCGTCGTCGATGGCGCGCATCACTGACTCGGGATGGTCGAGCACTTGGAGGGCTCGGGCCTTCGATCGGAGCCCGCAGGGCCATTCGCCGTCCACGACCTTCGCTCTCCGTAAGGTCGCCGAGTTCACGGACGAGCAGATCGTTGCCGCGGTCGACGCCGTTCCGACGTCATCCACAAGGCCTCGGCCGCCATCAGCAAGAACCACGCGGTGGTCTGCATCGAGGATTTGAAGATCGGGAACATGACGGCGAGCGCGGCCAGGACGGTGGAACAGCCAGGGCGGAACGTCCGGCAGAAGTCTGGGCTGAACAGGGACATCCCGGATCAGGGCTGGGGCGGGTTCGCGCGCCAGCTCGCCTACAAGCAGGATTGGCGCGGCGGATGGCTCATCCGGATGCCGGCGGCCAACACCAGCCGGACTTGCCCGGGGTGCGGGCACATCGACGCGGCGAACCGGCCGAGCCGGGCCGTGTCCCGCTGCGTGGCGTGCGGGCACGCGGGCAACGCCGACGACATGGCGGCGATCAACGTCGAAAGGGCGGGCCCCGCCCGCTTGGCCCGTGGAGACACTTCGCCTGCAGGGGCGTCGGCCGGGGAACCGCCGAGGCGATGTCGGTCCTCGCGGCCTGACACACGGTAGGAATTCCCGCCCTTCAGGGCGGGGAGGATGTCAACGATTGATGCAGATCAAAGCGTGGCCTTGATCTGCTTCCTAAGCGTCGCGGAACCCGTCCCCGGACAAGGCGATCGAGCGATCCATGGCCGCGATCCGACCATCCAGGTACATGATGGAGGGAGATGCCGGCTCGCGCCTGCTCGTCGCGGCTCTTCCCTGCTCCCTCGCCTCCGCCTCACCGTGGATGGGCGGTTCGGCATCCATATGGCCATTCTCGCGTTCGCCCCGCTCATGGGCATCGGCGCCATTTTCAAGCATTGCGGGATCCGGCCCGACGGGGCTTCGGCGCAAGTCGTCGAGGGCAGGCCGAAACACGACCTGGAACGCCGGCCCGGAAAGGTAGGCTCGACCAAGCCACCACCGAGGCGCTTGCCGCCTAGGTCCCCGGCTCGGACCGCGGCCGGTGACCGTCGCCCCGGCTGGAACGGCTTTCCCGTCCGGAAGGAAGCCAGGGCGGGCGTCGACCACCGGGATCGCGGTGCCGACCGGAGCCATCGTCGTAGGCGGTTCGGTCTCGCTCCGGGTTTGTCGGGATACCCCGGACTCGTTCGTGATGCAAGGCTGACCGATGGCGCACCCACGCGAAGGCGCCTTCGAGAGAGGGGGAGGATTGAGGATGACCCGACGCAAACCTGATATTCCGGACGACGCTCACGATGCGGATAGGCTGCCGTCTTCCGCGCAGCGCGTGCTCGACGAGATCGCACGCGCCCTGAACGTCACGACGGCGCTGATCTCGGAGCAGGTCGAGGCAGATTCGCCGGACGGGGGCGGAACATCAGTCCTGACGGAAGCCTCGGCGCTGCTGCAGGCATTCGTCAAAATCTCGGATCCGGAAGCGCGCAGGCGCTGCCTCGACTTCGTCGGGGACGTGGCCGCCAGGGAGCAGGTGCGCGGCTAGGGCTCTCCCCGCCATGGCTGCGCATCGCGTTGGGATTGCCTTGGGCGACCTTGCCGGAACCGGGTTGGAACCTCGAACAGGTCCTGAGCCGGATCCTTCTTGGTGATCCTCACAGTGAGATCGATCGTGACAGCAACGCCGCGCGCAACATCCGCGCGCGCAATCGCAGAACACGGCCGCCGGACCGGCGGTGATAGCCCGTGGATCGAGCCGCATCAGCGGCCGGAAGCAGGAGCTTCCAAGGCAGCCACGATCGCGCACCACGCGATGCAGGCCGAGAGAAGCCCCCGCGCTCACGCGGGGGATCAGGTCACCTGGTCGGCCTGCTCCACCACGGGCGCGCCTGAGCGCTCGCGGGCGCAAAGCAAGTGCCCTCGGCCCGCGCCCGGACGGCGTTCGGGTCGGCGCGGGACCAAACGCCGCGACGCGGGTTGCTTCCCTGGGGGCACGCGGACGCGCGCACTCATGCCGGTGTTCTACTTCGACGTGCGCGCCCGAGGGCGCTTGGAGGCCGACGAGACCGGCCTTGAACTCGCGAGCGCCGAGGCGGCCTACCTTGAGGCTTGCGCCGCTATCCCCGGCTTGACGGCCGATCTCCTGCGCACCGGGGAGCACCCATGCGGGTACGCTCTCGTGGTGGCCGACGAGGCGGGGCGCCTTTTGTTCGAGATCCCGTTCCACGAGATCCTAGGCCGGTCTCGAAGGGTCTAGGGCCCGTCGCTCCCGAGGGCTTGGCCAACCCGGACCTTGACCGATGCACCGCCCCGGATCGAGGCTTCCACGACCACCGGCGCCCCGCACGCGGCCATGACGGCGCGCAGGCAATCCACGGCGTCCTCGGCCTCGGCCAAGGTCGCGAGCCGCTTGCGGCGGAAGACCTTGCCGGAGGCGAGCACCGCCATGACGGCGAAGCGCCCGTCCGGCATGTCGACGATGCGGCTCCTGACCGGCTTGGCCGCGTCCATCCTCCGGGCGCCAGCCGCAGCATCAGGCCGTCAGGCGGCGCGTGTTGTCCGCGACCAGTTCCCGGTAGCGGGCGATGACCTGGTCGTGCGAGCCGCCCGTCATGAGCGTGTTGGCGGCCTCCATCGCGGCCACGACCTTCTCGCCGACCATCGACACCATCTCCGCCTGCGCCTGCGCGCCGCCCCAGGCGATCCGCATCAGCCGCAACTCGATGACCCGCTGCGCCTCGACGGCGAGGAGGAACGCGGCACAGAACGGGTTCAGCATCCAGGGCTCCGAGCAGGGTGGTGCCCGATAACGCCGGGACGCCCGCCCGGGCTCCCGGCGCCGGTCGCCAGGGCGCAGGGGCTTCCGCGGCACCGAACGGGGAAGATACAGCTAACGGGAAGAATCGGGCGACGGCGCATTACGCGCAGCCCGTTAACGCCTCGGGAAGGACCGGGGACGAACCCACGCGCCCGATACCGGCCGAGGTTTGATTGATCGGCACGGATCGTGAGCATCTCGCCTCGTGCAAGCCTTCCGGTACCACACGACGTCGGCCACGAGGTCCTCGCCGCCTGGCGCACGACCCAGTCCACCGCCCCGCGCTCGGCTTACGCCAACGCCTCCGATCGCACGAAGGAGGAGCTACGCGACCTCCTCAAGGCGCGCCTCGCGTATTCCCCGTCGCAGCCCTACGCCGTCGACGCCTGAATCCGGCACTGCGCCGCCCGGGAGGTCATCAAGCTCCGCAACCAGCGCCTGGACGGGAAGATGGTCTTCGGCGGCCGGAAGAACCTGGAGCGCCGCCGCAAGGGCCTGATCTCAGCCGGCGGTCGGCGCGCTGCGACAGCGCCCGCTCGTCTTCCTGGACGTCGGGGACAAGCTCGGGAACCGGCACTTCCGCCTGTCGCCGGAGGTCGCCGGCCTTGGCGCTACGGCTCAGCGCGGCGCACGGCGTCGGGTCCGTCGAGACGAAGGAGGGGCTCGGCAACCCCCGCTCCGGCGGCAAGGCGCGAGGGCTGAACCACAGGCTGAACGCCTGGAACCGCACCTCGCTCAGGCGATGCTGGAGCGCCGGCTCGGCCTGCGCGAGGTCGCGCTCGTGACGGTCCGGGCGGCCTACTCGACGACGAGCGGCAACCTGGCGTTCGCCCTGCCGGACGCCTGCGCCGCGGCCGCCGAGATCGGCCGACGCGGTTTGGTCGAGCCGAATTGGCGCGCCGCGATGGATCCCCGCGCTCGGAGGGGGTGGACTAGGACTTGCTCTCATTCCTCACCCCTGAGGCGTGGCCGAACCCGTGAAAGGATCCGGCCGTGTCCGAGGCGGACGTGCTCGCACGTCTGCGACAGGCGGGGACGTGGCTCGGGCCCATCGGGAAGGCAAAGCGGCGAAGCTTGGCGTTCGTCGCCCGCGCGCGGACGCCCCGTTCGAAGCCGAGGGCCCCGCAGCGATGCCAGGCCCCGCGGCGTCGCGCCTCGGCCACCGCCGGCAACCCGGCCTCGTGCTCCGGGTCATGCGGCGGGCTCCGGATCAACCCGGACGGTCGATCGCGACAGTGAGGCGGGCGGCGGGGCTTCCACCCCGTTCCTCTCGATAGCCGAAGATACTCGCTATCGCGCGAACGCGGCGTTAGCCAAGACTGTGTCAATGGACCCGGAACCGTGTCGGCGCAAAGTACCGGTAAAGGGTTGGGGCGTTAGAAACCAAGCAACGACAACGCTTGGGAGTGTCCGTCGATGGCCCTGCCACGCCTGCTCGCGCGACGCCTCCGCTCCGCCCAAACCTGGATCGTATTGGGCGTGCTGGCCCCCGTCGGCATGCTCGTCCTCTCCGGGCTGATGCTGCTCGACCTGCGGCGCGACGCCTGGGACAAGGCCGAGCAGACCTCGAAGAACCTGCTCCAGGTCATCGAGCGCGACATCGCCCGCAACGTCGAGATCATCGACCTCTCGCTGCAGGCCATCGTCGACAACCTTCGCACGCCGGGCCTCGACGCCGTCAGTTCCGAGATGCGCCAGCTCGTGCTGTTTGACCGCGCGGGCACGGCCCGCGACGTGGGCGTCACGCTGGTCCTCGACGAGCACGGCGACATCGCGGCCGATTCCGGCGCCCTGCCGCCGCGCAAGGGCAACTACGCCGACCGCGAGTACTTCCGCGTCCACCGGGAGCAGGCCGGCCTCGGCCTCCACGTCGGGCGGCCGCTCGTCTCCCGCTTGACCGGCGAGCGCATGCTCCCCTTCAGCCGCCGCATCGACAAGCCGGACGGGTCCTTCGGCGGAGTGGCGCTCGGGACCCTCAAGCTCAGCTACTTCTCGCGCCTGTTCGACCAGCTCGGCCTCGGGCGGGACGGCGCCATAAACCTCTACCTGCGTGACGGCACACGCATCATGCGCCACCCCTACGAGGAGGTGGACGTCGGAGTGAGCATCGTCGGTGCTCCGACCTTCCGGCGATTCGTGGCCGAGCGGTCCGGGACCTTCGTCGGCACCTCGGTGCGCGACGGGGTCGAACGGCACTACGCCTTCACCCAGGTCGGCGACTTGCCGCTGGTGCTCAACGTCGCCCTCGCGACCGCCGACATCGAGGCGGGCTGGCGAGCGAAGGCAGCGGTCATCGGCACGCTCGTGCTCGTCCTGTGCGGCCTGACGGCCTTCCTCTCGCTGCTGTTCGGCCGCGAACTCCGGCGCCGCGCCGCCATGCAAGCCGAGCTTACCCACCTGGCGCGCACGGACGGCCTGACCGGGTTGGCCAACCGGCGCCGCTTCGAGGAGGAGTTCGTGCGCGCCCGGAAGGGCGCCGGGCGCACGGCCAGGCCGCTGTCGCTGCTCATCGTCGACGCCGACCACTTCAAGCGCTGGAACGACCGCTACGGCCACGCAGTCGGCGACGAGGTGCTAAGGGGGCTGGGCCGCTGCCTATCGGCGAGCGTACGTCGCCCGGGCGACCTCGCGGCGCGCATCGGCGGCGAGGAGTTTGCCGTCCTCTTGCCGGACACGGACGAGGATGGCGCCCTGCGCGTCGCGCGGGCCATCCACCGGGCCGTCGCGGCGCTGACGGTCGCATCGGCCGGCCTCGGCGCAGGCTCGGTCACGGTCAGCATCGGCTTGGCGGTCGATGCCGGCGTCGGGCTCGACATGGGCGACCTCTATCGTAGGGCCGACGGGGCGCTCTACGAGGCGAAGGCGTGCGGCAGGAACCGAACCCGTTGCGCCGACGGCGTCCGGGACGGCGACCCGTCGATGGAGGCGGGCCGTCTCGTCGGCGCCCGCCACCCTCCGCGGTGCTGAAGGCAAGGTCGGCGCCGTCCCTGTAGTCGGATGGCTGCCGCCCCGTCAGGCTCGGGACGTGGCTTCGCCCAGGGGCACCGCGGCAGTCACCTTGAGGCCGTCGGGGTCGAAGGCGATGTCGACCCTTGCCCCGATCCGAAAGGTGAGAAGCCGCTGCAGCAACTCCATGCCGAAGCCCTCCCGCGTCGGCAGTGCGACCGGCGGTCCGTCGTGCTCGTCCCATGTCCAATGCAGGACGAGCCCGGTCGGGCCTTCCTCCACCGACCAACGGACCTCAAGGTGTCCGTTCGGGTCCCTCAACGAACCGTGCCGGATCGCGTTGACGGTCAGTTCGTGCAACACCATCCCGAGGGGTACCGCCTGTTCCGAGGCGAGGGGGACCGGAGGGCCGCGCAACGACACGCGTGACCATCCGGGCCCGGCATACGCTTCCAGCTCCGAGCGCAGCAGCCCCTCGAACGGCACGGCCTGTTCCTCGTCCGCGGTGATCAGGGTGTGGGTCTTGGCCAGCGATGCGATACGGTCACCGAAGGCTTGGCGGAACTCGTCCGGGTCGACGGTCGAATCCAGCGTGGCTTCGAGCACGGCCTGCACGGTCGCCAGCGTGTTCCTCACGCGGTGGTGCAGTTCGGCGACCATCAGGTTCCGGCGGTCCTCGGCCTTGCGCCGCTCGGTGACGTCGCGTTGGGCCGCGACCCAGCGCGTGATCCGCCCGTCCGCCTGCCGGACAGGCGCAATGAGCCATTCCACGACGTAGGCGGAGCCGTCCTTGCGGTAGTTCAGGGTCTCGGCCTGAAAGGTCTCGCCGGCCGCGAGCGCCGCGCGCATGCGATCGAGCACTGCGCGCTCGGTGCCGGGGCCTTGGAGCAGGCGCGGCGTCCGGCCCAGGATTTCGTGGGCCGCGTAGCCGGTCATGCGGGTGAAGGCGGGGTTGACGTACTCGATGCGCGGACCCGGATCGTCGAGGTCGGCGGAGGTGACGAGGATGGCCTCGCCGGACGCCTCGACCGCGGCAAGGAGCACCTTGAGATCCGGATCGGCAGATCCTGCTTCGCCGCAGACTTCCAAGGCACTCGCCTCCTGACCGACACGCTCCCGCCCGGTCGGAGGTCCTCGAACCTCGCCGGCGGGCTCCCGAGTCCAACGGCGTCCAAGGTATCAGGTTCGCCAGGAAGCGGGCTTTCCCGGCGGGCCCAGCGAAGTTCCCACCTCTTGAGCGGCCCGGTCTAAGGATACGGCTCAGCGTGTCGGCATATACGCGCGCCTCCCCGTACCGTCGGCCGCCGGGCACCATGGGGTTGCTCCAGGCTGCAGGCGGTCCGCGATGTCGAGTGGAAGCCGTCCGTCCGATCCCGTGGACGACCCGACGACATGGAGCCGGCTTGGGCGGCGCTCGGCCTCTATCGGTCCGAGGCTTGGCCGCGGGGATCACACTCGGCGGCGAGATCCAGCCGTATGGTGCAAAGCCGTGCGCCGCCCTCGTCGCGGACGTAGGCCACGAACGCCCGGCGCCCATCCGCGGGCGGCGCCTCCCGGCCGATGTCGGGCAGGGCCGCAATCGCCGCGTCGCGCGCGGCCTGCAGGTTCTCGTAGTCCTGGCCCTCCTCGTCCTTCAGCCACATCTCACCGTCCTGGAAGTCGAGGTAGTAGCGGGGCATCGCGACGCAGGTGCTGTTGGGGTGGGTTCGTACGAACCTAGAAACCCTTCGGGCGCCGATGGTTGCATGGGTTAACGCAGGCGGCGCCGGGCGCGCCGTAAGCCGATGAAGTTCGCCGGCCTTGCGCTCTTTTGTGCACATATGAACAGACATCGCGACAAGCGCCGCGGTAGAGCTTGCCGACGAGCCCTTCAGACCCGAACCTGCCGCTTCTGACCCATGTCTTCCGACGTCGACGCTCCCCTCAGCGGCAACCTGCTCCTCGGCGCCCTGCGCCTGCCCGACCAGGCCTTGCTCAAGCCGCACCTGGAGCTGCGGGAGTACCGGCGCGGCGACGTGCTGTTCGAGGCGGGCGAGGACGTCGGCCACATTACCTTTCCGCTCGGCCAGTGCGTGGCCGCCCTCGTCATCGGGCTGCGGGACGGACGCGCCGTGGAGACGGCGACCGTCGGGCGCGAGGGCGCGGTCGGCGGCGTGGTGAGCCAGGGCTCCCTGCCGGCCTTCAGCCGGGCCGTGGTGCAGATCCCCGGCTCGGTGCTGCGCGTCGAGGCGGCGGTGCTGCAGCAGGTCAAGCAGACCTCGCCGGGCCTGCGCAACATGATCACCCGATACTCCGACTGCCTGCTCGCCCAGGTTCTGCAGTCGGTGGCCTGCAACGCCAGCCACACCATCGAGGCGCGCTGCGCCCGCTGGCTGCTCGGCCTGCAGGACCGGCTCGGCAGCGACGTCCTGCCGGTCACCCACGAGGTGCTGGCCGAGTTGCTCGGCGTGCAGCGCTCCTACCTGACGCGCACGCTGCGGACCCTGCAGCAGCAGGGACTGATCCAGGTCCGGCGCGGGCGCATCATCATCCAGAGCCGCTCCGCGGTGGAGGCGGCGGCCTGCGAGTGCCACGGCGCGGTCAAGCGCCACTTCGAGACCGTGCTGGGCGCGGTGTATAACTCGTCCGGCACGCTGGTGTCCCTGAGACCCGCGCCGGCAGGCGACAAGCAGATGTCCCAGGCCGTCTGAGAGGGCGGAACCGAAATGGAACGGAAAGCGGGCCTCGGACGTGACCCTGCCATGGGGCGGCCCAGCCAAACGACCAACGAATTCGCGCGCCTGCGGGCGCTTGCCGGCTACGACATCCTCGGCACGCCGCGCGAGCGGGAGTTCGACGACATCGCCGAGTTGGCGGCCGAGATCTGCGGCACGCCCATCGCGGTAGTGAATTTCATCGGGCACGGGCGGCAGTTCTTCAAGGCCGAGGTGGGCCTCGGGGTGCGCGAGACCCCGCTAGAGACTTCGTTCTGCCGCCAAGCCATCCTGCAGAGCGACTTCCTCTACGTGCCCGACGCGGCGCGGGATCCGCGCTTCACCGACAACCCGCTCGTGACCGGCGAACCGGGCTTGCGCTTCTACGCGGGCGCCCTGCTCAGGACCGAGGACGGGTACCCGGTCGGCACGGTCTGCGTGCTCGACACCCGGCCGCGCGAGCTCACGGAGAGGCAGCAGGCCAGCCTCCGACGTTTGGCGCGCCAAAGCATGGCGCTGCTGGAGGCGCGCCGCAGCGCCCGCGCCGAGCAGGTTCAGAGAGAGCTGCACGAGCGCATCCTGGAGAGCGCGACGGACTACGCCATCATCGCGATGGACCGGGCCGGCCGCGTCACCCGCTGGAGCGCAGGAGCCGAGCGCATCCTCGGCTGGCGCGAGGAGGAGATGCTGGGCGACCCCGCCCACGTGTTCTTCACGCCCGAGGACCGTGAGGCAGGGTGCCCCGAGGCCGAGATGGCGCTGGCGCTGGAGCAGGGTTTCGCGCCCGACGAGCGTTGGCATCTGCGCAAGGGCGGCGAGCGGTTCTGGGCCAATGGCGAGCTCATGCCGCTGAAGGCCGCGGACGGCACGGTCCAGGGTTTCGTCAAGATCCTGCGCGACCGCACCCGGCAGCGCGCGGAAGCCGCGGAGCGCAACGCGAGCGAGCTGCGCTTCCGCTCGCTCGTCGAGGTCAGCCCGCAGGTGGTCTGGTTCGGCGACGCGGCCGGCGAGATCACCTACTGCAACCCGACCTGGTATGCGTACACAGGGCTCACCCCGGGCGACACGAGCGGCGACGGCTGGGCCGGCGCGATCCATCCCGACCACCGCGAGCGGGTGCTCGGCGTCTGGAGGCATGCGGTCGCGACCGAGGGGCCCTACGAGGTCGAGATCCCGTTCCGCCGGGCTTCGGACGGTGCGTACCGCTGGTTCCTGGCGCGCGGCAGGCCCGTGCGCGGCGAGGCCGGCACCGTCGAGAGCTGGATCGGCATCGCCATCGACATCCACGACCGGCGTCAGGCCGAGGACGACCTGCGCCAAGCCCGCGAGCAGCTGCGGCTCGCCGTCGAGGCGACTGGGACCGGCGTGTTCGACTACGACCTCGTCTCGGACGAGCTGAAGTGGGACGCCCGTATCCTCGCCCTCTACGGGTTGCCGCCGGACACCGCCGTCGACCTCTCCGTGCACCTAGCCCGCGTGCACCCGGACGACCGGGAGCGGGCTGACGAGGCGGTGCGCGCCGCGGTCGATCCGGCCGGCGACGGCATCTACGACGTCACGTACCGCACGGTGGCCCCGGAAGACGGGACCGAGCGCTGGGTGTCCGCCAAGGGCCAGACCCTGTTCGCGGACGGGCGGCCGGTGCGCCTCATCGGCTTCGCGCGCGACGTCACCGAGAGCCGACGCGCCGAGCAGGCGCTGCGCGAGACCGAGGAACGCTACCGGCTGGTCTCGCGCGCCACCAACGACGCGATCTGGGACTGGAACCTCGCCACCAACCACGTGCTCTGGAGCGAGGCACTTCAGACCGCCCACGGCCACCGGCCCGAGACCGTAGAACCGACCGGGGACTGGTGGATCGGCCACATCCACCCCGACGACCGCGCCCGCATCAACGCCTCCATCCACGCGGTCATCGACGGCACGGGCACGGTCTGGACCGACGAGTACCGCTTCCTGCGCGCCGACGGCTCCTACGCCGACATCCTCGACCGTGGCTACCTCATCCGGGACGAGGGCGGCCGGGCGGTCCGCATGATTGGCGCCATGCTCGACATCAGCGAGCGCAAGCGGGCCGAGGAACACCAGCGTCTGCTCACCGGCGAGCTGGAGCATCGGGTCAAGAACACGCTCGCCCTGGTGCAGGCCATCGCCAGCCAGACCCTGCGCGGGGCGAGCGACGTCGCCGAGATGCGGGAGGCGTTCGCCGCGCGCCTGATCTCGCTCGGTCGCGCCCACGACATCCTGACCCAGGCAAGCTGGACGGAGGCGCCCATCGGAGAGGTGGCCGAGGGCGCGCTCTGCGTGCACCGCCAGGTCGATCCCTCGCGCATCCGGATCAGCGGGCCCAACGTACTCCTGTCCGCCAAGGCCGCGCTCTCGCTGGCGCTGGCGCTGCACGAGCTCGCCACGAACGCCGCCAAGTACGGGTCGCTGTCGAACGAGGGCGGCGTGGTCGACCTGCGCTGGCACGTGGTGCACGCGGCCGACGCGCCCCGCTTCTGCCTGACCTGGTCCGAGCAAGGCGGACCGCCGATTCTGAGCCCACCCGTCCGACGCGGCTTCGGCTCGCGCCTGATCGAGCGCAGCTTCGCGGCCGATGTCGGTGGCGAGGTCCGGCTCACCTACGCGCCGACGGGGCTCGTCTGTCGCCTGGAAGCGCCGCTCGCCTCCATGCAGGAGCGGCGGGGCGAGGCAGCGGCCTAGACGCTGCATCCCGGGCGCGAGCGTGGCGTCTCGCGCGCATCGGCTCCTGCCCTTCGACGGCATCGGCAACACCTTCGCCAAGCACAGCTGCGGGAAGCGCACGTGACCTGTTCCGACCCCGATGACACGAACAAGACGATGGACGGCGCTTCCTCCTTGGATGGCGATGAAGCCAACGGGATCGAGTTTCCGGCCAAGGCCCAACGGACGCTGGACCAAATCGCCGACGCCCTCGGGGTCGCCACGACCCTGCTGAAGCAAGGCGGTGGCGCGGAGGTTCCGATGATGGGAAGCTCGGCCAGCCTGGCCGAAGCATCCGCGCTGCTGCAGGCGTTCATCCGCATCGAGGACCCGGAGGTGCGCAAAAGCCTGCTTGCCCGTGCACGCAACGCGACGAAGCGGACGTAGGGCTCGAGGCCGCGGCCCCAACAATCCCGCAATCGCGTGCGAAGCCTCCACGGTTCGGACGCAAGCGCGCGTGATCCACCTCCTGGCGCGCAAGCCGCCTCTTCCCGCCGTTCGCCCACCCGGAGCACGATGACCCGCTACCTCGTCACGCGCGCCAACCTGCTGGTCTTCGGCGTGCTCGTGGTCATCCTGGCGCTCGTCGGCGCGGTGACCTGGGAGCGGCTCAACGCGTCGCGCGCCGCACGCGAGTGGTCGCAGCACAGCTACCGGGTGCTCGGAACCACGAAGGACCTCGCCATCGCCCTGCGCGACGCCGAGCGCGGCCAGCGCGGCTACCTGCTCACCGGCCGGGACGAGTACCTCGGACCCTACAACACGGCGCGCGACCGCATCGGCCTGCTCCAGGGCGAACTCCAGAAGCTGACCGCCGACAACGGCGCCCAGCAGGAGCGCCTGCGGGCGCTGGCGCCGCTCCTGCAGCACAAGTTGGAGGAGCTCGCCCAGACCGTGCAGGCGCGTCGCGACAGCGGCCTGGAGACGGCCTTGCGCATCGTCAACGCCGACACCGGCCGCAACGACATGCGCATGGCGGAGAACGTGCTCGCCGCCATGCTCGTCGACGAGCAGCGGCTGCTCGACGCGCGCCTCGCCCAGAACGACGCCCGCGCCCGGTGGGTGCGCTGGCTCGTCATCGGTGGCTCGGCGCTGGCCGTCTTGACCTTGCTCTGGGCGGCGCGCCTTCTGAACCAGGCGTGGTCGCGCTCTCACAAGACGGAGGCCGAGCAGCGCGACCTGGCGCTGCGCCTGCGCACCACGCTGGACAGCCTCAGCCAGGGCGTCGCGGTGTTCGGGCCCGACCGCAAGCTCGCGAGCTGGAACGAGTGCTTCCAGGTCCTGCTCGACCTGCCGGAGGCGATGCTCCGGCCAAGCACCACCTATGCCGCCTTCGTCGAGCACACGGGCGAGCCGGGCCGTCCGGCGCTGGAGACCGAGGACCAGATCCGGCACGGCAGCCGCAACCCGCGCGAGGCGGTAACCTACGAGCGCGAGCGGGCCGACGGGCACCACCTGGAGATCCGCCGGACCCCGATGCCGGACGGCGGCTTCGTGCTGACCATCTCCGACATGACCAAGCGCGCCCAGGCCGAGGGCGTGCTGCGCGAGGCCCAGAAGATGCAGGCCATCGGGCAGCTCACCGGCGGCATCGCGCACGACTTCAACAACCTTCTGCAGGTCATCCTCGGGAACCTGGAGTTCGTCCGGGCCAAGCTCGACGGCGACGCTAAGCTGCAGCAGCGGGTCGAGCGCGCGTCCTGGGCGGCCCAGCGCGGAGCGACGCTGACCGGCCAGCTCCTCGCCTTCGCCCGCAAGCAGCCGCTGGCGCCCGCCGCCATCGACCTTGCGGCGACCATGCCGGACCTGATCCCGCTGCTCCGCCGGACGCTGGGCGAGCACATCGAGGTGCGCTACGTCGAGACCGCCGGTTTGTGGCCAGCCATGGCCGACCCGGCGCAGTTAGAGAGCGCGGTTCTGAACCTCGCTTTGAACGCGCGCGATGCGATGCCAGGCGGCGGTCGGCTCACCATCGAGCTCGGCAACAAGGTGCTCGACGAGGAGTACGCGCGGCACCACGCCGAGGTCGTGCCCGGCGACTACGCCATGGTGGCGGTCTCCGACACCGGACACGGCATGACGCCGGAGGTGGTCGCGCGCGTGTTCGAGCCGTTCTTCACGACCAAGCCCGACGGCAAGGGCACGGGGCTAGGCCTCGCGATGGTGTTCGGCTTCGTCAAGCAGTCGGGCGGGCACGTGAAGATCTACTCGGAGGCCGGCGAGGGCACAACGGTGAAGCTGTACCTGCCACGCGCGGTCAGGGCGGCTACCGCCCAACAGCGCACCGGTTCGCCGGTCGAGCTGCCGCGTGGCTCGGGCACGGTTCTGGTAGTCGAGGACGAGGCGGCTGTGCGCGAGATCGCCTGCGCGATTCTCTCCGACCTGGGCTACCGCGTGCTGGAGGCTGCCGATGGCGAGGAGGCGCTGCGCGTCTTCGGGCAGAACACGAGCGCCATCGACCTGCTGCTGACCGACGTGGTGCTTCCCGGGCGTGTGCGCGGCCGGGAGCTCTCCGAGCGCGTGCGAGCTGTCCGGCCGGAGGTGCGGGTGCTGTTCATGTCGGGCTACACCGAGAACTCCATCGTGCACCACGGGCGCCTCGACGACGGCGTGCAACTCATCGGCAAGCCGTTCAAGCGCGAGCAGCTCGCCCGCAAGGTCGCCGAGGTGCTCGGGGTGTCCGCGTCCGAGCCAAGGGAGCCCGGCAAGGTGGTGGAGCTCAGGCCGAGACGAGACGTCTGAAAGGGGTACCGGCGCCGGGCGTCGGCGCCCGGATCGCAGCCGCCTAGCCCGGCTGACCCGCCTTTCCCTCAGCCTTGGCGAGATGCGCCTCGTGCTGGCGCTGGAAATCCTCGAAGGTGCCGAGGAGCGCCTCGGCCTCCTCGACCGGCAGACCGGACGCGCGGAGCCGGATCACGAGCGCGCGCTGCTTGGCCACATGCTCGGCCCCCTGCCGGACATGCCGCCTGACCATTTCGAGCTCGGTTTCCCCTGCTTCCATCCGGTCAGACTACACGCTTCCGGGTCGGAGGGCGCTAGCGGGCGCCGCGGACAGAAGTCGAAGCGGACAGCCCGTCGGTATGGGCCCGACGCGGCAAACCGAGCAGGAACATCGCGCGCGAGGTCGTGTTGCCAGGAGGCGACCAATGGGAGCCATCGATGTCAGCACCGAGCAGCCTCAAGGAAGTCTATCTCGACGAGATGAAGGATCTTTGGTCGGCCAACGACCAGATGATCAAGACCGTGAAGGAACTTGGCGGTCACGCCGGCGACCCGAAGCTCAAGCAGATGCTGGAGCACTCCATCGGCGGCATCCAGAAGCACACCGACATCCTCAAGAACCTGATCCAGCAGAACGGCGGCGAGTCCGAGCCCGAGTATTGCAAGGGCATGGAAGGCTTGGTCACGGAGGCCAAAAAGCACGGCATCGAGGAGGCACCGAGCGACGCCAAGCTGCGCGACGTGGTGATCATCGCCCAGTACCAGCGCATGTCGCACTACGGCCTGGCCGGATTCGGTTCGGCGGCGGCCTACGCCAAGGCCCTCGGCCGCTCCGAGGACGAGCAGAAGTTGAAGCAGGCGGTTGCGGAGATCTACAAGGGCGACGAGATCGCGAGCCAGCTCGCCGAGAGCCTGGAGCACGTGGCGGCCTGACCGTGTGCCAAGTCTGACCCGGAGCGGCGGACGCGGCGTGCTGGTAGGCGTTCGCCGCGTCTGTCCGAAGATCGAACCGGCACTTAGGCGGTCTCCTCAGAACTCGATGCCGAAACGGACGCGCAGGTTGTGGCGTGAGAACTGGTTGAGGTTGAACGCCCGGTCCGCGAAATCCGGGTCGCGGTCGTGCCCAAACACCTGCGTCGAGTAGGCCAGGGTGAGGTAGCCCTTCTCCATGACTTGGTAGTGCAGCACGGGTCCGACGAACACCGCATGCCCTTCGAAGCGGTTCAGGAACGCGCCCTCGTAGGCGCGCATGTACCGGGCCTCCGGCCCGAGGTAGAGGTCGCCCGCCACCTTCGCCATCAGCGTGCCCGAGACAGACAGCGTCGAGGATCGGTCGACCTCGCCCGAGCCCTTCAGGCGCGCGACCTGCGGGTCGTAGATCAGGTTGATGCCACCCCAGAGCCGGTCCGGCACGAGCCGGGCGTCGGCGATGAGGCGGGTCTCGAAGCTGTACACGTCGGCGCCCTGGCCCTCGATGGGCGTGATGCGGGCGTATTGCGGCTCGGCCTGAAGGGCGAGGCTGAACGGTCGCTCGGCGGTGCGCTTGAAGAACTGGTACTTCAGCTCCAGCGAGCCGCCGTTGAAGGTGCCGAAGGACTTGTCCGGAACGCCCGCGATGTTGCGGCTGTCGCGCGCGTCGAACCAGAGGCCCGGCTCGATGCTGAAGTTGTCGGTTAGGTCGTACTGGTAGCTGACGATGGGCTGAGCGGCGCCGTAGCCCGAGCGGCCGGGGCCGTCGCGGCGCTTGCTGAAGCGGCCGATGGTGTCGACTAGGATCTCCTGCTCGCCCTTCTTGCCGACGTCGGTGCCCTCGGTGAAGCCGAACAGGTTCTCGGTGTCGATCTTGTCGGGCTCGTCGCCCTTCTTCTTCGCCCCGGCCTCCTCCTGGTCGCCGCGCGCCGCACTCGGCTCGGCAAGGATGGGTGTGGAGGTGGCCAAGGAGATCCCGAGGAGGGTCGCCGCGAGAGGCCACGGCGAAGCCGAATGAGAGAAGATCCGCATGCCTGTGTCCGGAAGAGGCACATAGCGTATCCGACAGGTGCCGCCTCGGATGCTGCCGCATCGCCACACCCCCGGCGCAAACGCACGCGAGCGACGCGCGCCCTGGATTAGGTCCAGGAACCAACCGTGCGAGGTTAGGTTTGAGCCTTGCCGCGGGATGGTCTCGCCGCCCGAGACGGGACTGCCCTGAGTTGGACAAGCTGGAAGCCGAGGTCGACGCTCTGACGCTGGAGGAGCGGCCGCTGCAGGTGCTCCTGATTGCCGGCTCCGCTCGCCGCCTCGACGGCTGTCCCGGCCTCGACGGCAAGGCACGCTTCCTGATGCACCGGATGCTCGGTCGGCTGCCGGCCCGCTGGCAGACCGACGCCGTGGACATCGGCAACGAGCACGGCAAGCCCAAGATCCAGGGCTGCAATGGCTGCGTCGGCACCTCGATGGCGCTCTGCGTTTGGCCGTGCAACTGCTACGGGCCGAACAGCGACCACCAACCCGACCTGATGTGGAACGAGAAGCTCTACCAGCGGCTCGCCCGGGCCGACGCCTGGGCGGTCATCGGCCCGGTCTGGTGGTACGGCCCCACCACCAATCTGAAGGCGATGTTTGACCGTCTCGTTTGCATGAGCGGCGGCAACCCGCGGCCGGACCTCATCGACAAGAAGAGCACGTTGAAGGCGCAGGCGCTGGAAAAGTCCCCGCTCTGGAAGGAGTTGACGAAGAACCACCTCGAAGGCCGAACCGCCGCCTTCTTCTGTTACGGCAACGAGGGTGGCAACGAGCTCGACGCGGACCGTCGACCGCGCATCCTCAAGCACAAGGCATGGTTCGATCCTGCCCAGGAGCCCTACCAGGGAGAAGAGCGCCAAGCCTACCAGGGGCTCGTCTGGCAGTGCCGCTACAGCGGCATCGAGGTGCCGGATGAACTCTGGCGTCACGCCTCCGTCGGCATCGGTCAGCCTTATGCCGACGACCAGTCCGACGATATGGCCCGCGAGGCGGCGGCGATGGCCTGCTTCGATGCTTGGACCGACGCCTTCGTCGAACACGTGATACGGAAGGGCATCGTGCCCGGTACGACGGAGGCCGAGCGCGGCGCCCGATCTACGACGTGAAGCGGCCTACGCCGACTGCCTTGGTCGCTCGTCCACGGTACCCTGCACGCGTCGCGGATCACCGGAATGGCATCGCTCCCGGCCTGAAGGATGCGGTAACACTCAGAGACAAGCCCCAGGCGCCGGCATCCGGATGGGGCCTGCCGTCCAGGCCGCGCATCCTCGTCCCAGCCGGATGCAATGGGCATCTGCTTCGGTCTCACTGCCCGAGACTGCCGACAGCGTAAGCGCCTGCGGTGCGGTATTCCGGCGCCTCGTGAGCGGCCCCCACCCCCATCAGGCAGCAAGCGCTCGCAGCATGCCTTCAGGTGAGATGAGATCCGCCCCGATGGTCACTGACCACCGGCCCTGCGATCAGCTCATGCCAGGCTTGCCGGTCTACCTCGCGAAGGAGCCGTGCCCGGAAGCTGGGCGTTTCTTGCCTGATATCGGTCCCGGGCGGCCCCCTGGGCAGGAGCCTCGTTCATGTCCGCTTCGCGCGCGTTCACCGCCTTCGCCGGCAAGGTCGCCAAGTGGGCCGGCCACCCGCTCGCCTTCGCGACGGGCGCGGCCGTCGTCGCGGGCTGGGCGGTGAGCGGCCCGTTCTTCGGCTACTCGGAGACTTGGCAGCTCATCATCAACACGGGCACCACCATCGTGACCTTCCTGATGGTGTTCCTGATCCAGAACTCGCAGAACCGGGACGGGGCGGCCATCCAGGCCAAGCTCGATGAACTCATCCGGGCGAGCGCGGCCCAGAACCGCTACATCGGCATCGAACACCTGACCGAGGCGGAGCTCGACGACCTCCGCCGACGTTGCGAGACCCGCGCCAGGGCGGAGCGCCTGGACGATGTCAGGGAAGCCGCCGACGAAGCCGAGTTGCGTGCCCGCGAGAAGGCGGCACGCGCCGCGTCCAGGGCGGCGGGAGGTTGAGCGGCGGGGAGCTCAGCGAGCCGACCGGCCGGATGATGAAACGGGAAAGCCGCGCCAGGGTTTGGCTCAAAGCGTGCAATGGAGCTCCGAAACTTATGCAGATCAGGCGCATCCCGCGACGGGGATTGGAAATAGTCTTCGGCAGCTAGCCCGCGATGAACTGCACGATGGCTCGCGCGTTTGCGAGCTACTTCCCGTGCGTACAAGGATGTTGCATGGCCCGCTCGTTTCCGCGATGCGCCCTCTCCGCCCTGACCGTTTTCGGCCTAAGCTGGACCACTGCCCTTGCCGAAGGCGGTCGAGACGCCTTGAAACAGCGCTGCGGCGGCGACTACACGACTTACTGCGGCGACCTTCCTCCGGACGGCGACGAGGTCCAAGCCTGCTTCCGCAAGAACATGGCGAACCTCTCACCTGCCTGCCGCGCGGAGATCGACAGGCACGAGAAGGGCCGTAGGAAGGGCTGAGCCTCCCGGTCGCGCCCGACGCTCCTTAAGGGTGTGACGGCGGGAGGGGCATGCGGACGGACACCCGCAGGCCGTCCGCGGCGAAGTCCACGTCCACCTCAGCGCCCGTCTGCGTGGCCAGGACCTTGTTCAGGAGGCGGTGGCCGAAGCCCTCGCGCGTGGGGTACGGGGCGGGCGGCCCGTCGTGCTCCGTCCAGTCCCACCGCAGAGCGCGGCCGGCCGAGCCCTCCTCGACCCACCAGGTCACCTGCAGCCGTCCGTTCGGGTCGGCGAGCGAGCCGTGCCGTAGCGCGTTCGTGGTCAGCTCGTGCAGGGCCATGCCCACCGGCACCGCGGCCTCCGACGGCAGCGCGACCCGAGGCCCGTCCAGCGACAAGCGCCCACGCTCGTCGTAGGGGCTCAACTCGGCCCGCAGCAGGCCGTCGAACGAGGCGGCCTGAGCGACATCCTCGGTGATCAGCGCGTGTGTGCGCGCCAGCGAGGCGATGCGGCCCGACAGGGCACGGGTGAACTCCGGGATGGTGAGCGAGGACCGCACGGTCGCGTTCAGCACGGCCTGGACGGTGGCGAGCGTGTTCTTCACCCGGTGGTGCAACTCGCGCACCATGAGCGCCTGCCGGTCCTCGTAGGCGCGCCGTTCGGTGACGTCGCGCTGGGTCGACACCCAGTGCGCGATGCGCCCGTCCCCATCGCACACCGGCGTGATCACCCACTCGACCCGGTAGGTAGAGCCGTCCTTGCGATAGTTGAGCACCTCGTCGCGCACGGCCTCGCCGGCCTCCAGGGCCGCACGCACCCGGACGAGGGTCGCGCGGTCCGTCTCCGGGCCTTGCAGGAGACGCGGCGAGCGCCCGACGACCTCGTCGAACTCGTAGCCGGTCATGCGGCTGAAGGCCGGGTTGGCGTACTCGATGCGCGGGCCCGGCTCGTCGAGCTCGGCGGAGGTAATCAGGATGGCCTCGCCGGACGCCTCGACCGCGGCACGCAGCAGCCTGAGGTCGACCCGCCCGACCCTCGTCTCGTCCAAGCCCGGCAACGCACTCTCCACCCACGGCCGTCATCCGCCCGGCCTGCATCCCCGATGGCGACCGGGCGTACGCTGCTTAACCGACGACGGCGTGCCGGGTTGCCGCGGACGGCGGCCAGGGCTGCGCCGCATCGTCCCAGGCGGACCGGTTCGAGAGGAATCCGCGTGCGGTCGCGCGGGTGGGTCGGAACGAGGGGGACCTCTCTGGCTTGCCGTTGGAACCGTAGGAGGCGAGCATGAGTGAGAAGAAGGGCCACGGCAGCGCGACGGCCAAGAAGGCGAACGCCAAGGCGAGCCACGAGGGCAAGTCCAATCCCCGCACCTCGTCGTCGGCCCAGGCCGAGCTCGGCAAGAAGGGCGGCAAGAGCCAGTGAGTGCAGGCCGCGCCCGTCGCGGCGACCCGCAGGTTGTGGGTAAGCCGCTCCGGCCGGCCGCGACGCGGAACGCGGCAAGGGCGGCGTCGTTGCCCGAGGCCGCGCCACTTGGCGCGGTTTCGTGGTCATCCGTGCGACGTGCGTGACAAGTTCCGATGCAATTGCCCCGAGACGACACCCGCCATCCGCAGGCCGAAGCCTTCCGCGCCTTCATCCGCGACGCCGGCTTCCCGTGCGTCGGCGCCAAGTCGGCCCTGACCAAGGGCCAGATGCGCGTCCTGGTCGCCCGCGACATCACCTCGGCCTGGGACGACATGCGCATCTACCCGGCGCTGATGGCTTTCGCGGCGCGCTATCGGAGGCGGCCGGACCTGTTCCAGAGCTTCGCCGTCATCTTCGAGGGACCGGGTGACCTCGATGAGGAAGGTTTCGAGCGTTACCTCTGGGACCGGGTGCAGTCGCTCTCCGACAAGGACGCCTGGCTCGGGCATCCCTGGGACGGACGGGTGGCCCAGGAGCCGGACAGCCCGCACTTCTCGCTGAGCTTCGCCGGCGAGGCGTTCTTCGTGGTCGGCCTGCACCCGAACGCAAGCCGGCCGGCGCGCCGGTTCTCCTCACCCGCCTTGGTGTTCAACCTGCACGCTCAGTTCGAGCAGCTGCGCGAGGCGGGCCGCTACGAGAAGTTGCGCTCGTCTATCCTGCAGCGGGACGAGGCGCTGGCCGGCTCGGTGAACCCGATGCTGGCGCGCCACGGCGAGGCGTCCGAGGCGCGCCAGTACAGCGGCCGGGTCGTCGGCGAGGAGTGGCGCTGCCCCTTCCGCCCGCGCGTGGCGAACCCGGATACCCAAATCGGCTCCTGAGAGGAGAGGGCGGTTCTCCCGGCTTGCACGAACCTCAGCTCGACCTCTCGGTGGCGCGTGCGGCCTTCTCAAGCGCCGTGGTCTCCGCCGCGTCTGCGGCCATCGCGTCTCTCGCCTTGCTCGTCGGGCTCTGGCACGTGCACCCGGCGCTGCTGCGGAGGCGACGCCCGTCGGGCGCGGCCAGTTCTCGGTGCAACGGGCGGCGAGCAACGACGGCGACCGGCTCCCGAGCGCTCGGCGGTCACTGAAACCAGCGGGCCATGTCACGGTGCCGTCGCTTCAGGTGCAGTCCGATCAGCTCGAACAGGCCGCCCCTATTGCGCGCGCGATGCGAGGGCAGGGCGAGTTCGTGAAGCAGTGCGTCCATCGCGGCCCGACGCGCCCGGTAGCCCTGGAACTCGTCGAGGTAGGCGTCCACGACCTGCTCGGCCTTGATGATGGTGCCCGGCCTGTAGGTTGCCGCGAGGGCGAGGATCGAGCGCATGGTGTCGTCGAGCGTATCCATGCCGTAGTAGCGGTGCGTGACCCTCGACGGTTCCGGGCTGTACTCTCCAGGCCGGGAATCCGGCGGTAAGCGAACGTCCCGCAGGCCTTGCTCGGCGCCAAGCGCCACCCCTTCCTTCGGGAAGCCACGACACTCGCCGAGCCGGGAGCCTAGGCCGCTTCTGGGATGGCGTAACGCCGGCAGTGCTGTAGGTATCCGATCTCGTGGCGTCCGGCGAGCTCGACCACGCTCGACCAGAGCTAGGTTGGCGCCTGCTCGCCGCCCTCAGTGCCCCGCATGACTGGAGCGCAGGGGCCGCCCGTTTTGAGAAACCGTCCAACCGCTTCAACGATGTCATCGTGCGGGGAGCCGAGGTTCGCGGGCTCTCGGGCGCGGAACATCAAGCCGCCGAGCAGGCGTTGCCGGCGGCACAGGTTATCCTCCGCTTGCGCGCGTGCCTCCTCCTGCGGCGAGAACCAGCGGCACGCCGAGACTTCCGCGCCTTGGTCTGCCTTCTACGGAAAGAATGCCTCGACCCCTGTTCGGCTACCACGACTACGGTTTAGCGGTGCGACGAAGCCCTCGGTGGGTGGCATCTGTAGCGGTTGGTCCGGACCTCCGAGTCCGCGCGGCTCTACCCTGCGGCTGCCAATGGATGCGGCCATGAGCACCGTTCCGACGAGCCCGAGAATCCCGCAAAGATAGGTGATAGACCTCGGGGCTCCCCAGCCGCTCAGAAGAAATACAAAGGTAAGCGAGATTGCAAAGAAGCCAATAACCTGATGCACCAAGTATCAAACCCCTCTAAGTGAAGGAAGTAGACAGTTAAATATAGGCCCAGTCAAACAAAAAAACGAATGTCTTCTAACCGGCTAGCATCCCATTCGTGCAGCCACGGAGCGGCACCTATGCTCCGACCCGCGGTTTCCGAAGCGAATAGTTTCGTCGGCAAACATATTCCGGACGACCCATGCTCTAGTGACATGCCTGCTACCGACATCAGTGGGCCCCGGTTCGCCAACCGCCTCTTGGAGCGCGCGAGAAGGCGCCGGAGGAGCGCTGGGTGCTCATCCGAGAGCCAGAACAGGTTCGCCATCGCCGCCTCCACGTTGCAAACGGCGGCCCTGAATCATAAAACCATAAACCTTGCTACGGCTTGGTTCGGTCCACACCCTAGGAGACATGGTCGACAGGCCGGAGGCTCTACCTGACCCACGCCTCTCCCGTCACGCCGCGTCTTGCCTCGGCGTCCGCGTCAGACGTTGCGGCACCTCGTCCGGTCTATATGGTCGGTCCCGGCAACCGCGGCCTTGAGCCAAGTCGCTGACGGATCGGCCATCCATAGCCATTGTTCGAGCCGGGATACCGGATTCCGAAGAAACCGAGCTTTCGATCGTAGCGGAACGTCGGTGGGAGGGGCGGGCGCCCCGATCCCTCCACGACGTCACCGCGCCCCATGCACAACACCGGCAGGTTGTCAGGAGGCGAGAAAGCCGGCCGCTACGCGCGACGGAAACCGACGCGTCGTTCCCCAACGTTGCCGAGATGAACCCCCGGGGTCCGACGAAGCTTCGCCGTTTGATCTCGATCAACGACGGTTTCGGCCAAAATCCGCGAGTGGGCGCGTCGGCCTGCCGCGGCCACCTGGATCGAAACCATGCGCAAGAGAACCATCGCCCTCGCCGCAACCGCGATTCCCCTATTCGGCTCCCCCGGCGTGCTCGCCGCCGATCTCCCTGCCTTCGCGAGCGCACCCGCGCCCGAACCGGTCCTCGCGCTTCGCTCGCCTTGGCTGGTACGCGTGCGCGCTCTCGGCATTCTTCCCGAACCCGGTGCCCGCCTGTCGGCCGCGGGTGCCCCCGTAGCCGGTGCAGCGGTGTCCGTCACGGATGCCGTCGTCCCGGAACTCGACATCTCCTATTTCTTCACTCGAAACTTCGCGGCCGAGCTCATCCTAGGCGTCACTAGGCACGGCATCGAGGGCTCCGGCACGCTGGCCGGGACGCGCATAGGCAGCACCTGGCTCCTGCCGCCGACGCTCACCTTCCAGTACCACTTCACCGATTTCGGCGCGTTCAAGCCCTACGTCGGCGCGGGCGTGAACTACACGATCTTCTTCGGCGAGCGGCAACGGGGTGGCTTCACCGGCTTCCGCCTCACGGACAGCGTCGCGCCGGCCCTACAGGCCGGCTTCGACTACATGCTCGACGAGCACTGGGGCGTGAACGTCGACGTCAAGAAGCTCTTCCTCGATACCAAGGTGAAGCTCAACGCGGGGGCGATCCGGGGCCGCGTCGATATCGACCCTTGGATCGTCGGCACTGGCGTCACCTACAAATTCTGATACCTCAACGTTGGCTCTCTGCACGGTGGGCGAGGGTGCCGGTGGGCGCGCCGCGTCCGGTTCCCGTGCGGGCGAAACCATCGGACGATGCGTCAACCAAGCGATCCCGATCGCTGCGGCAGGGGGTCCACGTGATAATCCTTGCCGCGCCCAAGGTACGCATCCCACGCGATGTCACGCCTTCAGGTGCCGACCATGCCTGGGTCCGGCACCCGTGGTCGAAGTCGCGTGTCGGAGTTCGCCCCGGGGACGATGCCGCTCATGCCGCAAATCGCGTCGCGGATGGGGGCCGTCCGGGCACGATCGGCAGGGATGGTCTCCGATTGCCGGCCCCTGGTGTCGCCCGGGACGGCAGCGCGTTGCGGCGATGCGCTCAGGCTGCCGCGCTCAGCGCGGTTTCGACGGATCGACGAAGGATCGCGCGCGCCGCAGTCAAAGCCGCCATCAAGTCATCGCGGTCCGTCCCGTAGCGGCGGCAGAGACCGTCAATCCACGACGGGCGTCCATCTTCGACGTCCTGGATCTCGGAGAACGGGACGTGGTACCTCCCGTCGAGGGCTTCGATGCCATACCCGGTGACGGCCCACTGCCGACCTTGCCAATGCACAGGCTGGGTGAGTGCGTAGCTCATCTCAATCTCCTCCTGCGACGGGCGCAACCCCCGCCGGCGTTTGCAGGACGGATCATGGGGCGGGTCGAGACCGGACACCTTGATCCAGCGCAAGCCACAAGTCGCGCGATCAGGAATCCTTTGTCGGGGGGAAGAGGCGTTCGCGGCCTGATTCCTCGTCAGGCCGGCGATCGGCCCGACGCGTCCGGTCCTTGCCATGCATCGACCAGTGACGTTCTATGGCCAAGTAGGTGAACGAGGCCGACCAGCCGATCAGAACGAGACCGTTGAGCGCCTCGACGCCGGTCAGGAGGCGGGCGTGGCCGAGGGGCACGTGGTCGCCGTAGCCCAGGGAGGTGTAAGCAACCACCGAGACGAAGAGGCAGTCCTCGAAGGTCTCGACCGGCACACCGGCGAACGCTCCGAGCCTGAGCCGGAGCACGAGCAGCCAGTAGGCGCCCGCGTAAGTCCAAACCGCGACCGTGTGACCGGCGAAGGCGGCGAGCACCACGGCGACGATGCGCCAACGCGGCGGCACCGGCAGCTCGGCGAGGTGCTCCGAGGTGAGCCGCAGGGTCTCGTAGAGCACCAGGATGGTGACGATCACGAGGACGACGCTGGCGGACAGGGTGAGGAGCATGGGACCGATGTGCGCGGGAGCGTACGACATCGTCGATTATATCGAAGCTCACTCGCCGACGAAGCGCGTCCTCCTCGAGGGCTTCGTGGCCGCATCCGTACAGGGTCGGTGGCATCTCAGGACCGTCACAACCCTGCCCGCTGAAGCAGGCGGCTTCTCGGGACAGCTATGCGGCAACCCGCCGGCTTGTGTCCCGAGGGCCATGTTCCGGCTCATGAGACCGCCGATGCCCGACCGTCACTGCGGCAACATACCGGTCCGGAACCACGCCACATTCGCAGGCCTGGGTTTGGGTCGCGAGTGTCTTGGCTTTTCCGTCCGACAGGGTGGTACGCATGGCTGATCTGCCGGGAAGGCGGCCCCCACCAGCAAGCCGAGCGCTCCTTCCGCACCGAACAACCGGCACTGCGCGATGGAATCGTCGCGATGAAGCGCCTGCCGGGGTGACCGCCGGCAGCATCGGGGCCGCGCCGACGATTGCGAGGTCAGGCACGGCGCCTGGGATCAGCGCGATGACATGGACGGCGGACACGCGCTTCTACGAGATGTTCGACCTTCCGGGTTCTGCGGCGCTGCCGACGTAGCACGAGGCGCGCCGCCCCGAGGTGGCCGACCTTGCGGTCCGGACCGACCAAGAGGCTCCTGCGGAGGATGCCCATGTGGAGCCCGGCACGTCCGAACCGGAACCGGCCCCCTGAACGAACCGGTCTGACCCCTCCGGCCGTTCGGCCGAGCGGGGTTCATGGGGCTGCAATTCCCTTTGTCCACGGTCTCGGCCTTGAATCCGCGATCCCAGGCAAGCCGTGCCCGACGGCGAAACCGTCCGACGAGGGAGACTTCATGGGGCCACAATTCCCGGTCCGGGCCGGCTTCCGGTCTCCATGATCCAGTGGCCCACGGCACTTGGTGGAGGGACCTTCGGACGAGCTCTCCGCTGCAGGCCGGGGGCACACGGTACGCCGTGCAATCCGACGCCCTTCGTGGGGCTGCTGTTCCGGTCGGAATGCAATGCTGCCTGCGACTTGCTACTCCGTGGCTGTCCTACCGCCCCTCGTGGGGCCGTCATCCCTGCACATGGGATCGAGGCCGATCCGAGTAGACGTTTCCGCTGCGGCCCCGAAGCTTGCTGCGTAGGCGTGCTTCGTTCTGCAGCGTTCGCGCAGTCGCATGACAAGGCGGGCCGTGACCGGACGGGGAACGCCCCCAATCGGCACAAGCCGGCGGTCGCGGGTCAGGCTTGCGACCGCGCCCGGTCGGAGGGCGTCCCGCCTCCGTCCTTGATGACGCCCGGCGTCGCCCGCGCGGAACACCAGCCGACGCAGCCGCTTTGCCCTCCGGTCGGGGCATCTCGGGCAAGGGGCGGCGAACATGCGGGGATACGGAGCCTCGTTCGGCATCGGGTTCGTGGCGGGGATGCGCAGCATGTCCGCCTGCGCCGCGCTGACGTGGGCGGCATCGCAGGGCCGGACGCGCGGCGACCTGATCCCCACCGGGCCGGGCGCGCGGGCGCTCGCCACGACAGCCGCCGCGGCCGAGATGGCCGGCGACAAGATGCCGTTCGCCCCCGACCGCCGCATCCCGCCCTCCTTCGCGCTCAGGCTCGCCACCGGGGCGGTCGGAGGCTGGGCCTTGTCCGGCCAACGTGCATCGCCCGAGTACGGCGCCCTGGCCGGCGTAGCCGGCGCGGTCGCCGGCACGCTCCTCGGGCGGGGCGCACGAGGCGGGGACTCGCGGACATCGACAGGACGAGCCCGGGGTCTTGCCGAGGACGTCGCCGCCGTCGGCCTCGCCGCTTTGGTGGTCGCATCCGCAGAGACGAAAAGGCACCGGTCATCGCTTTGAGGCGGCCTAGCGCCGGCTCAAGCGTATCGAGCGGTGTCGGCTTACCCGATGGATCACATCGGCTTCGCGCAGCATGCGTTGGAGCCGCATGCCGCGCGTCGAGGGAACCCAAGGGTTGGTCGGTCGCTCAGGCGTCCATGGATCGTGGCGGCGATCTGGTTGTGCCGTTCGTCGGCCGCCTTGGCCTCATCCAGGGAGGTCTGCATCGCCTGCGCGATCCCGCTCAGGCCGAGCTGCTCGGCGTAGGTGCGGATCGTCCCGAAAGCCGCGATCCAGTAGTGCAGCGCCAGTTGCCCGTTGGCGACGATGCCGAGGTCGCGGGAGGCGTCGTCGGGCGCCTGCTGCCGAATCTGGCGGCTGACTTCGTAGAGGCCCTCCAGCACCGGGTTCTTCTGCTCGCCGCTGCCGCCGGCCTCCTGCAGGGCCTGGTCGATGCGCTGCGCCCAGTCCTGCGACGTCTGGTTGCCCTGCTCCAGCGCCGCCTTGAGGTCGCGATGGCGCGCGTCGTTCCGGATCTCGCCTGTGGCCGCCGCCGCGACCTTGCCACCGTTCTTCATGGCGGCGAGCCCCTGCGCCACGAGCGTCCTGAGAGCGTCGTTGTTCATCGTCGTCCTCTCGCTTGCTTCGCGGCGGCACCGAGATGCGGTACCGCCGACATCAAGGAGAACCTCCAAATATCGGGATGTCCCGCAGGTGCGACGATTCAGATCGGACGCGCCTCTATAGCCGGCACGATGGTCGCGAGACGAAGTCGAGCGTGATCCGGCACGAGGTGTTACAGTCTTTGCTTCCATGTTGCCGGTCCGCCCACGGCAAGCCGCGCTGTCACGAGGCCGTGGCATGCCGTGTGCAAACTCGTCCGCGTCCCGCCCAGGTCTCAACCGAGGGTTTCGGGGTCGCGGGTCGGCCGGAGCGGCTTCGTCTCCTCTTCCGGCCGGCCCGTCGTGAGCCGGGCATCGCAGAGCACGGTGCCGGTTGCCGCGGATGCGGCTGTCGATCGCGCTCAGATATCGGTCTCGCGCTTCAGCACGGCATCCGGCCCGTCCCCGATCTGGGACAGGTTGATCCCATCCGTCTCGCCGCTGATCGGCAGGGGCTTGTTCGACATCCCAGGCTCCTTCGCCATGCCGTAGCCGTGCTCGGCTTCCGTTGCGGCCGCACGGGCGGCCTGATGGTCGGCGATCATGCGCTGCACGTCTCGCGTCGGCCGATCAGGCATGGGAGCCTCGATGGTGTCGGAGATCATGAGGCCAGAAAGGTCCGTAGTCCGGCCCGTCGCATCAACATGCGGCCGTGGTGATTTGTTTCTGTAATACAAATGTCATAAAAGTTCAATCTGTCCAAACCGCGCGCATTAATTGCGATTTCTGCAGAACCATCTACGCGCTCAAGGATTGTGGGACGGCAGTTCCCCCGGCGGCGGGCCTCGGGGCCTTGTCGCGCGACCGAACCGGGTACGACAGACCGAACGACCGCATCGCACGGCTCAGACCCGACGCCCGGCCGCCTCGGTCGTCCGATCCAGATCGCGATCCTGGCGGTTTGCGCCGTGGCCGCACTCGCCGCGTGGCGCTGGCAGTCCGGCCCGGCCACGGCCGCAGCGCCGGCGAGCGCGGCGGCGCCCGTGGCCGAGGCTCCCTTCCGGCTGACCGAGGCGCCGCTGGACAGCACGAGCAGCGAACGTTCACCCTCAGGCGTGCACTCGTTCCACAAGCGATAACAAGCAGCCCGGCCGTGCAGTGTGGATGTTCACGAACATAGTCCTCGAGTCATTGAACGCCCGCTGGAGGGGATCGTCGACGTCTTCACCCGAACAAACTTGCCCAAGATCATAGATGCATTGATGATCGGCATCATATGCTCTAACTGACACAAGTGGGTTTGCTCGCACAATGGGAACGACTTCGTTGGTGGTCTCACTACGTGAACAATCTGCCTCATGCAAAAAAAATCGGGCTTGGTGTCCAATAAATGCCGAGCGGCAGCGGCAAACTGTAGGACCCTAGTAGGATACCCTCACCTGGCCGAGCCAGTTGCAGACAGTGCCTGCATGGGAAACCACCACTCGCAGTTGCCATGACCCTTCGAACTTTATTGCCTTGATCGTCTACTCCGGTTAGCCGAAAGCGATCAGCCGTCTCTGTTGCAATCGCAACGCATCGAAAGTCCTTCATGCGCACACCTCCTGAGCGCGCCTTAAAGCACCATGCGACACGCCGCATCCCGTTTCTTGCTATCCAATCACCAGGTCCAATCTCGACTTCAGCACCCGCTTTAGGTCGATTTTGTTGAAAAACTCCAAGGCAGCGCCTCCGGTGTCATACAAGGCAAAGCTTCGTAGAAATTCCAACTCTCATTGGCTATTTAGTCCCGCAAATGTGGCCAGTTCTGAACGGCACGATAGGAGACCCTTCTCCGGTCAGCCCAGTCGGAGGTGCTGCCTCCACCCAAGCCCGAGTCTTCCAACAAAATCGGCGCACAGCCGAACAAGCGGCGGGCGAACCCCTGACCCCTTGCAGACCTTCGTAAGGTCCGCTTACGGGCATTCTGATGAGCGGCCAAAGCGACTGATGGTGGCCGTTTGCGGAATGCCCGCTACGAGGCTTGAGGGTTGGGAGAGCGGACGTCCGGCGCAAAGCCGAGGGGGCAAATGATCTCTCGCAAGCCTTGAACTCAATTCTTCGGGTTGCGGAGGCGCGGTTAGGAGAGGCAGCTCTGTCTTTGAGTCCGGCTGGCGATCAATCTCACGCATCTCTCATTCCTCGTTCTCGGGGCGGGTCCGCCTTGGCTGTTCGATGAGCGCCCGTGCGCTATACGTCCGGGGCAGCATCGTTCCGGGCCATCGATCGGTCGCCCGCATCAGCCCCGTTCGTGCGCATGTTTCCGATGGCCTGGTGCCTCCGCCGCACCGCCTCTCGCACGTGCGACACCAGAAGGGTGACGAGGCGCATCTCGGTGCTTTCCACCCGCCCGAGCGCCTCGGCGCGGATCGCTGCTGCCGCGAGCCCGTCTGCCTCGCCTTCGAGAATCCCGAGTTCTTCTGCATCCGAGGCGGGCACCGCGATCCAGATCTCCAGCAAGCGCATCACTCGGGTCGAAGGCTGCCGCGGGCGGATGCGCTGGTACAGGGCGGCTCCCGCCGCACACAGCGAGGCCAGGCCGCTCGCGACCAGCCCAAGCCAGTAGACCGCACCCTGCATCTGGTCGGACAGGCTCGGCAGGCTTCCCGACAGGTAGGCGGCGGTGCCTGTATGGATTGGAAGGGCCTGCGTCTTGTCGTCGGGATCGGGCGCTTCGATGCCAGCGAGGTCACCGTCGAGGGTCGCGAGCCTGGACTTGCTCGTCAGCACCTCGCGCGTGATCTCGCCGGCGAGCCAGTCCGGCATCGCAGCCGAGGCGGCCAGGCGGTAGCTCACGGACAGCGTGGTGACGTCATCGGCCGGCGACGGCAGAGAGCCCTGGAAAGTGCCTTTTGGGACGTCGAGCGTCTCCAAGGTCGGGTGCTCCTTGGCGATGCCCGCGGCCTCGTCGATCTCAAACGATTTCGGCCGCCCCTTGCCGCCCTTGCGCAGTGCTGCGAAGAGTGTGAGCCAAGATGCGCTCGCGGCAGGCGCCACCACGAAAAGCGCGTCGACTTCGCGCCGCCGCACAGCCTCCGGGACCTGATCGAGGGTAAGCACCCGACGGCGGACGGCGTCCGGGGGCATGGCATAGTGTTGCAGGATGAGGTCCAGAAGCTTGGTGTCGAGCGGACTGCCGTCGAGCAGGCCGACCGTATGCCCACGCAGGGAGCGTACGCCCACGATCCGCGCGTCCAGCGCGATAAAGATCACGGCATCCCGGCGCAGAATGGCCAGCGTCTGGCTGTTCTGGCCGGCGGCGTCGCTGCGCACGATGGCGAGGCCGTTGCCGCCCGCGTCGAGTGTGGCCGCTGCGGCTGCGAGATCGGGAACCTGCTGAGTTCGTATCCGGACGCGCGGGTGCTCGGCCGCGAAGACCTGGGCGAGCGCCGACGCGGCGCGCCGGCCGTCCTGGTTGGCGGGCACCGCGATGTCGAGGGTGAGCAATCCCAGGAGGAGGTGGATGATTGCGGCGGCCGCCGCTGACCCCACGATGACCAAGCCCACGATCAGGAGCGTGACCGCACGACCTCTCATCGGTCCCGCGCCGGCGTCGGGGATGCCAGGGACCCAAATGGTGAAGTGGCGAACTCTGCTTTCATGGCGTCACTGGTCGGAGTGAGCCTCCTTGCAGGTGAGTGGAGGCTTGTCTCTCTCCGTCCAGGTCACCCGGCTCCCCCTGCCGCGAAGGTCGTGGTCGGCGTCGCCGTACCGGAAACCGTCACCGCTCGGCAGCGCCGGCAGAGCAATAGCGGGTCCCTCGGGTGGATGGACGGTGGCCGGCGCGCTGAAATCGGACGTGACGAACTCGACTGTCAGGGTCTGCCCGGCCGGGCAGGTGAAGATGATGCGCCGGACGGGATACAGGGCAGCCTGCACTTCCGGAGCGAGAAAAGGCGCACCGCAGAGGAGCAATGCCGCACCGAAGCCCGGCGCGATGATGCCGTGGACGGCGAGGCGAGATGGCGCTGGGGAATGGGTCATGTCACCTCCTTGCGACTGGGAGAAATCGGTTTGCGGGGTGCAGGGACCTCACAACTGGCCCAGGATGGACAATGCACTCTCCTGGCGCGGCTGGCAGCATGGTGTGCCCTGTGCGAAAGCCGACGTCACATCAGACCGCCTCGTAGGCGAACAGGAGCGAGATCAGGCACAGGCACAGCAGGCCGAGAACGAAGCAGCTGTCGGCCACATCCTCAAGCCGTACCGACACGACCGTCTCGGACGACCAGCGCATCGAGAGGTAGGATGCGGCCGAGCTCGCAAGGAAGAGGAGCGCCGTCAGGGCGGCGTACTCGTCGACATGGCTCGGGCCGATGCGCGCCTCGAGTATCTTCACCAGGCCGATCAGAGTCGTGCACACGCCGATCATGGTCGCGGCGCTCGGCAGGATGTGTCGCGAGAGCCCGCCCGCATCCGCTCTGCGACGGAGGAGACCTCCCCGCCGGAAAGCCTGCGTCCAGAAGTGTCGGGCTGGCCCGAGCATGACCCACTCGGCGCGGCGACGGATCAGAAGCGTTGCTCCTGACGGCCAGGGTTGGGCCCGCCCGCATGATAGGACGCCATGCAGGTGTGCCAGATCTGAGACCCGAGGTCCCAGAGGCTCAGGCGGTTCGGATTGGGGGCCGTGAAGACCTGCGCCCGGGCCTGCTCACGGCAGGCCGCATCCGCCGGCCCCTGAATCGGAGGCTCGTTTGCAGGAGCCGCGCTCGTCGAGACGGCGATGAACGCGACCGCAACCAGAGTGATGCGCATAGGGACGACCTTGCTTCCGGGTTGGTGACAGGTGACGAGGCGCTTCGAGTTTCCAGTTCGTGGACAGCCCTTGGACACAACTCTCAAGCTTCGGCGGGTGTGAGGCCTTCCAGCCGACGGATCGCCTCCCGATCCGGCTTCCCCTGCTCGGTGCAGGGTACACGCGCGATGGGATGCACCCTGAGCCTGGAAGCCACGTCGGGACCGTACATGGCCGCGACGGCCTCGATGCACCGGGCGACGTCTACGGCAGAGCCAGGCCACCCTTCCGAAGCCGCAAGCCACGTCTTCGCGGTGTGGTCGGTGACAACGACGGCGTATCGAACGGAGGGCTCCTGACAGAGAACGTCCTCGATCATCATCGGGGTGAGTCTCAGGTCGCCGACCGCAAGAACGTCCACGGCACGTCCCAGGATCTGGAGGCGGCCCTCCGCGTCGAGCCGTCCGAGGTCCCCAGAGCGATACCAACCCTCGCGGAAGGCCGCTGCTTCGAGGTCGGGCCGGTTCAGATAGCCGCCTGCCATGGCCGGTGATCGAACTTCGATGGAGCCGCCTTCGTGAGGATCCACCAAGCTGCCGTCGCCAGTCCGAAACCTGATCTCGACAGTCGGTAGGACACGGCCCGCGCAGGTCAACGCGTCCAAATCCGCCGGATCGTAGGCACCCGGCGGCAGGAGGCTGACGAGGCCCATCTCGCTGGCGCCGTAGGTGTGGGCGAGGACGGGTCCGAGGCGCTCTCGCGCGCGCCGGCGCAGCGTCGGCGGAGCCGAGGCTCCGATATGCGTGAGGCTGCGAAGCGACGAGAGATCCCGACGCATCAGGTCCGGATGGTCCATCAGTTCGAAGAGCTGCGGCTCGACGAGGAAGAGGTCGGTGATGTGCTCCTGCTCGATCGTGGCAAGGGTGGTGGCAGGATCGAAGGTATCCTGCAAAACAATGCAGCCACCGCCGAGCAGCGTGATGTCGACCAGAACCTGGGACAGATAGGCAAGTCGCCCGTTGACGAGTTGCCGCCGATCTGTGGGGCTCGGCACACCGACCATGGCCGTGTAGGCCGCGAAGCTCCGCCAACTACCCTTCGGGCCCCCCGTGCTGCCGCCCGAGGACACGACGACCGCAAGGTCATCAGGACAAGCCTGACAGGGAACCGGCGTGTCCGCCTGAACGGCGGCGAGTTCGTCGAGCCTGCTCAACGCGGGGTCACCGGTCCGCCCCACGGCGACGACCGTCGCCTCGCAGCTGCCTGAAACCGATGCGGCCGTCGTGGGGAAGACGACGAGCACGTCAGGGGCGATCTGACGGAGTAGTTCAGTCCGTGCCGCGTCCGACGTCGGAATCGAGAGGAAGGTGGCCGCCGCTCCGAGCAGGTTGGCGGCGTACCGGATCGCGAGCGCGTCAGGATGGTTCGGAGCGAGCAAGGCCACCAGGGTCTCGGGACCGATAGCGATGTTGCGCAGTGCCCGGGCATAGCGGAAGATCGTGGTGAGAAACGCCTCGCCTGTGAGATCCGCATCGCGATGCTGCAGGACCACTCTCGGACCGGCATCGCGGAGCTTCGAGATCAGGCGCTCGATGTAAAGCACCTGCTCCCCAGAACATGCCTCTCGTCGTACGGTTGGTTCGGCCAATGTTTTCGATGCGATCGTTGGCAGCATGGCACCAGTCCTACGATCAAGTCTGACATAGCACCGATTGCGATGTTCCCCCGGTAGGGCAACAGGAGGCGCAACATCGATGGCGCCTTCGGGAGGCGAGCGCTGCATCTATCCCCTACTGTAAACGCCCAGCTTCCGGCAATAGCGCTCTCGCAGTTCGTGCATAGACGTGCCCGCAAAGACGATTGTGCGCAATTTTAGAATGATAACAAACTGAACTGATTGTCAATTGTGCGGCCTTTGTCGATATTGCATTTACTAAACGCTCGATGACGACACTTGCCAAGCTGGGCGGTTTTCTGCTTGACTGCCGTGCGCCTCAGGAGGTCCGGCATCATGCGTCGCGCAACTCTCCTCTTTGCTGCCTTTTTTCTCGTCGCCACGCCTATGCTGAGACCAGCCCAGGCTCTGCCGGCGATAATCAATCCTGGGGCTACAGCACCGATTGAGTTCGTTGCAGGAGGGTGCGGGCCCGGTCGGTGGCGCGGACCTTGGGGCAACTGTCGCAGCACGCCCTATGTCGGGCCGCTGCCCGGCGGCTGGTACCAGGCGCGCGCAGGCAACGGCTGCCCTCCGGGCTACTGGCGCGGGCCCTGGGGCCACTGCCGCAACACGCCCTATCACGGCCGCCTGCCGGGTGGTGGCTGGAAGCCGTAGCTGATCGCGCGAAGCAACGTCCTGTCGAACCGAGCATGACCGGAGAGCGACGTGCTGAAGACTTCGAAGCAAGCGTCGGCCTCGCGGTGTGCCCGGCTGGTCGGGACCCTCCTGATCGTGTGGGGCCTCGCCTCGGCAGAATGCCCCGCCGAGGCACGTCCAGCATCCGGTCGCGCAGCCCCTGGAACTTTGCTCGACTATCAACCTCTCCCGAACGCACCCGACGGCGCCGCGGCCTACCGGGTGCTCTACCGCTCCACCGGCCTGCGCGGCGAGCCGATCGCGGTCTCGGGCGCCATCATCGTGCCGGCGGGACCGGTGCCGCCCGGCGGCCGTCCCATCGTCGCCTGGGCACACCCGACCACCGGCGTCGTCGACAAGTGCGCGCCCTCATTGGCCCGCGTGCTTTACCGCTCGATCCAAGGCCTTAACGAGATGTTGGCGCGCGGCTACATCGTAGCCGCCACGGACTACCCCGGCCTTGGCACGCCCGGCGTTCACCCCTACCTCGTTGGCATCAGCGAGGGCCGCGCCGTGCTCGACTCGGTACGCGCCGCCCGTCAACTCGCCGGACCCGGGGGCGCCACGAGCGCCTTCGCCGTCTGGGGGCACTCGCAGGGCGGTCATGCAGCTCTGTTCACCGGTATCTTAGCTCAGGGCTACGCACCGGACCTGACCCTGGTGGGTGTGGCGGCCGCGGCACCCGCCACCGAGCTCGCTACCCTGATGATGGCCGACCTCGACACCTCGGGCGGCAAGAACCTCACTGCCATGACCCTGTGGTCGTGGTCCCAGGTCTACGGCGCGCCCATGACGAAGGTCGTCGTGCCGGCCGCGCTCCCGGTGATCGACGAGTTGGCCAACGACTGCATCGAGACGATCTTAGACGTGCTGGAACGGCGCGGGCCGTCGAAGGCGCTCGACCGCAGCTTCCTCTCGGTCAACGACCTCGCCGACCGGGAACCCTGGCGCTCTCTGCTCGCCCGCAACACGCCCGGCACGCTGCCGCCGCGCATCCCGATCTTCCTGGCGCAAGGTGCCGCCGACACCCTGGTGCTGCCACGGGTGACGCAGGACTACCGGGCGCGCCTGTGTCGGGCCGGCAGTCGCGTCGAGTTCGATCTTGTGCCGGGCGTCGGGCATCTCTCCATCGCCAAGGATGCGGCACCCGCTGCCCTCGACTGGATCGGCGACCGCTTCGCGGGCGAGCCCGCGCCGAGCAATTGCGGAGCCCAGTAACACCGGGGTTCGCGCCAAGAGCATAAGCGTGAGGAGGAGCCGATGGCGGAGGTCCTCGTGGTCGGAGCCGGCCCGGTCGGGCTGACGCTCGCCTGCGAGCTGGCCCGGCATGGGGTGCGCCCCCGGATCATCGACAGCGCGCCGCAGCCCTCCGCCTACTGCCGCGCCCTCGGTGTCACGCCGCGGACGCTGGAGGTCTGGGACGACATGGGCGTCGCCCGCGAGATGGTCGATGCGGGCCTCTGGCTGACGGGCCTGCGCTCCATCATCAACGGTCAGCGCATGGACGATGCCACCCAGCCCGACATGGGGCTGCCCTACGCCTCGCTCGGCCTGCCACAATACGAGACCGAGCGCATCCTCACCCGGCACCTCACCCGCTTCGGCATCAGGATCGAGCAGGGTGCGGCCCTGACCGCGCTGAGCCAAGACACCGAGGGCGTCAGCGCGCGTCGAGCGCACGGGTGAGCCGGCCGAGGAGGTTCGCACGCGCTACGTGGTCGGCTGTGACGGCGCGCACAGCGCAGTCCGGCGTCTGCTCGGGATCGGTTTCGAGGGTGCGGCCTATCCCTGGCCGTTCATGCTCGGCGACGTCCGGATCGATTGGGACGTGCCCTACGGTATGTCCGTGCGCGCCCTTCGGCTGGTGGAGGGTGGCCCACCCGACATGTTCATCGCCATCCCGCTGCCGGAGCCCGGCCGCTACCGCGTCTCGATGCTCGCAGCCCCTCACCTCGTTCCGGCCGGCGGCACGGATCACGGCATCCAAGCCGAGCTCACGGGGCCATCACTCGCCGACCTGCAGGCGGTGGCCGACGACCTACTACCCGATCACGCACCGCTGTCCGACCTGCGCTGGTCCTCCGTCTACCGCATCGGCATGCGCCTGGCCGCCGCCTATCGCCAGGGCCGGTGCTTCATCGCGGGGGATGCTGCCCACATCCATCCGCCCACCGGTGGTCAGGGCATGAACACCGGAATCCAAGACGCCTACAACCTGGCCTGGAAGCTGGCGCTGGTCCTGAAGGGCGCGAGCCCAGGCGACCTCCTCGACAGCTACGAGAGCGAACGCCGCCCAGTCGGGGCGGACGTGATCGCGCGGACTCGCAAGGCGAGCGAGGGATACGGCCGCGAACAGGGCGGTGCGCCCGACCGGGCCGCCGACGCCCAGGTCTCGATCTCCTACCGGGGAACGGATTGGGTCAAGGGCGAGTCGGACGGCGTCGGACCCGCGGCCGGCGACCGCGCGCCGGACGCAAACGGCCTCATGCGGCAGGGTCTCGGCTTCCCAGTGCGCCTCTTCGACGTCTTGCGCGGTACGGAGCACGTCCTGGTGGTTCACCTGAACGGAGCCTGCGAGCGCGCGATGGTGCAGGAACTATCCGACTGGATGCAGCACCAGGCCTATTCGCTGCAGGATCACCTGCGCGTGGTCGTCGTCGCGCACGACGCGGCGGGCCACACGCTTCCGGGAGCCGAGCTTCTCGAAGACCGCGCGAGAGCGTTCACCGAGGTGTACGGAGATCAGGCGATGAGCTGCCTCGTGCGGCCCGACGGTCATCTCGGCTGGCGCGGCCGCTCGTGGCGAGACGCCAGCTTCCAGGAGCACCTCCGGAGGCTGTTCCCGGCCGCCTGAGCCAACTTTGTGAGGACATCTGACGCGCGGCGACCTTGCAGCATGAGAGGAGGCCAGATGACGGATGTACTCATCGTCGGCGCCGGGCCCGTGGGCCTGACCATGGCAGCCGAACTCGCCCGCTACGGCGTCGGCGTGCGTTTGATCGACCGCGCGCCGCACGCCACAGAGACCTCGAAGGCTCTCGTGGTCTGGTCGCGCACGCTCGAACTCACGGACCGCATGGGCTGTACCCAGGCCTTCCTGAAGGCGGGGCTGCGTGCCCCCGGCGCCTCGATCCGCAGCGCCGGGAAGGTCCTCGGCAACCCGCGTTTCGACGACATCGCCAGCACCTACAACTTCGCGCTGATGATCCCCCAGCGCGACACCGAGCGCCTCCTGGCCGAGCATCTCCTGTCCTTCGGCGTCGAGGTCGAGCGGCAGGTGGAGCTGGTCGATTTCACCGAGGCGGTGGACGGCGTCGAGGTGCGTCTGCGGCACGCCGACGGTAGCGAGGAGCGGGTGCGAACGCCCTGGCTGATCGGCTGCGACGGCGCCCACAGCACGGTGCGGCACAGGCTCGGCCTTGCCTTCGAGGGCTCGGCCCAGGGCGACGACTGGCTGCTCGCCGACGTGCGCCTCGACGGTTCGGGCGCACCGCCGCCGGACGAGATCGCGACCTACCTGCACCGCGACGGCCCCTTCGTGATCTTTCCCATTCCGGGTGGGCGCGCCCGCGTCGTCGCGACGGTCGGTAAGACGGATGCGGCGCACCCACGGCCCGATCCTACCCTCACCGACGTCCAGGCACTCATTGACCAGCGCACCGGCGGTAACTTCCGCGCCTCCGATCCGGTCTGGCTGACGCACTTCCGCATCAACGAGCGCAAGGTGGCCGAGTACCGGCGCGGGTGCGTCTTCCTGGCTGGCGACGCGGCCCACATCCATAGCCCTGCCGGCGGTCAGGGCATGAACACCGGCATGCAGGACGCGGTGAACCTCGCCTGGAAGCTGGCGATGGTTCTCCATGGGCAAGCCGGCGAGATCCTACTCGACAGTTACAGCCCCGAGCGGAGCGCGGTCGGCGACCTAGTGCTTCGCAACGCCGGCCGCCTCACCGACATGGCGACGCTGACGAACCCCGCGGCGCAGGCGGCACGCAACCTCGCGCTGCGCGTCCTGCTCGGCTTCCACGCGGTTCGCGACAGGATGGCGACGCAGATGAGCGAGATTGAGATCGCCTATGCCGGCAGTCCACTGTCGAAAGGGCGCGAAGCTGGCTCACGCTGGGATCCTGAGAGCTATGAGGGGATGCCCCCGGGGGCAGGAGGCGAGCCGCGCTTCGTGCTCTATGCCGCAGACGCGGCGCGCGGGAGCGCGCTGACGGGGCGCTTCCCCGACCTCCTGGAGCCGAGACTCCGGTCGCCACCGGACGCGTCCGGTCTCTTCATCATCCGGCCCGACGGCTACGTCGGCCTCTCGGCGGACGAAGCCGATTGGGACGATGCGGAGCGGTATCTCCGGTTGCTCACGCAGAGCGACGGACACACCGGAGGGCATGCATCGTGACGAGACCGAAACCCAGTCCCCTGGTCCTGGCGCTGCTCAGCGCAGGCCTCGTCACGGCGGACGCGGCGAGGGCGCAAGTCTCGCGAGAGGTTCCGATACAGCGAGACCTTGACGTCGAGCGCCGTCTCGACCGGAACGCGCCGCCGACGGCTGATCCGAACGTGTCTCCTGACAACCCGGATGGTGTTGTCGGCTTCGATGGGCCGCCAGGCATACCGGAAAACAACATCGACGCCGGGCCGCTGCCGCCCGGCTCACCGGCCGATGCGGACATCAAATGATGCTGTGCGTCCGTCGGCTTTTCACAGGCCCGCTGCCGACGCTGTCTGCCGATCAGCGGACATAGCTAAAGTGGTCCTCTCATCAGTAACGGGAGAAGACGAAGATGGGTACAGATAAGATGAACCGCCGCCAACTCGTCGCCGTCGCGGCAGGCGCCGTTGCGGCGGGCGCAACGATGGGGGCGACAAGCGCCGAAGCCTACCAGGGCAACATGGAACGGGCCTTATCGTCCCTGTTCGATGCTTTGGCATCGCTGCGTGAGGCCTCCTCGAACAAGGGCGGACACCGCGTCAAGGCGATGGCCCTGGTGCAGCAGGCCATCGAGCAGACGCAAGCCGGGGTCGAGTTCGCCGACGAGCATGGCGGCGGAGGCGCGCGGTAGCGGCAGAGCTGTGACACGCGAGCGAGGGTGGCGATGGAGTTCGATCTGGCCTTTGCGACCAAGGTCTTCGCCGCCCTTTTCGCGATCATGAACCCGTTCGCCAACGTGCCGGTCTTCCTCTCCCTCACCGAGGGAACTTCCGACGGCATCCAGAGGAGAGTGGCATTCACGGCCAGTCTCGGGACAGTGATTGGCTGTCTCGTCAGCGCGCTCGCCGGAAAGCTAATCCTCACGCTCTTCGACACCGACGTGAACGATTTTCGACTGGCTGGTGGGCTTCTCATCCTGCTGATCGCCATCACGATGCTGCAAGGATCGGACAGTCACGTCCACGCAAGGACGCCGAAAGAGAAAGTCGAAGATCTCGACCCAGCGAGCGTTGCGATCTACCCTCTGACAGTTCCGTTGCTGGTGGGGCCTGGAACGATTGCCACGCTTATCGTCTTTGGGGAGACTGCGAGGACGCAAGACAGGATCACCGAGCTGGCGTTCGGTATGGGCGCATTCCTCGTGCTGCTCGCAGCCACGCTCCTTTCGGCTCCCTTCCTGGGCCGTCACCTTCCACCCGAAGCGGTAGCGATCACGCGCCGGCTCATGGGCATGATCCTCGCAGCTCTTGGCGTGGAGATGATCGTCACGAGCCTCCGGATAGCCTTTCCCGGGCTTTCGAGTTGATGCGCAGTCCGCAGGTGGTGCAGCTAAGAACCACAAGTTGAGCTGCTGTAGCGTCCGCGCCGGAGAAGCCGCGAAAGCCTGCTGAACGGCCGAGATGGAGCACAAATCCGAAGGTCCGGTTTTAGGCAGCGCGCTGATGTCGGGTCCTGGCGCAATTGAGGCCGACAAGTTGATCTGCTGCATGGCCCGCTTCGGGGAAGCCACGGGAGCCTGCTGAGCGGCCGAGATGGGCGCAGATGCGAAGGTCCGCGTCCTGGCTCGGTGTCGAAGCCCGCTGGTGGCGCGACCTGTTCCGGATACGGGAACTCGCTCTTTTGAAGCCGGACTTGCATCGGGGGTGTCGGCTTGTTGCGACAAGCTCCGAGCGAGGAGGCTCGCGGTGCGGCTGTTTGAGTGCAAAATGCAGCAACGTCCTCTACTTCGAGAACCGGACCTGCAAGCGATGCGCGCGGCGGCCAAACTCGGCTTCGTCCACGACCTCGTGCACGGGCACGTCATGAGATGACAGCACCCGCACCAGCGTCTGCAATTTCAAGCGCCCATCTCGGCTGCGGCTCACAATCGCTCGAAATCCGCCAACGAACAGCCACGAAGAGCCAGCAGATGGCCAATCAGCGCTTACAGCCGAACATTTGCTTTCGGCCGAAGCCTGCCGTTCATCATAGGCAGTACAATCAGGATTTCCCGTGAGCTTGACCGTTAGTGCCCGCGTCGACGGGCGGCCGGTGTTCTTCCAGCATGTGTCGATGATCGGTGCCCTCGATCAGGCCATGACGCTGCTGGCTGCCGGCATGTCGGACGTGCTCATCGCGGACCGAGACGGCCAAGTGTCGACGCCTGCCATGGCCTATCGGAGCCTGTTCGAGCCTCCAGCCAAGCGCGCACGGATTGGCAGCGGTGACCTGGCTTGCTGCAATCGTGCAGCATGATGACATGAAGCCCTGATCTGAATGGCAGGTCCATGTGGTGGCCGTGCCTACGTCTAGGGCGGCGCTGATCGCTGCGGAAGCGGTGGCTTCCGGGCGTCGGACCTTCACAGCGCCCTGCCAAATGACGGGGTCGATGAAGAAGGCGGGCATCGATCTTACCGATACGGAGAGGCTGCTATTCACGTTGCGGCAGCCGAAACCGACGAAGGAGCTTGGCGTTCACGAGCCCGACCAAGGAACTATTAGTACCATCGAACGAATAACGGCCGCCCACAGGCAGGCCGCTGCCGGTCAGGGGAAGGACTGACTCGGCAGCGGGAAGGGTTAGGTGCGGGAGCAGATCGGGAACGATGCGCGGGACATGGTCAGGCGACACCAAGGGCCGAGGAGGCGAAGCCGCATCAGGCCATCCCGGCCGCGGAGCGCGGACCACGATGGGGCCGTCCCGGGCGTCGTCGACGCCGAGGCCGAAGGGATGAAGGACGCGGCGCGGCGGCAGATGGGGTCAGTCACCACCCGAAGCCGCGTCGCTCCGTCCCACAGCGAACACTTCAGGGTTCTGGCCGGATCTGCGGCTTGCCCCGCCCCATGGATCCCGATCGTTGTCGGCCGCACGATATCGGCTCCCACGAGCGGGTAGCCGGGACGATCAGGTCAGGGAGAGCAGGATCCCGCGGCGAAGCGGCCCTTCGTGGCACCGCGGCCACGCGAACGGCATTTTCCGGCTCCGCCCTGCCGCTTCATGGTTCCTTGAGCATCGCCGCGATAAGGCAGGGAAAACCCTCCTCGCCTGGATTTCGAGACTTGCCATTGATGTCGAAAGCTGCCCTCGACGATCCGGATCGCCTCCACGCATTGCGCGCCCTGGCCATCGTGGGAACCGATCCCGAGCCGCATTTCGACGCCGTCTGCCACACCGCCACGGCGCTCTTCCGAGTTCCCATCGCCCTCGTGTCGCTCGTCGAGGAAGACCAACAGTGGTTCAAGGCCCGCTGCGGGTTGAGCTCCGAAGGCACGCCGCGTGAGATCGCGTTCTGCGCGCACACCATCCTCGCGGATGAGGTGCTCGTCGTCGAGGACGCCGCGCTCGACCCGCGCTTCGCCGCCAACCCGCTCGTCACGGGCGAGCCCCGCATCCGGTTCTATGCCGGGGCACCCCTCGTCCTCCAGCCCGGGATCCGGGTCGGCACGGTGTGCGTCGTCGACACCAGCCCGCGTGTATTCTCGGACGAGCAGAAGCGGCAGCTACGAAGCTTGGCGGACATCGTCGTCGCGCATCTTCGTCTCCAGGCGGCCCGGCAGGCGAGCGAGGAGGAGGCGGCCCGCCGCCGCCGCGCGGAGCGGGCGCTGGCCGAGCGCGTCGGCGCGGCGGAGACCATGCTGCGCGCGCAGCGACTGGCCGAAAAGGCAGCCGGCATGGGGCACTGGCGCATCCTGCCGGAGGGTCCCGGCGTCATCTGGTCGGATGGCCTCGCCCGCATCTTCGGGCGGCCCCTGCCGGAGGGTGGTGCGATCCTGTTGGACGAGCACCTCGCCTTCTACCACCCCGACGACCGGGCCGGAGTGCGCGCGCGGATCGAGGCGGCGTTGTCGGGCGAGATGCCCCATGCGGGCGGCTACCAGGGACGCGCCCGCGTCGTACGGCCGGACGGCACCTTGCGCCACGTCATCATCCAGGGCGCGCCGGAAACCGCGGGACCGACGCCCTCCGCGCTTTACGGCGTGGTGCTGGACGTCACGGACATGGTCCTCCGCGAGGAGCAGGCCCACGAGGCCGGCAAGGTTCTGAGTGCCACCCTGGAACGCATGGACCAGGGGCTGGTCATGCTCGGACCGGACCGGCGCGTCCGCCTGTTGAACGCGCGCGCGCAGCACCTGCTGCGGTTGCCCGACACCGTGCTGCACCCGGGCGCCTCGTTCGACGACATCCGCGCCTTCCAGCAAGCGCGCGGCGAGTTCGCCCGGCCGGCGGACCCGGACACGGAATCGCCGGCGAGCGGCGACGCGCACGCCGTTCCGCCGGCGTACGAATGGCTGCTCACGGACGGCACGACGCTGGAGGCGCGCGGCGTGCACCTCCAGGACGGCAGCCTCATCTATACCCTCGCCGACATCACAATGCGTCGCGCGTCCGAGCGCGCCGTCCGGGACAGCGAGCGCCGCTACAGGTTGCTGGCCGAGAACACCACCGACATCATCATCTGGTGCGGCCTCGACACCACGCGCCGCTACGTCTCGCCGGCCGTGCGCACGATCCTGGGCTACGCGCCCGAGAGCCTGGTCGGAACCCGCCCCCTCGATTTCGTTCACCCGGACGAGGCACGGGATTACGATCGCCTCCTCGCGGACCTGACGCTTGGCAGGACCGAACAGGTGCGGACCTGCCAGCGCTACCGGCACGAGGACGGTTCCTGGGTCTGGCTGGAGATCTCCTTCAACCTGACGCACGATCCCGTTACCGGGCAGCCGGACGGCTACGTCGCGGCCCTACGGGACATCTCCGACCGGAAGGCCATCGAGGACTCCCTCCGTCATTCGGAGGAGCGGCTGGCGCTTGCCCTCGACAGCGGCTCGGACGGCCTCTGGGACTGGGACGTCGCCTCGGGCACCGTGTGGTTCTCCGACCGCTGGCACGCGATGCTCGGGTACGAGCGCGGCGAGATCGAGGCCGACGTGACGTTCTGGCACCGTCTCGTCCATCCCGAGGATGTCACGGAAGCCCGGGACCTGATGCGCGCCCACATCGCCGGCGAGCTCCCGGTCTACCAGTGCGAGTTCCGTCTCCGGAGGAAGGACGGCGGCTACCTCTGGGTGCTCGTGCGCGGCAAGGCCGAGCGCAGGGATGCCTCGGGCCGTGCCCTCCGGGTCGTCGGGACGCAGATCGACATCAGCCTCCGGAAGCAGGCCGAACTCGCCTTGAGCGGCAGCGAGGCCCGCTACCGCGCGCTGACCGACGCGTTGCCGCAGCTGGTCTGGATCTTCTCGGTCGAGACCGGCGAGGCGACATACGTCAACCAGCAGTTCGAACGGTATTACGGGCCGATCGGCGCCACGCGCGCGGCACGGATGGCGTGCAACCATCCGGACGACGCCGCGCGCATGGAGCGGGCGTGGCAGGAAGCCCGGCGGGCGGGTGGCCCCTACCGGGTCGAGGGCCGCCTCAGGCGGCGGGACGGGGCCTACCGCTGGCACAAGCTCGTGGCCCTCCCGATCCAGCAGGACGGCAAGGTCGTCGGCATGCTGGCGACCGCGCTCGACATCGACGAGATTGTCGCCGCCCGCCAGGAGCTGGAGGAAACCACGAACCTGCTGCGCGTCGCACAGGAGGCGGCCGGGGCCGGGACCTGGGAACACGACCTGGCCGCGCGCGTCGTGACGGTTTCGCCCGAAGCCGCCCGGCTTTATGACGTCGAGACGGCCAAGCCCCTGCGATGGGGCGAAGCGGAATGGATGGGACTGTTGGCGCCCGGCGACGCGTCGGCGGGCATGGCGGTCGCACGGCAGGCGATCGAGGACCGCACCAGCTTCTCGGTCGAGCTCAGATGTCCCCGGGCGGACGGCACCGTTCGCTGGCTCAGCGCGACCGGACGTGCCCTGTACGATGAGCAGGGCCGGGCGACGCGCCTGATCGGGCTCAACAAGGACATCACGGCCAGGAAGGTCGCGGAGCACCTGTTGCTGGAGGCAAAGTCAGCCGCGGAGGCGGCCCGGGCGCAAGCCGAGCAAGCCAGCGCCGCGAAGAGCGACTTCCTGGCGACGATGAGCCACGAGATCCGCACGCCGCTCAACGGCGTCCTCGGCTACACCGACCTGCTGCTTGAGGAGCTTGCCGCGGGCTCCCGTGCGTGGCGCTATGCCGAGCGCATCCAAGGCGCCGGTTCGTCGCTGCTGACGGTGGTCAACGACATCCTCGACTTCTCCAAGATCGAGGCCGGGCAGGTTGCCCTGGCGGCCGAGCCGTTCGCACCGGGCCATGTGGCGCAGCAGGCGCTGTCCATCGTGCGCGCGAGCGCGGACAGGAAGCACCTGGAGCTCGGCGTGGAGATCGCCCCGGACGTGCCGCCGCATGTCGTGGGCGACCAGGACCGGCTTCGGCAGGTCCTCCTGAACCTCCTCAACAACGCCGTGAAGTTCACCGCGCACGGCAGCGTGACGCTCCGCGTCTCTTGCGGGGACCGGGCGGGCGGGCGGGCGCGGCTTCGCTTCTCCGTCGAGGATACCGGCATCGGCATCCCCGCCTCCAAGCAGCACCTTCTGTTCGAGCGTTTCTCGCAGGTCGACGGAAGCGTGCAACGCGAGTTCGGCGGGACGGGGCTCGGCCTCGCGATCTGCAAGCGGCTCGTGGAGCTCATGGGCGGGCGGATCGGAGTGGCGAGCGAACCGGACAAGGGCTCGACCTTCTGGTTCGAGGTCGCGCTGGAAATGGGCGCCTCGGCTGCCGAGCCGGTCGCCCAGACAACCGGCCCCGCCCGGAAAGGACGGCGCTTGCTGCTCGTCGAGGACGTACCGCTCAACCAGGAGCTCGCGACGACCGTGCTGCAAGCCGCCGGACACGTCGTCGACGTGGTGGGCAGCGGCCCGGACGCGATCCGGAAGGTCCGCGAGGAAAGCTACGACCTCGTGCTCATGGACGTTCAGATGCCGGGCATGGACGGCATGACCGCGACCCGCCACATCCGCGCTCTCGACCATGCGGCGGCCTCGGTCCCGATCCTGGCTATGACCGCGAACGTCCTGCCCCAGCAAGTCGCCGCCTGCCGCGAGGCAGGCATGAACGACCATGTCGGCAAGCCGTTCAAGCGTGAGGCGCTGCTCGCAGCCATCGAGCATTGGACGTCGCATGCGGAGCCGGCACGACCGCGACGCGGCATCCTCGACCCCGACGCCTACGCCGATGCGGCAGCCTCGCTCGGCCGCGAGCGCCTGCACCACCTGCTCGGCACGCTTGCCGCCGAACTCGGCAGCCGCTTCGGCGACGCGGGGGACATGCCCGACCGCGAGACGCTGGGTCACGATGCGCATGCGATGGTCGCCGCCAGCGGGACGCTCGGCTTCGCGGAGCTGGCGCGACTGTGCCGGGAGGTTGAAGTCGCGTGCCAGGAGGGCCGCAGCTACGAGGCCGACCTGATTCGGCTGCGGTCCTTGTCGGCGGACGTCGTTGCGGAGATCGCGGCGCTCTGCGCCGCATAGACGGGTTCGCTCGCTTCTCCGACCTGCGGCCGGATCCGGTTCCGACCGAGTGCAGATCCGGGCGCAATCCGTCCTCGAAAGCGGCGGGACGCAGCGCTGGGCCGTGCACGTCTTGGGTACGCCCCTGGACGTCACGGATGCCAAACAAGGCGAGCCTTACCATGAGAGCGAGCAGCGCTTCCGCGCCTTCGTCGCGGCGAGTTCGGACCGGATGTACCGGAGGAATCCCGATTGGAGGGTGATGCGGCAGCTCGACGGTCGCGGGATCCTGCCCGACACGCCCCAACCGATCGAAGCATGGGTGGATCGCTGTCTTCACGCCGACGATCAGGCCCGGGTAAAGGCGGCCGGCGAGCGGGCGATCCGCGGCAGGACCATGTTCGAGCCGGAGCACCGTGTCCGGCAGGCCAGCGGCAACCTGGGATGGATCCACTCGCGCGCGGTCCCGATCCTCAGAGAGAAGGGCCGGATCATGGAATGGCTGGGCACCGCCAGCGACGTCACCGCCCGCAAGCAAGCCGAGGCGGCGCTGCGCAGGAGCGAGGAGCGGCTCAGGGCCGTGGCGAACCTGGGGCCGGACTTCCTCTGGAGCAGCGATCCCGATGGCCGGGCGACGTGGTTCAGCGAGCGCCGGTACGCGTATATGGGCCAATCCGAGATCGAGGTCCTCTGCCACGGCTGGCAGGAAGTGATCCATCCGGATGATCGCGAGCCTGCCATGGCCCGCCTTCGCTCGGTCGTGGAGCAAGGCCGGGTGTACGGTCACGATTACCGCAGCCGGTCTATCGACGGCTCCTACCGCTGGTTCCTGGTCCGGGCCGGATCCGTCCACGACGACGACGGACGGGTCAGCCAGTGCCACGGGGCCGTCACCGACATCGACGACCTGCGCCGGCTTTAGGAACGGCAGGCCATGATGGTTGACGAACTGCAGTACCGCACCCGAAACCTGGTTGCCGTGGTGCGCTCAATTGCTTGTCAGATCATGGGGGCGAGTGCGATGCCGGTCGCCTTCCAGCCCCGCTCCAACGACCGGTTTGCCGCTCTCTCGCGCGTTCAGGGCCTGCCCTCGCGTTCCGCCCGTGAGCCGATCACCATCCGCGCGCTGATCCAGGCGGAACTCGACGCGATCGGGGTCATGCCGGGGAAGGTACGGGTAGAGCTCGACGGGCCGCCCGCGGCGCTGCGCAAGACAAGCGTGCAGATGCTTGCCCTCGCCCTTCATCAGTTGGCCACCAACGCCCGCAAGTACGGCGCACTGGTGGGTGGGCAAGGAGGGTTGCGGATGCGCTGGGAGACCTACCGCACGGGCGGCGAGCGGTGGCTCTCGCTGACGTGGTTGGAGGATGGTGCCAGCAGCCGACGAGCGGATGGCCCGGCCCGACGCGGCTATGGACGTGAGCTGATCGAGAAGGCGTTGCCATACGCGCTGGAGGTACGGACCAGCTATGAACTTGGCGAGGCGCAGCTGGGCTGCCCCATCGAGATGCCGATGAGCTGACCCCTTCCGGATACCCGGTGTCGCATCGGGTACGCTCGCGTCGTCGGATTCCCGGGCGGTCGTGGCGCGACACGAAGGCTTCTCGTCCTTTCATCTCCCCGGGAGAGCACGGGCCGCCCTGTTCACGCCAACGGCAACCCGGATCAATCCTGCTTCGGTACCCGGATGGCCGGCCTCCCGGACGCCAGCTCCTCGCGAAGTTCGTAGTTTCGGGCCCGCAGCTCCGCGAGATTGTCCATCTCGGACCAGAACCGCAGCTCGGCCTCGCGGGTGTCGTGACCCGCCTTGACCATTTCCGCCAGGGACGTGGCGCAAATCGTCGTCAGCATCTCGGCCCTCGCGATGGCGAGTCCCAACTCGTGGGCATGCTTGTCACGCTTGCTCGTCATGACATCCGCATCATGCGCCCGACGCGTCCGGCCGGGCTCGATCGGGAACGGCTCCCATGCCGGCCGTCCGATCCTGGCACGCGGAACACCCCACGGGCCGCGGCCGGACGAGTGCGTCGAGATCGGCCGCGGTGATGATCCCGGGGGAGTTGCAGGTCTCGACGTTCTTGCGCTTCTGAAGACCAGAGAGAACCTCTTCCCGAAATCCAGTCGCGCGCCGCGCGGCTTCCGGGCTTTCGTACAGGCCCGGCCACCAGAGGCCGTTCTCCGTCACGGCATAGGCGCCGCCTGCGGTCCTGAGCACGTTCGGCACCGTGTCATCCTTCGCGAACAACCGACCGACTGGACTATCGGAAGGTCCCACGGCCACGGTCATCGCCGCTCCGACACGGCAGTGCATTGCGCTGGATCAAGGCTTCGCTCGACCCATCCAACCGAGCGAATGTCCCGTGGCCGTCATGGGTCGTTGGCTCACCCTTCGTGGCGACGTCGGACGGACATCTCTCTGACCTGACCGGTCGATTTCGGACCAAGCTGTTTGAAAGGATCAGCCAGGACCGAAGGAGACGGAGCTGCGTCGAGGTCGGAAGACGAGCATGGTGCAGGCGGTGCTGACACTGAGGCAGATCGATATGCTGACGGCAAAGGGCAAGAGCTTGGCGCTGGCTCAACGGAGGCTGGGGTCTCGGAGCAGAATGACTCACGCTGGCGCAAGGAGTGCGGCGGCCTTCAGGTCGATCGGACGCGTCGGATGAAGGGTCTCCAGGGCGCAACGCACGGTTGCGGCGGCTCGCGGCCGATCTGCCCCTGGAAAAGCAAACGCTCGAGGACGTCGCGATGGAAAGCTGTAGCTCCCGAACGACGTCGCGCCTGCCGGATCGTCGACCAGGAGCAAGGTACGCAACCTGGCAGGGCAGGAGCGAGCGGTCCGGCCGCCATAGAGGATCCGTCCGACCCCTTCCTGACGGGAGTGGAACGCCGATGCGGGGTCCAAACCCGTGCCGGCGTCGCTCGCGCCTGCACTGCGCTACAGTTCGCCGTGCTACAACGCCAAGCCGCACCGTGCGCCATGCGGAGGCGCTCATCCAAGCCGCTTGATATCCTGGGGGAAAGTCGTTCCCGGATTTCCCGGTTACCCGACCGGCAACCAGTGACGGCACCCTTACTGCGTGAGGCCGCTTCCGATGCGGCTGCGCTTCCGGCCGCCGAGCCAGTAGGACACAGGGTATACGACGTGGGAGGTGACCGTCTCCAGCCAAGCTGCCGCGGTCGAAGGTACAGGCCGATCCCGCATCCACCTGGCTTCATCCTCGGCGATCCGCGTCGCCATAAGGGCCGCGACGTAGACGTCCTCATGCTCTCTGCACTCATCCAGAGCGCTGAGCTGAGCCGCCAGCTTGCTCCCCGCCAGGGAATGCTGGACGAAGGCACCGCGCACGCAGGCGTGCCAGGTCCGCTCCAACGCCGGCAGGTCCGTGGTTCCCGTGTCGGCCTTCGCCTCGCCGGGGGTCGAGCTGAGGGTCAGCAAAACCGGAAGGAGTAGGAGCGAGCGCATGACGCTCGTTATGCTACGGCCAAGCTTCGTCGGCAAGAACAAATTGGCAACAAAGGCGTGGGACGCACGTTCGCGCACGTGGTTCGCGCGGCCGTGGCTTGGACATGGCTAGCGGAGGGGCACGACGCGCGAGCGGCCTGGGAGGAACTGAGGCAAGGCAGTGAACGACTTCCTCAGCCCAGGCCAGGCTCCACGGTGACGTCAGCCAGATAGACCGCCAGGCGCTCCCCGGCAGCTAGGTCCTCGCACTCGATCAAGACGTGCAGAGGTCGAACCGGCTTCTCCTGCTGGAGATGCCGCAGGATACGCTCGGCCGTGTCAGCTGCCTCGCCTTCGGTGCCGCCTGTGACGCGACACGCATAGCTTGGGCCGGTGATCACGATGCTGAAGGCCGCAGGCACCATGCATCTCAACGCGGTACCAGAAGGCAGGTTCGCTCCAGGCGAGACGCCGAACCTGTCATGGCTGAGGAGAGGGGTGTGGACCGGCCTCCAAGACGCACAAGACTGCTCCCGCGTCCCGGGGACCTTACGCCTTCGACGCATGATCCCTCAGGATGAGCCGCAACTTTTTCGGTCGGAACCTAGAAGCACGCAGGAGATTGATCATATGTCGGTATCAAACCACCGACACATGATGGTATGCACGTCTCTCGGACGGGAAACCCCGCTCTCTGCAAAGTCAGGGAGAGCGGGGTTTCTTGTGCTGAGCTTCGCAGATTGGATTGCCCTGTCATTCTGTGCGCTCTGCTGTACGCTCAGGTCCTACCGTTGCGAGCCCCTCGTCCGGTCGAACGTTCAGGTCGTGCCGAGCTCGTTCTGATTCGTTCCCTCCTGATCAGCATCGCGGGGACGGAACGGCATCAAACCAAGCACAGACGGAGGGACGGCGCGAGGGCGAAACGAGCTTTCTCTCTGGGGGTATGCCTCCGGTCCACCTTCTATCCCGATAAAGCGCTCGCTCATGCCTGCAACCCAGCCAAAATCTATGCTGTAGAAGAAATACGGGCCAGTGCGAGGCCGCCCTGGCGGACGGGACGCGCTGCCTGTGCGCGCTCCGCCCCCCCCTCCTACCGCTTCGACCAAGTCATTCCGAACGCCAACGGCGGCGAGCCCAGTCTCGCCAACCACCAAGGGATCCGATGCGGCTGACCACCTCTTGGCGGCGCACGCAGCAACCAAAGGCGGTCACGCCAGCGGACGTAAGTCGTTGTTCAGCACGCCTGCGCGATAAGCGTTGCGCACTACACCACAAGCACGGCCCATCATGTCTTCCATCAGCATCCGCTCGAAGCGCCGCGCGAGCGACAGCCTTGGCCGTATCACTCATGAAGGAGGCGAGATCCTCTGTGATGTCAGGGACATCTCAATTGCCGGTGCCCGCCTGACGGTGCATGGCGAGCAGCAGGCACCAGAAAGTTTTTCGCTTAAGATCGAAGGCACCGGCCTGACCTTCTCTTGCGATGTCGTCTGGCGCAAACAGAGAGATCTTGGTGTCCGCTTCCTGGCGAAGGGCGCTCGTGGGCACGCAGGCGCTGGATCATCGTGAAGCACCCTACGTTCGGATCGGATTCTTGACTCGAGGCCGAACGCCTACCGCGGAGGCGCTTTCCGACGCATCAAAACCTCCTCCACATGGCGCAAAGCCATACCACATGGAAGACCATCTTCCAGGAAGCAGGCCAAGTAGACATAGCGATCTCTCCGTGAATGCGGAAAGAGAGAGATAGAACAACAAAAACCCGGCGCAGCGGATGGCTACCCGAATATCGAAATACAGGTGCACTAATTCCTATGATCCGCCTACGACAAGACACGTCCGAGGACAATACGACCCCGCTTGCATCGGAAAATATTAGATCAACACTCGACATATAATGATATACTGATGATTTTAGCAGGAACAATTTATTGGATTTGATTCATTCTAGGTCATAGGTTTCGATTTCCATCTTTGTGGGATCGACGAGTGGCGTGAGACCAGACTTGCGCTTCTTGAGCCCCCCGCTGACTCCGAATTACTGTACGCTGGGCGTCGGATACTCCCCGTACCATTCCCGGTACATCTGTCGTCGTAATGTGGCATATGCCGTGCGATAGGTGGCATGCCCCGCCTAGGTCTCAACCCGTGGGTTCGGGGTCGCGGGTCGGCTAGGGCGGCTTCGTCTCCTCTCCCGGTCGACCCGTTTCAACCCCTGGATACGTGCGGCCGGATATGGCGGCACAGCTCGGAGGGGAGGGGAGCCGTCATGGTGATGGCGGCATCGGACCGTCCGCCGACTGCCAGAGCGCACGATTTCTCGGCCGATCAGCGACAGACGACTTGCACGGTGAAGTCACGAGCCTTCTCCGCGATCGTGGACCCATCCATCGCATCGCTCGTCCGAACGTTGATCGGTGCTTCGATTGCGTTCGCGTCGAGGAAGCTCAGGGCTACCGATGTCTTGATCGCGAAGTTGACGTTCTGCGGGATATCGCCAGACGCGAAAGCAACCTGCTTCGATTGAATGACGCCGACGACGTTTGCGTATTGGTCCAGCACTGGGCCACCGCTGTTGCCGCCGTGGATGGGAGCGGAAATTTGGATGTTCCGGGTATCATTGTTCGATCCGGCGGTCGCTGTTACGTTGCCGATCGTGAAGTTCCCGGTAGATGACAGTACGTCTGTTTGGGGAAAGCCATAAACGTAGACCGGCTCACCCAAGCGCGCTCTGACCGACAGGGGCGGGACAACCTTTTGGGGTAGGTCGGTGCTGAGCACCGCAAGATCGTTGTTAGCGTCTCGCGCCACGAGGCGAGCTTTAATTGAAGGATTCCCGGGTTGCTGAACGATGTAATCAGAGCATCCTTCGACAACATGGTTGTTCGTTAGGATGTGCCCCCGTTCAGATACGAAGAACCCGGTACCGGTGCTAAAGCTCCCTTCGGCTCTCTTGTGAGGCTTTGCCGGACCTGCTCCATCAGCCTTTGCAGAAGCGGTTCTTACGTCCTTCTGGCAGCCTATGACCGCTTCGAACGCTTCCGTTGATCCGACGAGCGAAAGCTGAGCTATTTGGCGCCCTTTGAAAAGCACCGACACAGATCCGGCGCTTGCAAGATCGTCAATGAATTTGTCTTTCAATCCTGCTTGGAACAAACCGCGCTCATCGTCGCGGGCGAAGCCGGTAAACAGACCGCGCCACGCCGCGCGCCCGCGAGTCGTCATTCGTATTTCGTACTCTTCGCCGATCTCGATGGAACGCCATTTCTCGTTCGTGAATGCGATGTAGGTCGTCCCCCGCTTGCCGTTGATGCCGAACCACATCGTAGTTCCATCGCCATAGGTCGCGGCGGCCAGACACCCGTCGAGGCTTTCGCTGTAGCCGATCGACCAGCCAGCGACTTTTCCGACCGTCTTATCGACCGTAAGGGTCGGCGGCAGGGGCGCCGCTAGCGCGGATTGAGCGCCCAAGTGCATGATGACGATCGCGCTTGTGGTGGCGATGAGACGTGCCAGCATCGTGTGCAGCTTCCTACGACGTCGTTCCAGAAGCCTCAGGGACGGTTGCTCACTGCCGTTGTCGCTGACGGACCCTTCGTCTTGGAGAACGGATCGGCGGAGGCGCTGATGACTGCGACGCCTTGAGGGGCGCCTTGCTGGCGCGCGGGGGCACGAACGCGAGCCACGCGCGCCCGAGGAGCCGGACGCACATAATGGCGCCGTCCATAGACAACTACCGGGCGAGGTTGAGCATTGGCAATGATCGCGCCGGCAATCACGCCGCCAAGCACACCACCGAGCACCGATCCTGCATTCTGCGCTTGCGCTTTCGCTGGAATGAAAGTGAGAGCAAACGACGCGAGCATAGCTGCCGTGAGTGAACTACGCATCAGCATCGATTATTCCCCGATCTCATACATGGACGCACTAAAGTCCGTCCGGTCGCCGCGCACCCCAATCCTCAGCCATGATGCACTGAGTTCGGATCGGGGCCGAACGTAGCTTAGCCATTGCCTGGCGATTGGGAAGAGGGCTGCGCCACATTCCTTCCACAAATTGCATCGGTAAGGTTGCTGAGCATGCGGACGCCCTGCCATGTCGCGCTCGCGGACGGCTAAGGTGCCGACGAACTGGTGATCGAGGGTGACGGTGCCGTTGCTGATCATCAGCGGCGTTGGCTCAGCAGCCACGGCGCAGGCCCTGGCACGACGATCCTGCCATCCTCCTCCCGACCGGTCGTGTCCCCTTATCGAGGTCGCGAACGGCAGCGAGGACCGGAAGGGCGACGAGCACCAGCAAGCGCTTCCCGTGTATCGCGTCGGTACTGCGCTCGCTCGATCACGTCGTTCGTGGGCCGGCTCGTTGACCGGGGCTTCCCCGCGCGGGACGGCCAGGGTTCGGACGTAAGTCTTATCAAAGAAGTCAGGCCGGAAGCCGCACCTGTCGATAGCTGTGGAGGTACGCCCTAAACGCGGACCGCCGGCCCGGACCGCGCTACCAGCCCGAAGAACGAGAGAGGACGTGCCGTCCCCGAGAATGTCGGTCGAAGGAGTCCAAAGTTGCCCGTGGATCCGTCGGTCAAGCCGCCGTGGCCCGCATCTCGTCCACTGCGCACTCGTCGGCCCGGAAACGCCAGTCGGGGATGCCCAGGTCCTGGCAGAACCGCGCCTTCGCTTCCCAAGTCGCAGCCGTCTCGGATACCGCCGCCACGGGAAGTCGGCGCTGTACGACCCGATGGTCGTGCCCCCTGCCATCGGTGACGGTCCTACGGAACGTTACCAGGAACATCCTCATCGCTCGGCTCCCGCATCGTTGGACCAGGCAATTCTGGACGGGGTTCGCAGGTCGTGCCTTGATCCAGCGCAAGGACGCGAGGAGCGGGGCAGGGTCCCTCGCACGCGCGATTCCGTTCCGCCCCCTTCGCGGCGCGGAGGCCTTGGTCGGCGCGCTCGACCAGGCTCGCGATGCCCTCCTCCGGTCGATACTCCACGTCGGCGATCGATACCGTGATCCGGCCAGTCGGGTCGCCCGAACCTTCGTCGACGAGGCGCTGCCTGCCGAGGCGTGCCCGGATCCGCCCCGCCGCCGACGCGGCCGCACGGTCCTGCCGTGGCAAGGCGGCCACTGCCTCGGAGTGGCCCCGATCCACGTAGGCGACACCGGCGCTGGGAGGAGATGGGCCCCGGTGGCTCCGGAACCGGGGTAGGGGACGTGAACCGTCGGCTCACACTTCCACGACCAGCGACGGGTCGAAGCCGTTGCCCACGCCTCTGGGATTGGCGACCACGCGGGTCTTGCCGACGCGGATGTCGACCGCCTCGGGGACGGCGCCATGGATCCAGAGGGCCGGGGCACCCCAGGACAGCATGATCGCTTCCAGGTCGGAAGCATACGTCGCCGGCAACCATCGCTCGTAACTCCACCCCTTCCAAAGCTCGGGCAGGCATCGGCGGGACGGCGCGTGGTGCGTGACCACGACGGCACGGTCCTCGGGACGGACGCCGGGAACCAAGGTTTGAGGTCCCGGCCTGAAGCCGAGGCCTTGTTGGACGATCGCTGCGAGGGCGTCCTCGATGTATGCCCGCGATCGCGCGTGGGCGGCCAATGCGTCGTGCGGCGACCAGCCTGGCGGGCGGACCGGGTGGGAGCCGTCGGCCGACCACATACGCCGGGCCTGGACCCGGGCGCCTTGCCCCTGGAACGGGCCCATGAGGCACCAATCGGTCCACAGCGTGGCCCCCACGACGTGGACGGCGGTGCCGTCCGGTGCCTCCAGTCGCGCGGTCTCGTCCGACAGGAGCCTGACGCCCATGCCGACGGCGAGCTCGCGCGCCCGCGCGATCCCGTCCGGGTCCGGGGCGGCCGTTCCGAACTCCGCGCTGCCGGCCACGAGGATGACCGGCTTGCCCGCGATGAGCCCATCCCGCTCCGCGGCGATCCAGCGCAAGCAGGCTTCCAGGCTCGGGGCGATGCCGCCCGCCAGGACGAGCACGTCGAAGTCGGGCGCCACGACGGGAAGGGCGGGCAGCACCTCGCGATCGGTTTGCAGGTCCGAGAGGATCCAGATCCGCATCGGCCGCCTCACCGGCGCAGGCGCGTCGCCGGACGCATCGCGCGACCGGTCGGCCGGGGCCGGAAGGTTCCCGCGCCGCGGCAGCGGCGCGGGTGCGTCATCGAAGGGATCCAGGGCAACCTTCGGCATGGCGTCCTCCTGCGGGACCGGGTCGGTAGGAAAGGGGTCGGTACCGGAATGGCCTGCCGTCGCCGGCGGGACGTCAGCTCTCCGCCGAGGGGACATCGACCAACATGGCAGGATCGAAATCCGGGTTCTCGGCCCCGTATCCCTTCGGATTGCACAGCACGCGGGTATCGCCGCAGCGGTAATCGAAGGACGCATGGGCGTGGCCGTGCACCCAGATCCCGGGAGCCGCGGCTGCGACCAAGCTATCGAGGCGCGAGGCGAAGCTCGGGTTCATCGGCCGTCCGAGATACCGCTTGGCGACGGAGCGTCCGCTCGGGGCATGATGCGAGACGACGACGCGGGCGCGGGCCTCGCCCGACCTGGCCGCGAGGGCGGCCTGCAGGAAGGCACGGGAGTCCCGATGAAGCTCCGCCGCATGTTCCGGTCGGAAAGGCTGCCGCCGCGGCTCGCGCCGCGCGGCGATCAACCTGTGGTCGTTCAAGCCATCGGCGGCCTCGCGCATGGCGTCCGCGCGCCAGCGCTCGCCTTCGAGGTCGTAATCCGTCCACAAGGTGCAGCCCGAGAAGGCTACGTCGCCGATCACCACGCTCCGGTTTTCCAGGAGGTCGATGCCCCGATCGCGGGCGGCCGCCCGCGCCCGTCTCAGCTCCTCCGGATGGCACCTCCCGTGGAAATCGCAGTTCCCGGCGACGAGCACGACCGGCATGTGGGGGCGAACCACCCGCGCGAGCCATGCCACGCCGTCGGCGAGGCATCCGCCGAGATCGCCCGCGACGACTGCCACGTCGGCCGGAGGGATGGCCGGCGGGGTCCAGGGACGGCCGACGTCGCGGTGCAGGTCCGAGAAGATCCAGAGCTTCATCCTTGGCCTCCGGGCAGGGCGAAACGTCCCGGCGTCGGGAGACGGGGGCGCGGTCATGCTTGAGCGGATCCGTCAACGGACATTGCCGGCCGGAGGACGATCGCGGCCCTGCCCGGGCCGTGGCGACCTGGGGGTACGCCCAAGGCCGCGCGATGGCCGCGGCGGGGCTCGGGGGAGCGGGTGCCTACCCCCCGCGGGGACGCAGGCCGTCCTGCGATCGCCGTCCCACGTAAGGCGGCACGCGTTCCGCGTTACTGCGCCATTCCCGGGCGAAGGCCGCAAGGTGCGGCCTTTCCGCGCCGTCCTCGTCCAGGCGGCGCAAGAGGCCGTCGATCGCCTCGTCGTGGGAGCCCGCGTCCACCCGACCGGTGAGGTGGGCCCATCTGAGGAAGACGACGAAGAGGTTCGCGACGTCGGTCTCGCAGTAGGCGCGCACGCGCGCGATCTCGCCGCGGGACACGAGATCCGCGACGCAGGACCCGTGCTCGCCCATCTTGCCCGGCGCGCCGACCGCGGCGGCGGCCTCCTCCAGCGTGAGGCGCGGCGCGGCGCCGAACGAGGACATCGCGTCCATGAGGTCGAGGTGCCACTCCTGGGCGTGGCGCTGCCCGTAGTTGGCCCATCTGGTGCCTCTCTGGAACCAGGCGGGCGCCGAGAGGCCATGCACGAGGGAGCGGGCGAGGATGACCGGCATGTCGAACGCGCGACCGTTCCAGGTGACGACCCTGTGCCGGGCACCCTCGAAGAGCTTCCAGAACGCCCGTAGGAGCCGGACCTCGTCCCAATCCGGTTCACCGCCGCTGCGACAGGAGCGGACCTCGTAGGTCTCCGAACGCGTCCCGGGATCCCTGCCGACCGCGGCCTCGACGACGGAGATGGCGACCACCTTGTGCCAGAGCGGCTTCGGGAACCGGTCCGCGGGCCAATCCCCCGGCATCAGCGCGGGGTCCGGCACGGTCTCGACGTCGAGCATCAGCAAGGTGTCGTTCGGGTGCTCCTCCCCATTGTGAGAGCGCATCGAGGTCCGGGACGCGCCCGAGTGCGGGTGCTGCCGACCTCGGGCGGGGTCGGACGACAGGACGCCCGGGCCGTGCCGCCCGGCAGGGCGGGCGACGCCCGGAAGACGCGGCTGGGTGCCACCGCGGTGCTGGTCGAGCATGAATCCTCCCGCTCTTCAGGATCGGCCGGAACCGCCGGTACGGCCATGCGCCCGGCGCGCCGGGCGACCGGCGAACAGGGCACGGGTCCGGGCGTCATCGAGGTAACCGTCTCGGAACAGGCCTTCCGCCAGCCGTTCGAGGGCGAGGCGCTCGACCCGCATCAGGTCGCAGGCCAGCTCGTAGGCCTGGCGGAGGCGCTCGTGCACCGGCCGCAGCAGCCAGGGCATCCGCGCGAGATCGACGTCCCGCCCTTGGGCCAGGGAGACCAGGGGGAACTCGGACGAGAAGCCCCAGCTCCCCTCCATGGCGGCGGCGCACCGGGTCGCGACGGCCAGGTCGTCGGCCGACCCGGACGACACGTTTCCGAGCAGCACCTCCTCGGCCGCCCGGCCGGCCAACGCCACGATGAGGAAGCGCTCGATGTCGGGCTCGGTCATGCCTCCGTACGGCTCGTCGCGCACCCATTCGGTCAGCCCCCCGGCCGCGGTGATGGAGAGGGTCACCGTGTCCTGCGCGCCGCCGGACAGGAGCGCCACGGCGTGGCCGGCCTCGTGCACCGCGCAGCGCATGCGCAACCCCGCGCCGAGCTGCGGGACGCCGTCCGCCGCGGCGTGGAGCAGGTCGTCGCGGACGAGCGGCCTGCCGGCCCGGCGCGCGATCCCGCGGGCGCGCCGGACCAATGCCTCCACGTCGGCGCCCGTCCTGCCGCGGACGAGTGCCGCGATCGGTGCGAGATCGAAGCCCTCGCCGTCGGTCCCGAGGTGGAGGCGGAGCATTCCGACCAGGGCGTCCAGGTTTGGCAACCCGATCTCGAAGTGGCGATCCAGCCGCCCGGAACGCAGGATGGCCGGATCGATCCTGGACGGATGGTTGGTGGTCCCGATGACCACCACGCCCTCGCGGGCGACCGCTCCGTCGAGATGCTCCAACAGGGCGTTCACGACTTGGACGGAGTAGTCGCGGTGCTCGGAGGCGAACGCCGCGCGATCCCCGAAGGAATCCAGCTCGTCGATCAGGGCCACGCAAGGCGCGCGGCGGGCGAGTTCGAAGAACTGCCGCATCGCCCCCAAGGTATGCCCAAGATGACCGTCCCTCGCGGACTGCCACTGGCCGAGCGACCCCGCGAGCAGGGGCAGCCCGGCGCTGCGGGCGAGCGCCATCGCGAAGCGCGTCTTCCCGCATCCGGGCGGCCCGCTGACCAGGGCCGCCGACTCGCAGGCCGAGAAAGGGATGGTGCCGGAAAGCCAGAGTCGCAGGTCGGCGACGAGCGCGAGTCCCCAATCCCTTGCCTTGCCGTAGCCGTGCATGTCCTCGAGCTTCGGGCATGCGTCGGCCGCGCGGGTGCCCGGACCGTCCCGCCCTTCCAGCCTCGCGACGGCGGCATCGGCGTCCCTGCCATGTCGGACGCAGGCCCTGAGATCGCCCGGACCGCACGACCGCGCGAGCGCGTCGGGCACCGGATCGGACGGGACGGTCCCGGTCACGGCCTCGATGACGAGGGCCAGACCCTCGCCGTCGAGCGGCCCGGCGCGCACCCTGAGGTCGGCCGCCGCGACGATGTCCGCGGGCAGCAGGGTGGCGGGACTCGGGCTGATGCCCACGACAGCGTGACCCGCCAGCAGGGCCGCGCCGACGATGTCGTTGCCACGGTCGGGACGGTGCTCCCGCGAGTTGCCGTCGCACGCGAAGACGACGAGGCCGCCCTTCGTGTCGTCGTCGAACGAGCGCCTCATGGCGGACCCGTCGAGCACCTTGCCCCCGGGCCCGAGCAGGCAGGGCCCGAGGGCGCGCCGCATCGGCTCGACCCACTCGGCGGAAGCGACCTGCACGACGATCGCCGGGGGAGCGTCGCAGGCAAGGCCCGGAAGATCGCGTCCGAGGCCCTTCGCCAAGACGACCGCGGCGCCGGCGACGTCGGCGGCCACGCGCGCGGGCGGCTCGGCCCCGACCTTCGGACTCGCCTCGATCCAGGCATCGAATTCCGGACCGGCCAGGTCGAAGGGCGCGTTCCTGGACCGGGCCTCGGCCCGAAGGGACGCGATGAAGGCCCTCGCCCTGTTCCCGCCCCCGTTCCCGCTCCCAGCCGCGCCCATGTGACCTCCGTGCTTGCGAATGTTCGGTCATCGTGTCCGGCGCGCGCCTAGCCCCGGGGCCGCCGGGGACGCCGGGCGTGGCCGCCCCGTCCGGCAGGAGGGCGACGGACCCATCCCGCGGCGAGAGCGGGCAGCGCGGCGTCCCCGGGGCGTCGTCGCGCGAGGGCCGCGAGGGCATGGGCGATCACGACGGGAGCGGTCGCGTCACCGGCCGCGGCGAGCAGGACGAGATTGCACATGACGAGGTCGGACGCGGTCGAATCGGCACCGCAACGACGGACATGATCCAGCGCCACGGCGGCGGCGGCCGCGGGATCCCCGCGCCTGGCGGCTGCCCAACGGGGCTCGCCCCACATCGCCGTGGATCCGACCAGCGTCACGAGGCCCGACAGGTCGTTGCCCGTGAGGCTTGCCGGATCCCTCCTGCGCCAGACGGACAGGGGCCCCCGATGCCGTCCAGGTCTCAATCCGTGCATCCCCGGCGCTTGCCCCGGTCCGACCATGCGACGTTGCCCATCGCGATCCTCCGTCCTGGTACGCGTTCGAGACATGAGTTACCGTCCTTCCGGCGAGGGGCGTGCGCGACCCGCTGGCTTCCCCCGCGGGCGTTCGCAGGTCGCGGACCGTCCCCGGCCCGGAGCCCGCGAGCGGCCGGCGCTCTCATTCGCCACACGATGTCGGAACGCCGGTTATTATACCAGAGGTAAAATAACGCCGCAACCGCGTGCCCCTGCGACCGCTCCGTCCGGCGCGACATGGTCAGCGTCGTAAGCACCTTGAGGAGTCGGTCCGTGCCCGCGTCCGGCGGCCGAATGGGGACGCGGGTCATGCCATGCCGGAGCAGGGTTGATCGACCGGACCGGTAGCGCGACAGTCGCGTCGCGGATCAGGGCAGGGCGTTCGGATGGGGCGAGACCGTCCCGCGGAAGGTTCGCGGCGAGCGGGGACACCCGTCATGCGCCTTGCGATGCACGGTAGCGGGCGTCTGTCCGCCATAGCCGCCGTGGACGTTGACGGCCCCATGGCAAGCTAGGCACCGTTTCGCCGCGGACCGATGGACGCTCAACGCCTCCATGAGGGTTATCCCGCACCACTCCCCATGGATCCTGGCTTCGCACATGAAGGGTGAACCGGTCTGCATGCGCGCAGCTTGGCACGTCCGGGAGGACGTTGCTGTGCGCCGCTTGCCACGGGGATCGCCGTCCCGCCGCCGGGGCCGGCCGAAAGGGGCGGAGCCGAGGCCGCGCCGGAGGGTTCGCGAGCCGGTCGGACGTAGGCTTCCCCGGGCCGATGGGGCGCCAAGACGACGGCATTCCGAAGCGTCCCGGCGCGGCCGCGTCGCCCGCGCACCCGGGGAGCGCGGCGCCGATCCGGGCCGGTTCGAGGTCTCCGGTCCGCCCCGCACCGCTCGTTCAAGTGTTCGACCTCGGCCCTGATCATCTTCGGACGGCTCGATCAGCTGACGGCGAGGCCAGGCACCCTCTGCGTCACGGAAGTTCAAGCCTCGCGACGCGGACGATTCCCTTCATGGCCCGCGCCGGGCATGCCCCCCGAGGCGCAGCGATCCCGTGGCTGGGCTAAGCGGATGTCCCTGACGTCGCCTTTTCCCGTTCCGCGGTCAGGCGCTAGCGATGGCGGGCTCGATCATGGGACAAGAGGGCCGGAGCGCCCGCCGAGATCGGCGGCCTGGCCGGCATCCGCGATTCCCGCGTCCGTGCAACGCCGCCCCCGGCGCTCGGTCGCGGCAGATTCGGATCGACGGTCCCGTCTGCGCCCCGCGCGTTGATCCGGATCAATGCCGGCCGTGTGCAACGAGGTACGGACACGTGCCCGACCGGTCACGGCTCGCGCCGCGGCGTACCGCGTTCGGGATGACGGCCGGAGTAGGTCTCGGCAGGGGTACCCGTCCCGCTCGGTCGGCCGGGCCCGTCGGTCGTTCACGAACCTTCAGCGGAGGCAAGGCATGACAGCGCGGACCGTATCGGACCTCCTCGCGGGTCGAACGCTGCGCAGCATCGGCGCCAGCTTCACGGTGGCGGCAGCCTGCCATCGCATGCGCGAGCATGGCGTCGGCGCGCTGGCCGTCCTCGACGACGGCAAGCTCGTCGGCATCCTCAGCGAGCGGGACATCGCCGTCCGGGTGATCGCCGGTCATCGCGACCCCATGCTAACCCTCGTGCGCGAGGTGATGACCCCCCGACCCCGGACGGTCCCGGCGCACGAACCGATCCCGGCGGCGCTTCGGGCCATGATGCACGGTCGCTTTCGGCACCTGCCGGTCCTTTCGGACGGGGAGCCCGTCGGGATGCTCTCGTTGCGGGACATCCCGGCCGAATATCGGACGGAAGGCGAGCCACCCCGTCACCGGTCCGTCGTCCCGGCGCTGGGCTGAACGGCCCGGTCCCAAACGGCGACCGGAGGAGCGGACGGCGTTCCGACGCCGATGCAGACCCGTGCACACGGACGGCATCGAGCACCGTTCGCCCGGCCTCGGAGATCGTGCCGGACCCCGGGACCGCAGCTGCCGCCGACGCGGTCGCGAGCCGGACGGCGCGCGACGGAGCAACCCGGGACGGGATTGCCGGGCGGCAATGATGCTCGACAACGCGCGGCGCATCCGGCAACTTCGCGAGCCGTTAGGGGATTCGGAAGGGTCCGGGGGCGTCTGGCGGAGCCGGACCGGTAGGGACGCCGAAGAAGACAAAGGTCATGGCAGTGTCCAAACGTCGGCTGGCATCCGCCACGGGCGAGGAGGGTGCGTCGGCGGGAGCCGGGTTGCCCGCTTCGCCCGAGGCAGGATGGAACTACACGACCGTCATGAAGCTGTTCCATGCCACTCGGACCCCGGTCACGGCACTGGACCCTTCCACGTTCGGCGAGTGGCCTTCGGAAAAGGCGGTGCCGGGATACCTGTGCCAAGCCGCTCGAAACCTGATCGGCCTGTCGCAGCAGGAGCTTCACCTCCTCTCGCGCGTCTCGAAGAAGAGCATCAACGACTACGAGAACGGGTTCGCGGTCCTGCGCCCCCCGCTGATCGAACGGATAGCCGCCACCCTGCGTGAACAGGGCGCGCGCCTCGTCACCGGACCCGGCTTCGTCGGCGTCGTGGCTTCGGCGAGCCGCGATGACGAGCAGGGGCGATCGCGCTCTCCGAGGAAGGCGCCGGCGCATGCCCCACGCGCCAAGCCGGTCGGAAACCTCGGGGACGGGCACGCGGGATAAGCCCGCGCTCGCTTGAGGTTCGGGCCACGTTCGGCGCGGGGGAAGAGGTTGGTACCTGGATGCTCCCTCACGGCCCGCGGTTGCCCTCCAAGGGTGGGCCGTCGGCGTGACGCGTGCTCTCTCGGACGCCTGGACGACCACGTTGCCGCGGACGATCCCCTTTGCCTTATCGCACCGGTTTCCGATGCACTCGATCTGAGCGCACCCAGCCTCGCGGGTGCCGTGCCACCGGCTGAATTCGCCCAGCAAAACCGTCGGCACGGTCGACGACGGCACATCCGAGGCGGTCGACTGGTCGCGCTTGATGATCTCGGACCCGGTCGCGCCTTGCCGAGCACTGGATCGCACTTCCTGACGACGTTGAAGATGACCGCCACCGAGCGGTCGACATGCCCCAAGACAGGCGCGACGGGGCGACCGCTCCGCTGTCTTCCGACCGGAAATTCGACGTCGTCCAAATGCGCAACGTCGAACGGCGACGGGCGTTCGTTACGGTAGGAGCGAGAGGCTTCAAGACTCGACCGCTAATTCCCGGGCAACGACTCGACCAGGGCCGATCGCGAAATGGATGGGAGCCGCGGAACGGAGGTCGCCCGGCGAGCACACGCCTGCCATGTCGGCTGGAAGCATCGCTAGGGGTGGGTGGTGCCCTCGATGATGTCGAAAGACGCTCAGGCAGACATGGGTCCATGTCGTTTTGCCGAAAGACGCGTGGGTCATCACCGCATCATAGGCGCGGCTACGTCCTCGCTGCATGGCAGGCCTGCAGCTCGGCGCGTCTTAATGCCGCGGTAAGGCTAAGTATCGAGATAGGGAGCGCCCAGCGGTTCCGGGACGGCCCTCGGGCTTGCAGACTTGGTCCCGTGCGACGAGCCCGATGAATCTCTTCAACAACCTTCGGCTACCGGTCAAGCTGGCGCTCCCGGTAGCCCTCCTGATCGCGGTCTCCGTCGCGATGATCCTGCTGGCCCGGGCCAATCTCGATTCGCTGGATCAGAATACGCGCGACATCGTGGACTTCAACGTGGCGCGCGTCGTGAAGATACAGCAGCTCGCCTTCGCCGTGAACGAGATCACGATCCGGGACAAGAACATCGTCATCGAAGCGGATCCCGCCGTCCTGGCCAAGCAGAGCGGGCAGCTGAAGGAGGACCAGGGGAGGGCGCTCGCCACCGCCGACGAGCTGATCGCCCTCTCCGGCACTCCGGAGCGCCGGGTCGTGAACGAAGGGATCAAACGCCTTCTGGCCGAATACATCGCGTCGGTCGAGAAGGGCATCGCCTACGGCATGAAGGGCGACAAGGACACGGCCGCCAGGATCTCGGGCGGCACGAGCCGCGAGGCTCGTGTGAGGCTGAACGCCGAGATCAACACGCGTGTGGCGGCGAACCTGCGCGAGTTGAAGGCCGCGCAGGAGCGCGCGTCCGAGGTGGCGGCATCGGCCACGGCGACGCTCACGGCGATCGCGGCGGCCGGCTTGATCGCGGCTACGGGCCTTCTCGCGGCCATCTCGGTCCTGGGCGTCACCCGGCCCCTGAACGGCATGACGGCCGCCATGGGCCGTCTCGCGGCGGGCGATCTCGACGTCCCCGTGACCGGGACCGAGCGGCTCGACGAGATCGGTTCGCTGGCCCGCTCGCTCCAGGTGTTCAAGGACAATGCCATCCGCTCTCGCGACATGGACGCGGCCCGGGAGGCCGAGAACCAGGCCAAGATGCGTCGTGCCAACCTGCTCGACGAGCTGACCAAGGCCTTCGAGGGCAGCGTCTCGGTGCTGACGCAGGGGCTCGCTGGCGCCGCCACGGAAATGGAGGCGACCGCCCGCTCCATGACCGCCACGGCCGACGAGACGACGCAGCAGAGCGTGTCGGTGGCGGGCGCCGCGCAGCAGACTTCGGCCAACGTGCAGACGGTTGCTGCGGCCAGCGAGGAGATGTCGGCTTCCGTCGCCGAGATCGTGCAGCAGGTCAGCCAGTCGGCCCGGATCGCGGATCGTGCGGTGGAGACGGCGCATCGGACGGACGCGACGGTGCAGAGGCTCGCAGGCTCCGCCGAGCGCATCAGCACGGCCGTGTCGCTGATCTCGGACATAGCGAGCCAGACCAACCTGCTGGCGCTGAACGCCACCATCGAGGCGGCGCGCGCGGGCGAGGCCGGCCGCGGCTTCGCGGTGGTGGCCGCCGAGGTGAAGGAGCTGGCAGGCCAGACCGGCCGCGCCACCGGCGAGATCGGCGAGCGCATCGCGGAGATCCAGGCCGCCACCCGGGAGGCCGTGGCGGACATCCAGCAGATCGGCCGGGTGATCGGCGAGATGTCGGCCTACGCCGCGAGCATCGCGGCGGCCATGGAGGAGCAGGGTGCGGCGACCCAGGAGATCACTCGCAACGTGCAGCAGGCCGCACAAGGTACCGAACAGGTGACCCGGAACATCGGCGCGGTGCAGACGGGCGCCGGCCAGACGAGCGCGGCCGCCTCGCAGGTGCTGAGCGCGGCCCAGGAGCTGGCTGGGCACTCCGAGGGCCTGACGCGGGAGGTCTCCCACTTCCTGGCCGGCGTGAAGGCGGCTTGACCGGATCGCGGTCCGCCCCGTTCGTTCGGGGCGGACCGACCTCTCCCGAAGCGCGATTATTTCAGGCCCCCGCGGGACCGGTGCCAAACGGTGCCGACCCCGCGCTGACGCCGCCGACGGCCAGCGCTTGGATTCAGCCGAGTTCACCGAGCGTCAGGGCGGGCGGTGGTCGAGCCACGCGAACGCCGATGATCGAGCGGGCTCGCCCTGCCCGAAGTACGAAGCATCGCCAGGATCGAACTTCCCTCGACGTCGAAGATGAGAGGTTGCCCCCGCATCGCAGGCTTCGGTGACGGGCGTCCCTGCCTTTCGCCGGGTGCCCCGGACGGCGCGTCACCCCAAGGCACGGCACACCCGCGACGAAGTGCTTGCGCGCAGTGATCGGGGCTTCACTCTGCTCTGCATCTCCCCTCCGCCGGTCCACGCTTCCGTCCCGAGGGACCCAAGCCGCCGGCGCGAAGCGCGCTGAGGGCGCAGGATCAGCCAAGCGCTGCACGCTATGCCCGGAAAATCCCGCGCGATCTCGATGGACCCGTGTCGGCCATCGCAACTCTCGCGCACGACGCGCGCAGGAACGGTCAGGACTTCGTCGGACCACGGGCGACCGGCGGCGATGTCGTTGGCGTCTCCCATGATCCACCCCGGCCACTGTAGACGCACAGGACTGCCTCTGCCGCAGAGCTTCGATCGGCGGCACCGCGAGACTTTCGCGCCGGGCACGAGATGAACCTAAGTCTAGAGATGAATACTATGCACGAGCCGCGAAGATAACCTAACGCCATACAGTCCTCGGCTTGGTCCGGATATGGAACGATCACGTTTCGCAAACCAATCCGAGGAAAAGGGACCGGCAAGATGGTTCCGGGGATTGGAGGTCCGCACCGATCGCGATATTATATCAATGATACAAATCGAACGGCGGAGGCCCAGATACGATGGTCATCGTGTTCCACTCCAAGGACTGCTCATCGTTCTGGTCGGCGCTCATGGTGGCGAACGGCCTGACGCTCGCGGGGCGCCGCCCCGCCATCGTCGTCGAGGCGGGCGTCGTGCCCGTCGACGTCGCCGCGCGGCCGACCGCACGAGGCATGCGGGTCGTCCGGGTACCGGCGCGCTTCCTGCGCCGACGCGTCCTCGCGATATTCGGGCGCGACCGCCATGACGATGTCCTCGTGGCGCTCCGCAGCCCGGACGCGGCCCGTGACCTCGACGCAATCGCGATGCCGACCGCCTACGTCGATCCGGTCCGCGGCGCACCGGAGGCTGACGCCGATCCGCGTTCCCGGATCCATGCCCTCGCGTCACGGATCGAAGGGCCGGGTCCCGAGATCGGCTCCGGCATGATCGCCTCGATCGGGGTGCCGAGGCCTGGCCGCCTTTGCCAAGCGGACCTGCTGAAGGGAAGGCCGGGCGAGCCCCTGCTGCACCGTTCGCTCCTGCTGACCACCGACGTCCTAGCCGCGGCGTGCTCCGGTATCGGCCCCGGGGACGCGAGCGGCCGATGGGTACAGGTCGAGGAGTGCCTGCGCGTCGTCGGACGACGCCTTCAGGCGCGCGCCCGGGCGGGCGGCGGCCGTTTCCGGGATGACGCGGCCCGCCGGCGCCCCCGTTGCAGGTCGCTGACCCGGCCCCCCGCGCCTGAAACCTGCAGGAAGCGCGTGGGCGAGTTCGCAGTCGACCGGTCGTTGCGGATCGGGCGCCAACTCGGGGCCTGACGCATGGCCGGACCATCCAGACGAGAGGAGACGCGCGACATGAGGCAAGCGAGATCCAATACGTCCGACGCCGCGCCCCGGCGCCGCCCGAGGCCGCCGGCCACGGCGCGTCGCAGGTTGCCGGCGGCCAGGAACCGCCCCGGCCGACTTGCGGCCGCGGAGGGCAACCTGTCCGACGCCGCGTTCCACGATCACGAGGAGACCTGGCCGGACGAGGAGGCGGCGACCGGGCCCGAGCTGCTCGACATGTCCTTCGACGAGCGGGAAGGGGGCGAGGACTTCTATCGCGACCAATCCGACGGCGTGCGCCTACACCTGAGCGTCCGGCAGGGTTACCTTGACGAAGAGGGCTGGTGAGCCGCGGAAGCCACCTCGTGACGATCAGGGTGCCCGGCTCACCCGGACGGGCGGCGTCGCCGCCGCCCGTCCTCGGCGAACCCCGCGAGGGGCCGGGCGCGCGGGACGCGACGCGCGTCAGTGCACGTTGACGGACGGAAGCTCCTGCCGGGGGGTACGAAGCACGTAGAAGCGCGAAAGGGTTCGCGCCCAGGAACGTCCGTCGGTGGCATAGACCTCCGACGTCCGAACCTGCTTCCCGGACGGGAGGTTGGGATGACCGCCCACGACGCCGACGAGGCACCGGGTTATCCGCGCGGCGCTCTCCCACTGCTCAAGCACGGGCGCGTGCGCGAGGTCCTCGGCCGTCGGGCCGCCGCCGTCCGCGATGCGCTCCAGGTCGTCGGCCAGCGCCCGGAGCGTCTCGGCCTCGTCCCGCCGATCGCATGGGCGCGTACCCCCCACGGCCTCGGCGAGACTCGACCATGGGCCCTCGAGGGTTCCGCCCCGCTCGGCGTCGACCGCCGAGGCGATCGAGGCGAGGAGGGCGACCCCGGCCCCGAGCACCCGGGCGGACGGCCGGCCGGCGAGGAGCCTGTCCGTGTCGGCGCGACGCAGGATCGGCGCGAGTGCGGGCAGGATGCGCGGGGTCCGAAGCGTGCCCGTCTCGGAGAGCGCCGAACGCACGCCGTGCTCGAAGCGCCTCAGCTCGGGCTCGCCTCCGTCGCGGTCCAGCCCGAGCAACCACGTGACCCGCGAGAGGTGTCCGGGCAGCGATCCGGCAAACGACGCCGCGCGACGCTCCTCGATATCGCAGGGTCCGGCACCGACGAGCACCGCATCGAAGGGGAGGGCGCCCAATCGCGGGAGGTTGCCGGTACCGGCATCGACGATCGTCAGGTCGAATCCGCCGCGGATCGATCGTGCGACGGCAACGGCAGGCCGTTCGACGAAACTTCCTCCCCGCGGCGGGATCAAGCGCGGCAGCAGCGACGGCTCCGCGCCGCCAACGACCCGCACGTGCTGCACCGAGAAGCCGAGGGCCGCTGCCGCGTGCGTGGCCAGGAGGGCGACGTGGGCATTGGCCGAGAGGCAACCGGGGCCGGTGAATCCAAGCAGCATGGGACATCCCGTTTCGCGCAGGGCGGCGGGCGCTCGGACGGGATGTCCGGAACGCGGCAGGCCAGCGATGTTGAGGAGGACGTAATTATACCATCGGTATTGCTTGGTCGGAAGGGCACGACGTGACGGCCGTGCGGCCTTCCCGGTCTGAAGCCTGTCCTCGCGCAGGACCTCTCGATCCGAGATGTCGCGTGCGCCACCTCGGCGTCCCTGTCCCCCTGCCGGTCGGATCGCTCGGTCCTGCGTGCGCGGGGATGGTGACCGCACCTCGATGATGCGCTCGCGCCGAGCTGGCCCGCCCTTCCATCGGGCCATCGCGGAAGTCCGCCTCCACGCGAACGTGTGGGTGCACTTCCGTGGGACCGACGGGGCGACCGCCCCCGCCTCGCAGGCGGAAGGGGATTTGCACAGGCATTGCTCTGGACGGCATTTTTATATCTCTGGTATAATAGCGGCGCTTCCACTTCCGGGAGCTTCTCGACGGGTGAGTGACGATGCGCATCGGTGTCTTCTCCGACGACGCGGCCGGACCCGCGGCGGCCCTCCTGATCGCCCACGGCCTCGCCAGCGCAGGCGCGGCCGTCGAGGTCGCCGCGGAGCCGACGGCGCTGCCCCTGTCCCGACGGGGCGCGGGTCCACGCGTCTCGCATGTCGATACGATCCGTACCGGAGCCTTGCTCGACGCCATGCGGGCAGCGGAAGAGCAGGGACGGGACCTCGTCCTGGCGCTCCCGATCGACGGCTTGCGCGACGGACAGGTGCGCGTCGCGCTCGATGCCGTCGTGACGGTCGGACGCGATCATCCCGCCTCCGCGCGTGCGATGAGCGCTGCCCGCTTCGATGCATGGGCGTCGGACGGACCGGATGCCGGCGGCGAGGCTCCCCGTCCCGCTCCGCCCTGGTTCCTGCCCTGCTCGCACCAGGTCAACCTGTGGACCCAGGCGTCGCTCGCGGCATCGGGCCCGGTCCCCTTGCCGTTCGCGACGCGTCTCCTGCCGTTCATGGCGCCCCGGCTGGGGCAGGCCGACATCCCCGTCCTGGTCGGCGAGGCATTGCCGCCCGCGATCCTCAGGACGGCCGTGCTCGTCGCTTCCCTTGCGATCGCCGTGGCCGCCGATCCTCACGCACGCCGCATCGAGGCAGCGACCCTCGCCGCGCTGATGGCCGCGCGCGAGCTGGAGCGCGAACGTCGGACCAGCGACAGGCTCCTTGCGCTTTCCGCCGAGTTCGAGCGGCTCGAAGGCGCGGGTATGCCCGGGCGGAGCACGCGAACCCCGTCCCTGCCGCCGGCTCGGAGGCGCCCCGAGGCCCACGCCAACCCCAGGATGGCTCGCACGCCGCGCGCGGCGGTCCTCCGATCGCGGAGACAAGGGAACGACGCGGGCTGACCGGTTCGTCGGTGCGCCCTCGTCCGGACCGCAACGGCGCACATTCCCCGCAGGGTCGGTTCGAACACCGGGATCAGTCGAGCCGGGCACGGGCCCCGCCCGCGGATCCGGTGCGTGGTCGGACGGGAACCCTGCGTCGGCGCTTCGAGGGGGCGAAGTCCGAAGGCCGACGGGCGTCCGTCCGACCGACGAGCGGGGAGGGGGCGCTCGTCCCGGATGTCGCTGCGGCCTATGCGCGAATATCGCCTTCCGGCCCCGTCCGCACGTCCCGCCATCCTCCGAGCACGGCGGCACGTCCCGGATTCGGTGGAATCATTCCGCCCAGCCGCGGCTCGTGCCGACCGCCGCGCAAGATCAAGGAGAGGGGAGAGCGATGAGATTGTGGATCTTCTCCGACCTTCACCGAGACGCCGGCGCGCCTTGGCGGCCCCCGCGCATCCCGGAAGCGGACGTGGCCATCGTCGCCGGCGACGTGGGCGGCGGCCTAACGGAAGCCGTGGAGTGGCTTGCGGCGGCCATCCGTCCGCACATGCAGGTCGTGCTCGTGGCGGGCAATCACGAGTTCTATCGCCGGACCTTTGCCGAGGAACTGGCCCGCGGACGCGCGGCGGCGAGCGAGGGTGGCATCCATCTCCTGGAGAACGACACCGTGACCTTCGGGGACGTGGCCGTTTCCGGATGCACGCTGTGGACGGACTACGATCTGGACGGTCCGGAGCTGCGGGCTGCCTCGATGCGTGACGCGCGGTCGGGACTCAACGACCACAGGCTGATCAGGTGGGCGACGCGGCCGAGATGGCTGCGTTTCCGCCCGGAAGAGGCCCTCGCCCTGCACGTCCGCTCGCGCGCGTTCCTCGCCGGAGCGCTCGCACGGTTGCCGGCGACGCCCGACAATCCGCACGTGGTGGTGACCCATCACGCCCCAAGCGCGCGCAGCGTCGCCGAACGGTTCCGCGACGGTCCGCTCAATCCCGCCTATGCCTCCAGGCTGGACGCCCTCGTGGAAGAGGCGTGCCCGACGCTTTGGGTTCATGGACACGTCCACGACCGGTTCGACTACCGGATCGGCGCGACGCGCGTGCTTTGCAACCCGCACGGGTATCCGACGGAAGCGACCGGCTTCGACCCGGGCCTGGTCATCGAGCTGTAGCGATCGGCGAGGCTCCTCACGGCCCACGCGCCTCGCGCGCGCCCGGCCGTGCCGAGCGAGACGGCCGCGGGGCCAGCCCGGATCGCGCGCGATCATCATGGGACCGTCCGCCGAGCACATCGCCAAGATCGAGCCCTCGGTAGGGACGCCGATCGCCCGGGGGCAGGGTCGGGAGAGGAGGTAGAGGCGGCGCTCGTACCGGCTCCGGGGTCAACCGTGCCGGCCGGGAGGTCGCCCATCCGGACCGGCACCCGGGCACGCTCGCCCGGGTGCCGGACCCGAGCCGTGCCTTCGAGCACCGGGACGAGTACTGGCGCAAGGCGCACGGACCGAAGTTCGCTTGCCGTGAGCCGGGCACGGCGAACGACAAGGTGCCGCGCTACGTCCGGATCCGCCGGATCGCCTCGGCCCCCTCCCCGGCCTTCCGGCCGCCTTGCCGAGCGATGGTCGACGCGGACCACGCCTGACCTACCATCGGGACAAGCCCGGCATACCGCAGGGCATCCGGATCTGGGCGACCAAGGGCTGAGCGCTACGTGAGGCTCATGGCCGACGACCCTGCGAACGACGAGCGCCACCTAGCGGAGTCGCCCACGCGAGCGGAAGGGCCGGGTCTCTCCGTGGACGCTCAGCGTCGCATCGGGCACCACCTTCAGCACCTGTATGCCCCTACGCTTCGCGCGCCGCTCGACGAGCGCCTTGCGGAGCTGCTGAACAGCATCGATGCTGCGGCGCCGAAGAAGCCGTTCGCGGACAACGATGACAGCCTCCTCGCTGGTCCTTGGTCCTAGTGCGGCTTCGACTTCCATCGCGGCCCTTACGGCGGCTGCCGGCCGAACCACTACGGCGATCACGGCTGATGCGGTTGCGCGGTTCACGGCGGGCGCGCCGCATACGGCGGCCGGGCGGTCTATGACGGACGTTTCTGCCGTGAGTCGCGATCGGCAAGCCGCGTTCCCGGCAGAACCGCCGCTTGCCGGCGAAAGGGGGTTCAAGCGAGAGTGTACGCAACGCCCAGCCCCGAGAACCGAATGATCGAGAGTTGCCCTGCCGCCGTGTCCTGCGGGATTCCGGACCTTCCGGACGCGGTTCGCCGGTACCTGGGCCGGATGCTCGCGGTCGCCTACGCGGATCCCGCCATCGTCGCCGAGCCGCCGGCCCATTTCGCGAACCTGCTGGCTCGCCTCGACCAAGCGCTGATGGAGGCGGACGATAGGGATGCCGAGGCGTTCCGAACCGGCTTGCTGGCGGCCGTGCCGAGTCTTCGTCGCTACGTCAGATCGCTGGGATGCGACCACGTGACGGCGGACGACGTCGTGCAGGACGTGCTGCTGCGGGCGTGGCGAAGCCGTGCCAGCTTCCGGGCCGGCACGAACCTCGACGCGTGGCTATTCACGATAACGCGCAACCAATTCTTCACCGTCAAGCGCAAGCGGGGACGCGAGGTGGAAGACGTGGAGGGCGAGTTCACGGACCGACTGTCCGTCATACCCGAGCAGCCTGGGCGGGTGGACCTGCAGGACGTGCGGACGGCGCTCGACCGGCTTCCGGACGTGATGAGGGAGGCTCTCGTCCTCGTCGCCTTGGAAGGGCTGAGTTACGAAGAAGCCGCCGAGGTCATGCGCTGCCAGGTCGGGACGGTGAAAAGCCGTGTTTCCCGCGCCCGCGAGCGCCTGGCCGGACTTCTCGGCTACGGTGGCGGCGACCTCGGCCAGGACGAGGTGACCTTGGCGGTCATGGGGGCACGGACGGGCTGAGCAGGGCGTCTCGGCACCGCCTGCCCGTGCGGTGCCGGCCTCGGCCCGGGACCGGCGCCGCAGATCCGGGGAAGTCGAGCGCGTGACGGTACGCGGCCATGCGTTGCGTGCGGCCGTCGCGGCGGGCGCGCCTACACGCTCCTCCTAGGGAGGCCAATCCGGCACCGGCCGTCCGGCGGGCCGGCCATCCGAGATCCGGTCACGCCGTGCCGCCCGCGAAGCATGTGGCCAAGCAATGCATCGCACCGGGGTCGTCGGACCCAGTGTGGGTACGGTCGGCCATAGCCGCTTCCTTGTCCGGGGCCGAGGTAGAATCGGCTTGGCGCCATCGGCGGCTCGCCCTCCGCGTCCCCGAGGACGTGGCACGTGTCGCGCCTGCCGGCGATGACGACGTCGAAGGTCGCGAACCGCATGCACCTCGACAGGCTTGAAGCGATGTCGGTTAACCCTCCGAGGGAGATCCTGAACCGGGCGTTCGACGACGGGCCAACCGGCTGGCCCTCCTCGGGCCCTTCCGCCGAGGCAGGAGACATCCGGATCGATCCATAGTAAGCCGGCGGCATGGTTGATGATCGCCTCCGCCCCGGCACAGCATCCGATGAAGTAACTAGTGCATCGACGGCGATCGAAGCAGCAGTGCTCGACAACGATCGTTACCGCTTGCTGGTCGAGAACATCGTCGATTACGCGATCTACATGCTCGATCCGACCGGGCGTGTCGTAAGCTGGAACCGGGGCGCCCAGCGCTTCAAGGGCTACGCGGACGCCGAGATCATCGGCGAGCACTTCTCCCGCTTCTACACTCCCGAGGATCAGGCCACTGACCTGCCACGCCGTGCCCTCCAGATCGCGGCCACGGAGGGCCGCTTCGAGCAGGAGGGGTGGCGGGTGCGCAAGGACGGCTCGCTGATGTGGGCGCACGTGCTGATCGATCCGATACGCGGCGAGGACGGCACGCTCGTCGGCTACGCCAAGGTCACGCGTGACCTCAGCGAGCGGCAGGCCACCAAGGCGGCCTTGCAGCAGAGCGAGCAGCATTTCCGCCTGCTCGTCCAGGGCGTTCGGGACTATGCCATCTACATGCTCGATCCTCGGGGCCGGATCACCAGCTGGAACAAGGGGGCGCAGCGCTTCAAGGGCTACGCCGACGAGGAGATCATCGGCGAGCATTTCTCGCGCTTCTATACCGAGGAGGACCGGGCCACCGCGCTCCCCGCCCGGGCCCTGCGGACCGCGGCCACCGAGGGCCGCTTCGAGGCCGAGGGCTGGCGCGTGCGCAAGGACGGCACGCGGTTCTGGGCGCACGTGATCATCGACCCCATCCGCGGCGAGCACGATGAGCTGGTCGGCTTCGCCAAGATCACGCGCGACGTGACCGAACGGAAGAAGGCGCAGGAGGAGCTCGACGCCACGCGGGCGCGCTTCATCCAGTCCCAGAAGATGGAGGCCATCGGCCAGCTGACCGGCGGCGTGGCGCACGACTTCAACAACCTGCTGGCCGTGGTGCTCGGCAACCTGCACCTGGCCCGCAAGCGCCTGCCGCACGACCGCAAGCTGCTGCAGTTCATCGACAACTCGATCCAGGCCGCAGAGCGCGGCGCCACGCTGACCAAGCGCATGCTCGCGTTCGCGCGCCGCCAGGAACTGGCTACCGGCAACATCGACGTGCCGGAACTCGTCCGCGGCATGGCCGAGCTGCTGCAGCGCTCGATCGGCTCGACCATTCCTGTCGGCACCCAGTTCCCGCTGCAGCTCCCGCTCGCCTTCGCCGATGCCAGCCAGCTGGAACTCGCCCTTCTCAACCTGACCGTGAACGCCCGGGATGCCATGCCGCTGGGTGGCACCATCACCATCGGCGCGCGCGATGAGCGGGTGATCGCAGAGGAGGTCGCTGGGCTGAAGCCGGGCCGCTACGTCTGCCTGTCGGTCACCGACACGGGCGAGGGCATGGACGAGCAGACCCTCGCCCGCGCGGCCGACCCGTTCTTCACCACCAAGGGCATCGGCAAGGGCACCGGCCTCGGCCTTTCGATGGTGCATGGCTTTGCGGAACAGTCAGGCGGACGCCTGATCCTGAAGAGCACCCCAGGCCAGGGGACAACCGCGGAGCTGTGGCTGCCCGAGGCTGAGACCGGCAACCTGCGGGAGGATGCGACTCAGCCGGATCCCGCGCTACCCGCCCTGCAGGCGCTCACGGTGCTGGTCGTCGACGACGATCCGCTCGTCCTGATGAACACCGCGGCCATGCTGGAGGACCTCGGGCATGCCGTGCTGGAGGCGAGCTCGGGCGAGCAGGCGCTGCGTGTCCTGCGGCGGACGGACGACGTCGACCTCGTGATCACGGATCAGATGATGCCGGGCGTGACCGGCGCCCAGTTGATCGAGGCGATCGGGTCGGAGTACCCCGCGTTGCCGGTGATCCTGGCAAGCGGCTATGCCGAACTCCCCGAGGATCAGCTCGCCGGGATCGCCCGCCTGAGCAAGCCGTTCGGGCAGGCCGAGCTGGCCAGGGCCTTGGTCGGTACCCTGCGGTCCGAGGGTCAAGTTCTGGCGTTCCGGCCCAAGCACGGCTGAGTTCATGCGCGAGTGAATCGGCATGGGAAGGGCAACGATGAGGCGCCGGCTGCACTGTGGCCGTATTTCGGTCGTGCCACTAGGAACGTACCCGCAGCGGGCACGGCGTGATCTCCGATGGCTGGACCTCGGAGCTGTCGCCGCGAGCCGACCTGCCTGAGCATATCGCGGACCGGATCGAGCGCGAGGCTTGCGCGGCCTGCCCGGGCGTCAACGCGGATCAGCGGCGCAAAGCCGACAACGGGAGAGGGCGCCGTACATGGCGCCCTTTCCGTGTCCGCATGCCATGTAGACCCTGCTCAGGTAGCCTTGCGCCCACCCTTCCCCCTAGGGGCCCCCTCTCCGGCATCGTCCCCGGCGCCCTCGACGTTGATGCGCTCGGCAATCTCGGAAAGGAGCTGGTCGGTCTTCTTCTCCTCCTGCAGGGTCTCGTCCAGCAGCTTCGCCGCGTCGTCGTAGCCGAGCTGGGTCGCCCAGGTCTTCAGGGTGCCGTAGCGGGCGATCTCGTAGTGCTCGACCGCCTGGGCGCAGGCCGCCAGCACGGCGTCCGCGGCCGGGCTGTCCCCGAAGTCCTCCAGGTCCTCCTCCATCTCGGCGGCGAGGCCCTGCATGGCCTCGCAGGTCTTGGCCCGGGCCGGCTTGCCGATGATCTCGAACACCTGCTGGAGGCGTTCGACCTGATTGGCGCTCTCCTCGGCGTGCGTCTCGAACGCTTGGCGCAGTTCCTCGTGCTCGGCTGCCTTGGCCGACTTCTTCAGCGCGCGCACGGACTGCTTTTCGGCGTAGTACACGTCCTTGAGGGTCTCATAGAAAGCATCAGGCAAGGTCTTCTGCTTGGCGGCCATGTGCTCCTGTCTCCTTACTTCTTGCGCGATCTGGCCGCCGGCAGCTCAACGGCGGCGAGCACGTCCGCAAGAACGTCCGGGAGGGGGGCGGGATCCATAAATTGATCTGTTGAAAACCCTTGCGCATGGCCGGGAATGGCGTCACGAACACGGAACCCTACGCCGCTCGCAACTCGCGCAGTACCTTCTTCACCAGGCCGGGCGAGTAGGGCTTGTCGATGAACCGAGCCCTTGGCGGCAGCTCACCGGGCTGCGGCCGCGTCGCGCCCGAGCAGACGATGATGGTGATCGCCGGCCACCGGTCGGCGACCGCTCGTGCCAGATCGAGGCCGTTGAGCTCACCCGGCATGTTCACGTCGGTGAACAGCAGGTCGATGCCGCCCGTCCCCTCCAGGTGGCGCATCGCGGCATCCGCGCTCGTCACCTCCAGAACCTTGAACCCGGCCTCCTCCAGCGTGTCGGCGGCTTCCATCCGGAGGAGCGCTTCATCTTCGGCGACGAGGGCGACAACGGGCGGGGACGCAGCGGAAGAATTCATGCGAACCAAAGGCCGGTGGCGCGGAAAAGGTTTCAGCTCGGCCGGGTACATTTCCCGCCGACGGGCGGCGGTAGCGCGGCGCTACCGCCAAGCTACTCCTGCATGGAAGCGAGCGGCACCTCCAGGCGGCAGGTGAAGCCGGTAGGCGCGTAGGTCATCTCCACCTCGCCGCCGACCTCGGCGGCGAAGCTGCGTTCGATCAACCGCGAACCGAAGCCCCGGCGGACCGGCGGCCCCGAGACCGTCGGTCCGCCCAGCTCGGACCAGTTCAGGCAGAAACGTGGCGCATCGTCCGCGTGCACGACGTACCAGCGCACGGAGACGACGCCGGTCGCGTTCGAGAGCGCCCCGTACTTGGCCGCGTTGGTCGCGAGCTCGTGCAGGGCGAGCGCCAGCGAAAGCGCCGGCTTGGCGGCCAGCAACACGTTCGGTCCGCCGGTCCGAATCCGGGAGGTACCCGCCGGCCGGTGCGGGCAGAGCGCACCCTCGACCACGTCCGGGATAGGGGCTTCCGTCCAACTCGCCTGGGTCAGGATGTCATGCGCGCGCCCGAGCGAGATCAGGCGTGCGGCAAGGGCGTCGCGGGCCCCTTCGGGATTCGTGGCTCCGCGCAGGGTTTGGCTGGCGATCGCCTGAACGAGGGCGAGCGTGTTCTTGACCCTGTGCTGCAGTTCGCCCGTGAGTAGGCGCTGGTGCTCCTCGGCCCGTTTGCGCGCGCTGATGTCGAGCATGGCCCCGATCATACGGACCGCCCTGCCGGAGCCGTCGCGTAGCACGTAGCCGCGATCGAGGATGTACGCGTAGGCGCCATCGGCCCGCAGGAAGCGGTACTCGTCGGTCCAATGCTCGGTGCCGCCGTCGATCACGGCATGGATGCTGGCCTTCACCCGTTCGCGATCCTCGGGATGGATATGCGATTTCCACCACGAGCCGCTGGGTCCGACCTCGTCGGCCGCGTAGCCGAACAAGGTCTGCACCGCCTCGTTCCAGCGGATATGGTCGCTCGCCAGGTTCCAGTCCCAGATCGCGTCGTTGGTCGCGCGCGCCGCCAGGCGGTAGCGCTCCTCGGTCTCGCGGATGGCCTGCTCGGCGAGCCGACCCTCGGTGATGTCGCGCACCGTGCCGATGAAGCGCGTCTTGCGGCCATCCTGCAGGATCGCCTGGCCGGTTGCCGCCAGCCAGCGTTCGACGCCGTCCTCGATGCCGATGGTGCGGTAGGCGATCTCGACGTGGCCGGAACCTCCCGGGGCGAGCGCGGACCGTACCGTCGCGTCCACCCAGCCCCGATCGTCGGGGTGCAGGCCGGCCAGGAAGGTGTCGTAGCTCACGGGCATGTCCGGTGGCAGGCCGAACAAGGCACGGACCCGAGCGTCCCAGGCGAGCTCGCCCGTGACCAGGTCCAGGTCGAAGATCCCGATGTGCGTCGCCTCGACCGCAAGCCGCAGCTGTTCCTGCGCCTGCCGGAGCGCGGATTCGTTCGCCCGCTGCTGGGTTCGGTCGCGCAGGATCTTGAGAAAGCCCTGCACCGTGCCATTCTCGTCCTTGAGCGGCATCAGCTCGCCGCTGGCCCAGAACCGATCGCCGTCCTTGCGCATGTGCCAGCGCTCGTCCGGGGCGCTGCCCCGGGCAAGGGCCAGCTGCATCTCGGTTTCGGGACGGCCGGCGGCGCGGTCCTCAGGGGTGAAGATCAGATGTGTGGGTTCACCCAGCACCTCCGCCTCCCGCCAGCCCAGGATGCGCTCGGCCCCGCCGTTCCAGCGCGTGATCCGGCCGCCGTGGTCCATGGCGATGATCGCGTAGTCCATCGCGCTGTCGAGGATGCGCTCGTGCAGGATGCGTTGCGCCCGGTGCACCCGGGCTTCACTCCGCAGCTCAAGAAGCGTGACGGTCTGCCGGGCGAGGCTACGCAGACAGTCCTGCTGCTCGGAGGTCAGACCATCCCGCCGCGGCGCAGGATCAAGCACGCAGAGTACGCCCAGCACCGTTCCATCGGCCGATCGTAGCGATACGGCCGCGTAGAAGCGGGTCCCGGCGCTCCTCGCGAGCAGCGAACGATGAAGCTGCTCCGGATCGTCGAGCAGGTCAGGGACGATGAGCAGCTCATCCGTCACGACCGCATCGGCGCACACGTCCGGAGCCAGCGCGCCGGCCGTACCGGCGGCACTGTAGCTGGCATGCGCCTGCAGGCGCTCCCCCGCCTGCAGGCAGATCACGGCATGCGCCGCACCGCACAGCCCGGCCGCCAGACGCACGACGTCGTCGAAGCTCTGCGTCGGGACGCTGTCGAGGGAGTCGTCAGGCCAGGGCATCGTTTCGTCGTGGGCGGCGTGGACGCGAATTCCCAGCAGGAGTGATGCCGCCTTGGACGACTTGACACATCCGCGGCTCCTCCGCCGACGCGGGGCGGAGCGACACCAGCGTGCCGGAGGCGTTATACACCGCGCCCAGCACGGTCTCGAAGTGGCGCTTGACCGCGCCGTGGCACTCGCAGGCCGCCGCCTCCACCGCGGAGCGGCTCTGGATGATGATGCGCCCGCGCCGGACCTGGATCAGTCCCTGCTGCTGCAGGGTCCGCAGCGTGCGCGTCAGGTAGGAGCGCTGCACGCCGAGCAACTCGGCCAGCACCTCGTGGGTGACCGGCAGGACGTCGCTGCCGAGCCGGTCCTGCAGGCCGAGCAGCCAGCGGGCGCAGCGCGCCTCGATGGTGTGGCTGGCGTTGCAGGCCACCGACTGCAGAACCTGGGCGAGCAGGCAGTCGGAGTATCGGGTGATCATGTTGCGCAGGCCCGGCGAGGTCTGCTTGACCTGCTGCAGCACCGCCGCCTCGACGCGCAGCACCGAGCCGGGGATCTGCACCACGGCCCGGCTGAAGGCCGGCAGGGAGCCCTGGCTCACCACGCCGCCGACCGCGCCCTCGCGCCCGACGGTCGCCGTCTCCACGGCGCGTCCGTCCCGCAGCCCGATGACGAGGGCGGCCACGCACTGGCCGAGCGGAAAGGTAATGTGGCCGACGTCCTCGCCCGCCTCGAACAGCACGTCGCCGCGCCGGTACTCCCGCAGCTCCAGGTGCGGCTTCAGCAGGGCCTGGTCGGGCAGGCGCAGGGCGCCGAGGAGCAGGTTACCGCCGGGCAGGGATGCGAGGTCGGATGACATTGCGCAGCGAAAGGTTGTTTTCTGATTGTGTCTGAAGCGTCCGGTCCTAACGCGACGCCGGGCACCCTGTCTGTTCACAAGTGCACAAATGGCTGAATTTTCGGCGACTTTCATTGGCTTGCCCGCCGCACGCGCACGCTCGAATTGATCCATGCAACCAATCCTCGCGAAAGAGCTTTGAGGTTCGTAAATCTCCGCTTTCTCCAGCTCCCGCGTTGCCATGCCCCGCTACTTTATCGACTTCCAGGATGGTGCGCTGTGGCTGAAGGACGAAGAGGGTCAGGAGTACCAGAGCTTGCAGGCCGCGCGTGACGCGGCGATCGCGGCGTTGCCTGACATCGGCCGAGAAACCCCGCCCCGGGACGGCAAGCGCAACTTCGTGGCCTATATCCGCGACGAGCAGGGTACGAGACTCTGCACGATCGAGTTGAACCTCAACGCCACTTGCTGATCCGGACAGGGGTGGTCTGGGAAAGCCTGCCCCTGTCTGCCATCGCTGGGTTAAGCCGAGACCCGTCGGCACGAAGGATCGGGCCGGCAGAGTTGGCGGTAAACTCTACCGGACGGGCTTGGTCGTGCGGTAGGGACGGCTCCGCTAAACTCTGCCGCCCCTGCATACGATGCTTGCTGCTTCGCCTCGTGCCTCGCGCCGCCTCATGGAGGGGCTGGTTGCGTAGGCGGGCAGGAAAGCTTCCCGGCAGGACTGGCGTGCCGTCGAACGGCTGAAGACTCGATTAGATCAGCCGGGTTCTACGAAACGCTCCTAGGATGCATCGCAGGACACCCTGGCCGCGATTGGTATGCACGGGCGCCCTTAGCCTACCGGGATGTTCCCTGACGCTGCGGCCGCGAGCGACCCGGCCGTCCGTGCGGGCTTTCAGAGCGGACGCGTATCACCCGGTTCGAGGCGCAGGCGGCGGGCCGTGTTGCGCGAGAGCGCACCCGCGAGCTCAACCCGGGTTATCTCCGTCGACGAGCCCGCCACGACCGCCAGCGCGTCATCCGCCGTCAGGGCCATCGCGACGTAAACCTGTACCATATGACCCTCCCGAGTTACGGCGACCAGATAGGCCGTATGGCGATTCCTACTCTCCATATTTTCGGCGTCGCACATTGACAACCCTGTTGAAAGAGCAGTGATCGATGCAGGTCAAGCGGCCAAGTCAGGACAAGTACCGGCAATCCAGGGGAATCCCGGCCCTGGACCGATCCGCAATTGACAAAAGCCGGTGCATCAGGGTCACCACCCAGGTTTGGCGCCACCTTCTTCCGAGCGTACGCTGCGCGGCTCTTGGCGTGACCATCATTGGGGCGTCAAGCTACGGTCGTCACACTGAAGATCGGCCGGCGTGATCGTGCGGGATGCGGTCTTGCGTGAATGCGGATGTGTGCAATCCAGCACCTTGCGGCAAGGATGGCTTCGAAGCAGGCAGTCGCGCCCGTCACGCACCGCGTAGGCATTCACCGCGGGATCATGACCCGGACACCCCAGTTCCGGCGAAAGGGGAGGGATCGCCCTGCAAGGTTCGGTACGGGTAGCATCGGCTCTCTCCGGCTCCAGCCGAGCCCGTCACCTTCCGTTCCCTGTTCAGGGCGCCGGGCGGAAACGCCGGGGCGTTCATCAGACCATGCGGCGCGGAGCTCGCGGCGGTTCGACGGTAGGAGTCTGCCACCTCGCCACGACCGGGATCCCCCGCAGCCCCGGCCTCGCCCGGTTGCACCTCGGCGAGGATTCGCGCCTTCGGCTGGCGGGGACGATCGCGGCCTTCCCGGATCGATCGGGGCGGCCTCCGAGCCGGGCGGGCGTCGCTCCCGGACCCGGCGTCCCGCCCACGCGTCAGGGCTTGTGCAGGGCCTCGTGGGGAGACATCGGCATCATGTTCTGGTCGAGGTGGTACATGACCCAGATCGACCCGGCGAGGGCGATGACGACCAGGGTCAGCGTGAACATCAAGGACAGGAAGGTCCAACCACCCTCCGATCTCGTGTTCATGTGGAGGAAGTAGATCATGTGAACCACGATCTGTGCCGCCGCGAACGCCATGACGACGAGATCCGTCTTGAGCTTGTCGCCGAGGATGTCACCCATGACGAGCCAGAACGGGATGGCGGTGAGGACGACGGAGAGGGCGAAGCCGGTGACGTAGCTCCGGAAGGTGCCGTGGGCACCGGGCGGATGGGATCCTCCCCGCGCGGATCCGCCAGTGCGAGGCTCGTATGCGATCCCGCGTCCGGGCAGGGTGCTCATCGCGAAATTCCCATCAGGTAGACGAAGGTGAAAACGCCGATCCAGACCACGTCGAGGAAGTGCCAGAACATCGACAGGCACATCAGGCGCCGCCTGTTCTCGGCGATGAGCCCGAAGCGGCGCACCTGGGTCACGAGCGTGACCAGCCAGATGACGCCGAACGTGACGTGCAGGCCGTGGGTGCCCACGAGCGCGAAGAAGGAGGACAGGAAGGCGCTGCGTTGCGGGGTCGCGCCCTCCCGGATGAGGTGCGCGAACTCGTAGAGCTCGATGCCGAGGAAGCCTGCCCCGAACAGACCCGTCACGGCCAGCCAGCCGATGGTGGCGTCGACGCGGTCCCTCTCCATCTCCAGCATGGCGAAGCCATAGGTGATGGACGAGAGCAGCAGGAGACCCGTGTTCAGCGCGACGAGCCTGAGGTCGAACAGTTCGGCTCCCGAGGGGCCTGCCGCATAGTTGCTGCCGAGCACGCCGTACGTCGCGAACAGGGCCGCGAAGACGAGGCAATCGCTCATCAGGTAGATCCAGAACCCGAGCAGCGTGCCCCCGTCGCCGTGGGCGTGCTCCTCCCGTTCGTAGAAGACCGGCCGTGCTGCGCCGGGCGGGGCGGTCGTCTCGTGCATCGGCTCAGGCCCTCGCTGCGAGCTGCGCGGTTCTTTGGCTCTCGAGCCGGACCACGTCTTCGGCAGGGATGTAGAAGTCGCGGTTGTAGTTGTACGTGTGGAGGACCGCGACGGCGAGGAGGCCGGCGAACGACAGGGCGGCCAGCCACCAGATGTACCAGACCAGGGCGAAGCCGAGCACGGTGCTGATCCCCGCCAGGACGATGCCCGCGCTCGTGTTCCGGGGCATGTGGATCGGCCGGTAGCCCTCGAGGGGCCGCTCGTGTCCGCGCTTCTTCATGTCCCACCACGCGTCGAGATCGTGGACGACCGGCGTGAACGCGAAGTTGTAGGGCGGCGGCGGCGAGGCGGTCGACCATTCCAGGGTCCGCCCTCCCCAAGGGTCCCCCGTGAGGTCGCGCAGCCGTTCCCGCCGCAGGATGCTGACGAGGATCTGGACCACGAAGGCGGCGATGCCCGCCATGATGATGAAGGCACCGAGGGCCGCCACCGTGAGGTAGGGCTGCACCGTCGGGTCGTCGAAGTGCTGCGTGCGGCGTGTCACCCCCATCAGGCCGACGATGTAGATCGGCATGAACGTGACCCAGAATCCCACGAGCCAGCACCAGAACGACACCTTCCCCCAGAACGGGTCGAGCTTGAAGCCGAAGGCCTTGGGGAACCAATAGTTCACGCCCGCCAATAGGCCGAAGACCACGCCGCCGATGATGACGTTGTGGAAGTGGGCGACCAGGAACAGGCTGTTATGCAGGACGAAGTCGGCGGGCGGCACGGCGAGCAGCACGCCGGTCAGTCCGCCGATCACGAAGGTCGGGATGAAACCCATGACCCAGAGCATCGGGGTCTCGAAGCGGATCTTCCCGCGGTACATGGTGAAGAGCCAGTTGAACACCTTCGCCCCGGTCGGGATCGAGATGATCATCGTCGTGATGCCGAAGAAGGCATTGACGTTGGCACCGGCACCCATCGTGAAGAAGTGGTGGAGCCAGGTCAGCCATGACACGAGGGCGATGACGGCGGTCGCGTAGACCATCGAGGCGTAGCCGAACAGCCGCTTGCTGCAGAACGTCGACACGACTTCCGAGTAGATGCCGAATGCGGGCAGGATGAGGACGTAAACCTCCGGATGGCCCCAGATCCAGATGAGGTTCATGTACAGCATCGAGTTGCCGCCGTAATCGTTCGTGAAGAAGTGCGTTCCCACGTAACGGTCGAGCGCCAACAGCGCGAGCGCGACGGTCAAGATCGGGAAGATCGTGACGATGATCGCGTTGCTGGCGAGCGTCGTCCAGCAGAAGACCGGCAGCTTCATCATCGTCATGCCGGGGGCACGCATCTTGACGATGGTCGCGATCAGGTTGACGCCGGACAGCGTGCTGCCGACGCCGGCGATCTGGAGGCCCCAGATGTAGTAGTCGACGCCGACGCCCGGGCTGTAGGCCGCCCCCGACAGGGGAGGGTAGGCGAGCCAGGTCGCCCGCGAGAACTCGCCGACGAACAAGGACAGCATCGTGAGGACCGCGCCGCCGGCCGTCATCCAGAAGCTGAAGTTGTTCAGGAAGGGGAATGCGACGTCGCGCGCGCCGATCTGCAGCGGCATGATGTAGTTCATCACGCCGGTCACGAAGGGCATGGCCATGAAGAAGATCATGATCGTGCCGTGGGCGGTGAAGACCTGGTCGTAATGGTGGGGTGGCAGGTAACCCTCCGACGCCCCGACCGAGAGCGCCTTCTGGGTCACCATCATGATCGCGTCGGCGAAGCCGCGCAGGAGCATCACGATAGCGAGTACGACGTACATGATGCCGATCTTCTTGTGATCGACGCTCGTGAACCACTCCCGCCAGAGATACCCCCACTTACCGTACCAGGTGACGAGGCCAAGGAGCGCGATTCCGGCGACCGCGACCGCGACGAAGGTCCAGACCAGGATGGGTTCGTGATAGGGTACGGCTTCGAGCGTCAGCCGCCCGAAGACGAGCTGCCTGAGATCGAGGTTCGAGAACATGCTGATGCTCGCTCGGATCAGTGCTTGTGGCGTTCGGAAGGGCGATTGTTCAACTGTGCCGGCGCGGGGCTCCTATCGGCGCCCGGTAGGGCGTTGCCCTGTCCCTGGTCGGGCTCGCCCTTGCGCTCGTTGACGCCCTCGCGGCTCAGGTGTTGGTCGCGGGGCATCATGCCCTCCGGCTGGACGGCGCCCATGGGCGGCCGGCCCGATGCCGGGAAGGTGGCGCCCGACGGCTCGTCACCGCTCCTCAGGCGGCGGTTGTCGTAATCGAGCCGCTCGCGGTTGGCCGCGCTCTCCAGGCCGGCGCCTCCCCGCTTGTCGATGTGGTGCATCTCGCTCGCGCACATCAGGTTCGGCTCGACGCACATGCCGAGGATGGCCTCGTACAGGCCGTTCTCGACGGAGGCGAAGTATCGGACCGGCTCCGCCTCGCTCGGCCGTTCGAGCTTGAGGAAGACTTCCCGGTTCAGGGGTGCTCCGGACGCCTTCGCCTTCGCCACCCACTCTTCGAAGCCCCACTCGCCGAGGCTCCGGAAGCCGAAGTTCATGCGGGAGAATCCGGACCCGCTGTAGTGGGCCGATTGCCCCCTGAACTCCCCCTCCTTGTTCATGACCGCATGGAGCTTCGTCTCCATGCCCGGCATGGCGTAGATCATGCCGGCGAGCGCGGGAACGTAGAACGTGTTCCACACGGAGGAGGAGGTGAGCTTGAAGACGATCGGCCGGTTCGCCGGGGCGGCCATCTCGTTCAGGCTGGCGATCCCGTATTCCGGGTAGAAGAACAGCCACTTCCAATCGAGCGCCACGACCTGCACCGTCAGGGGCTTCACGTCGGCCGGCACCGGCTTGTTGGGCGCCAGCCGGGAAAGGGGCCTGTAGGGATCGAGCGTATGCGTGCTGATCCAGGTCATGGCGCCCAGCGCGATGATGATGAGCAGCGGCACGGTCCAAATGACCACCTCGAGCTGCGTCGAGTGGTGCCAGTCCGGGTCGTAGGTCGCGTCCGGGTTCGAGGCGCGGTAGCGCCACCCGAACAGGAAGGCGAGCGCGATCACGGGAACGATGACCAGCAGCATCAGCGCGGTGGACGCCAGGATGAGGTTGCGCTGCTGGACGGCGACGTCCCCCGCGGGATTCATGACGATCAGGTTGCAGCCGCCAAGCAGTGCCGATGCCGCGATCAGCGCCAGGCCTCGCAGGGACCAGCGCGTGCGGGAGCCGCGTCGACCGCGAGCGCCGGGGGAGGGGGGAGCTGAAGGACTGGTCAGGGCGTTCACTCCATGGTCCCTCGCCGCGCGTACGGCGGCGAGCCTCGTTCGGACGGGGCGGGTTGGCTGCATCCGCGGAACTCAGACCTGCCTGACCTCGGACCGGGTCACGCCGAGCGCCAACAAGGTGGTCAGCGCTCCGGACAACAAGTACAGGCCGACGCAGGCGAGGCCGTATTGCGCCGACAGGAACAGGACGATCAGCGGCGCGAAGCCTGCACCGAGCAACCAGGCCAGGTCGTTGGTGAGCGCGGCGCCGGTGTAGCGGTATCGTTGGTCGAGGCGTGCCGTCACGGCGCCCGACGATTGGCCGTAGGAGAGGCCGAGCAGCGCGAAGCCGGCATTGACGTAGATCGTCTGGCCGATCGCGTTCTCCTCGAAGAGCAGCGGGGCGACGATGCTGCAGAGGGCGAAGACGGCGATCAGGCCGGCCGAGACCAGGAGGAGCATGCGACGGCCGATGAGGTCGGCGAGCAACCCCGAGGCGACGACCGCCCCGGCGCAGATGAACGCGCCGGAACTTTGCACCATCAGGAACTCGCCGGCCGACCGGTCCGTGAACAGGGTTATCCAGCTGATGGGAAAGACCGTCACGAGGTGGAACAGCGCGAAGCTCGCCAGGGGGATCAGGGCGCCGAAGACAAGCTCGGTCGAATGGTTGCGGACCAGCGGTACGATGGGCGAGGGCTCCAGCCGACGCCGTTCGAGGAGGCGCGAGAACTCGTCGGTGGCGACGAGCCGAAGGCGCGCGAACAGGGCCACGACGTTGATGGCGAAGGCGCAGAAGAAGGGGTAACGCCACCCCCATTCCAGGAAGTCGGCCTCCGATAGGTTGAGCAGGAAGAACGAGAACAGGACGCTGGCGAGGATGAAGCCCAGCGGCGCGCCGAGCTGCGGGATGGCGGCGTAGAAGCCCCGGCGCTCGACCGGGGCGTTGAGCGCGAGGAGCGATGCGAGGCCGTCCCAAGCGCCGCCCAGGGCGAGGCCTTGTCCGACCCGCAGGACGCCGAGGAGGTAAAGGGACGCGGCGCCGATCTGCGCGTAGCCCGGCAGGAACGAGATCGCCATCGTGGAGAAGCCGAGCAGGAACAATGCGACGGTCAGCTTGACGCCGCGGCCGTGCCGCCGGTCCAGAGCCGTGAAGATGACCGAGCCGACCGGCCTCGCGACGAAGGCCAGCGAGAACATCGCGAAGGAGTAGAGCGTCGCCTCGAGCGGAGGGGCGAAGGGGAAGAACACCTTGGGGAATACGACCACCGCGGCGATGGCGAAGACGAAGAAGTCGAAGTATTCCGCGGCCCGGCCGATGATGACACCGATGGCGATCTCGCTCGGCGCCACCTTGTGGTCGGTGGACGCCAGGCGCGCGTCGCGCTCGATCGGTGCGGAGGAGGGCGTTCCTTGAACCTGGTCTAGGGCCATCTGCGTGATCGCCTCCGTGGTCGGACGGTCCCGACATGCGACGGTGGATCCGAGCGGCACGTCGGACCCGGCCCCGATACGTTCCAAGCCCTGCTTACGGGCATACGTGGCGGACCTCGGAACGTGGCCCTCGCGGCGCTGCGCATCGCGTGCCGATGACGTCGCGCGGACTGACTTCGATGCGACCGTCGGGAATGGTCGGGGGGTGATGCGGCGAGGCCGCCGTTCGTTCGCTCGCTGGATCCGCCGGCACCGCTCACATCGCGCCGGCAACGTGGGACGGACCGGACGGACGCCAGGCGTTCAACCGCGCCTCCCTCGCTCGAAGGCTTTCCGCCTCTCCCGGCATCCATCGCTGGCAGCGCCGGACTGTCGGGTAAGCGGCCTGAACGAGTTCCCGCGGTTAGGGCTCTTGCGCCTGGGGCTGACGCATCATCGACGTCCGCGACCGTGTCCCGGACGCCGATGCACGAGGGGTGCCGCCGTGGTTGGGGACCGGCGGCGTACTTCCCGGTCCCGAAGCGGCCCGCTCCCGGAGCTCCCGGGCGTCCCAGGAGCGGATGGCCGAACGAAGGCTGGAGCCCTGGGTGCAAATCCATTCTCGGCGGTTGCGGTCGCGCCGACGTGAGCACAGGCCGCGTCGGCTCGTCTTTGACCGAGGTCAAAGAGCGACGGTGCGGAACTCCTCAGAAGGCGCCCTGCATCCCGGGAGCGACCCATGTTCAAGGAGGAGGCTGGCGCCGCGGGCGGACTGCTGCGCCGCCATGAGTTGTTTCACGCGCTCGACGAGCCGAGCATGGAGGCGGTGCTGGGCCGGGCGAAGGCGTCACGTCTTGGCCCCGACACGCTTCTTGCGAGGCAAGGGGACCCGCCTGGGGAGTTGATCCTACTCGTGGCGGGACGGGCGAAGCTCACCGCCGTGACCGACGACGGGCGGCAATCCACCATCCGGCTGCTGGGATCCGGGGACCTGGTCGGCTGCGCCGCGGTGTTCCGCGGGTGTCCCTATCCTGCGAGCGCCCTCACGTTGGGGACTTGCGAGACGTACGCCTGGCCGCGTGAGCAGATCCTCGCCCTCATGATGCATCACCCCCGGCTGACGATGAACGCCCTTGCCATCATCAGCGGTCAGCTCATGGACGTGGCCCATCGCGAGGCCCTGCTGAACGCCGAGCCGGTCCGGCGGCGGCTTGCGGCATTGCTCCTGACGCTGACGAGCTCGCAGGGCGGCGGCGCGAAGCACGAAGGCTTGGTCAGGATGACGCGCCAGGAGCTGGGTGAGCTTTGCGGCGCGACCTTCTTCACCGTCAGCCGCATCCTCTCGGGTTGGGCACGGGCCGGTATCGTCGCCCCGGGGCGGGGATGGGTCCACGTCGTCGATCGTTCGAGCCTCGCCCGCATCGCGGCTGGCGGAGCGCCTCCGAACGATGGCACGGGGCGCCACGCCTGATGAATGGTCGAGCGGCCGATGGCGAAGGCGCGAAAGCCTTCGGGGCTCGCAGGAACCCCGGGACGAGCCGCGCATCGTGCGACGGGGCATCCGCCCATGCCCGCTTCGGCCTTCCACGACGGCCTGGATGCCCCGTCGATCGACGAGGCTCGATCGACGCGATCCGGCGCCCGGCCCGGGTCCTCCGCATCGGAGCCCGTGCCTGCGCCGAGCATCTGCGCGAACAGGCCTCCAAGGGGCATCGGCCCAGTCGTTCGGTAAGCGCATGTACCGGCCCTGCCTGCGGATCATGCCGCACCGGAAACCGCCGCCCTCGATTTCCGGCGCCGGAGACGGCGCCTCGACTTCCAGCCACCGTTTACATCGCTGGTCCGGCGTGGCTGATTAGGGCTTTCGGGCAGGGGACGAGGGCATGGCGCGCCGGGTGCAGGCGACCGGTGACGAGGAGTTCCGCGCCCTGGTCTTCGCCACGTTCGGACATCAGCGCTTCACCCAGGACAGCGCCATCCTGCCCAACGTGTGGTTCGCGTTCCTCCGCGAGCCCGGTCGGCCGATCGACCTGATCCTGACGCCCTACTCGGGCTCCAGCCCCGGCGCGCTCGCGAGGAACCTGCGCGACAGGCTGGCCGCCGCCGACGCGCGTGCCGCGACGCGGGCGGAGGTCGCCTACCTCAACGGCGCGGTCTGCGCGCGCCTCGGCTTCAGGCAGCTCTTCGAGATCGTGGTGCCGATGACATCGTGGTGGATCCGCGTCTCCGCGCAGATCGGTCCGCTTGACGCATTTCACGACCGCTTGTTCCGCGGGACCGAGTACGACGACGAGATCGCCGCCGCCGTCTCGCGGACGGGGCAATGGGAGTTCTTCCGGTTCGCGGCGCTGGCGGCGACGGTCAGCCTGCGGGAAGACCCGGCGACCGTACGGACGGACCTCGCCCCGATCGAGGAGATCCTAGCGGGAGGGCGTCCCGGACGGCGGCGCCCGACGCTGCTGGCCGCGCAACCCATCATCGCGCGGTTCGTCGAGATGGCCCGCGCCATGCACCCCTATGGCGCCGGCGTCGATGCAGGGGGAGAGGGGACGGGCCAGGAACCGCGGATCTGGACGATCAACCGCAACAGGGAGGCGTCGGTCTCGGTCGGCGTCTCCCGCCGCACCGTGAAGGCCGACGCGGCCCACTGCGTCTTCAACCTGGACACGACCGGTATCCGCTGGGGAATCGTCGACGACGGCGTCGACGCGCGGCATCCCGCATTCCGGGATCGCAAGAGGCTGGAGACGGAACGCGTCCGCGACCCGGCCTTCGATCCCGAGGCGGGATGGGCAGCGGTCACGCGGGTTTCCGAGACCTACGACTTCACCTTCCTGCGGAGGTTGATCGCGACCGGGAGGATCCCGCGCAGCGAGAGCGGCGGCTGGCCCGACCGGCTGCAGGCGTCGGCCGAGACGCGACGCTTCCGCCGGCAGATCGAGGCGATGCGTCGTCGCTACGACGATGGCGGCGACCTCGACTGGACCACGATCCAGACGATCATCCGCGTGCCGCATGGGCCCGGCTATCGGCCACCCGCCTCGGCCCATGGCACGCACGTGGCGGGCATCCTCGCGGCGGATTGGCCACAGGAGGAGAACCCCGAACGGGACATCGACGTGCGCGGGATTTGCCCTGCCCTGGAACTGTACGACCTGAGGGTGTTCGGCGACGACGGGGCCGGAGGTGACGAGTTCACCATTCAGGCCGCCCTTGAGTTCGTCGGCTTCCTGAATAAGAACCGTCGCCTGCCCGTCATCCACGGCGTCAACCTGAGCTTGTCCATCCCTCACGAGGTCGAGAGCTTCGCCTGCGGGAGGACGCCGGTCTGCGAGGAATGCAACCGCTTGTCCGGACAGGGCGTGGTGGTGGTGGCCGCGGCGGGCAACCGCGGCTGGGTCACGGGCCGGGCGGATGACCACTTCGGGGACTTCCGGTCGATCACCGTGACGGATCCCGGCAACGCGCGCGAGGTGATCACGGTCGGATCGACCCACCGCATCGAGCCCCACACCTACGGCGTCAGCTTCTTCTCCAGCCGCGGGCCGACGGGTGACGGGCGGATCAAGCCCGACCTCGTGGCGCCCGGCGAGAAGATCCTCGGCCCGACCCCTGGCGGGGGCCTGCGCCGGCTCGACGGCACCAGCATGGCGGCCCCGCACGTGAGCGGCGCCGCGGCGCTGCTCATGGCCCGGCACCGCGAGTTGATCGGCGACCCACGCAGGATCAAGGAAGTCCTCTGCCGAACCTGCACCGACCTCGGGCGCGAACGCTACTTCCAAGGTGCCGGCCTGGTCGACGTGCTCCGCGCGCTCCAATCGATCTGAGGGGGCGGACATGGTCATCTTCGAGGCCCTGGACGCCGCGCACGGCGACTGCTTCCTCATTCACTTCGACGACGCCGACGGACGCAGGCGCCTCTGGCTCGTCGACGCCGGACCTCCATCGACCTACCCGGAACGGCTGTCTCCCCGTATCGAGCAACTCCGCGGCGGCCGCACGCTGCGCGTCGACCTCTGCATGGTGACCCATATCGACGACGACCACATCGGCGGCGTCCTCGCGCTGGTTCGGAGGGAAAGCCGTCTCGTCCTGGAGGAGCGGGTGGATGGTACGGTCGACCTCAAGGAGGTTTGGTTCAACAGCTTCGACGACATCGTCGGCGCCGCGAAACGGGTCGGCCGTGCCGCCCCGGCCGACATCCTCGACGCGCATCGGGCCGCGACCGCGGAGGTCGCGAGCTTCCAACAGGGCAGCGAGCTGCGCCGGACGCTCTCCGCATTGAGGGTTCCGATGAACGCCTCCGTGCCCGGAGGCCTGATTTCGGCACCGACGACCCTGCGGGAGCTGGCCGGCGCGAAGGTCACCGTCCTCGCCCCTCTCAAGGCGAGGTTGGACGCCTTGCGAGACAAGTGGGCAAAGGCGGCCGCCAAGCCGCGGGGCGCCCGGCCGGCGGAGCTGGCCGGGCTCTTTCGCGAGGACCTCGACACCTCCGTCCCGAACCTGTCGAGCATCGTCGCCATGGTGGAGGCGGGCGGGAAGCGCATCCTCCTGACCGGCGATGCCCGCGGGGACGACATCGTCGCCGGTTGGCAGGCCGCGCGGCAGGGGAGCGACCACCCGTTCTTGGTCGACGTCATGAAGGTGCCCCATCACGGCAGCGACCGCGGGATCACCGAAGGCTTCCTCCGGCAGTTCCCGGCCAGACACTACGTGATCTCGGCGAACGGCCGCGACGGCAACCCGAAGCCGGCGGTCCTGGAGCAGATCGCGTACACACAGGAGGGGAGGCCGTGCACGATCCACGTCACAAACGACCTGCCGCACGTGCGCGCGGCGATGGCGACGATACAGGGAAGGCCGGGGAACCGGATCGCCTACCGCGCGAGGGATGCGGCCGTCGATCCCTTGTCCCTGCGCATCGAGCTCTGAACGCCGGGGCGCGTCGCGGCCGCTCTTCGCGAGGGATGGCTTGCCGGGGCCGCACCTCGAGCGAGCCTTCCGGGCCGCGAGGAGTCGCGGCCGGCATCCGCTGGGGCCCGTCGTCATGAGCCACGCGTCATCCTCCCCGTCGGGCGGGAGCGGCACCCGGACGGTGCCCGCCCGGCTTCGTCCCTGAGATGGCGGCGGACGGGTCGGCCCGGCCCGACACGAACGGGTTCGGCGGCGCCGTCCGGGGCCATGCGGCGGCGCGAGACGGTCAGGGAGCGAAGCCGAACGGCTCCTCGGCCGCCCCATCGATCCGTGCCTCGTATCCGTCGGGCCGCGCCGGAAGGCGCCCGGTCCCCTCGGCGACGAAGGCCGGCGAGTCCGGCGCCCAAAGCCGCCGGCGCGTGACGGGCTTGAGGTCGGGCGCGCCGTACACGTAGCGTTCGTCGTACCGGAGGTAGAGCGTCGAGAAGAAGTTCCGGAGAAGGATGCGGCTGTCCGGGCCGGGGAAGCCGTCGAGCGTCTCGCCCGCGCGTTCGCCGTCGGGTTCGACGAGGGTGAGGGCGACGCTCTCGTAGCGGCTGACGTCGTCGCGTATGCCGCGACGGCCGGTGAGCTCGCTCAGGGCGTAGTGGAACCGCAGGATCGACTCGACCGGGCTGCCGCCGCGCCGAATGGCGATGTCGTTCGCGGCCAGCTGCCGACGCGGCGACGTCCCGGCCGCGGCCTCCTCCTCGGCGACGATCCCGGCCTCCCGGTTTGCCCGGAAGGCGAAGAAGTACCCGGCGACCAGGGCCGGGTAGGTGATGTGGATGTTGGTGCAGTCGCCCACCGCCTCCTCCAGCCTGTTCGTCAGGTTGCGGAAGGCCTTGACGGCGCCCTTGCAGGAGACGGCGAGCACCGGGCCAAGGCCCGGTTTCAGCACGGTCACGTCCACGTCCTTGGTCTTCAGGCCGCCGAGGATCGTGCGCTCCCCGCCCGTCGCGACGGCCGGGTCGTAGGAAAGTCGCCAGCCGTCGCGTTCCCGGGCGACCAGGGGAGGGCGGGGCGTGACCTCCTCGGGCAGGAAGCCGCCCTCGACGACGAGGCGGCAGGCCACGTACCAGTGGATCGGCTTGATATGGCGCTGGCTCTGCGTGGCGTCCTCGGAGGTCGCGAAGGCCCGGAAGGCGTCGCGCTCGTCCATCCACCGGCAGACGGACGGTGCGCGCGCCCCGCGCTCAGCCGGCACGGTGGCGCCACCGCCGCATGACGGCCAGGCCCTCGCGCAGCGCGTCACCGTCGGCGGGCCTCGGAAGGCCCGCCGGGGGCAGGGCGACCTGCGCGGCCTCGCGCGGTTCCAGCTTGAGGAGGCCTCCGCCGAGGGGATGGCCCTCGATCTCGCAGCTCAGGTCGACGAAGGGAGTGCCCCAGGTCGCCAGGCGTCGCCGGGATGCCGGATGGAGAAGGCGGACGCAGTGTACCGAGTTGGTGGCGGTGCAGCCCGCGTCGTTCCGCACGAGGGCCGGCCTCTCGCCGGACATGTAGGACAGGAAGTAGTCGGGGACCCGCACGTCCGGCACGGAGTGCCACGGCGAGCGGACACGGCACTTGTAGGCCGTGCGCGCGCGCCGCCCGGCCTCGCCGTCCAGGTAGGCCGTGACCGACGCGGGCAGCGCGGCTTTCTTGGGGAGCCGCAACAGCAGGACGGGCTCGTCGGCCGCCAGCCATCGCGCGACGTCGTCCGGCCCCAGCACGTTGCCGGAGAGGGCGCGGCCGTTGCGCACGGTCGGGTGCAAGAAGGTGTCGGGGATGCCGAGACGCCGCGCCTCCGACGGCCGGAGATGGAAGAAGTCGTTCGCGCCGCTCACGTAGCCGATGCCCACGGAGGCGAGTTCGCCCAGGCGCCGGGTACCGTCCGCATCGCGGACGCGGCGGTAGGCGTCCCGCGCAGATTCCGGCATCAGGAATGGGCGCAGGCGCCTACGCCATTCCGATCGCCACTCCGCGACGGCGACGCGCGCGAATGCGGACGGCGGCCCGCCATCCGCGTCGAGCCGGTCCACGGCGCTGAGGCGGATCTCGGGCGTGGAGCCCCCGTAGCCGTCGGCGAACAGGAGCCAGCAGTCCTCCGACAGTTCCGGGAAGAGCTTTTCCCGGATCGCGACGAGGTGGACCATGGCGAAGCGCCCGACGACGAAATCCAGGAGCGGCGCGGCATAGGGCGCGTGGCCGATCTCGGCAGGGACGACGAAGGCCATGCGGCCGCCCGGCCTGAGCAGGCCGGCCGTCGCGACGAGGAAGGGCGCCCAGGACGAGGTCAGGCCCGAGAACGTCGCGCCGAGCTTCCGGCACAGGCGCAGGGCGCGCTCGCGCGTCTCGCCGGAGAAGGCTTGGTAGCGGATGAAGGGCGGGTTGCCCGCGGCGCAGTCGAACAGATCCGCGGTCCGCTCCGCCCAAGCGAAGAAGTCGCCGACATGGATCTCGCCGCAGGGCGCGCGCTCCCGGGCGAGGCGGGCCGAGGTCCCGTCCCGCTCGATGCCGAAGCTGCGCGGGTGCAGCGCCAGGAAGCCGCCGTCGCCGCAGGACGGGTCGAGCAGGCGATCGTCGCGCTCGCGCACGGCCCACCGCACGAGGCACGCGGCGACAGGGTCCGGCGTGTAGTACGCGCCGGCAGCCTTGCGCGACATGGGCACGGGCGGATCGGTGACGTGGAGGGACACGGGCGGACCGAGATCCTCCGGGCCATGCTGAAGCGAATCCATGCCGCCAAGTTACCACGCGTCGCCCGGCTCGTGAGCCCCGGCGAGCCGCTTTCCACCGTCCGCGCCTACACGGATAGGCCGCGACGGGGTGCCAGACCGCCGGGAGGGGCCGCGGCGACCGGCGGGATCTCCGACGACCGTCGCCCGCTCCAGCGGACCCCGACCAAAACCCGATGGGGGTTTAAGGGAAGCGGCGAAAGGTTTCCCTTTGCCGGGCCCGTCGTTGCGCCCCTCCGGGGCAGCCTTGAGGCAGGTCCTCGTCCCTTCTCCTTGGGGACGAGGTTAGCTTCAGCCCGGGTCCGCCGAATGCCCGCGCCCGCCCCCGCATCCCGGCTTCCTCCGGGGGCTTACCCCGCCTCCGCAGGTGCGCGGAGGCGTGGTGCACGCCGGCAACCCGACCGCGGTCGTTGACCATGCCGTGCCGAAGGTCCTCGGCCGCAGGCTCCGATGGCTGCGCTTGAGCGTGAGACGGTCCGGGAGCTGGTCCTGCCGGCCTCCGGCCCGTACGCTGCGCCCTTCCGCTTCCACGGGGGCTGACGCGGCCCCACGCTTTCATCGCGGCAGGGTACTGGGGTCGGGGGTTGGGCACACGTCCCGTGCGACGCTCGTGTCGAGCGCAATCGGACGCAACGCCCGCCGTCGTATCGCACGCCTGGCGCCTGCACCGGACCCGGCGGTCTCTGCGCGCGCCGAACGGGCGGATGCGCGCCTGAACGGCGGCGGACGGATACTCGCCGTTCGCCGCGGTCGGGTCGCCCCGTGGCGGGAGCTCCGGCCGCCCTCGCCGGGCAAGCCTCCCATGCATGCCCCATTGCCGCCAGCGATCCGAAGACCTTTACAGGCATCCGGCGCGATCAGTAGCGGATGGGATCACCGTCGTGGAATGCGCAAACCTCGCCGCCTCCGACGATCGTTACCCGTTCGATATGGAAATTTGGTATGTTTCTCTTCGCATCCGAAACGAGCACACCGAACGAAGAAACCGCAGCTCGCATCGTGTCGGCAGTCAGGGAGACCGTCGAATTTGGCAGGAACTTCATCGAAGAGTCTCGACTATCAATTACCATTCCATGCCAGTCATGATCGCTCGCGATCCTCTTGAACTCCGTGTGAGGGGAGGGCGCGGTTTCTTCCAGGTCGTATGTTGCGACAAACTCAGGCATAATACCCCTTGTGGATTTGCCCGGCAGCTCCATCGCTTGCATCGGTTCCCCCGAATCGATCGGCTGGATACAGGGATACCGACACGCAGGCTCGGTTGCGAATCCTATGTACAACCTGTAGCGGGCTGCACGGTTTCGCTCGCATATCCGTTACTCGAAGCCCGTACATGCCGCTGACGACGGTCCCCGCCGACCTTGCCCGCCGTTCGAGAGCCCGTCGCCGGACCGTTTGCTCCTCGTGCATCTCGGAACGGCGGGGGCGGGCTGCACGCGGAGACTGCGAACATCCGGCCTACCCGGTCCGCCACCATCACCAAGCTTGCCTGCGATGCGGCAGGCCGTCATCGGACGGCTCCTCGCAGCCCCGCTTCCGCCGATGCGATGCCCAAACCGTCAGGAGGGCTTTCGATTGCCTTCCGACCTCGAAGTGTCCCGGCAGTGCCGGAAGGAAGGTCCGTGCCGGAGGTTATTACGAATGCAGCCGTCGCGGATCGGCGTCGATCGCGCGGGAAGCGCCTGGCCCGAACGCGGCCGGCATCCTCCGAGCAGCGGGATGTCGGACTTGCGCCGCGCGTACGTCCGCTTATCGTTGCGGCCGCGGCTGCACGACGCCTTGAAGATTCGGCGGGGTGGTCGAGCGCGGGAGGTCGTCCATGCCTGTGGATCCGCGGTTGTCCGATGAGCCCGCAGGGGGCCCCGAGCCCGGCATCGCGCTTTGCCTCTCCGGCGGCGGCTACCGCGCGATGGTCTTCCATCTCGGAACCCTGATCAGGCTGAACGAGGCCGGGATCCTCGGGAAGCTGTCGCGCGTGTCCAGCGTCTCGGGCGGCTCGATCACGGCGGCGGTCCTTGGCCTGCACTGGCGCGAGCTGCGTTTCGAAGATTGCCGTGCGACGCGGCTCGACTTGGTCACCGACAAGGTCCTTCGCATGGCTTCGACCGACGTCGATGCCGGCGCCATCGTCGGCGGCATCCTGCTGCCGGGCACCATCAGCGACCGCGTTGCCGCCGCGTACGACCGCATCCTGTTCGACGGCGCCTCGCTCTCCGACCTGCCCGACGACGGCGCGGGCGAAGGACCGCGCTTCGTGATCAACGCGACGAACGTCCAGACGGCGGCGCTCTGGCGTTTCTCGCGGCCCTACATGGGCGACTACCGCGTAGGTCTCGTCAAGGATCCGGACGTGCGGCTGGCAACCGCCGTCGCCGCCTCCTCCGCGTTTCCACCCGTCCTGTCGCCGCTCGAACTGGAGGTCCGGCAGCCGTATGCGGACGACATCCCTGCGGAGTTGGACTCCCCGGCTTACCGGGAACGGGTGACGCTCAGCGACGGGGGCGTGTACGACAACCTCGGGCTGGAAACGGCCATCAAGCGTTACGAGACCCTGTTCGTGAGCGACGGCGGCCAGAAGGTCGCCGCCGAGGAGCATCCCGCGACCGACTGGGCACGCCATGCGGTCCGCATCCTTGACGTCGTCGACAACCAGGTCCGCAGCCTGCGCAAGCGCGGTTTGATCGACGCGTTCCGACGCGGTGCGCGGACGGGAGCTTACTGGGGCATCCGGACCCGGTTCGAGGATTACGGGACGCGTACGGACCCGCTGGGTTGCACGTCACGCGACCCATCCGACCTGGCGGCCACTCCGACGCGGCTACAGGCCATGCCACGCGGGCTTCAAGAGCGCCTGACCAACTGGGGCTACGCCATCTGCGACGCCGCCCTGCGCACGCATGTGGACGACGATTTGCAAGCCCGCCTGGGCGTGCAGATCGGCGAGCCGCGAGGCTTCCCCTACCCGCGGGCCTATTGACCGATCCGCGTCGGCGCGCCCGTTCGTCGGCCGAGGGCACCGGCAGGGCCTCGCGGCGTGGGCGCGGGGACCTTCAGCCATGTGGCGAGGTCAGCGCGAACTCCGACCAATCGGCAGGCCCGAGTGCGCCGAGGGTCATACGGCTAAGATCCAAGCAGCCAACCGGCCGGTTGCTCGAACTCCCGGCCGATACGAGGGCGTCCAACGCAGCTACTATGTGCCCAGCACGTTTTCGAAAACACAGGCAGAATAGTAACTGCACTGGTCACCCACGCCAGCGCATGAATGCCCAGCAAGCACTTGGTAGATATGTGATTTTTCCCGAACTGCGAGCGACGGAGCCGAGACCCTCCGTGCGGGTGGCGGGTCGAGGCCGAAGCAGAGAGCGGCATTCCAGCCCTGCCAAACCGTCGGCCAAGTCAGGATAGGCGGTGCAGGCGCCGCTAGGCTACCTCGACGTGACGGGTGTCGTTAGCGACCTGCACATGCCGCCGAACGTGCCCGCGGACAGGTTACCGAGCGCCTGCTGAACATCCAGCCATCTCAGTGCTTCTCAACCATGCCTGTGGCGGGACCGCGGTATGGAGCGCCACAACGTTGCCGACCAAATCGCCCACGATCGGGAGTTCGCCACCCGGCACGGCATCAACGTTCACGTGGATGAGACAGCGATGACCGTCGGCACGTGCTTCGTAGTTAATATGCTCCGGAGAGCCGCCATCTCGGTTCGACGAGCCTGACACACGGTATGCTCATGCCTGCAGGTGAGCTGCAGCCACAACGAAGGCCAGCATCCTACGTCGATCGGCCTAGTCCGAGCCTCCGGCGTAGAGCCGCAGAAGTTTGAAGGCTCCCGGCGTTTCCAGAAGATCGCGGTGCAATCGGCCTGCGCCGCGCTCGCCCTCATCATCGAGGACGGCCGGGACAGGAACGCCAAACAGCTTGGCTTTAGCTTTGAGGCGGCCGGCACCTATGCGGCGTGGGGATCGTCGCCGTCGGTCGGAGTTCGTTCGGCGCCGGCCGAAGATCCGCTGCGGATCACGTCCCGGACGTCAGGGTGTCCCATCGTCCAGCCCGATGCGAGGCGTCCGTAGCCCTTGTTCGGCCCGAGGCCGACGAGGCCGCGAAGCTCGTCGCCTCACGCCGCCGGCCTCCATGGCACCTTCCGGCGCGCGAGCTACGCTCGTGACCTTGCCGGGCTGCCGATCACGGACCCCTAGGTCGCGCCCGGCTGCAGCCGCAGCCTGGCGATGAGTTCACGGTCGCCGGTGCGATCAAGCCCGAGCGGGCGCGGCTCGCCGAGACGGTGCCAAGCAAAAGTCTGCGTGTTGTCGCGGCCGTCGAGCGTCTTCTCGACCTGTCTCTTTCCCCGCAACTTCAGGATGACGCCCTCCTGCCCCGGTTCGCACTTGATCTGGACGGCACGATTAGCCTCGTCCTTCCACAGGCCGATCGACCAATCCTGCTCACCCGGTTCCTTGCCGTGGTTCCATCGCTCAACCAGGGCCCGCGAAGTCAGCGTCAGCACCGAGGTGCCGGGATCCTCGGCGAGCCCGGTGGAATAGCGGGCGGCCCAGCGCCACTCCAACTGCGGCCCGTCCATTAGTAGGACGAAGACGAGGTTTGGCCCGATCGCCCTCAAGGGTTCATGGGCCGGATCGCTGCGCGCTAAGTCCTCGCAGATCATCACGCTGAACACCGACGCGCTGCGCATCGCGTTCACGTGCACCTCCCGAGCGCGCAACGGTATGTCCTCCCACCATCGCATTTCCGGAAGCTCGTCCGGAAACGCCGTCTCCAGGCCGTAAGCCCGGATCTGGGACACCTCGAGGGACCAGCGGTGATGCTTGGCCCGGCTGACAGTGGCCATCATGCGGCCGTTCGAACCCGCGGCGGCGCCGGTCGCGTCAGCGAAGAAGTGGCTGGCGAGGGCGAAATTGCCCGTGTCGCCCCCGCAGTTCGAGCTGGCGCCCGAGACCAGGAACTGCACGGAGGGGAACTGGTCGCGCAGGCATGACGCCAGCCTCTCGTAGACCTCGTAACTCAAGGAGAGCTCCGGGAACACGATCCCGTGGATCTGCTCGTGGTCCTCGGCCTGCCGGAGGAGGGCTCTGACGAGGTCGACGACAAGGTCCGCGTCGGCGCCGAGCCAGTCCTGGTGCACCTCGAACCATCCCCACGCCACGGGCGAACCCGGCGGCGTGGCGCGGCGGGAGCGGAAGCTCGACGTGCGGATCGCATACGGGAACGGCACCAGCAGGAGGTTCAGCGAGGTGTCGTCCTCCAACGACTGGACCGTCGGCGGCGTCAGCCAGTGGACGCGCATGATCCCCCGTGGAGGCAGCAAGGCCACGTTGTGGGACAGGTTGCGCAGGCTGCAGCCGACGTCGGGCGTCCGCGCCTTCGGTTGGACGCAGACGACGTCCGGGTCCACGAGGGAGGATGTGATGGTGGGGCGATGGTTCGAATGGCGCAGGTGGCGGCTGCGCGGCGCGGCCGGGGCCGAGCCGGCCAGGAAGTTGTTCGCCAGCTTGACGACCCACTTCCTTTCCCAGTCTGCCCCCGGCGGGGGCTGGTAGCCGATGTCGGCGCAGGCCTCGTCGGCGATCGCCATGAGCGCGAAGGCGGGCTTCCACCAAGCCGCGGGCTTGGATGCGGTCTCGGCCAGGTCGCACAACGGGGAGGCGCCCTGGTTGAGCAGCCGATCCCAGAGCTTCTGCACCTCCCTGGGCACCTCCGGCGTGCAGGACCACGTGAGCGCGATCCTCTGATATTGCTTCAGCTCGGAGGGGCGTACGACGAGGTTCTTCCTGTCTCCCCTCTCATCCTCGGCGAGCCCCGTGATGCGGGGATAGGCAGCCGAGCACTGGAGGAGGTGCGCGCATACCGCGAACAGGTCGGGGGGCCAGAGCGGCGCGACGGCGAGGCCCGGATCCGGCGCCCCAGCCACCGCCTCCTCCGCACCGACCTCGGCCGGGGACGTGCCGCGCGGGAAGATCCGCGCGATCATATCGTGAACTGAAAGGAACACGCTCGCGGCCCGGATGCTTGTCGTTCGTAGGCGAAGTCGCCTCGTTGGATCAGGGTCGATACCCGAGCGTGCCTCTGTGGGCTAGGGCTTGGCCCTCCACTTCGCTCCATTCGGGAGGGGTTTACGAACCGCTCATCATCTGGTGTGTAGTGTCGTCGCGTACCGGTGCCGGTTCCCGATTCGCCACCTATCTCTCGACGGGGCCGGCCGGCTCGGAAAAGCGAAGCCAATGACCGTCATCGTGGACAAGCGTTACGCGGAGACCAAGGAGCAGCGGGCCCAGTCGGACCTGCGCGACGTCCGTAACCAATTCGCCACGGCCCACGGCAAGCAACGAGGCGAGAGGCTCCTCGCGATGTTGACCGGGCCCGCGGAGCGCGCCCCCGATGACGCGCGTCCCGGCGGTCGGCAACGCGGACGATAGTCCTGCGGCTTTCGACGCCCGTGCGGCCTCCCTGGGTGACGCCGCCCGCCAAGGCCTGTCCCGTGTGGAAGCGGCCGGGGCAGGCCCGCCATCGGCGCGCTACCCGGGGCAACTCGGCTCCACCGAAGGCGCCATCATCGATAACGGGGCGCGAGAGGTCTCAGAAGCCGATCTTCCCCCATGGGCTATCGCAACGCCGCAATCCCATTCGCGTCGAGGCGCTGGCATGCCCCAAGGTCCTTCCCCGGGGCGCGACAGGGGAACAGCGGCTGGCGGTCGGATGCTTGACGAGCTTTCTCCCTGCGTAGGCGGGGGCGAGTCTAGCCTCGACAAAAAGCGACGAGGCCCTCGAACCCCGCGCTCGCGTCGGGCGTGCCCGGTCATGGAGGCCAGCCGGCAATCTCCGCTCGATCGGATGCGGCAGGGCGGAAGGGCCGCTGGCGGCGGTGGTGCGAAGGAACCGGCCTGCCGGGTGGACCCCGCCTCTCGCGAAGGAGCGTTATGACGGCGAGAGGATCCCCTCGCGCAGCATCTGCCGAACACGGGACTCGACGAGGCAGTGCTCCTCGTCGGAGGCCTCGGCAAAGTAGAGGTCGGCCAGGAGCATGACGGCCGGGGCCCGTCCGTCGTTCGCGCTCGCGGCCCATGCCGCCGCGATGCGGGCGTCGAGCCCGGCCAAGCGCGTCCCCAAGCCGCTCACCCCGTCAGCGGCCGCCTCCACCCGCTGGACCGCGGAACGGTTGCACCTTGCGACGAGCGCCATGAGGGCGGCGCCCCCCTTCATCAACTCGCCGCGGCGGTCCCTCGCGTGCCCCGCCCCGACCTCAAGTGCTGCTGCGCTACGAGCACGCCTTCGGGGTTCAGGTCGCCTAGACACCGAACGTGGGACGGGACACGAGCCATGAGGGTCGTCCCCGTCCATCGACCCGGGAGAACGGAATGCCCAGCGATCGGGCCGTCTTGGTCAAACATCCCGCCCCCATGCTGCTGCGGCGTAAGCGTAAGCGCAAGCGGGAGCACTGGTTCGCGGCGATGACCACGCCCGTCGTGCTGCGTGTCGGATCGACCGAGGACCTCGGCGAGACCCATGTCGACCATGCCACGGGGAGGCCGCTCGTCTGGCGCGTCTTCGAGGGGGCCCTCTGGTACCAGGTCTCCGGGATGCCAGTCGGCAGCGTCATCCCGGGTCCCTGGAAGACGTTCGGTCCCGCGGAGTTCGAGGCGTTCCTCGCCGGCGAACGGTTCGCACGTGATCCCGCCCACACCGACCTCGGCCACGTGACCCGGCGGACACCCCTTGCGGCCGCTACCCACGACGAATGGAAATGGACCCGCGGCACGGATATCGAAGGTGGCGACCGCCCGCCGTCCGAGATCGAGGTGTCGGAAATCCACGAGGACGGTCGTGCCTCGGCCGCGGAGGACCTCAGGCGGTTCATGGATGAGCGCGTACGCATCGTGGGCGACGTCGTGTTGATCCGGGCCTACGACCCCCTCGCGACGCCGGGGGCGGCAGGATGGCGCCTACAACCATTCCCGCAGGGACGGGACACGTCCCCTCGCCTCGTCCATATACGGGAGCCCCTCGGTTATCGCCCCGACGCCTACCGGCAGGGCATAGCCTGGGAGTTCGGCACACCCCAGGTCGGGCACGTGATCGGGGTTGGTCCATGGGCGGGATCCTTCGCGGGGGCTACCTACGGTACCGATACCGCGAGGCTGTTGGCCGGCCTCGCGGCATCCGCCGCAATGGAGACGTTCCGGCAGCTCCGGACCGTCCATGGACGCCTCCTGGCCGAACGGATCGATGCCGATACCCTGGAAGTCCTGGAAAGCTTGGCCCGCGAGACTCAGTCCTGGGCGGAGAAGGCAAGCCTCGGTCGGATCATCCCCGAGGAGGCGCCAGGAGCCGTCGATGCCGCTCGACGCCTGACTCGAGTGGTCGCGGACTGCCATGGCGCTCATGCGGTGGGCACCGCGGCAGTCCACGAAGCCGAGTTCCTGATCCGCCGATTCGAGGAATTCGAGTGGCCGTTGACCGGGCTCGACGTGCCGGGCCCGGACGACCTGACCTCGCTCGCGGCACTGGCGCGCTAGGCGAGAACAGGCCGGATCGGAGCAACCGCCACCCCGGCCGAGGGTACCGCGTTCCCGGAAGCAACCGTCCGGATCCGGCATGCTTCCGGGGCAAGCCGCCCACCTCGGGGGTGGGCCGCGGCAAGTATCGGGACAGGGCTCGGGCCGGACGCGCATAGGCGCCGGTGGACGTTCGGTCGTGGGTGGCAACCGCGTGCCTGGACACGCCAGCAGCGCGTCCGAGGATGGCAGGCAAGCCGGCCGAGGACGGGAATGCCAGATGGCGGCACATGGCCCGGGCCGCCACGGAAAACGTGTCGGCCCGGGCGCCGTACATCTCGCGGTCGACCCGACGCCAAGCATCGTGGAACGGTCGTTGGCGACGGCATGGGGCCGGGTACATCACCGATCGCGAGCCGCGGGGATGACACGTCATCCGACAGGCGAGGGGAGGGCGACTTGGCGGCCATCCACCACCGGTGCCGGGGCGAAAATCACGACGCGCCCGATTCCGCCCCTGGCGTCCGGGACCGCGAGGCACGGCTCGGCGAGGTGGCGCACCGATACCGACGATTCGCGCGGAGCCTTCCCGCCTTCACGGCTTTGCCATCAATTGTACCCATGGTATAATTAGGGTTCTCAGCATCAGTCCGTGAGGCGTCGGTTCCGTGGGCGGGATCGTTCGCGTGCCCCCGTTCGCGTGGGCGCCGACCTTCGTTGCGCGCCGCCGACCTCTTCAACCCCTGCGCCTCGCGCCGGGGCAACGAGGCCGGCACGCCCGCGTGCGGCGCCTGACGGACCCGCCTTCGGGAGCCAAGCCGACATGACACCGCAACATCGGGACCTCCGGTCCGCCGAATCGAGCGTAGGACGCTTTCTCGAAGCGCTTGCCGCCTGGCGGGTCGAGAGGCTGCAAGCCGCCCCCGGTTCCGGCGACAGGGTCGTCGCGCAGTCCGCCCCGCGGCGCCGGTCGAGCGGGCAAGCGAGCCTTTCAGCCCCGCCGATCCATGGCGGCGACAGCCCGCTCGCGTCCAGCCCCCACCCGCGGCCAGGCCGGAGGGCGGTACCCCGACGCTCGAACCCCCGACCGCGAGAAGGATGAGGGTGCGCGAAAAAAGCCATTCATCACGAGCGAGTCAATACTTCAGTTCTCGCAAGTTTCGCGCATCATGCGCCGAGCGCTTGCGCAAGATGTTCGCGCGTTGCCCTTCCGGCATCATTCCACGGCGTGGAGTACATGAGCTTTCTCGACTTCGAATCGGAACCGGTCTTCGATCGGATACCGGCCGCGCGGTACCGCGGGCGCCCGGAAGGCGCCGCCGCGGATCCCTGCCAGGTGGACGTGCTCAGCTCGATCCCGGACGTTTGGGACGCCCGTGGCGTAATCGCCGTGCCGGCCCCGGCCGCGACCGGCCGCAAGCGGGGCGCCTACTACACGCGCTACTCGACGTCCGGGCAAAACGAGGTCAGTACGGTCCGGCAAATCGAAGGGTGTTCGCAGTACGCGCGACCGGCGGGCATCGACCTGGTCGAGGACGGCATCTACTCGGACGAGGAGAGATCCGGCGGCTACCTCGTCAACCGGGATCAACTCCACGCCCTGCTTGAGCGCGCCCGCGCCCGCGAACTCGACGCCGTGGTCATCGCCGATCCCAGCCGCCTGTCGCGCGACATGGTCGACCTCGGCTGGCTTTGGCGGCAATTGAGGCGCTGGGACGTCGAGCTCCATTCCGCGACGCGCGGGAAGATGGAGGCTCTCGACGTCGCCATCTTCGGGTTCCTTTCGCAGGAACAGCGTCAGACCATCATGGAGAACACCTCCTGGGCGCGACGCCAGATGGTCCTGGACGGGCTGGTGCCGTGGGGTCGGCGCTTCGGCTACCGGCGGGTCGGCAACAAGGCCGGGCACCTGGAGGTGGACGAGGACGAGAGAAAGATCATCGAGCTGATCTTCGACCTCGTGCTCGAAGGGATAAGCCGGGCCAGGATCGCGCGCCTGCTCAACCTTCGAGGCCTGATGGGGCGCCGGAGCACGCCGTGGACCGGCGATGCGATCACGGACGTGGTGGACTGCATCCTCTACCGCGGCATCCTGGTCTACGGACGGTACAGGCACGTTCGCAACCCGGAAACGGGCAAGTACAAGAGCTACCCGCGTCCGCGGAGCGAGTGGAAGGTTCGCGCGGTTCCGCGCCTCGCGATCATCGACGCGGACACCTGGAACCGCGCGCAGCAGCTCGGCCGGCGTACCCGTCAAGACGCCGCGCCGAGGGGCTCGAGCGGCAAGTTCCTGCTGTCGAACCTGGCGCGATGCCCGCGATGCGGGGCTGCCATGGTGTGCCTCGGGAAGCCGAAGGCGTCGGAGGAACGGCGTTTCGCCTGCTCCGGCCACCTCATGAACAAGGGCTGCCCGAACAACCGAAGCTGGAGCATGGGCTGGATCGAGGCCGGGGTACTCAAGCTCCTCGGCGAGGCGCTCGACAGGCCGCGGCTCTATGCGCCCTACCTCCGGAGCCTCCAGGCGCAAAGCGAGAAGCGGGCACGCGATATTGCCCGCGAACGGGCGGAACTGGAGAGGCGGATAGAACGGCACACGGACGAGCTCGCCGGCACCTTCGAGGAGGCCCTCACCGAGGGCTTGACCCGGTCGACCCTTGCCGAGCTTCGGAGGAAGCTGGAGGTGAAACTCCAGGACGCGAAGGGTTCGCTCGCCCTCCTCAAGTCGTCCCGACCGCCGGTCGACATCGAGAAGCGCGTCGAGGAACTCGGCAACCTCGGTTCCGCCCTCCGGGCGCTCGCCTCCGCCGGCACGATCGACACCGGCTCGGTGGCGGGTGCCCGCCTGGCGGCCGCGATCCGTTCCCTTATCAAGGAGGTCATCGTCCTGCCGGATCCGCAATCGCACGGCATCGCGATCACGATGCGCATCCGTGCCTGGGCCCTTCTCGACTCGACGGGCGACGACGACGGTTCGACGCGTACACTCACGGGAACCTGGGTTCCCCCCTCCAAGGAGGAGATCCGCTTGGCGAGGGGGTGCGAGGAGGTGAGCCGACACTTGGCCGGGGGGCGGTGCAGGCTCGACGACGGAGCATGGAATGCCATCAGGCATCTCGTGCCGCCGAACGCGTGCGACCGCCTGGACGGGGAGCGCCGCGACAGACGCGACCTCGTCGACGCCATGCTGTTGGCGCTACGCTTGAGGCGCCCGATCGCCGACCTGCCGCCGGACCTCGGGACGCGCGACAGGTTGAGGATGGCGATCCGAAGCCTGGTTCGAAGCGGGTCGTGGGGCCGGATCGTCACGATCCTGGCGGAACGCGCACCCGAACTCCTCGACGGCGTGGATCCGTCCCGCTTCGACTATGCGATCAAGAAGGCCGCCGCCCGGCACGAGGGCGGCGCGCCATCCAGGAAGAGGTTGCCCCTCCTTATCGACCTGCTCGGCCGTGCCGAGGGGGCCACGATCGCCGAGATCCAGGCCGTGACCGGCCAGACCTCCCGAACCATCCGATCCGCGATATCGCGCCTGCGGCTCCGTCGGTGCCGCAGGATCGAGAGGTGCGCGAGGGCCGACGGAGGCAAGGCGTATCGCCTCGTGTCCGATCATGCCGGTGCGGCCGGTCGCTAACCGGGCCGGCATCGGTCGCCGGTCCGACCGGATCTGCGGTGTCGAACAGGTGCGGCGGATGTCCGGGTCGCGGCGATCGACCGTGGCCGCAATCCTTCCTGGCATCGCCCCGCCGGGACCGGCGACGAACGAGAAGTGAGCAAGACTCGGGTAAGCTCACGGAGGCGAAAGCATGGGTTTCGATAGCCTGAACAGTTACCTCGGAGCACAGCCGGCTCGCGCATTCGCGCTGGACCTGCTGAAGCGCGTCGCCGCGGAAGGCGCGGTCTCCCTCCGCCCGGGCGAGAAGCCCTTCTCGCGGATCCGGCTCCACCAGGCGCTCCAATCGATGATCATGGATGGCGTGGCGCTCGCCACGCGTTCGAACGCGGAGTGGGTGGGCTTTCAGCTCACGGACAAGGGCGTCTCGGTTTGCAAGGCCATCGCGGGCGGCGGTATCGCGCTCCTTCCGGCCACCGGCGGCATCAAGGTGAAGAAGCGTCCCGAACGACGTGAGCGGCCTGCCGGCACGAACGTAGGCTCCGGCCGCCGATTGCCACGGAAGGCCCTGACTTGGCTCTTGGCGAGCGCGCCGGATCATTACGATGCGGATGTCGTGCAAGGCTCAGAAACCTGGGTGCTCCTCGATCCGCTCGATCATTGGGAAGATCACCCAGCCTTCATCGAGCGTACGCGTGATTGCGGCCAAGTCTCGCGGGCGTGGGAGGTCTTCGACCCGGACGGCGAGTCCTTCGGCCTGATCCTGCGGACGGCTGACCGTTTCCACGGGATCGACGCCTTCGGGGAGGTCGGATGCGAGGACACCATGGCCGGGATAGCCTGGCAGATCAGGATCAACCGTTGAGTTTTCCCGCGCCCGATCGATGGTTCGGGAAGCGTGCGGCCGCCCTCGACGTTCAGCGTCGCACCCCTTGCCTCGATCTCCCGACCGGAGAGGCTGACGGAGGCTTCCATGCCCAAGACCCACTTCGTCGCGGACACGCACTGGCACCACCAGGCCACCCTCGGCCCGCGCCTCGGTTTGAACCGCCCCTTCGCCACGATCGAGGAGCACGACGAGGCCCTCATCGCAAACTGGAACGCCGCCGTCGGACCCGAGGACACCGTCTGGCACCTGGGGGACTTCTGCTACCGCTGCCCCGAGCACCGCGCCCGCGCGATCTTCGCGCGCCTGAACGGTTGCCGGCGCTACCTCGTCCGGGGCAACCACGACAAGATCGGGTCGCGCCTGCCCTGGGACGGCGTCGTCGACGTCGCCCGGGTCGTGGTCCCGCTTCCCGGCAATACGGTCCAAGACATCTGGTGCAGCCACTACGCCCACCGCGTCTGGCCCGGCCAGCACCGCGGCGACCTTCACTTCTACGGCCACTCGCACGGCAGCCTGCCAGGTACCGCCAGGAGCACCGACGTCGGCGTCGACTGCTTCGGCTTCCGTCCGGTCACCCTGGACGAGATCCGCGTCCGGCTGGCGGAGAACGCCACGGCGGCATCCGCGCCCGCTTGAGCATCGCCAACCCAAGGCCCATCATCGAGGGCCGTCGTCTTGCGAGCCGGGAGCGGCGGAAGTGGGCCGAGGCTCGCCGGACCGCAGAGCTGCCTGCCCCCACGCTCCACATCCGTTGAGGCCTATAGTAGCCTGTAGAGAAGCTGGACGAAGGATGGACGTCATGGAAAGGGATGCCGGCAGGCGTTGGAACGCCGAGGAACTAGGGCAGGGTTTCGGCGCGGTCGCCCGCGAGGCGGTGGCGACCGGGCCGACCACCGTGACCCAGTCCGGAGGCGAGGATCTGGTCGTCATCAGCAAGAGGCAGTTCGAACGGGATTACCGCCTGACCCCGCAGGCTTACGTTCGAGACAACCGGGTCAGTCAGGAAGCGGCCGACCTCTTGGATGAAATGATGGCCGAGGCGCGAGCCAACCATCCGGCCCCGTTCGGCATCTGACCCGCTCCGTGATCCTGATCGACAACGATGTCTTGAGCCAGTTGAACCGGCCGAGGCCAGATCCAAGCGTCAAGGCGTGGTTCGCGGGGCTGCGACCGTACGAGTTCGGCATCGCAGGGGTTACGGTCTTCGAGCAGTTCCGGGGCATCGCGCTGGTCCGTGGCCGGAACGCGACGCTCGCCCATACCTTGAGCCTGTGGTGGGAGGGCTTTCTCGCCACGCTGGCGCCCGAGCAGTTGATCGCCGCTCACGTCGACGTCCTTCGCGAACAGGCGGAGCTCTATGCCCACCCCAGGGCCGAGCCCTGATCCCGCGATCGGGTTCCAAGACGCGAATCAAGGCCTTCCGGCAGGAGTGAACGAGGTGATCGAGGCACTCGATACTGACTACGAGAAGAACCCGGTGTCCCAGCGCTCCGTCGAGAGTCGGCGGCAGGCGCTGAACCTGATCGACATCGCGCGGCTCGACCGGGGCGCCGAGAACCGGCGCACCGTCGAGGCCCTGTTCGACGAGAAGGTCGACGACCTCATCGCAACCGTCTCGACCTTCCTTAGGGAACGTACCGCCGAGGCGCGCCGGAACCTCGAAGCCGCCGTCAACGCACAGCCTGAAACCGCATGCACACGATCCCGCTCCACGCCTGGAACATCATTGAGGAGCTGCGGGCTGCCGTCGCGGAGGTGAACGGGCAGCCTTGCCCTATCGGGCGCAGCGCATGGAGGGGCTGGCGGCCGGAAGACATGGCCCGGATCGAGGAACCGTCATGGAAGCGGGCATGTCCCGCTTCGATAGGGATACGATCCCAACCCGGCATGGCTAGTTTTATTTATCATTGGTATAATTGGGTTCGGTCGGATCGTCGGCGGTCCGTGCTTGTCGGAACCCGAGGGTTCGTCCTCCCAACCTCGAAAAGGCAATGGCCTTCTCGGTCGTTAGCCTCGGGTGAACGGACACGCGTCATCCTGCGGTCGCGCATTTCCGCGGGGCAGGGACGCGCCGGCCGATGCCGCCGCTGCCTGGCGAACGCCGAACCTATGCGCCGGCACGATTTCCAACGGAGACATGGGGGCCGAATTGCCGCGGAGACCGGATCCGAAGAAGGCGTACCTCGAACTGCACGGCGGCAGCTGGCGGGTAACCGTGTCCGTGCCGGTCCCGGCACGCCGCGCGATCGGAGCGACCCGCCTCGTCCACAACTTGGAGACGGACAGCCTCAAGCAGGCCAACGTCCTCAAGAGATCCCATGTCGAACGCTTCAAGCGCCGTATCGCCGCCGCCCTCGAAATCGTCGGCCGGCCCGGTAAGGACGACATGAGCGCCGCGATCGAATTTTCGAAGATCGCGCATGACCTCAAGCGGAACGGGACGCAGGAGGAATGGACCGACTTCCGCGAAGCGGTCTACGAGCGCCACGCCGAGATCCGATGGAAGGACTCCCGTTGGATCAAGGTCGACGACCCCGAGGCGGGGCCGACGGAGGTCGAGCAGGCGCTGCCGGAGCAGACCCAGAAGGCCATGCTCTTCTCGGCCGTATCCTACGGGCGCGCCACCCCCGTCGACATGATGCACGAGGACTACCGCAAGCAGCTCTTCGTCAAGGAACGCACGCGGGCCGACGATGCCCGTGCCATGCGCCTGCTCAAGGATTGGTGCAAGCGCGAGCAGGTTCCGGCACTTCTGGAAGAGATCGACGTGAAGCGGGCGCACGCCTTCGCCGACGCCCTCGTCGACATGACGGGGCTGAACCACGTCACCCTCAACAAGTACATCGGCCGCCTGTCGGGCTATTGGCAATGGATGCTTCCCAGGGCGCCGGCCGTGACGCAGAACGTCTTCGCGGGCGTCGCCGTCAAGGGACCCAAGACGAGGCACGACGAGAAGGAGCGCGCGTTCACGGACGGAGAGGTCGCCGACCTGTTGCGTGGACCGGCCAAGCCGAACCTGCGTGACCTGATGTTGATCGGCGCGCTGACCGGCGCACGCCTGGACGCCATCGTCGACCTGAAGGTCCGCGACACGGAGAACGGATGCCTGCTGTTCAAGCCGCAGAAGCGGGAAACGGCTGCGCGATACGTCCCGGTCCATCCGGACCTCGTCGAGGTGATCACACGGCGTACGGCGGGCAAGGGCCCCGACGACGACCTCTTCCCGGAATGGCCGCCGGTGCGGAAAGCCGGTTCGATGCGCGAGCGGAGTTTCAAGGCATCGAATCGATTCACCGAATATCGCCGAAGCGTGGGTGTCGACGAGGTCGTCGCGGGCAAGCGGCGCTCGCTCGTCAACTTCCACTCCTTTCGACGCTGGTTCTCCACGCGGATGGAGAGGGCCGGGGTCCCCGGCGAGATGATCTCGGCCATCGTCGGACACAAGCGCAGCAGCATCACGCTGGACGTCTACAGCGAGGGGCCGCACATGCGGGCCGCACGCCGGGCGATCGCCAAGCTCAAGTTGCCGCCGCTCGATGGCAGCCCGATCAAGGAGGAGATGGGATTGGTGGCCAGGGGATTGGATCGCTAGGCGGCAAGGCATGCGTGCGCCGCACCACGAAACTTACATACAGGCGTCCTATGAAGGCTCGGCGGTCCATCCTTGTTGCCGGTGTGGCCGGCTTCCTGGCGGCGGCAGCGGTCGCCATCGTTCTTGAACTGCTGCGCTGGATCAGCTTGCCCTGAGCTTCTCAAATGCGGACCTGCTCCTTCGGGTCAGCCGGACTGAGCCCTAGCCTGCGAACGGGGCAGGCTCGAACAGGCGGGGCCAGGGCAGCGCCCATGGGTCAAGGGGCTGTCGAGCCTGTCCAAATGCCGGCCAGCTTCAGGGCCGGGCGCGGGTCGAGCCGTGGGACATGAGCCCGGCCCGCATGCCGTTCAGCCCCGCTTGTACGCCGCGGCCCTGGCGGCACCGGAAAAAACGCCCGCTGATGCCCGGCTCGATGCTTGCCGATCACCAGGCGCCCGTTAACCGTTCCTCGACGGATGGCCGGCCGGCTCAGGTCACCAGCCACGTCACGAAGAAAAGGCCCGCGAGGAACATGGCCGACGTGGCTGCCACGGCGGCGACTTCGCGGTGGTTCAACAGCAGGTTGTTGACTGTGTGCGACATGGCGCGGATCCCGAGGAAAGGCCCCGCATTCCATAGCCGGCTGCCCTGACCAGCGGGTGCGGAAAGAGCCTCGACCGAAGATGAAGCTTGACCGTGTCGCAGGCCTGCAACGTTCGAGGACCTGGAAGCGAGGGGCGCCGCCATCGGTGCCCCCTCAACCCAGACCATGCGACGGGATCCAGTGCGAGCGTGCCTGCTCAACGGGCGGTGTCACGAGGACGCCGCCTTCCGCCAGCGTTCCGATCAGTCGCACAAGCTCCCGGTGTTCAGGGCCTTCCTTGCCTGTCACCAGGAAGGAGCCGATCTCGATCTGGCTCGGCAGGCCGCCCGAGGCCGCATCGGGCTCGTGCAGGATGTATGGGCGATCCGGCGCGGTGTCCCGCGCGAGGAACCACCGGTCACCGCTTGAACTCGTGTGGAGTTCTCGGCGCCAGAGCATCGCCGGCCTCCTGGCTCAGACGCGCCCCTTGAACCAACGCGGCAGGAGGCTGGATGCTCCCTCGGCAAAGGTACAAATGTGAGCGCATCTCTCGGACGCCGCCGTGCGGCCCGCACGCCCGAGAGTTGCGGACGCTCGGCTTCCGCCATCGCCTTAGGCTTGCGCCATTGCCTTAGGCTTGCGCCTCGAACGGTTGGGATCACGCGCTTCTTCAAGCGCCCGACGCCGGCAGCGTCACCCCGTTCTCACCAGGTAGCCGCGGATGTCCGTGACCGGCTCAGCCAGCGCCAGCATCGCCGACAAGCTCTTCTCGTCCGCATGAAGCGCCAACGTCTCGGCATCCACGTCCGGGTCGGCCCCGGCCGCCGCGACCCTCGCGATCACCGTGGCCGCGAGCGAGACCTTCTCGTCCTCCTCGCGGGGTAACCTGAACTCGATCCGATCCGGAGCCGGCGGCTCGGACGCGAGGCGGCGCCGGTTCATGTCCCGCGCATGCCATTCCAGGTCGCAGACCGCGGTTCAGATGACGCCCCGGCCCTCCGACCTCCTTCCGGGCGATGCGGACTACGACCGCGACCGGCTGCGCACGATGGTCGACGGCAAGGGCGCAAAGGCTGGTATCCCCGACGACCGTCTCCCCGAAACGCGTGCGTGCCATGACCTTCCATTAACCAGCGGTTGCATAGCGTGCCCCGAGGTAGGGGCGCTCGCCAGGCAGCCCGCCCCGGTGAGATCGTGCATGTCCCCGCTGCATCCGAACGAGAAAGATCGCCTTGACGCGTTGCACGCCCTGGACGTGATCGGGTCCGCGCCGGAGCCGCAGTACGACGCGGTTTGCCGCATCGCGCAAACCCTCTTCGACGCTCCGGTCGCGTACGTGTCGCTCGTCGACGAAAGGCGCCAGTGGCTCAAGGCCAAATGCGGCTTGACCCTGGACGGTACACCCCGCGAGGAATCCTTCTGCACCTACGCCATCCTCTCGGAGGACGTCCTGGTGGTCGAGGATGCCAGGACGGACGAGCGCTTCTCCGCCCTTCCCTTGGTTGCGGGCGAGGCGGGCGTCCGCTTCTATGCCGGTGCGCCGCTCGTCCTCGGCCCGGGGCTCAACGTCGGCTCGCTCTGTGTCCTCGACAGGCGGCCCAGGACCTTCTCGGCCGAGCAGAGGGAACAGCTCCAGGATCTCGCGAAGGTCGTCGTGGCGTACCTGCGGGCTTGGCGCGACGCGCGAACCGCACGCGAGAACGCCCAGCGTTACCACCAAGTGCTCGCGACCGCGCAGGACGCGTTCGTGAGCATGGACGCGGCCGGGCGGATCACGCATTGGAATCCGGCCGCGGAGGCGACCTTCGGCTGGTCGGCGGCCGAGGTGCTGGGACGCTGCCTGGCCGAGACGATCGTGCCCCCGGGCCACCGCGCCGCCCATGCCCGCGGGGTCGAACGTTACCTGCAGACCCGCCGGGGCGACGTTCTGGGCAAACAGCGCTTCGAGCTCGCGGCCCTGCGTCGAGACGGAACCGAGTTCCCGGTCGAGGTCGCGCTGTCCCTCGACACCGCAGGTGGCGTGACCACCTTCAACGCGTTCCTGCGGGACATCTCGCAACGCAAGGAGACCGAGGCGCGGTTGGCGCACATCGCTCGCCACGATCCGCTCACCGGCCTGCCCAATCGGCTTCTGTTTCGCGAGCGGCTCGAACAGGAGATCGCCCGGTCCGGGCGCAGCGGCGGCTTCGCCCTGCTCTGCCTCGATCTCGACCGATTCAAGCGCGTCAACGACACCCTGGGTCATCAGGCAGGCGACAGCCTGCTGTGCGCGGTGGCGGACCGGATCAGGTCGGAGTTGCGGATCGATGACGTGGCCGCCCGCCTCGGCGGGGACGAATTCGTCGTTCTCCGAGGCGCCAACGGGAGGCCCGAGGAGGCCATCTGCCTGGCTCGTCGGCTTATCACGGCGATGGCGTCGCCCGTTCACCTCGACGGCTACCCGACGGGGATCGGCATCAGCATCGGCATAGCGCTTGCTCCGTCGGACGCCGCCGATCCCGACCTGCTCTACGCTCGTGCCGATCAGGCCCTTTACCGTGCCAAGGCAGCGGGGCGGAACACCTACTGCCTGCATGGGCATGAGCCGGCGCACCGCGAATCCCCCGCGGTCGGAGCCGGCGCGGGGGAGCGCCGCCACCGGCACGCGGACAACTCTTCCTCGACCGTCGAGGAGCGTTACCGACTGGCCTTGCTGGCGACCGAGGACGCGATCTGGGACTACGACCTCGTGTCGGATCATATCGTGTGGAGCGAGGCGACGCGGCGCCTGTTCGGCTACGACGGCATCGAGCACGAAACAAGCGGCGCGTGGTGGAAGAGCAAGATCCACCCGGAGGACCGCGCGCGCGTTCTCGCCTCCTTCGAGGAAGCCCTCGACGGCGATCAATGCCGCTGGATCGCGGAGTACCGCTTCGCGCGTGGCGACGGCGGCTACGCGGAAGTGATCGACCGCGGCTTCGCGATCCGCGACCGATGGGGTCGCGCGGTGCGCATGATCGGTGCCATGCACGACGTGACGGAGAAACGTCGCTCCGACGCGGCCCTGCGCGCCAGCGAGGAGCGTCTGCGGCTTGCCCTACGTGCCGGGCGGATGGTGGCCTGGGAGCAGAACCTCGTCACCGGCCAGAGCCTTCGGTCCGAGAGCGCGATCGAGCTGCTCGGGATCGGCTCCGGCCCGACGACGGCTTTTCTCGACCACGTGCATCCGGACGAGCGGGCCGAGATCCGGGCGGCCTTCGGCGGTGCAGAGGCTTATGTCCATCGGGAGTTCAGGTACGTCACGCCGTCGGGCCGGACGCTCTGGCTGAGCGCCTGGGCCGAGCGGGTCGACGACGAACGCGTCGTCGGCGTCAGCTGCGACATCACCGAACGCAAGCTGGCCGAGGAACAGGCGTGGCGCTCGGCGAACCACGACGCGCTCACCGGCCTGCCCAATCGTCGCCTGTTCCAGGAGCGCCTGGAACAGGCACTCGAACAAGCCGGGCGGGAAGGGTCCAGCGTGAGCCTGCTGCTGGTCGACCTCGACGATTTCAAGGACGTGAACGACAGCCTCGGCCATGACAGCGGGGACGCGGTGCTGGTGGAGGCCGCCCACCGTCTGGGCGAGGGCCTGCGGGCGGAGGACACCCTGGCCCGCCTCGGCAGCGACGAGTTCGCGCTGATCGTCGTCGAGCCGCTTCGCCTGGAGCATGCCGTCGGCCATGCGAAGGCTCTGATCGAGAGGCTCGCACAGCCCTTCCGGCACCGGGAGCATCGGCTCGCATGCAAGGCGAGCATCGGCATCGCGGCCCATCCGGATCACGACCACGCGGCACGAGACCTCTTGAAGGACGCGGACATAGCGCTCTACCGAGCCAAGGCCGAAGGCCGGAGCCGAGCGGTGGTGTTCACGCCCGCGTTGCGCGCCGAAGCCGAGAGGCGCCTCGCCGTCGCCGGCGAGATCCGGGCAGCCCTCGAGGCAGGGCAGATCGTGCCCTTCTACCAGCCCAAGGTCTGCCTCGCACGCTGCACGGTCGTCGGCTTCGAGGCGTTGGCGCGCTGGAGGCATCCGGAGAAGGGCTTGCTGACGCCGGGCTACTTCGGATCGGCCTTCGACGAGCCGGAGCTGGCGACGGCGATCGGCGAATCCGTGCTCCGTCAAGTCGCGACCGACCTGCGCGCGTGGCAGGATCGTGGCCTCGCGTCCGGCCGGGTGGCGGTGAACCTCGCCTCGGCCGAGTTCCGCAAGCCGGACCTTGCGGGCGGCATCCTGGCCGTCCTGGAAGAGCACGGCGTCCCCGCGGGTTCCCTCGAGGTGGAGGTGACCGAAACGGTTTTCCTCGGACACGGCTCCGAGGCCGTCCCCCTGATGCTGCAGCAGCTGGACGAGGCCGGCGTGCTCATCACGCTGGACGACTTCGGAACCGGGTTCGCCTCTCTCACGCACCTGAAGCAGTTCCCGGTCGGGCACATCAAGGTCGACCAGAGCTTCGTGCGCGACATGGAGCGCGATCATGACGATGCGGCGATCGTCGCCGCCGTGATCGGGCTCGGGCGCAACCTCGGCATGCAGGTCACGGCCGAGGGCGTGGAGACGGCCGGCCAAGCCGAGCGTCTTCTCGCGATGGGCTGCAACTACGCCCAGGGCTACCACTACGCCAAGCCGATGGCGGGTTCGCGCGTGCCCCGGTTCCTGATGGACAGGCAAGCCGTTCGCAAAGGGAGAGGCCTTACCCGGCGGTCGGGTTGACCGGAACCCCTCGCTTTCGGTGCGAGGCCCGAACACGCGGCGCTTGCCTGGCTCAAGTCATGCGGGGCGTGACCATGATCCGAAGGGATGTAGACGAGGTCGAACAGGCGCTGCCATTGCGCGGGAAGCGAACGTAGGATCCCGCCCGGTCGCCTCTGAAGGCCGCTGCAAGGATCATGGTTGTGCCCGCGCCGTTCACGTCGCCGACTCGCGCGGCGCGCGAAGTTGTCGATGCCAGGAGCCGCCGGAGCCAAGCGCTCTTCACTTGCATCAACTGCGGCCATACCGGTCACGCCGACGTCGACGCGGCGGTCAACAGCAAACGGCGGTGAAGCACACCGTTGCTGGACGCAGAGGGCGTGCATCAGCAGCCCGTCGACGCGTCAACGGGACGAAGTGTCACGATTTCCGAAACTCCCCATCGTTCAAGGCGGCGAAGATGGTTGATCCGGACGTAGCTCAACCTCCATTCGCCCTTCGAATATGAGCGAGTGGCAACCGCCCGGTTCACGATCGCCGGTGCGGCGACTTCCAACCCTCAGGCTGGCGAGTTGTCACCACTGAGGCAATCGGAGCGGGCGGCTGGCACATGGTCGAACAGATCAATCGCGGACAGCTGCAGCAGATCATCGCTGGGTTGAGCGATGGCGTCATTCAGATCGCCTCCGACCAAAGGCTCACCTACGCGAATGCTGCGGCATCGAGCATGTACGGTGTCACGCGGCTCGAGGATCTTGGTTCCGACCTCGACGCCTTCCGCGAACGCTTCATCGTGCGGTACCGTGACCAGCACGAAGGCAAGCGCAAGCACCCTCCGGTCGAACGCGTGATGGCAGGCGAGGTCTTCCGTGACGTGCTCGTCGAGGTCGCTCGCGCCGACAACGAACAGCGCAAGCGCGTTCACCGGATCCGCAGCTTGGTCATCAACGATTCCGAGGGCGTACCAGACTGCCTCGTGCTGCTCCTTCAGGACGTCACGGACCGGTTCGAGGCCGAGAACCGCTTCGAGCGAACGTTCGCGGCCAATCCGGCTCCCGCCCTTGTCTGCCGCTTGTCGGACCTGCGCTTCGTCAAGGTCAACAAGGGCTTCCTGCAGCTCACGGGCTTCGCCCGCGACGAGGTCTTGGGCAGGACCGTTTGCGAGGTCGACGTGCTGCGCGAGGCGGAACGGCGCGACCTTGCCCTGACGCGCCTGCACGAAGGCCGGACCATCCCGCAGATGGAGGCCTGCCTGCGCGTGCCGATCGACGCGGAGAAGCACGTCATCGTGGCGGGCCACCCCATCGAGATGCCGGGCGGCATACCCTGCATGTTGTTCACCTTCGCGGACCTGGAGGATCGCTCGAAGGCGGAGGCAGCGCTCAGGCAGAGCGAGGAGCGGTTCGCGAAGGCCTTCCAACTCGCGCCGGTGCCGACCGCCCTCGTGCAGCTCGAAGGCTTCCGCCTCATCGCCGTGAACGATGCCTTCGCGGCGACCTTCGGATGCCGGGTCGAGGACGTGGGGCGCTTCCGCCCAACTGCCGCGGGGCTGTCAGTCCTGCAGCAACGTCCTCTACTTCGAGAATCGCAGCTGCGAGCAGTGCGGCCACACGCTGGCCTACCTCCCGGAGACGGGAACGCTCTCGGCTCTTGAGCCTGCAGGCGGCGACACCTGGACGCCGCTCGCCGTGCCCGATCGTCCAAGCCGCTTCTGCGCCAATGCCGGCTACGAGGCCTGCAACTGGCTCGTGCCACCGGGTTCCGACCAGGAGTTCTGCCTCGCCTGCCGCCACAACGGCACGATCCCGAACGCCTCCGACCCGCCTCAGCTCCTCGCGTGGCAGCAGATCGAGGTGGCCAAACACCGCCTGTTCTACCAGCTCCTGCGTTGGGACCTGCCGCTCAAGACGCGCGCCGAGGATCCTGAGCACGGCCTGCTGTTCGACTTCCTCTCTGACCCGCCGGAAACCCAGGGGCCGAAGGTCCTGACCGGCCACGACGATGGCCTCGTCACCATCGCCCTGGTCGAGGCGGACGACGTCGAGCGCGAGAAGCGGCGCAAGTCCATGGGTGAGCCCTACCGCACCCTGATCGGCCACTTCCGTCACGAGGTCGGCCACCATTACTGGGACGTCATCGTACGGGATCGAGGCAAGCTGGACGCTTGCCGGGCCGTTTTCGGCGACGACAGGGAGGACTACGCGGAGGCGCTGAAGCGCCACCACGCCAACGGTGCGCCGGCGGACTGGCAGGAGCGCTACGTCTCCGCTTACGCGACCACCCACGCGTGGGAGGATTTCGCCGAGACCTGGGCCCACTACCTGCACATCGTCGACACGCTGGAGATGGCGAGCGCCTTCGGGCTGCAGGTCAGGCCGTGCGTGAAGGCGAGCGCGGCGATGTCCGCGACGATCGATTTCGACCCGTACACGGCCGAGACGATCGAACCGATCATGGCCGCGTGGTTCCCGTTCGTGTTCGCGATGAACGGGGTGAACCGGGCGATGGGCAACCGTGACCTCTACCCCTTCGTGCTGGCTCCGCCCGTGATCGCGAAGTTGAGCTTCATCCACGATCTCATTCGTCGAAGGTTGTGAGCCCAAGATCCCTCGACTTTGCCTGCAACGCCATGACGAGGGTGCGGCGCTCGACAGTCACCGGCTTGGCGGTGCGGCTGGGCGAGGCGCGCGGCGTTGGTCTCGTTGGCATGGAGGAAGGGCTCCGCAAGCTGCGCTCCGGCGGCAGGGCGAGGCGGTTGAACCACAGGCTGAACGCCTTGGACCGCACCACGCCGAAGGCGATGCTGGAGCGCGGGCTCGGCCTGCGCCAAATCGCGCTCGTGACGGTCCGGGCGGCGTACTCGACGACGATCGGCAACCTGGCGTTCGCCCTGCCGGACGCCTGCGCCTCGACCGCCGAGATCGGCCGGCGCGGCCTCGCCGAGATGGATTGGCGCGCACGCACGCGCGGCGCGCCGCGACGGATCCCTGCCGAAGGGCGGGGTTAAGAAGGACCTGCTCCCATTCCTCGACCCTGAGGCGTGGCCGAGCCTGTAAAAGGATTCGGCCGTGCCCTAGGCGGACATTCTCGCACGTCTGCGACAGGCCGGGACGCGAGCTCGGGTCCATCGGGCAGTCAAGGCGGCGAAGCTTGGCGTTCGTCGCCCGTGCGCGGACGCCCCGTTCGAAGCCGAGGGCCCCGCAGCGATGCTAGGCCCCGCGGCGTCGCGCCTCGGCCACCGCCGGCAACCCGGCCTCGTGCTCCGGGTCATGCGGCGGGCTCCGGATCAACCCGGGCGGGTCGCCGCAACGGACAGTCGGGCGTCGGGGCTTAACCCCGTTGTTCCCGATAGCCGAATGTCCGTCAACACGCAGTCGATGACATGAAGCGGCCCATCCCCATCCGGGATGACCAAGAGCCGAGGGAAAGCCGGGAAGGGAACGTTCACCAAATCGCATCAGTATGCCCAAAAATCTTCAACACCAAGCCGCGACGGCGCCAAGGCACACATCATGTCCGACCAATATCAACTGGATGAGCGCCTCGACTTCATCGGAATCGATCCCGAAACAAGGCTTGAACTGAATCACCTTTGGCCGCTCATCGCGCCCGCACTTCCGTCGATCCTCGCCCGTTTCTACGATAAGGTGCAAACCTCGCCACACCTGAAGGCGCTGCTCGGACTGCACTAGGATCGTTTGGTCAAGGCTCAGTCCAACCATTGGGAGCGCCTTTTCGCGGCGAGGTTCGACGAGGATTACGTGGCCGGCATCCGGCGCATCGGGCTCGTCCATCACAAGGTCGGCCTCGAACCGCGCTGGTACATCGGCGGGTACGCCTTCGTCCTGAACGCGCTCGTCGAGCACCTGGCCACCAAGTTCCGGTTCAGGGGGGTGTCCCTGGCCGGCAAGGTCAAGGCCCTGAACAAGGCGGTCATGCTCGACATGGACTTCGCCATCTCGGTCTATCAGGACGTCTTGGTCGAGGAGCGGCAAAGGCGCGGAACCGCGCTGGCGGAGGCGGTCTCGACCTTCTCCGGAGCGGTACAGGAAAGCCTGCGGATCTCGGAGGAGGCGAACACCGCGCTCGCGGCGGCGTCGGCGACCCTTGCCGGGATGACCGGCGAGGTGAACGAACTCGCCGGAGGCGTCATGCACACGGCGGATGAAACCTCGGCCGCCATGCAGTCGACCGCCGCGGCGACCGAGGAGCTTGCGACGTCGGTCCGGGAGATCGGGCAGCAGGCATCCCGCTCCGCGCATGTCGCGCAGGAGGCCGTGCTGGACGCGCAACGGGCCCGAGAGTCGGTGCAGGGCCTGATCGAGCAGACCGCAGGGATCAACAATGTCGTCGAGCTCATTGCCAGCATCGCGCGCCAGACCAACCTCCTCGCGCTGAACGCGACGATCGAGGCCGCGCGTGCAGGGGAGGCGGGTCGGGGGTTCGCGGTCGTCGCCGCCGAGGTGAAGGAGCTGGCCAACCAGACCTCGCGCGCGACGACGGAGATCGGTCAACGCATCGAGGCGGTCCAGCAGGCGACGCAACGGAGCGCGTCCGACATCCACGGGGTGACCGCCGGCATCGGGGAGGTCGATGCCATCGCGACGGCCATCGCCGCCGCCGTCGAGGAGCAGGCCGCGGTCACGGCGGAGATCGCGCAGGCCGTGCAATCGACGGCGGTGCGGACACGGGTCACGGGCGAGGCGATCATGTCCCTGGCGCGATCCGCGGAGTCGGCTTCGGTGGCGACCGGGAGCGTCGCGTCGGCGCAGGATGCCCTCGACCGCGAGGTGGCAAGCCTGCGTCGGAACATCGACGCCTTCCTCGAACGTGCCTGCGCCGCCTAGGCAAGTCCGCTTCTTCGTCGCGCCCCATTCGGGCGTCCCACCGCCCCGAGGCCGTCCCCCGGCATGCGCCTCCGGTAGCGTTGCCATGGCATGAAGGTGCCTGCGGTCGGCCTCCGATTCCGATTCCCAAGGCGACCGGGTCCCGGCCGGACGTTTCCGGAGCCTTCAGGTCCAGGAGGTTGGTCGCGAGGGCGGCTTCGGAGCTGTGGATGTTGGTACGGTCGCCGACCGCCTCCTCCAGCCTGTTCGTCAGGTTGCGGAAAGCCTTGACGGTGCCCTTGCAGGGGACGGCGAGCACCGGGCGGGGCCCCTGCTTCAGCACGGTCACGTCCGTGGTCTTCGGGCCGCCAAGGATCGTGCGCTCCCCACCGGTCGCGACGGCCGGGTCGTAGGGAAGTCGTCGACCGCCGCGTTCCCGGGCGGCCAGGGGAGGGCGGGGCGGGACGTCCCCGGGCAGGAAGCCCCCTCGACGACGGGGCGGCAGGCCACGAACCAGTGGATCGGCTTGATAGGCGCTGTCTCCGCGTGGCGTCCTCGGAGGTCGGGCCTGCCCGGAAGGCGTCCCGCTCGTCCATCCACCGGCGGACGGATGGTGCGCCCCGGGCCTAGCCGGCATGACCCGGCGCGGAGTAGTGGGTCGGATTGAGTTCCACCCCGCTTGACCCGCCCTTGGTCCCCGCGGGTGGCCGTGGCATGGTAGGGGTATGGCCGAGATCATACGCCTTCAGCCCGGCGAGGAGCCGCCCGCTGGCGAGAAGTACATCCTCTTCGAGTGGATGCCTTCGGGCAAGATGCAGTCGCTTGGCGCCCTTCACGGATCGGTGCAGCGCGTGCCTGACGGTCGGTTCGACGCCGAAGTAGCGAAAGCGCCGGAGATGGCCGACTTCCTGGGCTATCAGAAGGTCTATGTGCGAGGGCGGCCCGGATGACCGATCCCAAGCCCGCACAGCGCGACGTGATGCGCCTGCTCTACAAGGAGCACGGCGGTGACAAGGCCGCCTTGGTAGCCGCCTACGCGAAGGCTGAGGCCGAGGGCCGGGTCGCCCGGATCAGCAACGAACACGAGCTCCACGCTACCACCTATGCCGAGGCGCTGTATGCCGATGGCGTCAGGAAGGGGTGGATCGCGTGACCACCCCCGGCGTCCCCGCGATTCCGACCAGCTCGCCAAGGCCATCATGGATATGGCGACGGGAAGGCTGAGGACCGCGAGCTGACGCCGAAGGACCACGGAAAATCGGCTGCGGCTATCGAGCATGGAAGCAAGGGCGGAAGGATTGGAGGCTCCGCCCGCGCTGCGTCCATGAGTGTGGATCGAAGAACTTCGAACTGACCCACCGCCTGAGCGGAGCAGCGCTTCCTCTAGGTCAAAGGACTAGGTCAAAAATCTTATAACGGTCCCTTTGACGACTTCGGCGAGCTATCGGCACTCGTGAGCGCGCTCCCTTCCGATCGACACACGAGCCGGGCTCGATCGTCGGCCGCTTCGTAGGCCTCTTGGTAAGCGTCGAGAAGCTCGCGGGGTCCGGTGTCGACGGCGGCCTTGGACCGAAACGCCCAGGGCGGCCGGGATCCCGGAGCAGGTATCTTGCAAGGTTGCGTCCTTCCGAACGTGCCATCGATGCATCCGGCTGGTCGGCTGCTGGCGGCCTACCCGACCGACCATGCGCCCTTCGGAAGCCTGGACCCTTTTGGGGCTACCCTTCGGTTGCGGGCGCAAGGGGGTACGAAGCCTGATGTCGGATCAGGACCGGCACTTGAAGGATCCGGAGACAAAGATTGTACCTTGGGTTCCGGCTGACATATTCAGCGGAGCTGTCCCTCCCCCGCGCCGGACGCTCAAGAAGCGTATCGAGACATTGTCTCGCCGGCGGCAGAAGCCGGGATGAAAGGCGAGCGGGACGGCCGTCCGACGAAGTAGCCCTGCGCCTGCGACCAGCCGTGCGCCCTCAGCCACGCGAGTTGCTCCGCCGTCTCGACGCCTTCGGCCGTCGTGATCATCGAGAGCGCGGTGCCCATCTCGCCCGCCGCGCGGATGATCGCTTCCGACTGGGCCGAATGTCCGATGTCGCTGACGAAGCTGCGGTCGAGCTTGAGCTTGTCGAACGGGAAGAGGCGCAGGTACGAAAGCGACGAGAATCCGGTCCCGAAATCGTCGAGCGCGATGCGCACCCCAAGCTTTCTCAACGCATGGAGCACACGCATGTTGTGGTCGTTGTCGTGGAGCAGCACCGACTCCGTGATCTCGAGCTCAAGGCGGACCGGATCGAGACCGGACCGGGCGAGGATTGCCGCCACCCGCAGCGGGAGGCTGTCGCACCGGAACTGGACCGCCGAGACGTTGACCGCGACGGAGACGTCCGCCGGCCAGTCGACAGCCTGTCGACATGCCGTCTCCAGTACCCAGTCGCCGATCGGTACGATGAGGCCCGTCTCCTCGGCCAGCGGGATGAACTCCGCCGGAGACACGCTGCCTCTCTCGGGATGGTCCCAGCGCAGCAGGGCCTCGACGCAACAGGCGCGGCCGGAGCCGAGGTCCATCAGCGGCTGGTAGACGAGATGCAGCTCACGCCGCTCCAGGGCGGCGCCAAGGTCCCGCTTCATGGACTGCCGGGCGCGGATCCGTCCAAGCATGGCATCCTCGAACAGCCGCACGCCACCGCCGCCGTCCGCCTTCGCCTTGTACAGCGCGATGTCGGCGGCCTTGAAGAGCTCGTTCGCGGACCGGCAATCGTCGCCCGCCACGGCCACACCCACGCTCGCGCCGAGGCGGATCGCGTTGCCGTCGATGTCGAATGGTGCCTGAAGGCAGGCGACCATCCTCCCGGCGAGCGCCAACGCCGCCTCCGTTCCCGCCGTCTCCACGACGGCGAACTCGTCGCCTCCGAGCCGGGCCAACAGGCACGCGTCAGCCACGGTCCCGCGAAGTCGGCTCGCGACGGCGCGCAGCAGTTCGTCCCCGACTGGATGGCCCATGGTGTCGTTGACCTCCTTGAAGAGGTCGAGATCGAGCAGGAGAACGGCGACATCCTCGCTGCGCCGTGCCAGCGCATCCTCCAACATGTCGTTGAAGCGCGTGCGGTTGGGCAGGCCCGTCAGCGGATCGTGATGGGCGAGATGAGCGATCTCGTCCCGGGCACGACGGGCCACGGTCACGTCCCGGAAGAAGAGGGAAACGCCGTCGCTTCCGTTCGGGTAGGCGTGAACGTCGAGCCAGATGGCCGCTCTTTCGGCGAACATCTCGAACCTGACCGTCTCGCCCCGTTCGAGAACGGCCTCGAACCGTCCGACGAGGTCGGGCGTCATGTACTCGGGGTAGGCGTCCCAGAGGCAGCCGCCGACCTCGAGCGCGCTCGTCCGGCCGACGAACGCCCTGGCATGCGGGTTCATGTAGGTGACGCGGAACTTGCGGTCGACGACGATCACGCTGTCGGTGGTGCTCTCCAGCACCGCGGCGAGCTGGTCGCGCATCGCGTCGAACTCCCGCTGCATCCGCGCCTGTTCCGAGACGTCGCGGGAGATGGCGAGGATGTGCGTTATCGTGCCGTCCACGTCCCGGACGGGATCTACCGAGACGTCCCACCACGCATCCGACCCGTCCCTGTCCGGGCACCGGCACGAGAAGCGGTGTCCGACGCCGGTCCGAGCGAGGGCTACGGCCTGTTCGACGAAACCCCGGTGCGATCTCGGCCAGCCATCCACCCATGGATGCCCGATGACCCGATCGGACACGTCCGGCCCCAACCGCTCCGCCGCCCTTCGGCCGAGCGAGCGGACACGGCCGTCCAGGTCGAGCACCGTGACGAAGTCCGGGCTGCCGTCGAGGACGCTGCGCGCGAAGACCTCGCTCCGCCGAAGCGCCTCTTCCGCGCTCCTGCGATCGTGGATGTCCTCGAGCGTGCCGTACCAGCGCACGATCGAGCCGTCCGCGGCCAACCTCGGCGCCGCATAGGCTCGGAACCAGCGGTACGCGCCCGACTGCAGTCTGACGCGATACTCTATGTCGAACGGATGCCGCTCTTCCAGGGCGCGGGTCCATCGGGCGACCGTCGGCTGGAGATCGTCGGGATGGAGAGCCGCGCTCCAGCCGTGGCCCAAGGTCTGTGCCGGGGTCATGCCGGTCAGCCGGATCCAGCGAGGGCCCGCCTCGGTGATGCGTCCGTCCGCGTCCGCCGTCCAGGGAATCTGGGGGCTCAACTCGACGGCGTGGCGATGGTGGTCCTCGCTTTCGCGGAGCGCCGCTTCGACGGCCTTCGCTTTCGTGACGTCGCAAAGGATCCCGACCATGCGCGGCGGCCGTCCGGCGACGTCGCCGATCGGGCCGCCGCGGCTCGACAGGTGCCGCGTTCGCCCGCCGGCATCGACGATGCGGATTTCCATGGCGAAGGGCCGGGCCTGCCCGACAGATTCGATCGCCTCGTCGAGAAGATGGAGATCCTCGGGGACGGTGCCCCGCCTGAACAGATCCGCCACGTCGTGGCCCGCGTCGGGCTCGACACCGAGAAGCCGGTAGAGTCCGTCGGACCAAGTCAGCTCCCCGGTCGCGAGGTCGACCTCCCAGCTTCCCGAGGCGGCGACGCTCTCCGCCTGCGAGAGAAGCGTGCGCTGCTTCAGCAGCTCCCCTTCCCAGTCGGCCGCCCGCATTGCGATCCGGCTCAGCTCCTCCCGATCCGCCGCGGCCGCGAGGTCCGCACGATGGCGAAGCAACTCCGCCGTTGCCGCCTCGGCAAGGCCTGCCAGGATCGCGACCTGATCCGGTCGGAACTCGCGCGGTGCGGTGTCGGCGATGCAAAGCGCGCCGAGCCGCACGCCCGGTCCGAGCAACAAGGGTGCGCCAACGTAGAACCGGATGCGAGGCCCGTGCGTCACGAGCGGGTTCGCCGCGAAGCGCTCATCCGCCGACGTGTCGGGTACGACCAGTACCTCGTCGCTGCGCAGCGTATGGTTGCAGAGCGACTGCCCACGCGGCATCTCGCCCAGGACCACCCCGCACTGGGCCTTGGGCCACTGCTTGTCGCCGTCGAGGATGGAGACATACGCGATGGGTACGCCGAAGGTCTGACGGGCCAGGTCGCAGATGCGATCAAGCGACGGGGACGGACCCATCGTTTCGACGCCGAGCTCCCGAAGCCGGGCTATGCGCTCTTCTTCGCTGACATTGGCGGCGGGGCTGGGCATGACGTCCGGTCTCATCGCTCGCGAGGTTCATCGGAACCTCGCTAAGGTTCAGTTACGCTGCACATCACCGCCGACCGTCTGATCACGCCGTCGACTTCCCAGGCGACCTCGCGACAGGAACTCGCCTAGCGGGATGCTGGCGCGGGAACGCGTGGCCGCTCGCACCGCCTTCCGGGACGACACGCCCCGTTTCAGACCGTACGATCGCCCTGCCTAGGAGGCAGATGCCGGCGGATGGTTGGTCGTTGACGTGTACTCCGTCCGGGGTCCGCGGGCCGGCTCTCCTTCGCCCGTGGATCGGTTCAGCGCGGGGCGTTCCGGCGGTGTTCCCGCTTCCCTCCAAGGTCGGCCTGCGCCGCCGCACGACGGGATCCGAGAGATCGGCGGAAGCCACTCCAAAGCCGTGCGCTCGGCGGAACCGACGCCCAGGCTTCCTCCGCCCAACCCTTGCTCCCGTCCTTCCCGATAGATCCTCTTCGCGACGACTGGGGTCGAAGCGAGGTAACGGCCGTGTGCAAGCCGCCGGGCACCGTGGCGGTCACGGATGGCCGGTGGAAGTCCATCTCGCCGCGCCACATGGAATGCGGCGAGATAGGTCCCTCGCACGCCGACGAGCGCGGCCTCGGAGCGTCGAATTAGCCTTCGCGGCGCCAGCACGCCTGCGCTACGCGGGCGCCTGCATGAACATCACGCCGACCTCGCCTTCGTTTCGGCGCACGACGCGGCAGGGGCGAGGTGGCTCGTGCCCCACATGAAGTCGGATGGTGTCCGGCAGCCTCTCGCCATCGACTGCCAGCTTGGCTCCGGTCTGCGATATGTTGACGACGACGCACGACAAGAACTCGGGATGTCCGTCACCGCCCTCCGGCGTCGGCGGGGACGGGATCTCGACCTTCGCCGCGATCGCCGTGCGCACGCGGTCGTCGTCCCGCCGTTCCTCGACCCCCACGAGCCACGCGTCGAGGTTTTGCGCGATGCTGGCGGCGTCCCTGACCGTCGACTGCACGTTGACGCTGACCGTGCCGGTGGTCGCGCGCTGTTGCTCGCTCGCCTCCGCCGTCGTCGAGATGAAGCCCTGGACCGCATCGACCGCGGTCCGGATCGAGGTCAGTGCGGCCTCCACGTCTCGGGAGACCACCTGCATCGCACCGATCTCGCCCGAGATCCTGCCGGTCGCCGCCTGAGCCTGGCCCGCGAGGTTCTTCACCTCGCTGGCGACCACCGCGAAGCCTCGGCCCGCCGCGCCGGCGCGAGCGGATTCGATTGTCGCGTTCAGCGCCAGCAGGTTGATCTGCTCCGCGATGCCGGTGATCGCCTCCACCACGCCGTTCATGGCACCGGCCGCCTGGTTCAGTTTGGCGGCGGCCTCTCCGGCCGCCTGCATGCGTTCCTGAATCTCGCCTACGGCCTGATGCGACCGCAGCATCTGGTCGGCGATCTGCACCGACGTCCGGTGCATCTCCTCCGAGGCCACGGCAACGGCCTGCACCCGGCCCAACGTCTGCTCCGCGGCCGCGATGGCCTTCGTCCGGACCGCCATGCTGTTGGTCACGTCGGTGGCGAACTTGATCACCTTGCACGGCCGGCCGTTCAGATCGAGCACGGGATTGTAGGTCGCCTGGATCCAGACCTGCCGTCCGCCCTTGCCGATGCGCGGGTATACGGCCGAGGAGAACTTGCCTGCGCGCAGATTGGCCCAGAAGGCTGCGTAGGCCCGGCTTCCGGCATAATCCGGCGTGACGAACATGCGATGATGTCGGCCCCTGACCTCGTCCAGGGCGTAGCCCATCGCCTCCAGGAAGTTGGCGTTGGCATCGAGCACGATGCCATCCATGTCGAACTCGATCACCGCCTGCGATCGCGCCGCGGCTTCCACCTTCCCGGCCATGTCGGCTGCCTTCTGCTTGGCGGCCGTGACGTCGGTGGCGTACTTGACGACCTTCAGGACGCGTCCAGCCGCGTCGAGAATGGGGTTGTAGGAGGCCTGGATCCAGATTTCCCGGCCGCCCTTGGCGAGACGCTTGAACTCGCCCGAGCGATACTCGCCGCGGGCGAGCGCGTCCCAGAAGCCGCGGTACTCGGCAGAGGCCGCATGAGGCTCCTCGACGAACATCCGATGGTGCCGACCTCGGATCTCATGCAGGTCGTAACCCGTTGCCTGGAGGAAGTTGGCGTTGGCGTCCTGGATCGATCCGTCCGGAGCGAAATGGATGACGGCCTGCGAACGGCCGATCGCGGCGATCTGCCCGGCGGATTCGGCGGTGGCCTCCTTCTCGGCGGTCACGTCGAGCGCGAACTTGACGATGCGCGTCGGCCGGCCCCGTGCGTCGAGCACCGGATTGTAGGTGGCTCGGATCCAGACTTCGCGGCCGTCCCTGGCGATGCGCCTGTACTCGCCGCTCCGGAACGTCCCACGTCGGAGCGCCTCCCAGAACTCCGCATAGGAAGGGGCCGCCGCCTCGTCGGCCGCGACGAACATCCGGTGGTGCCGCCCGCGAACGTCGTCGAGGCCGTAGCCCATAAGGTCCAGGAAGTTGCGGTTGGCCTCCAGCACGGTCCCATCGAGTGCAAACGCGACGGTGGCTTGCGAACGCTCCACCGCATCGAGCTTGGCGGCTGCGCCGGAGCGCCGGACGAGTGCGAACATCGGTCGTTCCAGAACAGTCACGAGTGCCGGAAAAAACACAGCAGCCTTAAGGTCACGTAACCGACCTCTGCCATCGAACGGGAAGGCCGCACCGCCTTCGCAGATTTCGCAGATCTGTATGCCATCGGAGGCACGGACTCTCCTGCTCGCCGGCGTCGAGCCACGTGTATTCCGACTCGAAACCTCAAAATCTGGCAACGTCGAGCCGGGGCGTCCCCGAAGCGCGCCCGAACTCCGTCGAGGAGCGCACCGCCTTAGGGTCGAGGCCGAGCTGTCGGGCGGGGGCGGCGGGCAAGCCCGGACCGTGCTTCTCCGGGAGCGTGACGAGCCGCCCGAGATGGATCAACGCCGACGCTCCTCGTGCAACCACGCGGCGTGATCATCGGCGGGTTAGCGACGTCCGGCCGCCGGACGGTTCATGCCCCATTTCCCGCGTCGACACGAATTGGGCACCCTTCGGTCGGCGCCTTCGGAAATCATCCCTCCGTCATCGACATCCGGTCGCGGGATCCTTTCCGTCCTCGTCATGCCGACCCGAACTGGCGTCGCGACCCACGACATGTCCTGGAGGATGCTCGGTCGGTAGGGTCACCGCGTCAGATCGGACGCATGATCATCCGCAAGGTCGAGCAGGCCGTCGGCGTCGTGACGACAGGCCGAGAGAAGCCAGTGTCCGGTGCAGCCGTGCGCCCCCGCGAATCGGTAGAGCCTGCCCGTACACTCGATGCTGCGGTATCCGATCCCCTGCAGGGCATCCTCGGCCTGCGTCCGATCCTCGACCGTGCAGATGGGGTCGCCGAAACCGTCGATCACGCTGAACACGTCCGCGTCGTGGACGATGCGGGCGCGCCCGACGGCCCGTCCGCGGGCCGTGTCCAGGTCGACCTCCTCGGCCTTGGCGAGCACGAACCCGCCCTCTGCGGTCTCGGCCAGGTAAGCATTGGCGGTCTCGTCGACGACTCCCAGGAAGTACCGGATGCTCATCGCTCGGTGGTCACCTCTCAAATAAACGCGGAACCATTGTCAGGCATGCTCAAGTGCGGCTTGCCGGCTGCAGCAATAGGATACATCGGCCTCGATCACAATCATCGCCCCGGGCTCGTGGCCCGTCATCGGACAACATGATGGTCGGGCAAGCCGTCGGGGTCCGTGACGCTCGGAGATGTCACGCCCCGGTCCCTATACGCACCGTTCAAGATCCCGGACGGCCCCGGATCGTCAGCGTCGCATCCCCGGCCCACCGCCAGCATCCGGGCGAACAAGGGTCCGAGAAGTTCGTCCGCCCAGTCATTCGGCAGCGCCATGTATCGGCCGGGCCGCCGTACCATCCCGCAGTGGAAGCGGCCACCCTCGAACTCCAGCGCGGGGCAGGGCGTGGCGATCTCGGGAGAGATGTATTCCAGGGCGATCTTGCAGGGCTCAACGGCGCAGCAGTAGCCGCATCCGTTGCAGGTCTGTCCGAAGGGCGGCTTCGGCGGGCCACGATCCATGATTTCGCGGTCGGTCATTGCATTCCTGACGAGGCAAGGCAGGTCGAGGATAGCGATTCGTTTTCAGTCGCAAAGGGGAGGGCGGTGTGTCGCTGCGAACCGGGATCGCCGCGCTGAAGCCGGCCCATGCGCGCGGGGGCTCGTTCCGGGACATGGGGCCGCCCCTCAGGGACCGATACGGGAAAAGGCTTGGCGTCGGCGCCTAGGGCGTCTCTGCAAAGGGGTTCACAGGTGGGGTAGTCAGGCCCATTTGGGCTGGATGCGACGCTTTGAACTGACCGACGCGCAGTGAGAGCGGATCGCCCCGTTGCTGCCTCCGCAGAAGCCGCGCACGGGCCGGCCTGCGGAGGATCATCGTCAAGTCTTCAACGGCATGCTCTGGATCCTGCGCACCGGCGCACCCTGGGAGGATCTGCCGGCGCGCTATGGTGCGGTCGGCACGGTGTCGAGCCGGTTCTACCGCTGGCGCAAGGCCGGTGTGTTCGACCGGGTACTGCAGCGGCTGCAGGCGCAGGCCGATGCGCGCGGGGACCTCGACTGGGACCTGCATTTCGTGGACGCGACGGTGGTACGTGCCCACCAGCACGCCGCCGGGGCACGCCGGTCCGGCGCCATCGGGGGGTGAGGCGACGGTCGAGGGCGTAGGCGAGGCGCTCGGGCGCAGCCAGGGCGGGTTCTCGACCAAGCTGCATCTACGCGCCGAGGGCGGTGGCAAGCCGATCACGGCCGTCCTGACGGCCGGTGAGCGCCACGAGCAGTTCGCGCTGGATGCGCTGATGGACAGCGCTGACTAGAAGCTAGCACATCAACGGCCTCCGGAAATCCCGCTACGCCCGGGCTGGTAGTCTCCGCTGTAATTCGGGGGATTGGGTCGCCGTATGACTGTTCCACCACCTCCGCCGCCGCGACTGATGATGCCGCCAAGGGCCGAGCCGATGGCGATACCAGCGCCGATTGCCTCCGAGACGCCCGAACCTACACCTGAGCCGCCACCCGGGGAGTTGCTCCCTGGCTGAAGCGTATGCGAATGGGTGCCGGTACCGCACGTCATGCAACAATTCGTGCATCCGTCGTGGTCGTTCATGCCGACCCCCCAATATGAATTGGAATTGCCCTCACGCCACGCACCGTAACAGATTTTCTCGCCTTTCTGGCAATTGATGTTGTATTCGTGAAACTCGGAGTCAGCCAAGGTGTAGGCCTTGCTACCTCCAGGCCAAGCTCTCCTGTACGATTGCGAGTAGAACTCCACTTGTACTCTGCGAGGATCCAAGCTCCTCATCCGTACAGTAAGGCTGTTAGGAGGAGGTCCGTCCGGTCCTGCTTGGAGGCTGACAATTTTAGTGCCGCTGCCGCATGTCGTACAGCAGTTAGTGCACGATTTTTCATTGTTGTACCCAACGCCCCAATAGATGGATCGATCGTCCTCACGCCAGGCTCCGTAGCATATTTGCTCGCCTCGAATACAGGAGAGTGGATAATTGTAATCTTTTGTATCATATGCATCTACGATGTAGGATCTGTCAAAGGAAGGCCACGCGTTTCGGCGAGCTGTGGAATAAAAAGCAATCCGTATCTTCTTCTTATCGTTGCTGGTGATTTGGAATTTCACGGCATTTGCTGCTTGGCTACGCTCCTTCGCCTCTTTGGCGTCGGCAATGTCATTGGCCTTCCCCTCGGCCTCCTCATCCTCTCGCTCCTCAGCTGTAGGTCCCGGATTTGATAAAACACCGGGTATGCATGAGTACTCGACCTTTAACTGTCGAAATTCCAAGAACGGCCTGAACTTGCTTCTGCCGAGTTCATTATTCCAGCGGGTGACACGCTTCCTTGCCCATTGCTCGGCCTCCATTTTCGCGCCCGCATCTGCGATTTTGGCTTGCCCTCCGTCGCATTGTGTAGCGCTAAAGTAAAAATGCTTTCCGGTCCGCCAGTACTGACGAAGAAAAGCCCAATCTAAATCACCTTTATCTTCCCATGGTCCCGGAGTAAAAGCGTTGACGTTTTCGACGTTGCCGATAATGGCGGCCTTGCACTTAAAGATGAACGGTGCATTGCGAGGATTGGTAAAATTTGACGGACAAACAGAAGAGTCTGGCTTTTCCAGTGTGCCCTTCCATTCCGGTGGTTCACGGATTTCGCGTCGGGTCACGATGCTCATCGCATCGACCGTAATGGTGCCGCTACCAACGATTACGCCGAGTACGAGAGACGCGCAGGTCATGACCCGCGCCAGATACGCACCCATCGCCCTTCTCCGGCCCCACACTTAGGGGCTCTCGCCGAGACACAACATCTGCCAGCTCGGGAACTTCACAGAGACAAGCATAAAGCTCGGCCCCTGTCGACCTAATTAGCCTCAATCAGATAGGAATTATGCGGCGATCACGGCAGCCGTATCTCTCTCATTCTCTGGGGCGTCTTAGGAAACACTTGTCGTCTATCTATCTGCGGCAGCTACCGTTTGACGAGGTTAGAATAGGAGGCTCAGCTGATTCCTGAGATTGGCACACGTAAGGGCATAATTATCCTGCAGGCAATTGCTGCCCCTTGGTTCTGGACTGTAACCGGCCCCTTTCCAGGGCTCGCAAGGAACCGGACGATGCGGGTGTCAGTCAATTTGCAATGCCGAACTGGGATAGGGCATTAGCAACGGCTCGCCGCCGGCCGTTATCCTGTGTCTCCTTCAGCAATTTTAGAAGCGGCGCTACTGCCGGCTCACCCATGTCAGCGAGAACGATCCCGAGCCGCCACCAAATCGGTAAGAAGGTCGAGCAGCGCATCACGTCGAGTAGATCATTGAGATGCTCTGGGCCTGGTCGCCCGATGCGTCGTATGTCGTCGACCAACTGCAGCCGGACACTGTCCTCTTGTGCCGCCGCCAGCTCTCGGACCGCGGTATCGAGAGCCGCCTCAGCCGGCGGACCGATCCGTCCCAGCGCGTTGATGATGGCATAGCGTGCGCGCGGTTCCCCGGCTTGGCCGAGTGCTGCAAGAAGCGGCTCAACTGCAGCCGCTCCCATCGCACCGAGAAGGGTCGTGAGGTGTCGTCCCGAGGGATCCATCCCGTGCGTGACGAGCATGTCCACGAGGTCACAGATCGCTTCCGGCGAGGGTACGATGCCTGGGCGCATGGTCGTGAGGATGCCGTCCGTTCCGTATCCACTCCGCCCATGCTTCAAAGCAGCGGTTTGAATCGTTGCGAGGAGGTCGGCGGGAGCCCCGATTTTCCGCAAGGCGTCGGCCACCTCCCCGACCAAGGTCCCGTCGGATGAGTTTTCTGCAGCTTCCGCAAGGCAGGCCACGGCCCGTATTGCGGCTGGGCCAAGCTCACCCATGGCCCTGGCGAGTTCGGTCCGCGCCACCGCACCGTCGGCGGCCTCGAATTCCTCGACGAGGGCATCCACGGCATCGGGTCCGAGGCTCGCGATGGCGCCCGCGATTTGGCGCAGGGCGTGTTGCCCCCGTGCGGACTGGAAGGCGGTGCGGAGCCGCGGGAGCGAGGTGTTCGAACGCAAGCCGATCGTCTTAAGCGCCTCGGCGAAGATCGCTCGGTCTTCGTCGACCTGGAGGCGCTCGAGACCGCCGAGAAGCAAGGGCACGGCCGGGCTCGCATCTCGGCCGACGAGGCCTAGGGCACGAGCGAGGGCGGCGCGTTGCGTGTCGGTCCCGGCTGCGACGAAGGCATTGGCCAGCGGCAACACAGCCACCGATCCCAACTGACCGAGCGCATGAGCGATGCGGTACTGGGTGCTGCCACCCTGGGCCACGAGCAGCCCGTCAATCAACGCGCGGATCGAGCCCTCCCCCGCCGCGTGCAACTGATCGACAAGAAGCAGGATCTGCCTGTTCGCGTTGAGCCCGCACCGCGCCTCGATCGCCGCGATCATGGTCGGGAGCGTGGAAGCCGCAGGCAACCCGATGCTCGCCAATGCGTAGGCGACGGCCTCCAGGCCACCGGTGTTCTGAGTGGTCTCCAGGGCCTCCGTCAGCATGGGAACCGCAGGGGCGGCATCCGTACCGATGCGGCCGAGCGCGTAGGCGATCCATCTGCGCACGTCTGCATCGCTACTGGTGACGAACCCGGCCATCAGCTCCGCCAAGTCCGGCCGGCCCACCCGCCACAGCAGGCGGGCCAAGGGGCGCAGGTCGGCCGCATCGCCCACGTCGGCCAGGGCTTCCGCCAGACCTGGAACGCACTTGTTCCCTGTCTCCTGGGCGCCGCCCTCCGCTGCCTCGGCGTCCAGCACCGCTTTTGCGCCCCGGAACTCCGTCTCGGCTCGATGGATACGATTGTCCACCGCAGCCTGGGCGACGACGTGACCGCGCTCGATCCTGAACAGGCGGAATGCCCTCGGAAGATCGTGGCCCGACGATCTGTCCAGGCGTTCCCAGGAGGCGCAGTTGAGGTCGGCCGTCACCCAGGTGGCGAAGATGGGCTCGTCGGTCTCGTGTACGTCAGGCATGCCGACCTGGATCTTGCCCTCCGGCGCGCCGTCCAGGAATTTCCGATACTGGTGGTGTGGATCGTCAGCAGGGACAGCTCCACCGAAACGCTTCAGGTAGAGCCGGCCGTCCTTGACCTCCCAGCTCGCGCCGTGGCCCCGACCGTCGGCCGTCGACCTGCCTGCGACGAAGCTGCATCGCTCCCAGCGGGGATCCCCGGGTGGCAGGATCGGCAGGAACGTCCACAGGAAGTAGGATCCGGTTTTGGTCTCGAGGTTGTCCGGGATCGGGCGAGTCATCGTGGGGCCTGCCAGTCACGCCTGCGGATCCGGGTCGGATCCTATTCGACGCCGTAGCCAGCATAGACCTGTGCGATGTCGGCCTGAATGGCTCTGGCGCGCGCCATGTCGGCGTCGCTGCCCAACTTGTCGCCGCTACGCTGCCGGGCGATCCCACGTCCGTGGAGCACATTTGCGCTATTCGCCTTTGTTGCGAGGGCGGCGGAATAGTCGGCGATCGCCCTGTCATGCGTGCCAGGTTTTAGATGCACCAGGGCGCAGCTATCTAGGATATGTACATCCCCCGGCTTGATCCGGAGTGCATTGTTGAGGATCGGATCGTTTCCTGTAGCGCTGGGACGAACGGCCGAAGCCGGTGGCTTGGCAGGCCCGACGCTCGCTGACGACATTGGCCACCTGCAGATGACCGGCGACCTCGCGGCGAGCAGCGGGCCTCACCACTTTCGCTTGAGCGCATTTCGGCACGCATCGAGCGGTCCAGCGTTAGGTCGGCCACCAGTCGTTTGAGCTTGCTGTTCTCGTCCTCCAGCTGCTTGAGCCGGCGAATCCCCGGCACGCCCATGCCAACGAACTGCTGGGATCAGCATAGCGGCGGACGCGAGCGTTCGCCGCCAAGATTGATAGCCTAAGGTAATTTTCCCCGGCCCCAAATCCTCGAATTTGGTTTCTTCTTTTTGTGTTTTTATGGCCTTCGCTTGATTGCGACGCGCGCTCCGAGCCAGCCTGCAGCGCCGGCTCCGTCTTGACCGCCTCCTCCTTCGATTACGGCCATCGAGCCGTCCCATAAGTTCCCGGAGGGTGCGGTCAAGGCGCGCTGCTCGAATCCGCGTGGCGTCGACGTCGGGGCGAACGCGCGAGCCCGGACCAACCGCTCTCGGGGCGGCGCTGGTGGTACGCTTAGGCAGGATGCATCCTCGGTCAGCACGACGAAGACAGAGGGATTCGCTTCATGGCCGACCTTTCAGAGCTTGGGCACCTCGTGCCCCCCGCCGGTGCGCCACGGGACGAGGTCGATCCCACGGAGGCAAGCCCGGCCTCCGCGCCGCGGTTCACCGTGTACGCCCCGCGCCGCCGCGGATGTGGGTCCCCCTCGATCGGACGCGTCAGCGACACCGGCGTCCTGCGCAACCTGTCCGAGAGCGGCGGGTGGCTCCACGAGGACGGCCGCGTGCTCGCCAACGGTCCGTGCACGGGCTTCCATGCCTTCCTCATCGTCCCCGAGATGGCCCCCGTCGTGGTGGCCCAGGCCGAGGCGATCGCAGTCATCGCACCCGGGGTAGGGGGAGCCGACGCGGCCCTGCCCGACGGCTGCGCGTACGAGGTCGACGCGCGGCACGACCCGTGGGGCGACCCGGATGACCCTCGATGGGGCGGGCACAACCAAATCGCCGGAAGGGCGGTCCGGGACGCGGGATGGGTCAGGCTCACGACGAGGAGGAACCGCGGCGTCAAGGAGATCCTCGTCGAGCCCGGCGAACACGCATCGCCATTCGAGGAACACCTCGTCGCCCTGGCGAGGAAGCTGGTTTGCAGGATCGTATCGTCCGCCCCGGACGTCGGTCCCATCACCGTCTTCGATCCGGCCGGCGAGGCGATCGGGACCGGCCCGGGCCGTTCGGACATTCCCGCCCATCGGTCCCTCGGCTCGGTACCGGTCCTCCGTCCGCGGGATCTGGCGACGTGGTTGGACCTGCGTGTCGATAACGACGAGGACGGCGCCCGGGCGGAAGGACCCGATGACGCGACCATACCCACCCGCGGCTACTGATGTCGTTGCGAGACGGATGCGCGAGACACGGGTCGGCGGCCATGGCCGCAGGTACGGCGTGTTCGCGCCGGACGCCCGGCCGGTTCTCGCGTGGGAAGGCAAGAAGGATTAACCCTCGCTGCGACGAGGCGGGGTGAGGGATCCCCTGAGCCCTCCGGAAGCAAGGTTTCGTAACCGGGATTGTCTCTGTTGGCCGTCGAGGACGTCTGGGCGGGGAACCGGGTATGAGTCAGGCGGCGATCGAACCGAGACGCGTTCCCCAGCCGGTTCGCCCTTCCGGCACCCGGAATCCCCGGGATACGACCGCCGAGCGCTGGTACGTGGTCTCGGATCTCGATGTTGCCTGGCCCACGGTCGATCCGGGTTCGCCGACGGCCAGGGAATGCTTGGCGCGTGCGGCGGCCTTGAGCGTCGAGGCGCGGGCGTTGTCCAAGCGGAGGGACATGGAAGCGGCCGCGAGCCTTCATCTTCTCGCCGCCGAACTGCGACGCGAGGCCGGGGCCTGGGCCTCCTGCGCGGAGAACTACCGCGCGCTGGTCCACCATCACCTCCGATGCCAGGACCTGACGCGTGCGGCCACCTATGCGCGCAAGCTGCTGTTCGTCACCGAGCGGTCATCCGACCAGAAGGAGCGCCTGGAGGCCTGCCTTCTTGCGGCAGCGGTCTTCGTCGAGGCCCGCCTGGTCGCCTCGGCCGCAGGCGCCGCGGCGAAGGCCGCCAAGGTCGTGGCCTCGTTCCCGGATCCGAAAAGCCGCGCGCGCCTGGCGGCCTTGTTCGAACGGATCGGTCAGCTCGCCGTCGTGCCTCCGGCGCCGGTGACGGGCCCCGGGTGCGATTGCGGTGAGGCTCGGGGCTGCATCGTGTGCCATGAGGGGGACGACGGGATCCCGGACGAGTTCCAGGTGCAGATCCCTCGCATGCCCCTCGACCGTCACGGTTCGCCCCGGAATTCGTGGGGGTCCGCCGAACTCTCGGGTATTGAGGCCATGATGGAGCTTCCCGGGCCGGCCGGTGAATGCCGGAACTGGGTCGGCGTCAGCGTCGAGGGCGGTCGCTACCGCATCGTCATGGTCCCCAACCGAAGCGCCAGGGCCATGCGCGCCGCCAGGGAGATACTGGAGGCGGCCCGCGCGGCACCGAAAGGCACCGGGTTTCCCCCGGCCACCGTCATTCAGGTCGTCTGTGCCCTGGATGCGTTCATCAACGCGGTCGGCTTCTTCCTCGCCCGGTCCGGAGGCGAAAGCTGGGGAAGCGCGATACCGCCCTACGTTCGGAAGCCCGACCGCAGCAGGTTCGAGCACAAGCCCCTTCAGACGCGCTGGAGCGTCGTCGGGCAGGGAATGTTCGGTCCTCAGTGGGAAGCGGAACGCCTGGAGAGCCTGGGCAAGCTCACGGAACTCCGCAACTCCCTCGTCCACTCCCGGGGGGAGGCCGAAAGGATCGCGCTGCCCTTGGAGCCGCCGATCGGGATGCTGGTTGGCCTAGACGCCGTCGCGAAGCCATGGGCCGCGCCACAGCCCTGGGCCGACCGGATCGTGACGCCGGCCCTTGCGGAATGGTCGATCGGTCTCGGTGAAGGGCTGATCGCCGCGTTCCGGAACTCCTGGCACGCGGAGTGCCGGGAGGAAGTGCGCGCGAGCCTCATGTCGGACGCCGAGGCGAGACGGATCCTCGCAGGCAGGTAGTGCCAAGTGCCCGACGTCGCGGACCTTCTTCACGCATCGGCCCGCCCGGCTCACAGGACGGGTCGAGCCGGCCGGAACGTGATCTCGATCACGGCGGGATTCACCGGGACGCTGGCGTCCCGGTTGCCCTGGAACTCCATCCGGTGACACGCGCCACGAGCGCCTCCGAGTCGAGGAGGAGATCGGCACGACCTCGGCCGGCGCCGGACCGTGTCGATCGGGCGACGATCGAGGGTTGTGTCCTCCGCCTCCTTGGCTTGCCGGAAGGGACGATGACGGCCCGTCACGACGACATCGCGCGGGCCCTTCGCGAACAGGCCGGGCAGTCGCTCCCTGGCCCGAACACGGGTAGGATCGAGAGGCCGAAGGCCCGATGATCCTGCCGGGAGGGGCCGGGATACGGGATATCCGGGAGCGACCGTGCCTCGCCTTCTTGAACCTGCCGGTGCGGCAACGCCCGGATCGCCCCGGTCAGGCCGCCGCGACGGGTAAGCGGGCGGGATCTTCTCCCGTTCTTCCCAATAGCCGAACGCCTCAGAATCCGGCCCAGCACGCCGCTCCGCGAGGCACTTTCACCTTATGGTTCGAGCTCGACCCGGCGGCCCATGACTTCGGTCATCGCGTGCCTCGTCCGCACAGGCGACGGCGGCCTTTCCGATCGGCACCGCGACGGGATGCTCCTCCCGTGCACGCGGGCCTCTCGCGCCACGCATTGGCATACGGCGATCCAACTCTGGCAGCGCCGCCTTCCCACACGTAGACGCTCACCCCGAGTTCGCATGCCCCGTAGAGGGCGATGGCACCTACCGGCTCGTCCTCGTCCGTCAGGATCACCGAAGCCTTCTTCCCCCGCAGCCCTTCATTTTCACACAGCCTCGGTGAGAAGCCGGGACTCAGCCCAGCGATCGCAATGAGCCGCTTCACCGTTGAAAGCGGACCTTCTCCGGTTGAGCGTCACGAGACAAGGCCGTGGAATCCATAAGATTCTCGACAGGGCGCAATAGTTTTGTTGGCCCCAGATCCTCAAGCCGCCAAGGTTTGGTGGACCCAGCTTCCCGATGCCTAGTTGTCGGAACAGCGAGCCAGCTCTCCGGTTCACCACCTGTGGCAGCGGAGAGGTTCTGCGCGTGACGGATGCAACGAACAGCAGCCCGCTGGATCGCACCCGGACACCGGGACATCACGTCGATCCAGCACTCTTCGGGGTTGCCGTCGAGGCCGCCGGCGAGGCCATCCTAATCACCACGCCAGACTTGCAGGATCCTGGACCGGTCATCGTCTACGTCAATCCGGGCTTCACGCGCATGACCGGCTACACACGCGAGGAAGCGGTCGGCCGATCGCCCCGCTTCCTGCAAGGCCCGGAGACGGATCGAGCGGTCCTCGATCGCCTTCGCGCTGAACTCGCCGCAGGTCGGCCCTTCCACGGTGAAACGGTGAACTACCGCAAGGACGGCAGCACCTACCTCATCGACTGGCTGATCACCCCCATGCGCGATCGTGCGGGGGAGATCACCCATTGGATCGCGATCCAGCGCGACATCACGCAGCTGCGGCAGAATGAGGCGCAGCTCCGTAACGCCGCCGAGCAGCGGGGTCTGATGCTCGGCGAACTGCAGCATCGGGTCAGAAGTACGCTTGCAGCCGTGCGCGGGCTGGCGCGTCGCACCGGCGACACCAGCCTGACTGCGGAGGACTATGCGGCGCATCTCGACGGGCGGCTGAACGCCCTCACGCGCGTGCTAGGCGTGATCGGTCAGGATCCGGGAGCGGGCATCAGCCTGGAGAGCCTCGTCGCCGAGGAGCTTCTGACCAACATCGCCCATGAGGGTGAGCAGGCCTTCATCTCCGGCCCGGAGGTTCTCCTGCAGCCGCGCGCCGCAGAGACGTTCGGGCTGGCGCTGCACGAGCTCGCCACCAACGCGGTCAAGTACGGGGCCCTCACCTCAGCGCAGGGGCGGGTTACGGTGCGTTGGTGGATCGAGGGTGAGGAACGTCAGGGCGCCGACCGCCTCATATTCGACTGGGTCGAGACCGGCGCTCAGCATCCTGTGCTGGCACCGCAGCCGGGTGGCTTTGGTATGAGCCTGTTGCAGGATACGCTACCCTACGAACTGGAGGCGGAAACCACGATCGCGTTCACGCCGCAGGGCCTGGCTTGCCGCATCGCACTTCCCGTGACGCCGCGTGTGCTCCGCTCGGTCGAAGATGCCCGGTCAGAGCCTCTGCGCCGATGCTGAGACCTGTCACCTCAGCGGAACGCAGTCGGGCTTCGGGAGCAGGCTGCCGGCAGCGGCTCACTCCGCGGCCCGCTGCTCGAGGTGCAGGTAGGTTGGATCGAACTCGGCGGCTTGGACAAGCTCGTCCCAGCGGTCCACGACCAGGGTACTGCCTCGTAGGGTGAGCAGCCCCGAGCCGCGCAACTCCTTCAGCGTGCGGTTGACGTGCACGCTTGTAAGGCCGAGCGCGTCGGCTAGGTCGGTCTGGGTAAGGGGTAGCGGGCAGCGGTGCTCGCCGGCCAAGCTCACCGCCTCCAGCTTGAGATACATCTCGCAGAACAGGTGCGCCATCCGCGCGTAGGCCGAGCGTCGGCCCATGCCTGTCATCCACTGGCGAAAGACTGCTGCATCGATCAGCGTGTCGCGCCAGAGGACGGTAGCGACGTTGGGGAAGCGGTTGATCAGATCGCGGAGCGCGTCATGTGGGATGAAGGCCACCACGGCTTTGGTCGCCGCGCAGAGGCTGTGATCCATGGAGTGGATGTGCAGGCTCTGCAGGTCAGGCACGTCGCCGGGGATGTGGAAGGAGAGGATCTGGCGCCGCCCCTCGCTGAGCAGCTTGTAGCGGCAGGCCCAGCCCTCGAGGACAAGGCAGCACCGCGAGGGCCGGTCGCCGTCGCGCACGATGTCCTGCTTGGGCTGCAGCACCTTGGTTGTTGCCGGCAAGCGCAGGATGGCCTGCCGCTCCTTGTCCGAGAGGCCGGCGATACTGTCCAGCTTGCGCACGAGCAGCGCCAGGGCGTGATCATTGGCAGGATTAGGCATGGTGCTTCCCCTCGCGATGCAGGCGAAAGCCCACGCCAATTCCAGCCGCCAGCGCACGATCCATGAGCCGATGGCGAGATGAATTTAGAACACAGGCGGCCCATGACGAGCCACCGGGGCTGAGCAGTTATCCAGCTTCGTTCCTATGCCAGAGCCAAGCATGAACAAAAGCGGGTCCGTTGGCGGCCCTTTGCCGTTGTCGCTGACGACGTAACCCACAAAGATCCTTTCTACGTCCGTCAACGTTCTTGCATTTGCGATGCGCAGGGTATCTTCTTATGGACGGGAACTGGCACTCAGCCGAGCAGCCGCAACAGATCACATCGCCTTCGGAAGGGGACATTTTCCGGCTGAATGCTTGAGATCAGGCTGAGGAGATCCAGCGAAATCTAATAAATCCCGCACTAGCTCTGCCTCCACGAACGGCTTCTCTCGCCGCGGGCGGTCATCGTGTCTGGAGGCTTAAGTGCACGCTAATACTGCATGACCTCTGTTACGGAACGGTCTTGGCCCAAACCGCCGAGGCGGCGCCCGCCGAGATCGAGGTTGTGCCTTCCCGCTTCGACGCCGTGTACTCGGACATAGGGATGCCAAGCATCGACGGGATCGGAATCGCCGAGCGGATGCGGGAGCTGCACCCGGGACTGCCGGGGGTCCTGACCACCGGCTATAGCGACGTGCTGGCGCGGGACGACGCACTTGGGTTCGCGCTCGTGCGCAAGCCGTACTCCGCCGAGCAGGTGGCGAAGGCCTTGAAGGCGGCTGCCGACCGCAAGGCCCGGAACGCCGTGACCTCCGGCACTCGATAGGGCCGCAAGCGGCCCTCAACCCGCCGCCGGCTTGGCGGGGAGGGGCAGGCCGAGTTGCGCGCTCTCCGTGTCGCGTCCGCTGCGGCGGTCGAGGAAGCGCAGTACCGGCGTCACCGTCACGCCGTGCAGCAGGATGGAGACCAGGATGGTCAGGCCGGCAACGCTCCAAATGAGGTCCGCCTGTTCGAAAGCGGCGTGGCGCATGCCGTAGGCTAGGTAGTAGATCGTGCCGAGCCCGCGAATGCCGAAGAAGCTGATTACCGCCCGCTCGCTGGGCGGCCCCTTCGAGCCGAACTGGCTAAGCCAGCCGCAGGCCGGCCGTACGACGAACAGCGCGAGGAGGGCGAAGGCCGCCGCCTGCCAAGTCAGGGCGTCCAGCAGCCCGGTCATGAGGGCGGCGCCGAACCCGACCAGCAGCACCATCATCAGGAGTCGCTCCAGCTCCTCGGCGTAGTCGTGCATCTTGTAATGGTAGTCGTGGCTGCGGTGGGCCGAGCGCAGGGCGAGCGCCGCCACGAACACGCCGACGAAGCCGTAGCCGTGCGCGGCCTCGACCGCGGCGTAGGTCAGGCAGGTGATGCCGAGTGCGACGAGGCCGTCACCCGACCGCGACAGCTTGGCGTGGTTCGGCAGGTGGAACGTGAGCCAGCCCATGCCGCGGCCGATCAAGGCCCCGAGCGCAACGCCGGCCCCGATCTTCCAAGTCACGTCGATTGCCAGCCATGCGCCGAGCTCCCGGGCGCCGAGGCCGCCGGCCGCCGCGAGCGCGACGGCAAGGTGGACGAAGGGGAAGGCGAGGCCGTCGTTGAGGCCGGCCTCGGAGGTGAGGGCGAACCGCATCTCGTCCTCCCGTCCCTGCTGCGGCGGCCCGACCTGGACGTCCGAGGCGAGTACCGGGTCGGTCGGGGCCAGGGCCGCTGCGAGGAACAGGGCGGCGGCCGCGCCGAGGCCGAGCAGGGCCGCCGCCAACGCGGCGAGTGCCATGATGGTCAGCGGCATCGCGATGGCGAGCAGGCGCCAAGTCACCATCCAGCGGTGCCATCCGACAAGACGGTCGAGCTTCAGCCCCGCGCCCATCAGCGAAACGATGACGACGAACTCGCTCGCGTGTTCGACGAGCGCGAGCCGTTCCCGTGGATGGAAGGCGTGCCCGGCAAGACCTGGTAGCAGGGTCAGGCCGGCGCCGATGCCGACGCAGCAGATCGGGAGGGAGAGGGGCAACCGCCGGACGACCATCGGCAGCCACGCCGTGAGAAGGACGAGGGCGCCGAAGCCGCCGAGGGCGAGGACGTAGGGTTCCATGGAGGACGAACCGTGGCCCTGCCGTACCGTTCCCCCACCGACCCATGGGACGTCTGTGGTTCATTGGCGTGCCGAGCCCGATTCTGTGGGGCGTGTTCTCGGCACTGATGCACTACGTGCCCTACAGCGGCGCCTTCATCTCCGGCGTCTTACCGATGGCGCTTGCTGCGGCTGTCGACCCGGGCCGTCGATGGTCCTCGCCACCGCCGTCCTGTTCCTCGTCGCGGAACCCCTGTTCGGCCAGGCGATCGAACTCCTGCTCACGGTCACTCGCCCGGGCTCTCGCTTTCATCGACACGATGGTGGCTCTGGCCGACGCGGGCATGAACCTCCACCACAGCCATCGGCATCGATTCCATGGATGGGTCGGTGAGACGTCCGGATGCCATGTCGAGGTCTCGGGCCGGGATGCGGAAGCAGAGCGCGGCATCGGCCCGGCTCGGAGTCGAGGACAGGTCATGACCCTGACAGCATGACAGCTTGCTGTTTTTAGCCGCCTGAGGATGCTTCTGCCTCCTTCGCAAGAGCGATGACCCCTCATTAACAGCATGCTGGCATGACAGCATGCTGTTAGCATGGCGGGTTCGACAGCATGCCTCGGTTGAATCGTTACCCGAGCGCGGATCCCGAGCCGTCCGGCAAGCGGAAGGTCATGATCTACGTCCCGCCCGGCTTGCATCGGGCGATGAAGCAGGCAGCCCTCGACGATGGGGATCGCTTCATCAGCGAAGTCTACGTGGAAGCCGCCCAGGCCTTCCTCGCGAGCCGAGGACTCAAGGTCGGGGTGGAGGGGGCTTCCGAGAACGCTCTCGGGAGAGAATCCACGCCGTCGATTGCGGACCTCGTCGGGGCGATCGAGGGCCTGGGTAAGCGACTTGAAGAGGCATTGGAGCACGGAAGCCCGCCTCGGCCTGTCGAGGCGCAACCGGCCGGTAGCCGGGCGGCGGAGGCTATGCGGGTGGTCCTGGAGGTGCTGAGGAAGGCCGGGAGTGATGGACTTTCCGCCACCGAGCTGTCGAGAGCGGTGCATGGTCGTGGCGTGAGATCGGGGGCCGAGGAGGCCGCGAAGGCGGTCCTGCGGGCCGCCGGTCTGGTCCGGTGCGAGGGGCGGCGCTGGCTCCTCGATGGTTTCGAGCGGACCGGATGAGAGGTTTCTCGAAGCCGCCGATCGGTACCGGAAGACCCTTCCGCCGGCATACCGGAGCTTGGCCTTCTGCCGAAGGAACGAGGCCGCATCGACGCGGGCCGGATCGGGCCGCGCCCAACAAAAATCATCGGCTCTGTCAGCCGGCTCCCTGTGAAAAAATTGCCCGTACCTGGGCTAGCTCGCCGATCTTGCCCGGCGGTCCCCCATCGCTGCATCGCCGTCCAGCCCACGACCACCGTGCTGAGCCCCCTTCGGTTCATGCGGCCGGCGAAGGAGTTGCAGGCCCGATTGAATCCCTCGGCGCGACGGTTCGCACACTGGCGCAAGGTGGCGGGTAGGCTGTCGCCGGCCCAGCCACGTCCACTTGCGCGCCGCATCGGCACGACCCCAGCACCGGACTTTTGGGGAGCATTGGCTCGGCATCCATCGTTTTCTGGAGCGGCTCCGCGACCAAGCGACCGACAAGGGCGAAGGCGATTGCCGAACGCCATTCCCGATCGTGCCAGCCATGCGATCGAGACGCGTCTGCCCTGCAGAGCCGGTAACCGAGCGGCCATGCCGGGAGCGGCCGTTGGCGTAGCAGGTAGACGGATCCCCCGCTATGTGCCCGGCATGCCGGTGGCCACGACCCGGCCCCTACTAAGCTCCCCTGTGGCATGTCCTTCCACCGTGACGCTCGAAGTCGTCTTCGCCGGGTTGCTCAGCCGAAGAGGCCCCGATTAGCCCCGGATAAATCCCTGGACGCATCCCAGACAGAGACGTCTTTTCAGTTACTTAGCTCGGATCAAACACTTAGGACGTTCGGAGGTAAGTCTCCCCTCAGCTCCACCACTCATTTTTCGATCCGAAAAATAGAGCGGTGGCAGGAGCTTGGAATACCAAGCACCCAGGACATCACCCAATCAGATCGACGACATCGGGCGCTCTCGGCCAGGTTCTGCGACTTGAGAAAGTCGGCGGATCCTCGCGGCGTGAGGGCATTCCGGCCCAATGTGCATGACTCCGATGGCGGCCCCGCAGGTAGGCGGTACGGCTTCATGGCCGAGGCATGGGGCGGCATGGGCTGGCGACCCCGGCAGGGCTCGAACCTGCGACATCTCGCTTAGAAGGCGAGTGCTCTATCCAGCTGAGCTACGGGGCCGGCCGCGGGGGCCGAAACACCACGCCGTGCGCCACCGGTCAAGGGTTCGCGCCGGCACGCGGGTTGCGCCCGCGGAAGGCCGGGAACCGTGGCCGGCCTCCGCGGCAACCGTCGCCCGCGCGTCCGTCGCTACCGGCGGGCGCCGCCCCGGTCTATGGAGCCCCCGCGCAGGGAGATCCAGAGGACCGGCATGGCACACCCGGACTTGACCAATCACGATTTGGCCGATCCGGACATCGTCGTCGTCGGGGGCGGCATGGTCGGCCTCGCGTCCGGCCTCGCGCTGCTCGAACGCGGTCTCTCGGTCGCCCTCGTCGATCCGGGCGAGGCGCGGGCGCGCACCTCCTACGGCAATGCGGGCGTGCTGAGCCGCGGCTCGATCTTCCCGATGGCGGGCCCGGCGCTGTGGCCGAAGCTGCCGGCCTATCTGCGCAACGCCGACAGCGCCCTGCGGGTGAACCACGCCCACCTGTTCCGGGTGGTGCCCTGGGGGCTGCACTTCCTGGCCGCGGCGCGCGAAGCCCGCTGGCGGCGGGCGGCCGCCGCGCTCCTGCCGCTGACCACCGCGGCCTACCCGGCCCACGAGCGCCTCGCGGAGCGGGCCGGGACGCGGGCGCGGCTGCGCCGCTCGGGCTGGCTGAAGCTCTACCGCACGGAAGCGGCCTTCGCGGGCGCCGCGCTGGAGCGGATGATCCTCGCCGAGCACGGTGTCGCCCTGGAGCTCGTCGACGGCGCGGCCCTGCGCGACCTCGAACCCGCCCTGGTGCGCCCCTATGCGCGGGCCATGCTGCTGCCGGAGACCGCCGCGCTTGCCGAGCCCGGTGCCCTGGTGGAGGCCTGCGAGCGGCTCTTCACCGAGACCGGCGGGCGCTACCTGCGGGGCGCCGTCACGGCCCTCGCCCCCGAGGCGGGCGGCTGGCGGGTGATCCATGCCGGCGGGAGCCTCCGGGCGCGGCAGGTCGTGGTGGCGGCAGGCGCCGCCTCGGCCGAGATCCTGCGTCCGCTCGGCTACCGCTTCGCCTTCGCGGCCGAGCGCGGCTACCACCGGCACTACGCCCTGCACCCGGACAGCCCGCCGCTGACGCGGCCCGTGCTCGACACGGGCGCCGGCTCGATCCTCGCGCCGATGGGGGAGAGGCGGGTGCGGGTGCTCTCGGGCGTCGAGCTGAACGCCCGCCACGCCGCGCCGGATCACCGGCAGATCGAGGCGGCGGCGCGGGAGGCGGCCGGCACGCTGCGGCTGGGCGGTCCCCTCGACAACCAGCCCTGGATGGGCTCGCGCCCCTCGACCCCGGACGGGATGCCGGTGATCGGCCGCGCGCCGCGCCACGACGGCCTGATCCTCGCCTTCGGCCACGGCCATATCGGCCTCTCCACGGGGCCTATCACCGGCCAGCTCGTGGCCGACCTCGCCACCGGCACCGAGCCCTCTGTACCGCTCGCCCCCTTCGCCCCCGACCGCCTGCTGCGCTGGCCGCACCTGTAGAGTCCCGGGTTTCCAAAGGGCCCGAGGCCCTTTCGGCGCCGAAAGGCGCTGCTGGCGGGGTCCGGGGTGCATGGCCGCGGGATTGGCTCCACCGTCCCGGCAGCGCCGGGCCGGGGGAGCCAGATGCAGGGCTCTGCCCTGCACCCGCCAAAGGTCTCGACCTTTGGAAACCGGGACATCCGCGCCTTTTCCGGCCGTGCAGCGTTGACTCCGGACGAAGCGTGGCCGTAGCTGGCCGGGACGGTTCCCTTCGGGGATCAAAAGGGAACGCGGTGAGGGCTTCATGCCTGATGCCGCGGCTGCCCCCGCAACTGTGAGCGGCGAGCCTTCCGCCACCATGTCACTGGGCCCCGGCCCGGGAAGACGGTGAGAGGGCAGCGACCCGCGAGCCAGGAGACCTGCCGTCAGCCGTGGTCACACGCGAAACGCGCCGGGCGGGGTGTCCTGGCGGGTGTCGAGGCATCGCCATGCCCGTGGGCAAGGCGGCCGCCGAGGCCTCGTTCGCGGTGACGTGCCACAAGGCCGCCCGCGCCCGCCCATGCTCGCCGCCGCAAGATCCCCGTCCCTCGCGCGACCGCGCGTGTCCCGCTGCGGGGACGCGCCGAGCCGCGCGGATCGACCGATCCGCGGACCCCAGGATTGTAACATTGTTACATTCACGGTAGGGCCCTCGGCGAGGCGCCGCCGCGCCCGGATCCCCGGACCCGCATCATGTCCAGACGTCCTCATCGCGCCCGCCCCCGGTGGGCCGCGCCCGCGCGCGCGCTCCCGCTCCTCCTGGTGCCGCTGACGGGCGCCCACGCGCAGGAGCGCGCCGCCCGGGATCCCTCACTCCGGGGCTCCGCCGTGATCGACGGCATCGTACTCGACCAGCTCTCGGTCGAGGGCAGCGGCGTCTCGCTGACCCGGGCCGACCCGGTCGGCCTCAACCTGCGCACCCCCGACCGGGGCGCGAGCCGGCTCGGCCTGACGCCGCTGGAGACGCCCGCCAGCATCGACATCGTGTCGGGCGAGACGGCGCGCCTGCGCGGCCAGAACACGGTAGCCGAGGCGGTGACGCAGGACGCCACGGGCATCACCACCATCGCGGCCCCCGGCAACGGCAACGGCGCCTTCACGGCCCGGGGCTTCGCCGGCCCGAACTCGGTCCAGCAGCTCTACGACGGCACCCGCCTCTATGTCGGCGCCAACACCGTCACCTTCCCGTTCGACACCTGGAACGTCGAGCGCATCGAGGTGCTGCGGGGTCCGGCCTCCGTTATGTACGGCGACGGCGCGATCGGCGGCGTGATCAACGTGGTGCCCAAGAAGCCGAGCTTCGTGCCGATCAACGCGGGACGCGCGGTGATCGGCAGCGACGGCGTCGCGCGCCTCGCCCTCGATTCCGGCGGCGCGATCGGCCAGGACGCGTTCGGCGACACCTTCGCCTACCGGCTGAACGTCAGCGGCAACCGCGGCGACGGCTGGGTCTCGCCCACCGGGGATTTCCGCAGCCTCGCGGTCTCGGGCGCGCTGCTGTTCCGGCCGAGCGCGGATCTCTCCTTCACGCTCAGCCACGACCTCGGCTACCAGGAGCCGGAGCGCTACTGGGGCACGCCGCTGGTAGCGGGGAAGATCCCGGACCGGATCCGGTTCAACAACTACAACGTCCGGGACGCGAAGATCACCTTCGCGGACAACTGGACTCAGCTGAAGACCGAGTGGACGCCCTCGGCCGACGTCACGATCCGCAACACCGCCTATCGGTTGACCTCGCGCCGGCACTGGCTCGACGTGGAGCAATACGCGTTCAACCGCGCGACCGGCCTCGTCGACCGCGGCGACTACCTGGAAATCTACCACAGCCAGGAACAGGTCGGGAACCGCTTCGACGCCGCCTTCCGTGGCTCGCTGTTCGGGTTCCGCAACGAATTCCTGGCGGGCTTCGACGTCAACCACATCGGCTTCCGCCACAGCAACAACTTCTATTTCGACAAGACCGACAGCGTGCCGCTCCTGGGCTATGGCCCAGGCTTCTTCCCGCAGGACGGGCGGGCGCGGTCCGCCTACGCGACGAATACCAGCCAGGCCTCGGTCTTCGCCGAGAACCGCCTGATCCTCTCGGACCGGCTCTCCTTCCTCAGCGGCGTGCGCTTCGACGCGCCGACGCTGCACCGGCAGGATCTCGTCACCGGTGCAACCTTCGAGAACACCTACCGATCGCTCGGCTACCGCTTCGGCCTCGTCTTCAACCCGACGCCGGACACGGCACTCTACGCGCAGTACGCCACCGCGACCGATCCGGTGGGCAGCCTCATCACCCTGTCGCAGTCGCTGGCGGGCTTCCGGCTCGCCACCGGGCGGCAGGTCGAGGTCGGCGCCAAGGGCATCGCCCTCGGCGGTGCGCTCGACTGGACGCTCGCAGGCTACCGCATCGTGAAGGATGACCTGATCTCCCGCCTGCCCGGCAGCTCCGCGGTCGGCGTGCAGGTGGGGAGCCAGTCCTCGACGGGAGTGGAGTTCGCCGCGGCTTTGCGTCTGCCCCACGGCTGGCGGCTGGAGGGCAACCTCGCGCTCCTGCGGGCGCAGTACGAGGACTTCACCCAGGTGGTGAACGGGCAGGCCGTCTCCTACGCCGGTAACCAGCCGCTCGACGTGCCCGAGCGCGTGGCCAACCTCTGGGCGACTTGGGCCTTCGCCCGCGATTGGGAGGCGCGGCTCGGCGTGCAGAACGTCGGCACCGTGTTCAGCGATTTCTCCAACACCGCCCGGCGCCCGGCCTACAACCTCGTCAATCTCGGGCTCGACCATCAGGTCACGCCGGATTCCCGGCTGTCCTTACGCGTCTACAACCTGCTCGACCGGGTCTACGCGATCTCGGGCAACGCGGTCGGCGGGGTCGGCACCAACTGGCTGCTCGGGCGCCCGCGCTCGGTCGAGGTGGCCTACAGCGTGGCTTGGTGAGCGTGGCGTGAGAGATCGGGCCGCACCGGAAAAGCGGGCCCGCCGCGGCCGTGCCGGGCGGGCCCGAAGTCTGCTCCGAACCCGCAGCTTAGCGCGCGGATCCGGACAGGAAACGGCGCGGAAGGCTTAAGCCCGGCCGCTCAGGCAGCAGCCCGGCCGCTCAGGCAGCCGGCAGCACGCGGCGCAGGCGGGCGAGGACGAGGGTGAGAACCCGGGCGGCGGCCCAGCCGAAACCGCCCCCTGCCGCCTTGACCAGGAAGTCCGCCTCGCGCCCATGCCGAGTGGGCTGGATCAGCTGAGACAGTTCGAGCAATCCCGCCGCCGCGACCGTGAGCGCCAGCACCGCAAGGCGACGCCGCGGGTAGCCGCAGGCGAAGAGGAAGCCGAGGAGCGCGAAGGCGCCGAAGCGCTCGGCGGAGACGGGCAGGGCCGTTTCCGGCCGCAGGCCGATCGGTGCCGCGGTCATGACGGCGAGCGCGGCGAGCAGGCCCCAGGCCAGGACCCGGGCGAGCGTCTGAGGACGGGAGGGCATGCTGGGCATCCGGCCGCCTACGCAACGGTTGCGCCGGGGTCAAACGCCCGACCGCGGCGCAGTGCGCAACGGCACGCCGTCCATACGCTCTCGCGGCTAACCTTGACGGCGTCGACGAAGCGTCGGCCATCGGTCCCGACCCACCGACGCGGGAGGCCCCCATGACAGCCATGACGGCGCGACGGATCCTCACCCTGATCGCCCTTGTCGTCCCGGCTCTGGGCTGGACCTGCCGTGAGGCGGACCGGGCCGTCGGGCAGGAGACTGCGAGCGGGCAGGGCCGCGGCGCCGACCCGGACGCGGTGGTGTTCCGGCACTTCCTATAGCCTGCGCCGCGTCCAAAGGCTGCGCCGCCCGACCCCAGGTCAGGCCGGTCGCTCGCCCTGCCGACGCAGCGCCTCGGGCAGACGGCGCGTCCGCCGCACGCGCGCCGAGGCGCGGATGAATGTCAGGTAGTTCTCGGCCTCGTCCAGGGTCAGCCCGCTCACCACGGGGTCGTTGCCCTGGATCACCGCGTGCGTGCCGTCGCCCGCGAGCCTCACGCTGATCCGCGACATGGCATCCCTCCTCGATCACAGCCCTCCGGCGGCACCTCGCGCGCGGGTGCCTTAGCCGCCTAACACCCGAGAACGCGATCGGTTCGGTGCGGGAGCGCGGCCGGCCCCCGGGGCCTGTGGCCCTCAGGCCACACGCGTTGCCCGAGCGTCACGCAAGCGGGCCCCCGCGCTCCGGCGGAGCGGCGAATTAACCGCTCGTTAACCATTACGAACAAAATCTTTGTCCTAACGAACGGTTTACGTTCGACCCTCCGGCACGCCGATGGAAAGTCTCTCGCAAGATTTTCCGCGTCGCCCAGCCGGGGAACAACAGAATACGAAAAGCTGCAGGACAGTTTTCGGTCGCCTCGCGCCCTGCGCGGAGCGTCGATGATGACCTGCGCCTCTGGGGCTGCCGAAATGTTCATCGTCGTCGACGAGCGGGAAAGCGTGACCGCCCAGTACGTGGCCGGCTTCAGCCAGGAGGGCGTCAGCGCCCGCGGCCTGCCCGCTCCCGATTTCCAGCTCTGGCTCACCGGGCTGCCGGCCGACGACCTGGCCACCGTCGAGGGCTTCGTGCTCGGCGATTGCGGCGACCGGACGGGCTGCACCGCGGCGATCCGCAGCCTCTCGCCCGCGCCGATCATCGCGCTCAACGAGACCCGCTCCCTGGAGCAGACGCTGGCCCTGTTCACGGCGGGCTTCGACGACGTGGTGCGCAAGCCCGTGCACGTGCGCGAGATCATCGCCCGGGCGAACGCGATCCGCCGCCGCGTCAGCCGCGGCGCGGCGCCCGCCGCCCCCGAGGGCACCGCCCGGCTCGTCGTCCACACGGACGGGCGCGATCCCGAGATCGACGGCCAGAGCCTGCTCCTGCCCCGCCGCGAGCGCCACATCCTGGAATACCTGGCGAAGAACCGCGGCCGGCAGGTCAGCAAGAGCCAGATCTTCAACGCGGTCTACGGCGACCACGAGAGCGCCTGCGAGGAGAGCGTGGTGGAGGGCCACATCTCGAAGCTGCGCAAGAAGCTGCGGGCGCGGCTGGGCCACGACCCGATCGAGGCCAAGCGCATGGCCGGCTACACCTTCGTGGGCTGAGGCGCCCGCCGACGCCGCTTGCTTAACGCACGATTAGCACTCCTCCGGCATCCTGCAGATCCCGATAACCCTAACGCATCGCTCCGCCCGGCCCCCGCGCCCGGCAGGGCGGAGGGAAGCGGGATGTACGGCGGATTCCCCGCTTTCCGGCGGGCGAAGGCATGAGGCCGCATCCGCCGGCCGGTGCGAACCCGGATGTCCCCGAAGGACGCAGGTCCTTCGCGGTCGTTTGCGTTTCCGGGTCCCACCATGACGAGCATTCTGACCAACGCACGGGCGATCACCGCGCTCCGGACTCTCGGAGCGGTCGGCGACGGCCTCGACACGGCCAACCGGCGCGTCTCCACGGGCGCGCGGATCGGCAGCGCGGCGGACGGGGCTGCCTACTGGGCCATCGCCACCAGCCTGAAGGCGGAGAACAGCTCGCTCGCGGCGCTGACCGACGCGATCGCCCTGGACCAGACCGCCGTCGACACGGCGTCCCTCGGCCTGACCCGGACGGTGGACCAGCTCCGGATCATCAGCCGCGCCCTGGTCGCGGCCCAGAGCGACCAGGCCGACCGGTCCAAGATCCAGCTCGACATCGGCAACGCCCAGCGCGCCATGCGCAGCATCGCGGAGAGCAGCGCGGTGGGGGGCTCGAACTGGCTCTCGGTGCAATCCGACGGGCCGGACTTCTCCGCCAACCGGCAGCTCGTCATGGCCTTCTCGCGCCGGGACGGGAGCGCGAACCTCACCCGCGCCACGATCGACGGGTCGCAGTTCATCCTGTTCGACGCCAAGGTCCGCAGCGCCTTCCAGGACTGGGCCCAGGCGAGCGACAAGCCCGCGACCGGAACGCTGGCCGCCACGGCGGCCGCCATCGCGGCGCGGTCGAGCCCCACTCCCATCGGCGGCTACCTGATCGACATCGTCGACTCGCCGACCCACAGCCACGTCAACGGGCTGCTCGACACGGGATACAGGATCAACGGCGTGCCGTCGCTCTCGACGGCGCAGGCCTCCTTCTCGATCGCCACGCTCGACGTCTCGCAGAGCTACGTGAGCCGCGCGATGATCGAATCCTACGCCCGGGTGGTCGACGCCACGCTCCAGAAGGTCCTGGACGGCGCGGCCCTGCTCGGCTCCACCTCGGCGCTGCTGACGGCCCAGCGCGACTTCGCCCGGCAGATGACGGCGATCAACGGGACGGCGATCGGCACGCTGGTCGATGCCGACATCGAGGTGGAATCGACGCGGCTCAAGGCGCTGCAGGCCCAGCAGATGCTCGGGATTCGCTCGCTCTCGATCGCCAATGCCGCGCCGGACACGGTGCTGACCCTCTTCAACTAAGGCCGCCCTCCCGGATCCGATCCACCGGATCCACAGCGGTCCGCACGGGACTCCCCCTTTAACGGTTCCGTAGCGAGGCCAGGGCAATTCTCAGTGCCGCCGGAACGGAGAGCGGACCGCGAGGTCCGAACCGCCCCGATGCAAACCCGTCAGACCCGCCAGGGTCTGGAAGCGCCGTGGATTGCCCTCTTGGGGGCAAAGGCATGATGCCGTTCCGCGAGCCCCGGTGCGAGCCCGGATGTCCGATAGGTTCCCAGACCGCTCGCCACGAGGTTCGTGCGTACCATGACCAGCATCCTGACCAACAACTCGGCCACGATCGCGCTCCAGACCCTGCGCTCGATCAACACCCAGCTCGACACGACCAGCAACCGCGTCTCGACCGGCCAGCGCATCAGCTCGGCCGCGGACGGCGCCGCCTACTGGGCCATCGCCTCGACCCTGAAGACCGACAACGGCTCGCTCAGCGCCCTCAAGGACGCGATGAGCCTCGACAAGAACTCGGTCGATGCCGCCTCGGCCGGTCTCAACAAGGTGATCGACCAGCTCAAGACGATCAACAACGCGCTCGTCTCGGCCTCGACGACCAACACCGACCGCGCCAAGCTGCAGAACGACATCAAGGTCGCCCTCGACGCGATCAAGAACTACGCCGACAACACCGTGATGAACGGCTCGAACTGGCTCTCGGTCAAGTCCGACGCCACCGGCTTCGCCTACGACAAGGACCTGGTCTCGGCCTTCTCGCGCAAGGACAAGTCGGTCTCGATCTCGACCACGACGCTGGAGACCGGCAGCTTCGTGCTCTACGATTCGAATACGGCCAGCGCCACCAACACGACCCTGACGGCCGCCTTCGCGGCGGTCGCCTCGAACGCCTCCGTGGCGCCGAGCACCGGCCCGGGCGTGACGGTCGCGGTGGGCAGCGCGACCGGCGCCGTGGGCGGCTTCATGGACACGAAGTACGTCATCACGATGTACGGCGGCTCCGCGGCCACCGAGTCGATCGCGGACTTCGACATCAAGTCGCTCGGCGCGTCGGATGCGGACCAGTCGAAGATCACCGGCTACCTGAAGATCGTCGACGCGACGGTTCAGCAGCTCCTCACCGGCGCCTCCAAGCTCGGCTCGATGTCGACCCTGCTCAAGTCGCAGCAGGAGTTCACGCAGCAGCTGATGGACATCAACACCTCGTCGATCGGCTCGCTGGTCGATGCCAACATCGAGGAGGAGTCGACCAAGCTGAAGGCCCTGCAGACGCAGCAGCAGCTCGGCATCCAGTCGCTGTCGATCGCCAATTCCAGCTCGCAGAACGTGCTCTCGCTGTTCCGGTAAGCCCGGACCCGAGACCCGAGCCACGGACCGGGGGCCGCGCTTCCAGGCGAAGCGCGGCCCCCGCGCGTTCTCGAGGGAGCGCAGAGGCGCGCCGGGCGCCGCAAGCCCCGCGCAAGGGCCTCCGGCGAAGGTTCCGGCGGCCGTCCCGCGAGCGCGGCGGCCGCGCGAGGTCCCACATCGCGGACCGCGGGAGCCGGACGGGATGGGACGCAGGAATCGGGCACGGGTCGTGCTCCAGCAGGCTGGCCCGCGCACGGGCGGCGGGTCCGCCCGCCGGCTGCCCGTCCTGGAGGCGATGGGACGGGCGCTCCGGCTGCACGGGGAGGGCCGCCTCGCGCCCGCCGAGGCGGCATACCGCGAAGTCCTGCGCCAAGACCCCGGGAACGCGGCAGCCCGTCACGCCCTCGGATTGTGCCTGCGCCTCGCAGGCCGTCTTCCGGAGGCGCTCGCCGCCTTCCAGCAGGCCGCCACCTTGGCGCCGAACGATCCGAACATCCAGGCCGATCTCGGCAGCGCCCTGGTGGCCAGCCGGGACGAGGCCTCCGCGCGCGACGCCTTCCGCGCGGCGCTGGCCCGCGATGCCGGCCACCGCGCGGCCTGGGACGGGCTGATCGGCCTCGGCGAGGGCGAGGCGGCTGTCGCGCCGCTGCGCCGGCTCCTCGCGGCGCAGCCGGCCGCCCCGGAATCCTACCTGCTCCTCGGCCGCGTCCTCTCCGCCCTGGGTCGGACCGAGGAGGCGCGGGGCGTCTTCCGGTCCGGGATCGAGGCCGGCATCCTGAGCGAACCGGCGCTGAGCACCTACGCGATGGCGACGCTCGAGGCGGGCCGCACCGAGGAAGGCCTCGCGGTGCTGCGGCTGCTCACCGAGCTGCACCCGGACGATGCGGGGCTGCACAACCTGCTGGCCTGCGCGCTCCTCAGCCACTTCCGCCTGCCCGAGGCCTACACCGCCCTGCGCCACGCGCTGGCAGCCGACCCGCGCCACGTGCGCGCGCACATCAATCTCGGCATGGTCTACACCCAGACGCGGCGGACCAACGAGGCGGTCGCCTGCTTCCGCACCGCGCTGAGCCTCGACCCGGACTCGGTGCTCGCCTGCTTCGAGCTCCTCGACCAGCGCCGCCACGCCTGCGACTGGGACGGGCTGATCGCGGAGGATCGCGCGCTCGTCGAGCGGATCCTCGAGACCGGCACGCGCCTGTCGCCCTTCAAGCTGCTCGTCATGCAGGCGGGCCCGGACGAGATCCTGCGGGCGACCCGGATCTGGGCCGCGGAGATCCGGCCCGCCTCGACCGACCTCCTGCCGCCGCCGCCCCCTCCCGTGCCGGGGCGCCGGATCCGGATCGGCTACCTGTCCTACGACTTCTTCGACCACGCCACGACGCAGCTCGCCGTGGCGCTGTTCGAGCGGCACGACCGCGCGCGGTTCGAGGTCTTCGCCTACTCGTTCAGCCCCGACGACGGCAGCGCGATGCGGCGCCGGGTGGTGGCGGCCTTCGACCATTTCGTCGAGGTCGGCGCGCTCTCGGACGCGGACGCCGCGCGGCGCATCCGCGCGGACGGGATCGACGTCCTCGTCGACCTCAAGGGCTATACCTACGGGGCCCGCACCCGCATCCTCGCCCTGCGGCCCGCGCCCGTCCAGGTGAACTATCTGGGCTATCCGGGCAGCATGGGGGCGCCCTTCATCGACTACATCCTGGGCGACCCGCTCATCACGCCCCTCGACCACCAGCCCTTCTACGACGAGCGCATCGTCCAGTTGCCCGACTGCTACCAGCCCAACGACGGGGACCGGGTCATCGCGGACGCGGCGCCGAGCCGGGCGGATTGCGGCCTGCCGGACGGGGCGTTCGTGTTCTGCTGCTTCAACAACACCTACAAGATCACGCCGTCCATCTTCGCGGCCTGGATGCGGATCCTGGCGCGCGTCCCCGGGGCGGTGCTCTGGCTCTACGAGGCAAACCCGGCCGCGCAGGACAACCTGCAATACGCGGCCGGCGCGCACGGGATCGACCCGGAGCGCATCGTCTTCGCCGGGCATGTCGGCTCGCCGGAGCATCGCGCGCGCCTGCGCCACGCCGACCTCGTGCTCGACACGCTGCCCTACAACGCCCACACCACCGCGAGCGACGCGCTCTGGGCGGGGGTGCCGGTGCTGACCTGCCTCGGCGAGACCATGGCGGGGCGCGTCGCGGGCAGCCTGCTGCGCGCCGCGGGCCTGCCCGAGCTGGTGACCACCACCCAGGAGGCCTACGAGGCGCTGGCCTGCGCGCTCGCCGCCGACCGGCCGCGCCTCGACGGGCTGCGGGCGCGCCTCGCCGCCAACCGGGCGCGGGCCCCCCTGTTCGACCCCGCGCGCTACGCCCGCGGCATCGAGGCGGCCTTCGCACGCATGCACGACCTGCGCTGCGCGGGCCGGCCGCCGGAACCCTTCGCGGTCCCACCCGAGCCCGTCCCGGACGGCTTCGATCCCGGCTCCGATGGCTGGCGAGATCCGCGGGCAGACGCCCGGCCCGCCCCCGGCCGCCCCTGAGACCCCGAGCGCCCCAGACAGTCCCGAGACCGATCCATGTCCGACATCACGCTCAGCCTCTGCATCGCCGCGGGCGCGCGCCCCGACTTCCTCGACCGCCTGCTCGGGCGCCTCGCCGAGGGCGGCCTGCCCGCGCCCTGCGAGGTCGTCGTCTCGGACGCCTCCGCGGACGGGGCGATCAAGGAGATCGTGGAGCGCCGCGCCGCGGAGGGCCTGCCGGTCGTCCGCTTCCGGCACGCCGGGGCGGCGCACCGGCCGGGCGAGCCCGCGAGCCTGTTCGCCGCCCTGCGGCGGGGCCGCGGCCGCTACCGCGTGGCGCTCGCCGAGGACGAGTTGCCCGTGCCCGCCGCGCTCCGCGAGGCGGTGGACTTCCTCGACGCGCACCCGGAGGTGCTGGCCTGCTACGCGCCCTGGGAGCTGCACGACGACGTGCCGGGCGCGGTCGCGAGCCCGCAATACGCGCTGGAGGCCGACGCCGTCTTCGCGCGGGAGGAGGCGATGGAGCTGTTCGGCTTCCTGGTGCAGCACGGCGTGGCCCCCGAGGCGGCCGTCTACCGGGCCGAGGCGCTGGGCGCCCTGCCGGCCGCGGGACGCCACTGCCACGCGGGCTTCGTCGGCCTCGCCCGCCTCATCGCGGAGGGAGCCGTGGCCTTCCAGGGGCGGCCCTTCCGCCGCATCGCCACGCAGGACCCCTTCACGGGCCGGCGCCACGACAGCGCCGCCGCGGGAGCCTCGGACTGGGACCTGCACCGCGGCGGCCTCGAATTCTTCGCGCGCGCCCTGCTGGCGCGGACCGGCACCGCCCCCGACCCGGCCCACCGCCCAGCCTTCCGGGACGCGATCGACGCTTACGTCGAGACCCGGATGCGGCTCGCCTTCCGGGTCGCGATGGGCCGGGGCGACTTCCTGGCCGCCCACGAGATCCACAACCGCCTGAGCCTGCTCAGCCTGGGCGAGCCCCGGCCGCCGGTCGAGGGCTTGGAGCGGCTGCCACTCCTCGTGGCGGTGCAGACGCTGGCGCGGCTCGCCAACGACACCGCCGAGGTGGAGCGCGTGGTGCTGGTGGGCGTCGAGGACGGTCCCTCGATCAGCAGCCTGCTGCGCGAGCTCGGCCTGGAGCGGCGCATCCTGGTGGCACCGCCGCTGGAGACGCCGAGCGAGAAGGCGGTCCGCGGCAGCCTCGTCTTCCTCGGCGAGAAGGCCGCGGGCGAGCGCGAGCGCCTCGTCGCGCAGGGCTACGCCCCGAGCCTCGTGATCGACGAGCGCGACCTCATCGCCGCCATCTGCCTGCCCTGAGCCGTCCCAGCGGTACGCGCCCGGGGGAACTCTCCGCACGAGAGCCGGGCGCTACACGCCCTCGAAGACGAGCCCCGCGAACTCACCCCGGCGCCAGCGCAGGCAGGCGCGCACGGTGCGCAGCTCGTCGGAGGCGATCACGAGGTCGAACCGGTCGGGCAGGGCGATCCGGGGAGCGAGGCGGATCTTTGCGCCGGTACGGGAGAGGTCCCGGATCACGCAGGGCTGGAGCCGCGCGCCGGCCACGATCCGTCCCTGCAGCACCACGCGGTGGCGCTTCGCCCGGGGCGGGGGGCCGCTCGTCGCGGGCCCCGCGCCCGCCATCGGGCCGTCCGGGCGGATCGTCATCGCGGGCTCACGCTCGGGCTCAACGGGTCTGGCGCCTTAATCGGACCGGCCCGGACGGGGCCGTTAACGGTGCGTCAAGCATAAGCGGCGAAACCTTAACGGACTGCCATCCGCCGTGACACGCCGCCCGCCATGTCGCCCACCCGCCCCGCTCAGCCGGCCAGACCGGTCCCGGACCAGCCCACCAGGGCGGTGCCCGGAGCCTCGTCCCTGCGCCTGCCCCCGCGCCCGCTCGCCGGGGCGGTGGCGCGCCGCCGCCGCCGCGAGGCGCGGATCGAGCGCGCGGTGCTCGGCGGCGCGCTCCTGCTGGCGCTCACCGCGAGCGGGTTCGCGGGCTACGTCATCACCGGCGGCAGCCGGCCCTACGCGGTTCAGGCCGTGCTGCCGGCCGGTGTCCAGACTTTCGCCTGGAAGCGCGGCCCGGACCCCGCGCCCATCGACCTCGATCCGACCACGACCGGCGCGATTCCCGAGCGCCCCTCCGCCCCCCCGGCGCCGGAGCCCGCCGCAGCCGGCAGCTACACCCTGCGCCGGGTCTCGACGGGCCCGGAGGGAAGCGTGGCGGTGCTGGAGGAGGCCGGCGGCCCGGTGCGCGAGGTCGCGACCGGCGGCGAGCTGCCGGGTGCGGGCCGCGTGCTCGCCATCCGCAGCACCGGCGCGGGCTGGGTGGTGATCACCACCCAGACCATCATCGGCCCGGCGCGGCTGTGAGGCGGACGATGGCAGCCTTCCCGACGGCCTCCCCGACAGCCTGGAGCAAGCGTCCCCGCCTAGAGCGGCAGGCGACCGCCGCGGATGCGTCGGAGCGAGGGAACGCGCGGCCGTGAACAGCACGCTCACCAGCTACACGCTCATCGCGCGCGACCTGCCGGCCGCGATGAAGCGCCAGGCCGCCGACCCGGTCACCGCCCGGGAGACCGCCTATTACGCGGCCAATATCGGCAAGGTGAAGTCGGTCGACGACCTCATCGCCGACCGCCGCCTCTACGCCTACGCCATGAAGGCCTTCGGCCTGGAGGACATGACCTACGCCAAGGCCTTCATGCGCAAGGTCCTGACCGAGGGCGCGTCGAGCCCGTCGAGCTTCGCCAACCGGCTGGCGGACGACCGCTACGTCGCCATCGCCAAGGCCTTCGACTTCACCGCCCTGCGGGTGGCCAAGGGCAGCGACGCGGTCGAGGCCGGCTCGGACCAGGCAGCGGCCGCGGCGGCGCAGCTGACCGGCTCGGTCCTGCCCGACACCATCGATTTCAGCGGCACCAACGAGGCCCGCTTCACGCTGACCACCCAGCTCGCCTCAGGCAAGACGGCGAGCGCCACGATCGTGCTCAACAAGGACACGCTGGCCAACGTCGCCAGCGACCTCACGGCGGTGAAGCCGGCCGCGCTCCTCTCGGCGATCCAGAGCCAGATCACCGCCTCGGGCGAGGCGGGCCTGAAGGGCAAGGTCCAGGTCAACCTGGACATCTTCGACAGCCTGCTCTTCACCACGGCCGCCTACACCGATCTCGGGGCCGACCAGAAGACGGGCGGCACGGGCGCGGACGCCGACACCGCCTACGCGGGCACGGGCGCGGCCCGGACCGTAACCCTGCGGGTCGCGCCCCCCGCCGCGGGCAAGACGGCGGTCAGCGTCGGCTTCGGCACGAACGTCGCCCCGGACCTGGCGGCCCAGACCGTCACGGACGCCTACCTGCGCCAGTCGATCGAGACGGATGCGGGGGCCGAGGATACGGGGGTGCGCCTCGCCCTCTACTTCGCCCGCAAGGCCCCGACCGTGAAGAGCGCCTACGACATCCTGGGCGACACGGCGCTCACCCAGGTCGCCAACACCCTGCTGGGCCTGCCGGCCTCGAGCTCGGCCACGTCGAACGACGCCCTGGCGCAGCGCGCCAAGCGGATCGGCGAGAAGATCGACCTGGCGAGCCTCAAGGACCCGGCCGCGGTCGAGAAGCTGGTGCGGCGCTTCGCGGCGATCTGGGACGCGCAGAACAACACCGCCTCCGCGCCGATCCTCGCCCTGTTCACCGGCGACGACGGCAGTTCCGGCATCACCGCCGACATGATGAGCGCCCTGCGCGCCGTCCGGACGGGGGCCTGAGGCGATGCAGAACGGCCTCTACGTCGCGCTCTCCAGCCAGCTCGCCCTGGAGAAGCGCCTGACGACCACGGCGCAGAACGTCGCCAACATGGCGACCGCCGGCTACCGCGCGGAGGAGACGAAGTTCTCCGCCCTGATGGCCCAGGCCACCAAGGGCGCGGTCGCCTTCGCGAGCACGGGCGACACCTACATCTCGCGGGCTTCGGGCCCGGTCACCAAGACCGACGCGGCCCTCGACGTCGCCCTGCAGGGCGATGCGTGGCTCAGCGTCGGCGGCCCGAACGGCCCCGTCTACACCCGGGACGGACGCCTCAGCATGGACGCGACCGGCCGCCTCACAGACGTCTCCGGCCGCCCGGTGCTCGATCCCGGCGGCGGGCCGCTTCTGCTCGACCCGCAGGCCGGGCCACCGACGATCGGCCGCGACGGCACGATCCACCAGGGCGTCAACCAAGTCGGCGCGATCGGCCTGTTCACGTTCGATCCGAAGGCGGCGATCCGCCGGGCCGGGCCGAACGCCGTCGCCCCGAGCCTGCCCGCCCGGCCCGTGCAGGACTTCACCCGCATCGGCCTCGCGCAGGGGCATCTGGAGGGCTCGAACGTCAACCCGATCCTGGAGATGACGAAGCTCATAACCATCCAGCGCGCCTTCGAGAGCGCGGCGAACCTGACGCAGCAATCGGAGAGCGCGCTGCAGGACGCCATCAAGTCGCTCGGACCGCAGGGCTAGGCCGATGGCGGACGCGATCGAGCGCCTGGAACGGGCGATGGCGCAGGCGGAGGGCCACCTCGTCCAGGTCGGCGGCCGCGTGCGCGAGGTCTCGGCCAGCGCCTGCCGGATCGGCGGCGTCGGGCCGTTCGTGCGGCTCGGCGACCGCATGGGCTTCGAGCAGGACGGAAAAGCCCAGGTGGGCGAGATCGTGCGCATCGACGCGGAGGGCGCCACGCTCAAGACCTTCGGCCCCCGGATCGAGGCCGGCATCGGCACCCGGGTGTTCCGGCTGGGCGCGGCCGAGCTCAGGCCCGACCCCGGCTGGAAGGGCCGGGTGATCGACGCGCTCGGGCGCCCGATCGACGGGGCGGGACCGCTCGCCGAGGGCGCGACCGCCGCAGCCCTCGATGCCGACCCGCCCGCCGCCTTCGGCCGCGCGCGGGTGCGCCGGCCCCTGGTGACGGGCGTGCGGGCGCTCGACCTGTTCACGCCGCTCTGCGCCGGCCAGCGCATTGGCATCTTCGCGGGGAGCGGCGTCGGCAAGTCGACGCTGCTCGCCATGCTCGCCGAGGCAGAGGGCTTCGACAGCGTGGTGGTGGCGCTCGTGGGCGAGCGCGGGCGCGAGGTACGCGAGTTCCTCGAAGGCCCGATCGCCGCCGCGCGCGACCGCGCCGTGATCGTGGTCTCGACCGGGGACGAGAGCCCGATGATGCGCCGGCAGGCGCCGAAGGTAGCGCTCGCGATCGCCGAATCCTTCCGCGACCGCGGCGAGTCGGTCCTGCTCATCGTCGATTCGGTCACCCGCTACGCCCACGCCGCCCGCGACGTGGCGCTGGCCGCGGGCGAGCCGGCGGTCGCGCGCGGCTACCCGCCGAGCGTGTTCTCGGACCTGCCGCGGCTCCTCGAACGGGCCGGGCCCGGGACGGAGGGCCAGGGCAGCATCACGGGCGTGTTCTCGGTGCTGGTGGACGGCGACGACCACAACGACCCGGTCGCCGACGCGATCCGCGGCACGCTCGACGGCCACGTCGTGCTCGACCGCGCCATCGCCGAGCAGGGGCGCTACCCGGCCATGGACCTGCTCGGCTCGATCTCGCGGCTCGCCTCCGAGGTCTGGACACCCGAACAGCGCGACCTCGTGCGCAAGCTCAAGGCCATGATGGCCCGCTACGAGGAGACCCGGGACCTGCGCCTGATGGGCGGCTACCGAGCCGGCACCGACGCCGAGCTCGACCAGGCGATCGCGCTCGTGCCGAAGATCTACGAGGCGATGCGCCAGGAGCCCGGACAGGCCCCCAGCCGCGACGCCTTCCTCGAACTCGCCCAGTCCCTGCGGAGCTGACCATGGCTAAGCTCCGCACAAGCCACCGCGCGCCTGATGCGCCCCGCAACGACCAGACCCTGAAGGTGTCCCCATGAGCCTCACCGGCGTGCTCCGCACCGGCGTCTCGGGCATGAACGCCCAGACCAACCGCATCTCGACGGTGGCGGAGAACATCCAGAACGCCTCGACCACGGGCTACAAGCGCACCGCGACGGAGTTCTCGTCGCTGTTGCTCGAATCCTCCGGCACCGGCAACTACAATTCGGGCGCGGTGGAGACCACGGTCCGGCGCAGCGTCGGCGAGCAGGGGCCGACGAGCTTCACCACCTCGGACACGGACCTCGCGATCAACGGCAACGGCTTCTTCCTGGTGCAGGACGGCAGCGGCAGCCAGTTCCTGACCCGCGCCGGCAACTTCGTGAAGGACGGCACCACCGGCAATCTCGTGAACGCGGGCGGCTTCACCCTGCTCGGCTACGCGCTCAATGCCGACGGCTCGCTGCCCGCCACCCCGAAGCTGACGGAGATCAAGTCGGGCGCGACGCAGCTGCAGGCGCGCCCGTCCAGCACCATGACCCTGCAGGGCAACCTGAAGGCCGGCTCCGCGACGGTCACCACGCCCAGCGCCACGAGCTTCACCACCAAGACGCCAGTCACGACCTACGACAGCCTCGGCAACAAGGTGACCCTCGACGTCGTCTTCTCGAAGGTGGCCGACACCGCCGCCGAGCCGAACAAGTGGTCGGTCAGCGTCTACACCCAGGACGCGACGCCCGCGCTCGTCGGGACCGCGAACACGATCAGCTTCGGGCCGACCGGCCAGATCACCGGCACCTCGACCTTCGCCCTTCCGGCGGACGGGAGCCGCCCGGCCCTGACGCTCGACCTCGGGGCGATGACCCAGCTCGCCCCCGACAACAGCCCGAAGGGCGTCGCGGACGGCTCGGCCCCGACCAGCAGCACGGGGGTGGCCTTCGGCGACGACGGCACGGTCTACACGATCTACGCCGACGGTACCCGCGCGGCGACCTACCGGGTCCCGGTCGCCGACGTCGGCAGCCCGGACCAGCTCCAGCCCCGGGCCGGCAATATCTTCGAGGCGACCTCGACCTCGGGCAACATCGAGCTCGGCTTCGCGATGCAGAACGGGCTGGGCACCATCAAGTCCAAGGCGTTGGAGCAGTCGAACGTCGATGTGGCCACGGAACTCACCACGATGATCGAGTCGCAATCGGTCTACACCGCCAACTCCAAGGTGTTCATGACCGGCAACGAGATGCTCGAAACCCTGATGAACCTCAAGCGCTGAGCGCAACGACCGGTAGCGGAGCCGCAGAATGGGCCTCCAGATCGCGCTGAGTACCGCGCGCAACGCGCTGCTCGCCACGTCGAGCCAGATCGCCGTCGCCTCCCGCAACGTGACGGGGGCGGGCGATTCCGGCTACACGCGCAAGATCGCCACCCTGGTGACGGGCGAGGGCACCGCGCAGGTGGTCATCACCCGCGCGGGCGATCAGGCCCTGTTCACCCGCAAGCTCGCCGCGACCTCGGACGAGGCCGCGAGCGCGGCCCGGCTCGACGGGCTGAAGACCCTCGCCCAGACGGTGGGCGACACCGGCGACGCGACCTCGCCCGCGGCCCGGCTCGGAGCGCTCAACGCGGCGCTCCTAGCCGCCGCCAACCAGCCCGACAGCAGTGACCTCGCCCGCACGGCGATCGACGCCGCGCGCGATCTCGCGGGCAGCCTCAACGACGCCGCCGCCTCGGTAGCGACCGTGCGCGCGGACGCGGACGCGGCGACCAAGCAATCGGTCCAGACGGTCAACGACCTGCTCAAGCAGTTCGATGCCGTCAACTTCGCGGTCGTCACCGGCACGGCGAACGGGAAGGACATCACCGACAGCCTCGACGACCGCGACCGGATCCTGACGAAGCTCTCCGCCGAGATGGGCATCACCACCCTGACCCGGCCCGACGGCGGGATGGCGATCTACACCGACGGCGGGGTGGCCCTCTACGAGCGCGGCGCCCGCACGGTGCGCTTCGACCCCAACGCGCTGCCGCCCGGCAACGCCGTGACGATCGACGGCGTGGCGGTGACCGGCGCCACGGCGGCGATGCCCCTGCATTCCGGCCGCATCGCCGGGCTGACCGCCCTGCGGGACGGGCCCGCCGTGGAGTACGGCCGGCAGCTCGACGCGATCGCCTCCGCCCTGGTCGACGCCTTCGCGGAGACCGATCCCACCACCACGCCCGCTTCGGTCGTCGCCGGCCTCTTCACCGGGGCAAGCGCCGCCGCGATCCGGGTCGCGGCCCGGGTCGATCCCCAGCAGGGCGGCGCCGTGAGCCGCCTGCGCGACGGCGGCATCTTCAGCAACGCGACGGCGGTGAACGCGCTGGGCGAGGCGGGCTACGCCGCGCGCCTGACCGCGCTCACCGGCAACCTCGCCGCCGCCCGCACGATCGGCGCGGGCACCGACCTCTCGGGGACGGCGACGCTCGCGGGCTTCGCCTCCGCCTCGGCCGGCTGGCTCTCGCAGCAGCGCAAGGGGGCCGACGCGGACGCCGCCTACCAGGCGACCCTGCTGTCGCGCGCCTCCGACGCCCTGTCGAACGCGGCCGGCGTCAACGGCGACGACGAGACCGCTCTGACGCTCCAGCTGGAGCGCTCCTACACGGCCTCGGCGAAGATCCTCACCGTGGTCGACGACCTTCTCAAGACCCTCATGGACGCGGTGCGTTAGGCCATGATGACCACGAGCTACATCTCCAGCATCAATCTCTGGAACGCGCCCCGCACCGGGCTCGCCCACCTGCAGACCGGCCTCGCGCAGGCCAACGCCGAGATCGCGACCGGGCGACACGCCGATATCGGGCTGGCGCTCGGCACCAAGGTCGGCACCGCGCTGGGGCTGCGCCAGCAGGGCGCCGAGATCGACGCGCTGAAGGACGGCAACGGCGTCGCGTCGCTGCGGCTCAAGACCAGCCAGTCGGCGCTGGCCCAGATGCAGTCGGCCGCCGACACGCTGCTACAGAACCTCGTCGGCCAGCCGGTGGCGCAGCGCGCCGCCGTCGCGGCGAACGCGGGCGGCCAGCTCGCCACCCTGACCACGGCGCTCAACACCGCGATCGCCGGGCAGTACGTCTTCGGGGGCACCAATTCGGGCACGGCCCCGATCGCCGACACGGCCATCGCGACCCTCCGGGCCGGGATCGCCTCCGACTTCGCCCTCTTCTTCGGCTACGCGCCGGGCAGCGCCGCGGCGGCCAGCGAGGCGCCCGCGCGGGTGCAGACCTTCCTCGACACCTACGTCGCCCCGCGCTTCGCGGACGCGGCCTGGGCCGGTGTGTCGTCGGCGAACGGCGCGGTGCAGAGCCGGATCTCGCTCAGCGAGACCGTCCCCACGGGCGCCAGCGCCGACGCCCAGCCCTTCGCCAAGCTCGCCATGGCCTACATCGTCTCGACCGATCTCGGGCTGTCGAGCTTCTCCACGGCGGCGCAGACGGTCGTCACCTCCCGGATGATCGGCCTCCTGAGCGAGGGCAGCGGCGGGCTGGTGTCGATGCAGGCCGATCTCGGCCGCTCGCAGGGCCTGATCACGGCGGCCAACACGCGGCTCGACGCGCAGAAGACCCTGCTATCGGCCTCGGTCGGCGACCTGGAGGCGGTCGATCCGGCCGAGGCCAAGACCCGCGTCGACGCGCTCACCACCCAGATCCAGATGTCCTACGCGCTGACCGCCCAGCTGCGCCAGCTCAGCCTCGTGAACTTCCTCTGACGCCCGTCCGGGGCGACGAGCCAAGATCTGCAAGACGATTTGCCAGACGATTTGCCATCGAGAAGGCACGCGATGTATCGATTTTCCTATTCCGAGATCCTGGAGGACGCGCCGCAGCTCGCCCGCGAGCGCGAGCGCATGGCCTTCGACCGGGCGCTCCACCTCCTGCGCACCGTCGAGGCGCGCGGGGAGCGGGGCCCGGAGCGCACCGCCGCGATCGGCTTCGTGCAGGATCTCTGGAACGTGCTGCTCACCGACCTGCTCAACCCGGAGAACGCCCTGCCGGACGAGCTCAAGGCCGACCTCGTCTCCATCGGGACCTGGGCCATGCGCGAGGCCGGCGAGGCGCTGCGCGCGCCCGAGCGCAGCCTGAAGGCCTTGATCGAGGTGAACACCTCGATCCGCGACGGCCTGCAATGAGCCGCGGGATGGGCCGGACCATGCATCTCTCGCTGCGCGCCGGGGAGCGCGTCTTCATCAACGGCGCTGTTCTGCGCGTCGACCGCAAGGTCGGCATCGAGCTCCTGAACGACGCGGCCTTCCTGCTGGAGGGCCACGTGCTCCAGGCGGAGGAGGCGACGACGCCGCTCCGCCAGCTCTACTTCGCGGCCCAGACCCTGCTCATCGACCCGGCCAATGCCGGCCCGGCCCGCGACCTCTGCGCCGGGCTCAGGGCCGGGATCCTGGCCGCCACCCGGGACGCGGCGATCCACGAGGGCCTCGCTGCCGTGCAGGCGCTGATCGAGGCCGACCGCCTGTTCGAGGCGCTCAAGGCGATCCGCGGCCTCTACCCGGCGGAAGCCGCCCTGCTGGCGACCTCGGGGGCCGCGCCCGCCCCGGCGCCGCCCGCGCTCCGGGCCGGGCCGGAGGCGGCGCCGCGCCGGCCGCGGGGCTCGTCCGCGCCCGCGCAGAGCCCGGCTGTCCGCCTCGAGACCCGCCCGCGCCGGGCAGCCGGCATCCCCGGGCACGCGCCGCAACGCGCCCCGCGCCTCCTCGCCGCCGGCCTCCGGCCGGACCTCGCCCCCGAACCGGAGATCTGACCGCCATGGACGTGACCAGCACCACGAGCGCGACCGCGGCGACCACAGCCGCCGCCGCCCAGGCCACCAGCTCGGTCGCGGCCAAGCTCAATGCCGAGACCTTCCTGACGCTGTTCATGACGCAGCTGAAGAACCAGGACCCGACCAAGCCCATGGACGGGACCGAGTATGTCAGCCAGCTCGCCACCCTGTCGCAGGTCGAGCAGGCGACGCAGACCAACAAGAAGCTCGACTCGCTCCTGACCTCGAGCTTCCTTGATCAGGCCGACTCGATCGTCGGCCGCACGATCAGCTCGGCGGACGGCACCACCTCGGGCACGGTCCAGTCCGTGCGGGTGACGAGCGACGGCGCCCTGGCGACGCTGACCGACGGCCGCACGGTGCTGCTGCAATCGGGCGTCTCGGTGTCCTGAGAACCGATTCGCGGTAGGAAAGGGCGGGCTGGGTCCGGCCCGTGAAGCAGGCTGTGAGACCATGAACGAGGTCGACGCCCTCGAACTCGTGCGCGCCGCGATCTGGACGGTGCTGGTGGCGGCGGGCCCCGCGGTCGGCGCCGCGATGGCGGTCGGCATCGTGATCGCGCTGCTGCAGGCGCTCACCCAGATCCAGGAGACGACCCTCACCTTCGTGCCGAAGATCGTGGTGGTGCTCCTGGTGCTGCTCGTCACCGGCACCTTCGTGGGCGCCCAGCTCACGAGCTTCGCCGAACTCGCCTACGGGCGGATCGCCACCGGGTTCTGAGCGGGACCCGCCGCGCCCATCCTCGCGCAAGCTTGCCGGGCGAGAAGGCTCGCGTGAGACGCGGGCGCCCCCGCGTCGAGACGTGGGGAGTCCTCGATGGCGGCGGGTGCGGCGCTCGGCCTCGAACAGCGGAAGTCGCGGCGGGATTTCGGCTTCGCGGCCGGCATCGTGGCGATCCTCGCCGTTCTGTTCCTGCCCGTCCCCGCGCTCCTCATCGATGTCGGGCTCGCCTTCTCGATCGCGCTCTCGGTGCTGATCCTGATGGTGGCGCTCTGGATCCAGAAGCCGCTCGAATTCTCCGCCTTCCCGACCGTGCTGCTCATCGCGACGCTGCTCAGGCTCGCGCTCGGCATCGCCACGACGCGCCTGATCCTGGCCAACGGCCAGAAGGGGGTCGACGCCGCCGGCCACGTGATCCAGGGCTTCTCGCAGTTCGTGATGAGCGGCGACTTCGTGATCGGGATCGTGGTCTTCGTGATCCTGATCACGGTCAACTTCCTGGTCATCACCAAGGGCGCGACCCGCATCGCGGAGGTGGGCGCCCGCTTCACCCTCGACGCGATCCCCGGCAAGCAGATGGCGATCGACGCCGATCTCAACGCCGGGCTGATCGACGACAAGGAGGCCCAGCGCCGCCGCCGGGAGCTGGAGGAGGAATCGGCCTTCTTCGGCTCGATGGACGGCGCCTCGAAGTTCGTGCGCGGCGAGGCGGTGGCCTCGCTCATCGTCATCGCGGTCAACGTCTTCGGCGGCATCATCATCGGCACCACGCGCCACGGCATGGCGCTGGGCCAGGCCGCCGACGTGTTCGTGAAGCTGTCCGTCGGCGACGGCCTCGTCTCGCAGATCCCGGCGCTCATCGTGTCGCTGGCCGCGGGCCTGCTCGTCTCGAAGGGCGGCACGCGCGGCGCCACCGAGCAGGCGGTGCTCGGCCAGCTCGGCGCCTATCCGCGCGCCCTGATGGTGGCCTCGGCGCTGATGTTCGTCTTCGCCCTGGTGCCGGGCCTGCCCTTCCTGCCCTTCGTGGCGCTGTCGGGCCTGATGGGCTTCATCGCCTACGCGATCCCGCAGCGGGCGGCCGCCCGCAAGGCGCTGGCCGACGCCAAGGTCGCCGAGGAGGTCGAGGCGAAGGCCCAGGCGGCGGCCGCCGAGTCGGTCAAGGAGTCGCTCAAGACCCCGGAGATCGAGCTGATCCTCGGCCGTCAGGTCGCGGCGCAGATCCAGGCGAGCCACGCCGAGCTCTCCCACCGCGTCGCCAAGATGCGCAAGAAGTTTGCCCGGCAGTACGGCTTCGTGGTGCCCGACATCAAGCTCACCGACAGCGTCGCCCTGCCGCCCAAGAGCTACCAGATCCTGATCCACGGCACCGTGGTCGCCACGCAGGAGATGCGTCCCGGCGAGATGCTGGTGGTGGTGGGCGACGGGCCGACGCCCGACGTGCCGGCGGAAGAAGTGCGCGAGCCGGCCTTCGGCATGCGGGCGCTCTGGGTGATGGATTCCTACGCCGGCGAGGTGCGCCGCACCGGCTTTGAGCCGATCGACGGCGCCTCGGTGCTGCTCACCCACCTCTCGGAAGTCATCCGCAACAACCTGCCCCAGTTCCTCTCCTACAAGGACATGCGCGGCCTGCTCGACCGGCTGGAGCCCGAGTACAAGCGCCTGCTCGACGAGATCGCGCCCTCGCAGATCTCCTATTCGGGCCTGCAGGCGGTGCTCAAGCTCCTGCTCGCCGAGCGGGTCTCGATCCGCAACCTGCACCTGATCCTGGAGGCGGTGGCCGAGATCACGCCCCACGCCCGCCGCGCCGAGCAGATCGCCGAGCACGTGCGGATGCGCATCGCCCAGCAGATCTGCGGGGATCTGGCCGAGAACGGTGTGCTCAACGTGCTCCGGCTCGGGGCGAACTGGGACCTCTCCTTCCACCAGAGCCTGAAGCGCGACGCCAAGGGCGAGGTCGTCGAGTTCGACATCGACCCGCGCCTCGTGGAGCAGTTCGGCGGCGAGGCGGCGACCGCGATCCGCGAGCGCCAGAAACAGGTCCACGGCTTCGCGCTGGTCACGGCGCCCGACGCGCGTCCTTACGTGCGCATGATCATCGAGCGGATCTTCCCGACGCTGCCCGTGCTCTCGCACCTGGAGATCGCCCGTGGGGTGGAGATCAAGGCGCTGGGGACGATCTCGTGAGGCGCCGAAGCGCTCCCTCCCTCCTCCGCGGGGGAAGAGAGGAGCGGCGCCCTTCATGAACGCGGGCCCGGAACTCTTCCTCGGGGTGTTCCTGATCTTCTGCCGGATCGGCGGCTGCCTGCTCGTCGTGCCGGGCCTGTCCAGCCCGCGGGTGCCGCAACAGGTCCGGCTGCTCGTGGCCGGCGCCGTCTCGCTGGCGCTGGCGCCGCTGCTGCTGCCGCTGTTCCAGCAGAAGCTCAGCGGCCAAGCGCCGGGGCAGACGCTCTACTGGATCCTCACAGAGACGGTCACGGGCCTGCTCATCGGCTTCCTCGGCCGGATCTTCCTCGTGGTGCTGGAGACCGTGATGAACGCGACCTCCACCATGGTGGGCTTCGGCGCCATGCCGGGGGCCCCGGTCGAGGGCCAGGATCCGGTGCCGGCGATCGATTCGCTGATCCTGGTCACCGCCACGGCGCTGCTCTTCGCCAGCGACCTGCACTGGGAACTGTTCCGCGGCCTCGTCGAATCCTACGGGCGGATCCCGCCCGGCGAGGGCATCGGCAGCCAGACCGCCCTGGTGCGGGTGGTCGATCAGGTGGCCGACGCCTTCACGCTGGGATTGCGCATCACCGCGCCCTTCGTGATCTACGCGATCGTGGTCAACCTCGCGGCGGGCTTCGTGAACAAGCTCACGCCGAGCATTCCCGTCTACTTCGTCGCCACGCCGTTCGTGATGTTCGGCGGCCTGCTGATGCTCTACTATCTCGGGGGCGAGATCATGATGCAGTACCTGCAGACCTACGCCGCCTGGCTGCGGCAGGGCTAGCCTCATGGCCCACGATCCCCGCCGCCTGGACCGGGCGGAGCGGCTGATGCGGGTGCAGGCGCAGATGCGCCGCGTGGCCGAGACGGAACTCGCCCGCACCCGCGACCGCGCCGCGGCGATCGAGGCCGACCGGGCCGCGCTCGTCGGCGCGCTCGGCACCGGGCAGTTCGGGCACCTGTTGCTCGGCGCCGCCGACCGCCGCCTCCAGGGGCTGGCGACGGAGGCCGGCGCAGTGGCCGACGAGATCGCCCGGCAGGCGGAGCAACTGCGCGAGCGGGGGCTGGCCGAGAAGCGCGCCGAGGCGCTCGTCGAGCGCGCCGCCGCGGCGCAGGCCCACGAGCACGAGCGCCGCGAGGCCCTCGACCGGCTGGACGGACTGGCCCGGCGCCCCGGCGACGCAAGCCTCCCGTAAGCCAGGGCGGGTAGGGCAGGAAGCAGGATCCGGCACCCCCGTGCCGCCAAGCCCCTGTGCCGGGAGGACGAACCGATGAGCATCTCCCCGCCCACCGACATCGTGATGGACGTGGCGAAGGCCGCCGACCCGCAGCGCTACCAGGAGGCCGCGGCCAAGCTCTCGGCGCCGGGAGACCCCGCCGCCTTCACGGACGCCGTGCGGGCGGCGGGCCTCGCGCTGCATATGCCGCTGGACGCCCGCGGCTCGCTGACGAGCCTGCAGAACCAGACCACGCTCGCGGGCGCCGGGCCGGTCAGCGATCCCTACAAGAAGTTCGAGGGCCTCGTCCTGCAGCAATTCGTCGAGGCGATGATGCCCGACAAGTCCGAGACCGTGTTCGGCAAGGGCAATGCCGGCCACATCTGGAAATCGATGCTGGCCGAGCAGATCGGCCAGCAGATCGCCAAGGCCGGCGGCGTCGGCATCGCCAAGATGATGAGCAAGGCGCATCCGGCGGCGGATCCGGTCCAGCCCACGCAGCCCGCCACCGACGCCAACGTCGCCCCGAAGGTCTGACCCGCGATGCTGATCGCCGCCCTGAAGCGCCTGGAAGAGACCGTCGAGGCCGAGACCGAGGCGCTCCTAGCCCGCCAGTCCCTCGACCACGCCGAGCTCAACCGGGCCAAGAGCCGGAGTCTCCTAGAGCTCACCCGGCTGACCCGGGACCTCGACGCGGCCTCGCTCGACGCCGCGACCGCGATCCACCTCGCGCGCCTGCGCGACAAGCTAGTGCGCAACCAGGAGGTGGTGGGGCTGCACCTGCGCGCCGTCGAGGAGATCGGCGAGACGCTGGCCGCGGCAGCCCTCAGCCAGGAATCCGACGGCACCTACACGGCCCGGCTCGGATCGGGGCTCGGCGCATGAAGGTCCTCGTCACCGGCCTGTGGATCTGCGCCGTCACCATCGCTTCCTGCTACGGGGCGGTGACCTGGGGCGGCGGCTTCTTCGCCAAGAAGACGGAGGCCTATCTGGAGGGCCTCCAGTACCAGAAGCTCGCGCCGATCAACATTCCGATGATCGCCGAGGGCAAGGTGCAGGGCTACGTCATCGCAGTTCTGGTCTTCACCGCGGATGCGCGGTTGATGCACACCCTGCCGGTGCCGCCCAACGCCTTCGTGGTCGACGAGGCCTTCCGGCAGATCTACGCCGACCCGAATCTCGATTTCCGCAAGCTCGCCAAGTACGACATCACCAAGCGCCTCGCCGAGGTGCGCAGCGCGGTGAACGGCCGCCTCGGCGCTGAGGTGGTGAAGGACGTGCTGGTGGACGAGATGAACTTCGTGCCCAAGCGCGAGGTGCGCTCGTAGCGCGCTGGAGCATCGTGCTGGATATAGGATCCAGCACGATGCTCCAGGCCCTTGGTCCTGCATCATCCCGAAAGCCGGCAGCCACCTTTCGGGATGATGCTCTATTCCGCCAGGAAGCCCCGCATCGCCTCCCCGGCGAGGAGCCGCGTCAGCCGCTCCTCGACCGTGAGATCCGTCGCGATCAGCATACCGCCGCAGACCGTGCCGCGACCCGCGAGCGCGTAGGACAAGGTACTTGCCGGCACCAGCCCGCGCTGGCCGGCGACGAAGCCCTGGAGCGCGCCCGGCGGCTCGCTGCGGCCGTTGACGAGCGTCAGCCCGGCGGCGCGGCCCTCCGCGATCCAGGGCACGAGGTTGAGCCGGCGCGCGCCCTGCTGGGCGAGCGCCCGGCGCGGGCCGGACAGCGCGACGATCGCCTCCGGCGCGAGGTGCAGCAGCCCCTCGAAGGCGAGGGCGTTCGAGGCCGCCCCCCGGAAGCGGTCGATCACCGCGACGCCGTCGAGTTCGTCGAGGAGCAGGAAGATCCGCGCATGGGCGACGTCCGGCCCGTACAGGCGCGTCTCGATGCGGTGAGCGGCGGCGCCGTCCAGCCGGAGCGCGCCGGCGTGCCAGGCCGGCCCCGACACAGGCTCGTGCCCGTCGAGCACGGCGACGTTGTGGGCCCGGGCCGAGACGAGGTAGTGGCGCGCCGCTCCCGCCTCCAGGCTCTCCGAGCCGCCCGCCTCCACGATCCAGCGCACGCCCTCCGTGGCCAGCACGAAGGAGGTGCAGTCGGCGTGGCCCTGCGGGGGCGCGAAGGTGCAGGCGAAATGCGCCGCCCCCCGCCCGACCGCTTCGGCCCGGGCGCTCAGCGTGTCGTGCGCGAAGCCGCCTACCGCGTCCGGCGCGCGCTCCGGCGCGACCTCGCGGGCGGCCACGAGGTCGGGCCCGCGCGTGAGCAGCCGCGCGACCCAGGCCGCCTCGTCGCCGGCGGGCGGGGCGTCGCCGAAGGGCGGCAGCCGCCCACCGGGATCGAGGAGCCCGGGAAGCCCCGCGAGGCCGGCCTCGAACCGGGCCGCGATGTCGGGGCCCGGCGCCTCTCCGGCGAGGTAGGCCGCCAATGCCCGGCCGAGGCCGAGGAGGTCGAGGCGCCGCTGCAGCGCGGGCTCGGCGAATCGCCCGTCCGGTCCGACCAGCGCCGCGACGGCCTCGCCGAGGCTGCGCAGCGCCAGCGAATCCCAGAAGGGAGCCAGCGGCAGGCGGGGCAGGGCGCGGGCGACGACCAGGAGGGCGGCGGCGGCCTGCACCCCGTGCAGCGAGCGCCCGAAGGCGTTCTGCCCGACGATCTCGGCGAGCGCCACGCCGTGCTGGGCCGCCGCGCCGACGAGGACCGGGCGGAGACCGGCCTCCTCCGCGGGCAGCGGGCCGGCGGCGAGCCCGGCCAGCACCTCCGCCCGGAGGCTGAGCGCCGCCGGGTGCAGGCTGAGCGGGTCGGCGGGCTGGCCCCAGGGGTTCCGGGCGGCCCAGGCGGCGGCGAGGGCGGGGGCCTCGCGCTCCAGCGGCGCCAGCCAGGCGAGCGACTGGTAGTCGAGCCGCCAGGGCACCGAGCGATAGGGGTCGGCCCGCCAGTCCGGCGGGTCGGGAAGCGGCCAGTCGGGCAGGCCGGCGAGCCTCAGGACCGGGCGTCCGTCCGCCCCGCGCCCCGTGCCCTCCGGCCCCCGGCGCAGGGTGCGGGCCAGGGCGAGCGGGGGAGCGGCGGGCATCTCGGCCGCCGTGGTGGCCTCTGATGCCGCGCCACCATCGGTCTCGCCCGGCTCCGTGCCGGGCATCCAGCCGGCTTCCGCGCCGGGCTCCAGCCCGAGGCGCTCGGCCAGGCGCGCCAGGAAGGACGGCCCGTCGAGGAGGTCGTCGCCGCACAGGCTCTCCAGGCGCAGAGGCTCCTCCAGCGCCACCTCGGGGGCGGCCACCAGTTCCACCGCGGGCGGGTTCTCGTCGGCGTCCTCCCAGGTGCGGAAACCGAGCTCGACCGAGGCTGCGCCTGCGGGCGGGCGCAGCGTCAGGGTGAAGCGGCGCGCCTGGGGCCGGGCCGGCAGGTTCACCGAGGCGCCGTGGCCCGGAACCGAGACCGCGTCCGGATAGGGCAGGGGCAGCTCCGCCCCCGCCGCATCCCGGTAGCGCAGGCCCGCATAGGCCGCGTGCTCGTCGGGCCGCTCGGAGAAGATCTGGCCGCGCAGGACGAGGCCGGCGCCCGGCACCAGGGTTTGGGCGAGGACCAGCGGCTCGGGCCCGAGCCGGCGGCGGGGCAGGCGGAAGGCGGAGGCGGCCGGGTGCCCGGAGGCGACCGGGCGCAGACGAACGCCCGAGACCCGGAACGGCGCGGTGTTACGCCAGGAGCGGAAGCCCAGCGCCAGGTCGCTCGCGGGGGCCGGCATCCGGAAGGCGAGGCGGAGCGCCGCCGCGCGGGCGCCCTCCGGCCGGTAGGCGGGGCCCGGCAGCCAGATCCCGTGGGGGTCGGGCAGGGTGCGCACCAGCCCCGGCACCGCCTCGAAATCGAGGCTCGACCCGTCGGGGGCGAGGAAGTCGAAGCCGGCCAGCGCGAAGTCGAGGGCGGCGCCCGCCGGTTCCTCCGGGTCCCATGCCAGGGTAAGGTCGAGGGCGTACCAGGTATCCGGCGCGAGGTCGCGAAAACCCAGCACCGCGCGGGCCCAGCGGTTCTTGGCCGCCACCACGTGCTCGCCCGGGCGCCCACCGGCCCCAGCACCGCCCGCGTAGCGGGCCGTGACGGGAATGCGGGTGTCGGGATCGGGCGCGCCCGCATCGGGAGCAGGGTCCGGCGGCGGCCCGTTCAGCAGGTCCTGCGGTCCGTCAGCCGGCGGCTGGTCCGGCAAGGGTCCGGGCAAGCGTTCCGGCAAGTCTTCCGGCAAATGTTCCGGCAGGTCGTCCGGCATCGGCGGCGGCGGATCCTCGTGGTCGGAGCGGAATCCCGGCTGAGTTCGGGCAGTGCGGCGCCGGGACTCGGCTGTCAAGACGGGACGGGGCCAGCCCCGTGCAAGATTGCGGACCTACACCCCTGACCCATGGGCGACCCGGATCCGGGCCGCGAATCCGTGGCGGAGGAGGCGAGGGGCGGCATGAGCGGAATCTACCTGTTCGATCTCGCCTCGATGCAGGCGCGCCACCTCGCGGTGCGGCAGTCGACGATCGCCGGCAACGTCGCGAACGCGAACACGCCGGACTACAAGGCCCGGGACGTCACACCCTTCGCGCAGGTGCTGGCCAGTGCCGGCTTCGGGATGGCCCAGACGGCCTCCGCCCACGTGGAGGGCGGAGGCCCCGGCACCCGTGTCCAGGACAGCAAGGACGGCTGGGACGTCCTGGAGACCGCGAGCGGCGTCAGCATCGAGCAGGAGCTGCTCAAGGCCGGCACCGTGGCCCGCGAGCACAGCCTCAACACCGGCATCGTCAAGGCCTTCGACCGGATGCTCAAACTGGCGGTGAAGGGATGATCGACCCGCTCCTCTCCGCGACGCGGCTCGCGAGCGCCGGCCTCGAGGCGCAGTCCCTGCGCATGCGGGTGGTCTCCGAGAACCTCGCCAACGCCCAATCGACCGGCGAGACGCCGGGCTCCGACCCCTACGCGCGCAAGACCGTGACCTTCCGGGCCGAGATGGAGCGGGCGTTGGGCGCGGCATCGGTCCGCGTCTCCGGCATCGGCAACGACACGGCGCCGTTCCGCACCGAGCACGATCCGTCGAACCCGGCGGCCGACGACAAGGGCATGGTCAAGCTGCCCAACGTCAACATGCTGGTCGAGATGGCCGACATGCGCGAGGCCAACCGCTCCTACGAAGCCAACCTCCAGGTGATCAAGCAGGCCCGCGCCATGGTGGCGGGCATGATCGACCTCCTGAAATCCTGAAGGACATCCGACCGATGATCGAGGCTCTCGGATCGCTCTCGGCCTTCGACAAGGCCGTTCAGTCCGCCGCGCTCTCGCGCGCCGACACCGCGCCGGTGCAGAAGAGCGCCTTCGCGGGCGCCGCGGCGCTCGCGGGGGGCGTGCCGGCCGCTCCCTCCGCGGCGCCGACCGACTTCGCCGACATCATGGCCCAGCTCGCCACAGGCGTGCGCAACGACGTGCGTGCGGGCGAGGCGGCCTCGATCGCCGGCATGCAGGGCAAGGCCACGACCCAGCAGGTGGTCGAGGCGGTGATGTCGGCCGAGCAGAGCCTCCAGACCGCGGTCGCCATCCGCGACAAGGTGGTGGCCGCCTATCTCGAACTCAGCCGCATGGCGATCTGAACGGCGATCTGAGGAGCCAGGACCATGCGCGCACTCGCCATCGCCGCCACGGGCATGTCCGCCCAGCAGCTCAACCTCGAAGTGATCGCGAACAACGTCGCGAACCTCAACACCACCGGCTTCAAGGGGGCGCGGGCGGAGTTCACCGACCTCCTCTACCAGGCCGAGCGCCAGCAGGGCGTGCCGAACCAGGCCGGCCAGGAGGCCGTGCCGGAGGGCGCGATGCTGGGGCTGGGCGTGCGCGCCGCCGCGATCCGCAACCTGCACCGGCAGGGCTCGCTGGCGCAGACCGGCAACCAGCTGGATCTGGCGGTCAACGGGCGCGGCTACTTCCAAGTCAACAGCCCAGCGGGAGATCTAGTCTATACTAGAGCTGGGTCTTTCAATATCAATGCAACCGGGCAGATCGTCACAATCGACGGGAACATCATTCCAGGGATCCAGACAGTTCCTCCTGACACTACAGAGATAGTAGTAAATCAGACTGGAGAAGTCATAGCAAAGCGCCCGCTAAGCGTTGTTACAACGCTAGGCACATTTCAGCTTGCCAATTTTGCCAACGAATCTGGGCTGGAACCCCTTGGCAACGGCCTTTTCCGCGAAACTGCTGCATCGGGCGCCGCAGTTCTCGACACACCTGGCACCGCAAATTACGGCAAGATCCAGCAGGGCTATCTCGAGGGCTCGAACGTCGATCCGGTGAAAGAGATCACCAGTATGATCACCGCCCAGCGCGCCTTCGAGATGAACTCGAAAGTGATCCAGGCCGCCGACGAGATGTCCTCCACCGTCTCGAAGGGCATCCGCTGACGCGCGGGGCCGGACGGCCCCCGCCCGAACGACCCGAACGACCCGGCGGCGCGCCCCGCGCCGTCCGCTTCCGGCGCACCCTTCGGCGATCCCCATGGCCCGCACCCAGCACGCCCGCACATCTCCCCGCCCATCCCCCAGCCTCGGCCGCCGGCTCCGCCGGGCGGCGCTGCCGCTCCTGCTTCTGCTCGCGAGCCCGGCCGACGCGGGCCCGGACGAGATCCTCCTGCCGGTGCCCACCGTCACGATCTACGCGGGCGACACGATCAAGGAGACGATGCTGCGGATGCAGGCATACCCGTCGAGCTACCGGGCGCGGCAGGCCGTGATCGACGCGCCGCTCGCCATCGCGGGGCGCACCGCGCGGCGCATGCTGCTGCCCGGCGAGCCGGTGCCGGTGAACGCCGTCGACGATCCCCGCCTCGTCAGCCGGGGCGCGCTCACGCAGATGATCTTCGAGGAGAACGGCCTCGTGATCACGGCGGTCGGCGCGCCGCTCCAGAACGGGGGCCTCGGCGAGACCATCCGGGTGCGCAACGCCGACACCAACCGCATCGTGCTGGGCACCGTGCTGGCGGACGGGCGCATCCGGATCGGGGTGCAGTGATGCGCGGATCGATGCGACGCTTCCTGCTGGTCCTGCTGGCGCTCGTCCTGGCGGGGCCCGCGCTCGCCGGCACGCGGATCAAGGACATCGCCACGCTCAAGGGCGTGCGCGACAACCAGCTCTTCGGCTACGGCCTCGTCACCGGCCTGCAGGGCACGGGCGACACGCTGCGCAACGCGCAGTTCACCGAGCAGTCGCTGCAATCGCTGCTGGACCGCCTCGGCATCAACGTGCGCGACGCGCGCCTGCGCACCCGCAACATCGCGGCCGTGATGGTGACCGCCGACCTGCCGCCCTATACCGGCACGGGCTCGCGCATCGACGTCACCGTGACGTCCATGGGCGACGCGACCTCGCTCAGAGGCGGCACCCTGCTGATGACTCCGCTCACCGGCGGCGACGGCCTCGTCTACGCGGCCGCCCAGGGGCCGCTCGCGGTCTCCGGCTTCAACGTGCAGGGGCAGGCCGAGCAGCTGACGCAGGGCGTGCCGACCGCTGGGCGCATCCCGAACGGCGCGCTGATCGAGCGCGAGGTGCCGGGCACGTTCCGCGACCTGCCCGAACTGGTCTTCGAATTGAAGAACCCGGACTTCAAGACCGCGACGCTGGTGGCGGACGCGATCAACACCTGGTCGATGGCCCGCTTCCACCGCCGCATCGCGAGCCCGCGCGACCAGCGCTCGGTGGTGGTGCTGCGCGGGCGCGACGCGACGCAGACCCGACTGGTGGCCGAGATCGGCGACCTGACGATCCAGCCCGACATCCCCGCCAAGGTGGTGGTCGACCAGCGCACCGGCACGGTGGTGATCGGGCGCAACGTGCAGATTTCCACGGTGGCGGTGACCCACGGCAACCTCACGGTCCGGGTCACCGAGACGCCCGAGGTGTCCCAGCCCGCGCCCTTCTCGCGCGGCGAGACCACCGTGGTGCCGCGCACCGAGGTGGCCGCCCGCGAGGAGCAGGGCAAGCTCGCCATCGTGGGCGGCTCGGACCTGCAGACGCTGGTGCGCGGCCTCAACTCGGTCGGCCTGAAGCCCACCGACATCATCGCGATCCTGCAGGCGGTGAAGACCGCCGGCGCCCTCCAGGCGGAGCTGGTGGTGCAATGAGAGCCGCTCTCGCCCTCATCCTCGGCCTGATCGCCGCCCCCGCGGTGGCGGCCGGCGGCGGCGACAAGCCGGACCCGGCGAAAGAGGCCGCCATGAAGGCGCTCGCCATCCGCGACGCGCCCAAGGAGGCGACCGCCCAGGATTACGTGAAGGAGGCGCCCAAGGCCGGCTACTGCGCAGGCATCGCGGACGCCGCCGCCGACGCCCGCTTCGCCTGGCAGAAGGAGCAGCTCTCGGCGCTGGAGCGCGACGTCGAGGCGCGCATCGCCAAGCTCGAGGCCAAGCGCGCCGAGTACGAGGAGTGGCTGGCGCGCCGCAACGCGTTCCTGGCCAAGGCCGACGAGGGGGTGGTGGCGCTCTACGCCAAGATGCGGCCCGACGCCGCCGCGCCCCAGCTCGCCACCATGCCGGAGGACGCGGCCGCCGCGATCCTCTCCAAGCTCAACGCCCGCGCGGCGAGCGCGATCCTCGCCGAGATGGAGGCGGCCCGCGCCGCCGGGCTCGCCCGCAAGATGTCGGATCTCGGCCGCAAGGCGGCCGAGGGCAAGAAGGACGAGAGATCGTGACGCCTCACCTGCGCCTGCCCGCCCGCGCGGCGGGCCTCGCCCTCGTCCTCGCGCTCGGGGCCTGCCAGAACACGCTCGACCCGATCGGCCGGCCGCCCGTGCTCACCCCTGTGGGCGCCGGGCTCACGCCCCCGCGCGAGCCGCTGCCCGTGACCTTCGGGGCCCTGGGGCGGCGCTCGGGCTACCATTCCACCTGGTCGCCGGGCAGCGCCGAGCTGTTCCAGGACCCGCGCGCCCGCAACGTCGGCGACGTGATCACGGTCAACATCGCGATCAACGACAAGGCGCAGTTCGACAACGCCACCGAGCGCTCCCGCCAGCAGAAATCGACGCTGGGCTTCGATTTCGGCTACGGCGTCGGCGCGCTCAAGGACGCGGCCACGGCCGATACCGGCATCCGATCGGGCACCAGCACCAAGGGCGAGGGCACGATCGACCGCAAGGAGACGCTCAGCCTCTCGGTCGCCGCGGTCGTCACCGAGGTCCTGCCCAACGGCAACGTGCTGATCTCGGGCTCGCAGGAGGTCCGCGTCAACAACGAGGTCCGGGTGCTGGCGGTGGCCGGCATCGTGCGCCCGCGCGACATCTCGCGCCGCAACACCATCGACTACGACAAGATCGCGGAGGCCCGCATCTCCTACGGTGGGCGCGGCCGGATCACCGACGTGCAGAACCCCACGCTCGGTCAGCAGATCTTCGAGACCGTGGCGCCGTTCTGAGGATCCCGTCACATGGCCGATGCGAACAAGAAGACGGGCGGCAAGGGCTGGATCGGGGCGCTCGCCCTCGCCACCCTGATCGCGGTCGGCACGGGGGGCGCGCTCGGCGTCTACCTGCTGTCCTCGGTCGAGAAGGCCGTGGACCAGAAGGTGCGCGACGAGCAGGCCAAGCCCGTCGCCGTGCTGAACTACGGGGGCGACCTGACGCTCCGCAGCGTCGGCTCGGTGGTGACGAACCTCGCGGAGCCGGCGGAATCCTGGGTGCGCATCGAGTCCTCGGTCGTGTTCAAGGCCGGCACCGTGCAGAACACGGACGCGACGCTCGCCGAGATCCGGGCCGACCTGCTTGCCTACCTGCGCACCGTCTCGATGGCCCAGATCGAGGGCGCGAGCGGCCTCCAGCACCTGCGCGAGGATCTCAACGAGCGCGTGGCGCTGCGCACCAAGGGCAGCATCCGCGAGCTGATCGTCGAATCCCTGGTGGTGCAATGAGCCGATCGCGACGCTTCTGGGGCGGCCTCGCCGTCCTGGGCCTGACGCTCGCCGCCGCCACGGCCGCGCACGCGCAGGCGGCGGGCGGCGGCGTCACCGGCGTGCCCGCCCTCGACCAGCTCCTGCCCGCCGGCAACGGCGCCGCCTCGGGCCGGATCCTCCAGCTCGTCGCGCTGCTGACCGTGCTGTCGCTGGCGCCGGGGCTGCTCGTGATGATGACGAGCTTCACGCGGTTCGCCGTGGCGCTCTCCTTCCTGCGTTCGGGGCTCGGGCTGCAGAGCACGCCCGCCAACCTGTTCATGGTGTCGCTGGCGCTCTTCATGACCTTCTACGTCATGGCGCCGACCTTCGACCGGGCCTGGAACGAGGGCTTGAAGCCCTTGCAGGAGAACCGGATCACCGAGGAGGAGGCCTATTCCAAGATCGTCGATCCGTTCCGCGAGTTCATGACCGCCCAGGTCCGGCCGAAGGACCTGCAGACCTTCTCGGATCTGGCCAGCCGCAACTTCCCGAAGGCGGAGGCCGGCGAGAAGATCGACCTGCGTATCCTGATCCCGGCCTTCATGATCTCGGAGCTGCGCCGGGGCTTCGAGATCGGCTTCCTGATCGTGCTGCCCTTCCTGGTGATCGACGTGATCGTCTCCACCATCGTGATGTCGATGGGCATGATGATGCTGCCGCCGACCGTGATCTCGCTGCCGTTCAAGGTGCTGTTCTTCATCCTGATCGACGGCTGGAACCTGCTGGTCAGCGGGCTGGTCAGGTCGTTCTTCTGAGGCGCGACGCTCGCCCTCCCCGCAGAGGGGGAGGGTCGATGGCGTCGCGCAATCCCCGCGCAAGGCTGACCCCTCAGACAGGCTCCCGACGCATGTCAGGCCGCCAGCGGGATTGGTGCAGGGATGTCGGGTCGCGAGCAGGCCGAGAGGCTGTGGAGCAACATCATCGAGCTGGGGGCCCGGCGGCTCATCGCCCTGGGGCTCGTCGGCCTTCTCGTCTTCGTCGGCGTGGGGCTCGGCGCCTACTACCTGAGCCGCCCCGCACAGGAGCCGCTCTACACGGGCCTCTCGCGCGAGGATGTCGGCCGCATCGGCGGCGTGCTGAAGGACAACGGTATCCCGTTCGACGTCAGCGCCGACGGCACCGCCGTGATGGTCGCCTACGGCAACACCGCCCAGGCCCGCATGCTCTTGGCCGAGAAGGGCCTGCCGCAGAGCTCCAAGTCCGGCTACGAGCTGTTCAACGACCTCGGCTCGCTCGGCATGACCTCGTTCATGCAGGAGGTGACGCGGGTGCGCGCCCTCGAGGGCGAGCTCGCCCGCACCATCCAGGGCATGAAGGGCGTGCGGGCCGCCCGGGTCCACATCGTGCTGCCAGACCGCGCCTCCTTCCGCCGCGACCAGCAGCCGCCCTCGGCGTCCGTGGTGGTGCGCACCGAGCCCGCCGACGACGTCTCGGGCGCGCAGGCGATCCGCCAGCTCGTGGCCGCGGCGATCCCGGGTCTGAAGGCCGACCGCGTCACCGTGATCGGCTCGGACGGCACCATCCTGATGTCGGGCGACGACAGCAGCCTCGCGCCGACCGGCAAGATGGCGAGCCTGGAGAAGATCGTCAGCCGCGAGGTGCAGGACAACATCCGGCGCACGCTGACTCCCTATCTGGGCACCGGCAATTTCGAGGTCAGCGTCGCGACGCAGCTCAACACCGACAAGACCTCGACCAACGAGACGATCTACAACCCCGACCAGCGGGTCGAGCGCTCGACCCGCTCGGTGCGCGAGAGCGAGAACGCGCAGAACCGCAAATCCGAGCGCCCGGCCACCGCCCAGCAGAACCTGCCCGACCAGCGCGCGCGCTCGGACGGCAACGACACCTCGTCGAACGAGACCTCCAAGAAGGAGGATCTGACGAACTACGAGATCTCCCAGAAGACGATCCAGACGGTGAGCGACGGCTACGCCATCCGCCATCTCTCGGTCGCGGTGCTGGTCAACCGCTCGCGGCTGGCCGCCCAGGCCGGCCAGGACGGCAAGGGCCCGAGCGTCGAGGCGCAGATCGCCGAGATCGAGCAGCTCGTGGCCTCCGCCGCCGGCTTCAGCAAGGAGCGCGGCGACAAGGTGAAGGTCGCCGCCGTCGGCTTCATCAACGACGGCCAGGCCCTGGAGCCGGTGCCGCCGCTCTCGGCCACCGACGTGCTGCTGCGCCAGTCCGGCACCCTGATCAACGCGGCCACCATCCTGGTCGTGGCCGCCCTCCTGATCTGGTTCGGCCTGCGGCCGGCGCTGCGCGCCATCCTGGCGACCCCGGAGGCCGCCCAGACCGAGGTGGCGCAGATCGATGGCACGGCGAACCCGGCGCTCGCCGCCGCCGCGGCCACGCCCGGCGAGGCGGCGCTCAGCCCCCCCGGCGCCGACCCGGCCTCGCTCGCGCCCCCCGCCATGGCGAACCTGATCGAGGACATGGCCCAGACCATGGCCGACAAGATGGAGCGCTCGCCCCAGAAGCGGCTGGAGCAGATGATCGACCTCGACGAGGAGCAGGTCGCCCAGATCCTCAAGCGCTGGCTGATGCGTGAGGAGGCGACCGCGTGAGCGCGATCCTGGCGAGCTTCCTGCCCGACTTCTCCGACGCGCTGGCGGCCGCCCCGGCGGCCCCGCTGCCCGACCCGACCCCGGCGCCCTGGATCCCCGCGCGGGTCGTCCGGGCGAACCGGCCCGAGCCGGAGCCCCGCGCCGCGGCGCAGGCGGCCGGCGCGACGCCGGAAGCCGCGGACGAGCCGGCGGCCGATGCCGCGGAGGAGCGCCAGCGCGAGCGGGCGGACGAACGGGCGGCAGAGCCCGCCCTCCACCACGCGCCGATCCAGCCGGCGCCGCTCCAGCCCATGACCGTGCCGGAGGCCCTGAACGCGCTGCAGGCGCTGGTGGGTCAGCCCGCGGCCCGGGAGATGCTGGAGGCTCGTTTCCCTGCCCGGCCGGCGCCGCAAGTCCCCTCCTGGCAAGCACCGTCCCGGGACGTCCCGCCCCGGTCCCCGGCCGAGGTGATCCCGCTTGTGCCCCAGGCCGCCGCGGACCCCTTCGCCAATCCCTGGTCCGGCCTGAAGCGCTCGGCCCCGGCCGCCGCCCCTGAGCCCGTCGAGACGCCCGAGGAGCGCGCGGCCCGCCTGGAGGAGGCCGAGGCGCGCGGCAGGGCGGAGGGCCACGCGCAGGGCCTCGCCGAGGCGCGGGCCGAGGCCGAGGCGGCAATGGCCGCCGAGCGGGAGTCCTTCGCGGCGCAGCTCGCGGCGGAGCGGGCCCGCTGGAGCGAGAGCGAGGCCGAGCAACTGGCCGCGGGCTTCGCGGCGGCTTTGCGCGCCCTCGACGCGGATCTGACCCGACGCATCGGCCGGCTGCTGGTGCCGGTGCTCACCGATGCCCTGCGGCGGCGCGCCGTGGACGACCTCGCGCAGGCGCTGGCCAAGCTCACCGCCGACCCGAACCACGCGGCGATCCGGGTGAGCGGGCCCGAGGACCTGCTGGCGGCGCTGAGCCACAGGCTCGGGCCTCAGGCCGCCGGGATCGCCTTCGCGCCGGGCGCGGCGCCCGAGGTCTCGGTCGTGGCCGACCAGACCGTGATCGAGACGCAGCTCGCGGCCTGGACCCGCCTGCTGGCCGCGGCCGCGGCAGATCCGGCGGCGGATGGGGCGGCGGAGAGCTGAGATGTCCGAGGGCCACCAGGAAATCATCATCATCAAGCGCCACGGCGACCACGAGGACGGTCACCACGGCGGCGCTTGGAAGATCGCGCTCGCCGACTTCATGACGGCGATGATGGCGCTGTTCCTGGTGATGTGGCTGATCAACTCGACCAGCAAGGCACAGAAGCAGTCGATCGCCGAGTACTTCAACCCGGTGAAGCTCGCCGAGGTCACGCACGACCGCAAGGGCCTCTCCGACCCGCAGGACGCGCCCTCCGACCCGGCGAGCGCGGGCGGCGGCAAGGCCGATGCCGAGGGCAAGGGGGACGGCGAGGGCAAGGGCGAGGGCAAGGGTCCGGACAAGGGCCAGCCGGCGCCCCCCGGCAGCCGCGCCCGCGAATCCGCCCTGTTCCAGGACCCCTACGCGGTGCTGGCCAAGCTCGCGGCCGAGGGCGAGCGCTCCGAGGTGGCGAGCGCCGACGCCTCCGCGCAGGACGGCGGCCTGCCGGGCATCAGCGGCGGCGAGGCCGCGCGCGACCCGTTCGACCCGCTCTACTGGCAGACCGAGGCCCTGCCGAAGGCCCGGAGCGCGCAACCCGGCAAGGTCGATACCGTGGCGCGGGCGCCGAGCGAGACCCGGCTCGACGCGCGGGCGCAGTCGATGAAGGACGGCAAGGATCCGGCCAAGGATCCGAAGGCCCCGGCCAAGCCGCTGCAGGTGGCCTCCGCCGACGCGGCCCTGCCGGCCGCCGTGAGGGACGCCCTCGGCCCGGTCCGCCCGAAGGCCGCCGAGAAGGCGCCGGACGCGAAGGACGCGCAGCAGGAAGCGGCCCTGCCCCCTGCCAAGGAGATCGCCAAGGAGCCCGTGAAGGAACCCGTGAAGGACGCGCCGAAGGACGAGGCCGCCGACCCGAGGGCGGGCGAGACTGCCGCGATGGCCGAGATCAAGGCGGAGATCGCCCGCGCCGTGCAGCCGGCCGGCACCCGCGCCCCGGCGCCCCGGGTCGAGGTGCGCCGGACGGGGGAGGGGGTGCTGATCAGCGTCACCGACGAGATCAACTTCAGCATGTTCGAGATCGGCTCGGCCGAGCCCGCCCCGAAGGTGGTGCGGGCGCTCGAGCGCATCGCCAAGATCCTGAACGCCCGGCCCGGCCGGATCGTGGTGCGCGGCCACACGGACGGGCGCCCGTTCCGCTCGGAGACCTACGACAACTGGCGCCTGTCCTCGGCCCGCGCCCAGATGGCCTCCTACGCGCTGGTGCGCGCCGGCCTCGACGAGGGGCGCCTGGAGCGCATCGAGGGCTACGCCGACCGCCAGCCCCGCAACCCCGACCCGAAGGCCGCCGAGAACCGCCGCATCGAGATCCTGCTCCGGGGCCAGCCGGAATGAGGAGACACGCGCAACATCTCCCTCCCCCCGCAGCGGGGCGCCTCGCCGCACTCCTCCTCGCCCTCCTCCTCGCCGCGCCGGCGCTGGCGGCCGGGGGCGGGCACGGGGCCGAGCCCCCGAAGCCCATCGAGCCGCTGCCGGTGGCCCCCCGCGGCCTGCCGGTGGAGCTGGTGCGCACCCTGCAACTGCTGCAGGACCGCATCGCCCGCGGATCGACCCAGGCCCACGCCGCCCAGCGCCAGCTCCTGGTGCATATCGAGAGCCGCTTCCTCGCCCTGGAGCCCGAGACCTGGGCCGAGCCGGCGAACGCGCGGGCCTGCGTCGCCTTCGCGCTTGCGGGCGGTGGGCCCGCGGTGCTCCGGCGGATGCTCGACGGGGGCAAGCTCGGCGAAACGGAGGTGCCGCTGGTGTTCGGCGCCCTGGCCTATGTGGAGGGCCGGGAGAAGGAGGCGCGCACGCTTCTCGCCAAGTTCGACGCCCGGGAGATGCCCCCGAGCCTGGCCGGCCAGCTCGCCCTGACGCAGGCCGCCCTCACCGTGCGGGACGCCCCGCGCCGGGCGCTGGAGCTCTTGGCCCAGGCGCGGCTGCTCGCGCCCGGCACCCTGGTGGAGGAGGGGGCGCTGCGCCGCGAGATCTTCGTGGTGGCGCAAGGGGGCGACGCTCAGCGCTTCGAGGCCCTGTCGATCCAGTACCTGCGCCGCTTCCGCCGCTCGGTCTACGCGGGCAATTTCCGCCAGCGCTTCGCCGCGGCGCTGACCCGGCTCGACTTCGGCAGCGACGGCGCGCGGGACGCGCGGCTCGCCCGCATGCTCGACGAGATCGAGCCGGAGGGACGGCGCGACCTCTACCTGCTGGTCGCCCGGGCCGGGCTCGACCAGGGCCGCCGCGGCACCGCCCTGTTCGCGGCCGAGCGCGCGGCCGGCCTCGCCGAGCCGGATTCGGCCGCCTCCGCCCAGGCCCGGCTCTACCGCGCGGCGGCGCTCGTCGTCATCGACGGGCGCCTCGACGAGAGCCTCGAGGCGCTCAGGGGCATCGACCGGGGCCAGCTCGGCGAGGCGGACGCGCGCCTCCTCGACGAGGCGCTCTCGGCCGCCAGCCAGATCCGCATCCCCGCGCAAGCCGGCGCCGCCAAGCCCGCGCCCGCGCCGGCCGGGCCGCGCGCGCTGCCCGAGGCCGCCGCGATCGGCCGGGCCCAGGAGGCGCTGGCGCGCATCGACCGCCTGATGGACGACAGGAGCGACCCGTGACCGCCCTCGACGCCCTGCTGCCCGGCCCCCGGCAGCGTCCCGATCCGGCCCCGAAGAGCGAGGCGCCCGCGCGCGACGAGGCCGGGCCAAAGGATTCCGGCCGGGATCCCAAGGACCGCGCCACGGACCGCACCGCGGATTTCGGCCGGGAGCTCGGCCGCCTGGAACGGCCGCAGGGCCGCGGCGCCCGCGACGGTCGCGCCGCAGCGGCGGACGACGCCCCGGCCGAAGTCCCGCCGGAGGAGGCGACCGAGCGCCCGCTCGGCGCACCCGTCGCGGAGCCGGCCGCCGATCCGCAGGCGGCGTTGCGGGCGCTGATCGGCGCGGTCCAGGAGTCGGCCCTGGGGATCGCGCAGCAGCAGGCCTCAGACCAGGGGACCGCGCAGGGCATCCCAGCAACGAGCGCCGGGGCCGCCGCTCAGATCGCCCCAGGACAGCTCCTCGTGTCGGCGCTCCCGGTGCAGGCGCCGGGAACGGGCGTCCCGGCAGATCTCACCGCCCTGGCCGAGCGCGCCGCGCGCCGCGCCGCGCCGGCCGTCCCGCTGGCCGAGCGGCCGACGCTCGCGGTCCTGGTGCAGGAGACGCATTTCGCGCCGGTCGGCGCCGGGACCTCGCCGGCGGGACCGCTCGCCGGCCCGGTCGCAGCGGCCGTGCCGAACACTCCCGCCGCGCGGCAAGCCGCGCAGCAAGCCGCGGCCGACACCCTCGCGAACGTCCCGGCCCTGCCCGGGGCGGGCACCATCCGCGCCACGGCCACCGAGGCGGGCGGTGCTCCAGCCCCGAAATCCCCGGGAGCCGGGCCGGGCGAGGCGCAGGCCAGGCAGGCTGCCACCGCAGCGGCCGCCGGGGCCGCGCTCCCGGCCGCGCCGGCCTCCGGATCGACAGTCCCGCCCCCCGCCGCGGCGGCCCCCGCGGCTGCGGCGTCCGCGGCTGCGGCGTCGACCGCGCCCGCGCCCATCGCGGCAGCCGCCGCTCCGGCCGGCGGCAGCGATCGCGCGGCGCCGGCCCGCGGGGCGGAGCGGCCAGCCGCCGGTACCGGACCCGCGGCCCGCACGGTGCCGGCCGGCGGCGAGCCCGTGGCGGCGGACGCCCGGGCCGGCACGGCGCCGGCCTCGGCGCGGACGCCCGGCCAGGATGCAGGCGCAGCGGGCAGCGAGGGCGGGGCCCGCGACCCGGCCCCGGGCGAGGTCGACGAGGCCGCCCCGGTCCCGGGCGCGGCGGGCGGTCAGGCCGGGCTGCCGGCCGCGACCTTGCGCCAGCTCGCCCAGGCGATCGCCGCGGAGGCACCGGCCGCTGCTGCGTCCGCACAGGCGGCGCGGCCCGGCCCGCTGACCGAGGGTCCGCTGCGGCTCCTCACGATCCAGCTCCAGCCCGGTGATCTCGGCACGGTGACGGTGCGGATGCGCCTGCAGGAGGGCCGGCTGGAGATCGGCCTGGAAACGGGCCGGCGCGACACCGCCGAGTTGCTGCGCCGCGACGGCGGTGCCCTGACCGATCTCCTGCGCGGGGCCGGCTACCAGACCGATCTCGTCGCCATCCAGGCGGGCGGGGCGGAGCTGTCGGGCGGCCAGCCAGGTCCGGGCCAGGGCGCCGGGCAAGGCGCCGGACAAGGCGCTGGACAAGGAGCCGGGCAGGGGAACCAGGCTGCCCCGGGCCGCGGCCAGCCGGGCTTCCCGGCGGAAGGCGGCCAGAACGGCGGCCAGGGGGGGGAGGGGCGCAACCCCGACCAGAGCGCCCGGCGCGGCACCGGGGTACCCCGGAACGGGGAGGGGGGACATGAGCCGTATCCTGACGCGCGCGATCGTCGCGGCCTGTACCTTTAGCCTCTGCGGCGCGCCGGCCGGCGCCACCGCGCCGACGCCCTCCGTCCCGAGCGCCACGGCTTCGGCCGCCGACGTTCCGGTCCCGGCCGCGCCCAGCCGCGTCTGCGAGCAGCAGATGGCGCAGGCCGCCGCCAAGCACGGGGTGCCGCTCGGGATGCTCTATGCCGTGGGGCTGACCGAGAGCGGCAAGCGCGGCTCGCTGCAGCCCTACGCGATGAACATCGGCGGCCGGGCCTATTTCGGCACCGGTCCGGCCGACGTGCTGCGCAAGCTCGGCGAGGCGCAGGCGGCCGGCACCCGGCTGGTCGATCTTGGCTGCATGCAGATCAACCACCACTATCACCGGGCGAAGTTCCCCTCGCTCGAGGCGATGATCGACCCGCGCCAGAACGTCGAGTACGCCACCCGCTTCCTGAAGGAGCTGAAGGAGCGCGAGGGCAGCTGGACGCTGGCGGTGGCGCGCTACCATGCGGGCCCCAACAACAATCCGGCCCAGAAGCTCTATGTCTGCCGGGTGATCACCAACATGGTCGCCACCGGCTTCGGCAGCTGGACGCCCGGCGCGAAGACGTTCTGCCAGTAAGGGTGGGCGGGGAAGCGCGTTAGCCTTTCCGCACGGCGAGCACGTGGGCGACGATCGCGTTGGCGTGGCCGTGGCCCATCCCGTGGCCGCTCTTCAGCATCGCCACCAGATCCATGTGCTTGGCGGGGAGATGATCGCGGACGATCCGCTCCCATTCCGCGATCGGGCGGCCGTACCGCTTCTCGATGGAGGGGAAGTACGACGCGGGACCCTTGACGGGTTCGGTGGACACGACGGGACTGTCTCCTCTGGATCCGACCGGCGTCAGCTTCAGCCCAAACCGCGCCGCCGGCAACCTGCATCCATGAGCCCGCACGCCACGTCCGCCGACGCCTCCACCGGCTGGAAAGCGGCCCGGCCAGGCGGTACGACGGTGCGGTGCCGGCAGCGAATCGGGTCCATCCCGGATCCCGCGCTGGCGACAAGCTCCTGCGCGGCTCACGCGTCCCCATTCTGCGGCCTTCGGGTTTGGACCGATGACGGCAACGAGCACCACCGCGGCGGAACTCACCGTCATGATCTCCGGAGGTTTCGCGCTCGCCTACCAAGAGGTCGTGCCGGCGTTCGAGCGCGCGACGGGCATCGCGGTCACGACGCTGTCGGGGGCCTCGCAGGGGACCGGGCCGAAGACCATCCGCGCCCAGCTCGACCGCGGTACGCATGTCGACGTCGTGATCCTCTCGAACGAAGGCCTGCACGCGCTGGTCGAGGCCGGTCTGATCGTGGAAGGCTCACCGGTCGAGCTGGCCACCGCGCCCCTCGCGGCGGCCGTACGCGCGGGCACGCGCAGGCCGGATATCGGCTCCGTCGAGGCGCTGACGCGCACCCTGCTGGAGGCCCGTCTCGTCGTGATGCCGGGCAGCACCAGCGGCCTCTTCATCTTGAACGAGGTCCTTCCAAGGCTCGGCATCGCCGGCACCGTCCGGTCGAAGGTCTTTCCGAGAGGCACGGAATCCGCGGCCGCGCTCGCTGCGGGGGAGGCCGACATCGCGCTCGGGCCCATCAGCGAGCTGGTGAACATCGCCGGGATCGAGCCGGTGGGCCCGCTCCCCGATGCGGTCCAGCTCGTCCAGACGTTCACCGCCGCCATCACACGGTCGTCGCGCGATCCGGAGGCGGCAGCGCTGCTGACGGGCTTCCTCGGCTCGGATCAAACCACGGCCGCGATCCAGGCGATGGGAATGGAGCCGGTCCGGGATCGCGCGGCGCCGTAGGATCGTTCAGGGTCGGAAGCGAGGTTGAGCGCCGACACCGAAGGTCAGACCCTAACCCGGCCGCAGGCCGCCGGTTCAGGCACCGTGCAGTCATGCGGAAGCTGCATGCCGGGTCTGAGGCATGTGGTATACCAGAAGCGCGCGTGCAGTGCGATATAAGCCTCATCGCAGCGCACCACAGGACGCCTTCCGATGACCCTCCTCGCCGCTCTCGCTCTTCTCCCCTTCGCCGCCGCCGTCCACGTCTCGCTCGTGATCGCCCTGGCCAAGACCTTCGACGGCGACGCGCAGAATGCCGGCACGGCCGGTGCCGTCCCGACGCTCGCCTGATCCGCCACACGGCCGCCCCGCGCGGCCGGACAACGATCCACCTTAAGACGATGCAGCCCGCCCGGTTCCCCGCGGCGGGCTTTGTCGTGTCCGGACCCGGCCGATCGATCGGGAGGCGCCCGCCTTCTACCCGACGTAGACGTAGCCCATGTAGCGCTTGGCCTCGATCGGGTCGTAGCCGAGGCGCTGGCTGAGCTTCTTGCGCAGCTTGCTCACGTGGCCCTCGACCACGCTCTCCTCGACGCCGTTGCTGTAGACGCCGTAGATCACGTTGAAGACCTGCGCCTTGGTCAGCCGCCGGCCGCGGTTGCGCACGAGGTATTCGAGGATGTGCCGCTCGCGCCTGGGCAGGGGCAGGGGCTCGCCGTCCACCTCCGGGTCGCGCCCGTCGAAGAACACCCGCAGGCGCTCCGGCCGGGCCGGGGCCTCGGCGCCCGGCGCCGCCGGAAGCACGCCGCCGTTCACCCGGCGCCAGATCGCCTCCGAGCGGGCCAGGATCTCGCGCACGTGCACGGGCTTGGGGAGCACGTCGTCGATGCCGGCGTCGAACAGGACGAGGGTCTGTTCCAGGGAGCGCTGGTCGGCGAGCGCGATGATCGGCGCGCGGGAGTGCTTGCGGATGATCCCGGCGCATTTCGCCCGGTCCTCGAAATCGCCGAGCAGGAAGCCCTGGACCGCGTCGAGGTCGCCGCGCGAGGCGGTCTGCAGCCAGCCGGTGAACTCCTCCGGCGAGAGCCCGAAGGCCGACACCCCCTCGCGGTCGAAGCTCGCCGCGTAACCGGCGTTCACCGATTCCCTGGCATCCACCAAGCAGTACATCCGCCCCAATCCCCGGTGTTCAGCGGATCTTCCCCGACCGTCGCGACACCGCATCTTCTAGATATGCGGCGATATACAACCGAAAATTGTATGGCGCAATTATGTCGGCCGTCCCCGCTCCCCCCGGATTCTTGAGACGCGCTGCGCGATTCCTGAGATGTTTCGTCCTGGGCCGCAGGTCAACGCCGCCACGGGACAGCGCGCGCACTTTTCGGCCGGTGTTGCGGATATGCCGGAAGACTACGCAGATCTTCTGCCCAGCGCGCCATCCCGCGGCGCGGGAACACCGTTGCCGGAGGGACGTCCGGGCGACATCCCGGAGCGGCCACGGCAAGGCCTCAGGCGCGGGCGCGCTCCAGGCGCGCGTCGGAGAGGGCGCGGGCCAGCACGTCGGGCGAGAAGGGCGGCTCGGCCTCGGCGAGGATCCGCTGGATCGCCACGCCCGCGAAGTAGCCGTCGAGGACGAGCTTGAAGAACACCGTCACGGGCTTCGTCACGAACTCCATGTCGAGAACGACCTGGAGCGAGCGGCCCCAGGCGAGCGTCACGTCGGCGGCGTCCGCGTAGGCCAGCGTCGCGTCCTTGAAGAAGGGTTCGGCCGAGGAGGCGACGAGGTCGGCGATGTTGCCGTGGTGCTCTCCCCGAACCCAGCCGATCAGCACGCCGCCGTCGAGCAGGCACAGCTCGGCGATGAAGTCGCGCAGCTCCTCGGCGAAGACCTGCTCGGAGGCCGCGATCACGTCGGCCGGGGCGGTCCGGCCGAGGGCCGGGTCGTAGGCCTGGGGGATCATCGGGGCCTCGCGAACAGGAAGAAGAGGATCTGGGCGACCGCCCGGTAGAACTCGGCCGGGATCGTCTGATCCACCTGCACAGCATCGTACAGGGACCTTGCGAGAGGCTTGTCCTCGATCACCGCGATGCCGTTCTCCTCGGCGATGGCGCGGATGCGCAGGGCGATCAGGTCCTGGCCCTTGGCCACAACCAGGGGGGCGGGGTTCTCGCTGGGCTCGTAGCGGAGCGCCACGGCGAAGTGGGTCGGGTTGGCGATGATCACGGTGGCGCGGGGGACGGCGGCCAGCATGCGGTTGCGCGAGCGGTCCTGGGCGAGCGAGCGCAGGCGCGCCTTCACGGTCGGGTCACCCTCGGACTGCTTGTGCTCGTCCTTGACGTCCTGCACCGACATCCGCAGCGAGCGCTGCCAGCGCAGCCGCGCCCAGACGAGGTCGCCCGCCACGATCACGATGGTGGCGATCGACACCGCCGAGACGAGGCGGATCGAGATGGTGAGGATCAGCTCCGGCAGCTGGCTCGGATCGACGAACATGGCATTCACGGCTTTCTGCCGCTCCGAGCGCAGGAGCAGGACGACCACCAGACTGACACCGAGGACTTTAAGGACAGATTTCAGGAACTCGACTTGACCCGAGCGCCCGAAGATCCGCCCGAAGCCCGAGGCCGGCGAGACGTTGCTCCACTTCGGCAGGATCCGCTCCGCGACGAGGCGCGGGACGTTCTGCAGGATCGAGGCGGAGAGGCCGCAGGCGGCGAGCAGGAGGAGGAAGGGCAGGAGGAAGCGGGCGGTGGCGCCCGCGACCGCCTGGAGCAGCAGCGCCACGTCCCCCGCGCTGTCCAGCGCGAAGCCGCGCGGATGATCGAAGAAGGGCGCGAGATCCCGCGCGAGCTGGGCGGCCTGTCCCCGCGCGAACAGGCTGAGCCCGATCAGGAGCCCGAGGACGGAGGCGAAGACCGGCGCCTCCCGCGAGAACGGGATGTTGCCCTTGTCGAGCGCCTCGCGCACGCGGCGCTCGGTCGGGGCCTCGGTCTTGCTCTCGTGGTCGACGTCCTCAGCCATGCGGGCGGTCGGCGGTTACAGGTCCCACGCGGGATCGGCGCCCGGGTCCCGCGCCGGAACAGGAGGCAAGCTCCCGCCCGAATGGCGCCAGCGCGGCTGCGCGCCGGCGCAGGCCAGGTTGCGCAGCCTGCGTGACCTTGGCTGCGTGCGCCGGATCCCGTTCGGTCCGGGCACCGGACCGAGCGCACCAGGGGAAGCTGGAGCCGATCGGGCGCCGATCGGATCTAGCGGATGAGCGCATCGCCACCGCCCTCCTCCGGGTTGATCTCGATCTCGCCGCGGCTCGCCATGTCCATGGCCAGATCCGTGATGGAGCGGCGCGCCTCCATGACGTCGCGCTGGGCCGCCGGCTCGCCGCCGTTCAGCTCGTGCTCGACCATGCGCTTCACGCGCGCCGAGAGCGCCGACAGGATGACGCCCCGGAACTCCGCGTCCGTGCCCTTGAGGGCCAGGACGAGGCGGTCGTTGGGCACCGCGTCGAACAGGGTGGTGCGGGCGCGCGGCGCCAGCTTGACGATGTCGTCGAAGGTGAAGAGCAGGCCCTTGAGGATCTCGACCGATTTCGGGCGCGCGTCGGCGAGCGCCGCGAGCGCCTCGTCCATCTGGGCCCGGTCCATCTTGTTGATGATGTCGGCCATCTTGGCGTGGGTGTCGGCGCCGGAATTGCGCGCGCCGTTGGCCATGAAGTCCTCGAGCAGGGCGCGCTCCAGCATGGACAGGATCTCGTCGTCCACGGGCTTGAAGCTCAGCATGCGGCGCATCAGCGTGTTGCGCAGCGGCGCCGGCAGCTGGCTCATCACCTTGGCGGCCACCGCCGGCTTGATGCGCGAGAGGATCAGTGCCCCGGTCTGGGGATGCTCCTTCACGAGGTAGCTCGCCAGCACGCTCTCGGAGGCCGCCGACATGCGCTCCCAGACCGAGCGGGCGCCGTTGCCGCGCACCTCGGATAGCAGCTCGGAGAGCTGCTCGGCGGGGATCAGGCCGGTGAGGAGCTTCTCGACCTCCTGCACGGTGCCGACGAGGCTCGCCCCGCTGGCGAACTCGACAGCGAAGGATTCGATCACGCCGTCGAGCTGGTCCGGGCTGACCGCACCGAGTTGCACCGCCGAGCGCGTGATGCGCCGGATCTCGTCGGGCTCGAAATACTTGAGCAGACGGCCGGCGGCCGGCTTGCCCATGGCGAGCAGCAGGGTGGCGACGCGGTCGACCGGCGCGAGCTGGCGCCCCGCCCCGCGCGAGGGCAGCGCGGAGGCCGGCACCGCCAGGGGCGGCACGGGTGGGGCCAGGGCAGGTGCTGCCAGGGGAGCTGCCGCCACGGTTGCGGCCTCAGGCGGCCGGGGCGGAATCGGCCGGGCCGACCACCTCGGTCAGCGAGACGCCGAAGCGGGAGGAATCCTCCTCGACGATGACGATCTCGCCGCGGGCGACGACGCGGCCGTTGACCATCACGTCGACGGGCTCGCCGACCCGGTGGTCGAGGGGCACCACGGCGCCGCGGCCGAGCTTCATCAGGTTGGCGACCGGCATGGTGGCCGAGCCCAGTACCACCTGCACCAGGACGGGGATGCGCAGGATCGAATCGAGGTTGCGCCCGTCGCCGACGCGGGGCTCGGCGGCCGCGAAAGGAGTCTCGGTGTCGGGGAAGGGGCTGGTGCTCATCGGGGACTCGGGGGCGTGGACCGTGCGGCGATGGCGGTTCTAGCGGGCCTGGCTGATGCGAGGCTGTCGCTGGCTCGTGGGGACCGGGGCTGCGGACTCAGGCAGCGGGAGGCGCGTCGCGGCGCGCCTCAAGCCGCGCGCGCGCCGCCTCCAGCTCGGCCAGCGTGGCGCGCGCCTCCTCGATCTTGCGGCCGAGCGCGTCGAGCACCTCGCGGCCCTCGCCCGCGAAGCTGCGCACGGCCTCGCCCGCGCTCGCAAGCGCATGGCCGGAGGCGGCCACCGCCCGGCCGTACTCGGCCTGGGCTCGGTCGAGGCGCTTGAGCTTCAGGTACATCGGCACCACGCAGGCGCTGGTGGCGACCAGCGCGGTGAGCAGCACGCCGTCAACCAGCGAGGCCATGGGCTCCGTCCTTGTCCTGGATGTTCTTGGTATCCTTGCCGTCCTGGGCGATGACCTCGTCGATCCGCAGCACGTACGAGCCCTGCGCCTGTCCGGCCCGGGCCCAGAACAGCGGCCGGTCGTTGCCCTCGAGCTTGATCCGGGTCGCGGGCGTGGCATCGAGCCCGATGACCTGGCCGACCTGGAGGCCGGCGATCTCGCCGAGCGTCAGGTGGCGCTCCTCCAGCACGGCGCGCAGCGTCACCTCGGCCTTCTGCACCTCGGCGGCGATCTGGCTCGACCAGCGCGGGTCGCGCGCGGTCGACTCGCCGGTGAGCACCTTGGCGAGGCTCGGGCGCAGCGGGTTCAGCAGCGCCTGCGGGATGACGAGGAACATCTCGCCGCTGCGGCTGAGCGCCTGGAACAGGAACTTGGCCTGCACGGCGTTGTTCGTGCGCCGGCCGATCACCGCGAACTCCATGCGGGTCTCGGTGCGCTCCAGCCGGAAGGCGGTCTGCGAGACGAGGCCGAAGGCGGCCTCGAGCGCCTTGCCCACCTGCTCGAACACCATCTGGGCGACGCGTAATTCGATCGCCGAGAAGGCGCGCTCGTCCTCGACCGCGGGCTCCGAGCCGTCGGCGCCGAACAGCACCTCGACCATCGTGTAGAGCAGGTCCCGGTCGAGCCCGACCAGAATGTGCCCGTCCCAGCCCGGCGCGTGGAAGATGCCCGCCACCGCGTTGTGCTCGTGCACGTCGAGGAAGTCGCCGAAGCGCCCGCTCTCGACGCCCGAGAGGGCGTAGAACACCGTCGAGGCGACCCGGTGCTTGAGCGCGTCGCCGCAGGCGGTGGCCAGCCGGTCCAGGATGAGCTGGAGCATCGGCAGCCTGTCGAGGGACAGGCCGGCGGCCTCCTGGATGCGCGCCCGGATGCCCGCCGGGTCGCGCAGGATCGCGGGCTGAGCCGCGGAACGGGGGGCGTGGGTCTCCATCGGGGATGCCTCAGGCCGCTTCCGCGCGGGCGCCCGGCACGGTGGCGGCCTCGACCTCGTCGATGGTCGGACGGTCGGCGGAGGCGATGCCCTTGCGGCCGTGCTCGACCGCGATCTGGGGCAGCGCCCCGTTCATGTAGGCGATCAGGCTCTGCTTGGTGATGGTGAACACGGCGCACTGCTTCTCGCGCACGCTCTTGATCTTGACGGCGAGCGGGGCGAGCACGCCGTAGGAGGCGAACACGCCGATGAAGGTGCCCACCAGCGCCGCGCCGATCAGGCCGCCGAGGATCTGGGGCGACTGGTCGAGCGCGCCCATCGCCTTCACGATGCCGAGCACCGCCGCCACGATGCCGAGCGCTGGCAGAGCCTCGGCCACCGTGTTGATGGCGTTGTAGGGCTTCAGCACCGACTTCTTGTGGGTGCTGATCTCCTCCTCCATCAGCGCCTCGATCTCGTGGCTCCGGGCACCGCCGATCAGGATCAGCCGGCAATAGTCGCAGATGAACATCACCAGGTCCTGGTTCTTGGTCACCTCCGGGTAGCCCTTGAAGATCTCGGAATTGGCCGGATCGTCGAAATGCGTCTCGACCTCGTTGCGCGGCTTGGTCTTCAATTCGCGCAGGAGAGCGTGCAGGAGGCCCAGGAGCGACAGAAAGTCCTTGCGCTTCGGGACCTTGTCGGTGATCGCCTCCATGGTGGCCTTGCCGGAATCGACCACCGTCTTCATCGGGTTGGCCATCACCATGCCGCCGGCCGCCATGCCGCCGATGATCACGAACTCCCAGGGCTGCCAGATCACGATGAGGTGGCCGCCCATGGCGACGAAGCCGCCGAGCATGCAGCCGATGGCGATGAGCAGGCCGATTCCGATGCCCATAGGCGGAAGTCCCCGATACGGCGGCGCGGCGCCGCGAGGCGCCCTGCCGGCGCCCTCATGGCGCCTCTAGCGTGAGACCGGGGGTTACGGCGCCTCCCTTGCGCGGGGCTTGGGCGAGGCTTGAGCGGGCCTCGGGCAGAGCTTGGGCGGAACCGGTTCCGGTCATCCGTAAACCATGGCGGGAGGCGTCCGACCCCGTCCGTGCGACGGGCGCGACGGCCCGTGCGACGGTAGGGCCGTCCATGCGCCTCCCGGGTGACCCTCATGCCTCCCACCGCGGCCAAGCTCCTGCCCTACCTCGGACAGGCGGCGCGCTTCGTCAGGCCCGCCGGGCTGGCGGGGATCAACCTCTATGCCGCGCCCCGTATCGAGACCTCGAGAGTTCCGATGCAATGGTCGCTCCCCGGGGAGCCGGCATCGTTCGCCGGCAAGGGCCCGGGACTCTGGCTTCCCCTCGCGGTCGCCCTCTTGGTCACGGCGAGCCTCTTCCTGAAGGCGCGGCAATCCGAGGCGCCCTCCGGCATCTGGGACTGGATCGTGCTGATCGCGTCCAGCTGCCTGCTCCTCGGGATCAACGCCTGGCACATCTCCGCCGTCATGGCCTGGGCCGCCCGTCAATCCTGACGATCGGGCGGTTCGGGGCCCGCGCAGCCTTCTGGAACCGTTAAAGATTTCAGCGCATGGCAGCCATGTAACCGCCGGATTGTCTTGCAGCCACGCCTGATGTAGCGCGGCGATCGCGAGAAGAATTCTTTAGATCCGGCGCAAAAAAATTATGAATACTGACGATAAAGTGCAGGCCCGCCACCAGACCGCGCAGCATAATGCGCTTCCGCTGAGCCGTCGGCAGCTCGTCGGCGGTGCGCTGGCAGGGCTCGCGGTCTCGGCCGTGCCCGGATCGGTGCTGGGCCAGGCCCCGGCCCGCAAGGTCGACGTCCTGCTGATCGGCGGCGGCATCATGAGCGCCACGCTCGGCGTCTGGCTGCGCGAGCTGGAGCCCGGCTGGTCGATCGAGATGGTCGAGCGGCTCGACGGCGTGGCGCTGGAGAGCTCGAACGGCTGGAACAATGCCGGCACCGGCCACTCGGCGCTGGCCGAGCTGAACTACACGCCGGAGGATTCCAAGGGCACCGTCCGGATCGACCAGGCGGTCAAGATCAACGAGGCCTTCCAGATCACCCGCCAGTTCCTGGCCTGGCAGGTCCGGCAGGGCGTGCTGAAGGATCCGCGCACGTTCATCAATTCCACGCCCCACATGAGCTTCGTCTGGGGCGAGGACAACATCCGCTTCCTCAAGAAGCGCCACGAGGCGCTGAAGGCGAGCCCGCTCTTTGCCGGCATGGACTACTCGGAGGATCCCGAGCGGCTGAAGCAGTGGGTCCCCCTGATGATGGAGGGGCGTGACCCGAAGCAGCGGGTCGCCGCCACCTGGTCGCCGGTCGGCACGGATTGCGAGTGGGGCGAGGTCACCCGCCAGTACATCGCCTCGCTCCAGGCCCGGCCGAACTTCGCGTTGCGCCTCTCCACCGAGGTCGAGGGCATCGCCCGCACCAAGGACGGCGGCTGGCAGGTCACCGCCAAGAACCTGAAGGACGGCACCCGGCAGACGGTCGAGGCCAAGTTCGTGTTCATCGGCGCGGGCGGCGGCGCGCTGCACCTGCTGCAGGCGTCCGGCATCCCGGAGGGCGACGACTACGCGGGCTTCCCCGTGGGCGGCTCGTTCCTCGTCAACGAGAACCCGGACGTGGCGATCCGCCACCTCGCCAAGGCCTACGGCAAGGCCTCGGTCGGCGCGCCGCCGATGTCGGTGCCGCACCTCGACACGCGGGTGCTCGGCGGCAAGCGGGTGATCCTGTTCGGGCCCTTCGCGACCTTCTCGACCAAGTTCCTGAAGGAGGGCTCGTATTTCGATCTGCTGACCTCGACCACGACCAGCAACGTCTGGCCGATGGTGAAGGTCGGCGTCGAGCAGTACCCGCTGATCGAGTACCTGGCCGGCCAGGTGATGCTCTCCGACGAGGACCGCTACCAGGCCCTGCGCGAGTACTTCCCCAACGCCAAGAAGAGCGAGTGGCGGCTGATTCAGGCCGGGCAGCGCGTGCAGATCATCAAGCGCGACCCGGAGAAGGGCGGCGTGCTGAAGCTCGGCACGGAGATCGTCAGCGCGAAGGACGGCACCATCGCGGCGCTGCTCGGCGCCTCGCCGGGCGCCTCGACGGCGGCGCCGATCATGCTGAACGTGCTGGAGAAGGTCTTCGCCCAGAAGGTGGCCAGCCCCGAGTGGCAGGCCAAGATCCGCCAGATCGTGCCGAGCTACGGCACGAAGCTGAACGACGACCCGCGACGCGCCTACGAGGCGCTGGCCTACACGAGCGAGACGCTGCAGCTCACGCCCCCGCCGCAGGCGGTCGCCGCTCCCGTGCAGCCGGCGGCCCCCGCCGAGACGGGCACCGTCAAGGCGGTGCCAGACATGGCGCCCTGAGGTCCGAAGCGCCCTCCCGCCCGCGGCGGGAGGGGTTCGCCGGACGGCGCCGACCGGCCGTGGGGCCGGCCTTCGATGGATCGGGACAAGGGGCGGCTCCGCAGGGGGCCGCCCCTTCTCTCATGGTGCTTTCTCGTGACAGCCGGCTGTCCGGGCGGCTCGGCGAAGCGAGGCGCGGTTCGCGCCCGACGCGAAGCCGGCCGACGTCGGAGGAACCGCGGGCGGCGTCTTGACCTTCCCATCATGGGAAGGCCCACATGCTCCGGCATGGAGACAGAGCCTCGTTCCACCATGTCCGCCACCATGTCCGCACAGAGTGCCGCACCCGTCAGCTTCCCGGTCGAGGGAATGAGCTGCGCCGCCTGTGTCGGCCGCGTGGAGCGGGCGCTCGGCCGCTTGCCGGGCGCGAGCGCCGTCAGCGTCAATCTCGCGACCGGCCGGGCGAGCCTGCGGCTCGAACCCGGCACCACCCCTGCGGAGGCCGCCGCGGCCGTGGAGGCAGCGGGCTACGCCGTGCCCGAGACCGAGACGGCGCTCGCCGTCTCCGGCCTCTCCTGCGCGTCCTGCGTCGGCCGCGTCGAGCGGGCGCTGGCGGCCGTGCCCGGCGTGCTCGGCGCCGCGGTCAACCTCGCGACGGGCCGGGCCGTCGTGCGCCACCGCGCCGGGGTCGTCGCCCCCGCCGACCTCGCCGCCGCGGTCGAGGCCGCGGGCTACGCGGCCAAGCCCCTGGACGCCGAGGCCCCGCCCGCGCCGGACGCGGCCCGGGCCCGGGAGGCGCGGGCGTTGCGCCGCGATGCCCTGATCGCCGCGCTCCTCGCCCTGCCGGTGGTGGTGCTCGACATGGGCGGACACGTCGTCCCGGGCTTCCACCACGCGGTGGCGGGCATCCTCGGGGCCGACGGTGCCGCTTGGCTCCAGGCCGGGCTCGCGACGCTGGTGCTCGCCGGCCCCGGCCGGCGCTTCTTCGCCCAAGGGGTGCCCGGCCTGCTGCGCGGCCACCCGGATATGAACGCCCTCGTGGCGCTCGGCTCCGGCGCCGCCTACCTCTACTCCCTGGTCGCGACCGTCGCGCCGGACCTGCTGCCCGCGGGAAGCCGGCATCTCTACTTCGAGGCGAGCGTCCTCATCGTCACCCTGATCCTGCTCGGGCGCACCCTGGAGGCGCGGGCGCGCGGGCGCACCGGCGAGGCCATCGCCCAGTTGCTCGACCTCGCCCCGCGGACTGCCCGGGTGGTGCGGGACGGGACCGAGGCCGAGGTGCCGCTCGCCGCGCTGAAGGTCGGCGACGTGGTGCGAGTCCGCCCCGGCGAGCGGGTCGCGGCGGACGGCGTCGTGGTCGCGGGCGAGAGCTTCGTCGACGAGAGCATGGTGACGGGTGAGCCGGCGCCGGTGCGCAAGGCACCCGGCGCGGCGACCGTCGGCGGCACGGTCAACCGGGGCGGCAGCCTCGACCTGCGGGTCGGCTCGGTCGGGGCCGACACGGTGCTCGCCCAGATCGCCCGCATGGTCGAGCGGGCGCAAGGGGCCAAGCTGCCGATCCAGGCCCTGGTCGACCGGGTGACCGGGCGCTTCGTGCCGGCCGTGATCGCGGCGGCGCTCGCGACGTTCGCGGCCTGGCTGGCGCTGGCGCCCGCACCCGCGCTCGGCCCAGCCCTCGTCCACGCCATCGCGGTGCTGATCATCGCCTGCCCCTGCGCCATGGGGCTCGCCACCCCGACCTCGATCATGGTCGGCACCGGCCGGGCGGCGCGACGCGGCATCCTGTTCCGCGACGGAACGGCGCTGCAGCGCCTGCAGAGCGTGCGCGCCGTCGCCCTCGACAAGACCGGGACGCTCACCGAGGGCCGCCCGCGTCTCACCGCCCTCGACGCCCCCGGGCATGACGCCGCCGAGATCCTGGGGCTGGCCGCCGGGCTGGAGAGCCGTTCCGAGCACCCGGTCGCCGCCGCGATTGTGGCGGGGGCGCGCGCCCGCAGCCTCGCGGTGCCGGAGCCCGAAAGCTTCGAGGCGGAGGCCGGGCACGGCGTGCGCGGCCGCGTGGGAGGCCGCGCGGTCGCGATCGGCGCCCGGCGCTGGCTCGACCGGCTCGGCATCGCGGCGGATCCGAACCTGGCGGCGCGGGCCGAGGCGCTGGCGGCGGCGGGATCGAGCCCGCTGCACCTCGCCCTCGACGGACGCCACGCCGCGGTGCTCGCCGTCGCCGACCCGATCAAGGCGGGCGCCCGCGAGGCGGTGGCGGCGCTCCGGGCCCGCGGCCTCGCGGTAGCGATGCTCACGGGCGACGAGCGGCGCGCGGCCGAGGGCATCGCGAAAAACCTCGGCATCGAGGCGGTCTCGGCCGAGATGCTGCCCGCCGGCAAGGTCGAGGCCCTTCGCGCCCTGCGGGCGGCCCACGGGCCCGTCGCCTTCGTGGGCGACGGCATCAACGACGCCCCCGCGCTCGCTGAGGCCGATGTCGGGCTCGCCATCGGCACCGGCACCGACATCGCGGTCGAGAGCGCCGACGTGGTGCTGATGGCGGCCGATCCCGGCGCGCTGGTGGAGGCGCTCGACCTGTCGCGCGCGGTGATGCGCAACATCCGCCAGAACCTGTTCTGGGCCTTCGCCTACAACGTCGCGCTGATCCCGGTCGCGGCCGGGGCGCTCGCGGTCGTGGGCGGTCCCAGCCTCTCGCCGGTGCTCGCGGCCAGCGCGATGGCGCTCTCCAGCACCTTCGTCCTCGGCAACGCGCTGCGCCTGCGCCGGGCGGGCGGGCGCGCCGTCCCCGCCGGGAGCCCCGCATGAGCGAGGCGCGCGTCACCATCGGCGAGGCGGCCCGGCTCACCGGCGTCTCGGCCAAGATGATCCGCTGGTACGAGGAGACCGGCCTGCTGGCGCCCGCAGCCCGGCTGGAATCCGGCTACCGCACCTACGGCGAGGCCGACATCCACACCCTGCGCTTCGTGCGCCGGGCCCGCGACCTCGGCTTCAGCGTCGAGGCCATCGCGGACCTGCTCGCCCTCTGGCGCGACCGCGGCCGCCCGAGCGCGGGCGTGAAGGTGATCGCCCTGGAGCAGATCGCCCTCCTGCGGCGGCGGATCGCCGAGCTGGAGGGCATGGCCCGCAGCCTGGAGCGGCTGGCCGAGACCTGCTGCGGCGACGACCGGCCCGACTGCCCGATTCTCGACGACCTCGCCGCCGACGAGCCCCCGCCGGCCGCCCCACGGCGTCAGCGGGGGCTGGGCGTGAAGCGCGCCTGAGGACCCTATATCCGCGCGTGCCGTGGCCGGGGATCAGCGAGAGCGGACGATGGCGCAGGACCGGCAGGACGCACCCCTCGTCCGGTGCATCGTCGCGGTGAGCCGCACGGTGGCGGATCTCGACCGGACGGAGACCTTCTATCGCGACGCGCTCGGCTTCGCGGCGGTCGCGCCGCCCGAGCCGGTGCCGGAGCCAATCCTGGCGGCGCTGGGGCTTGCAGGCACCGACGCCCGTCGGCTGCGGATGCGACTCGGCGGCCAGATGCTCGCCTTCCTGGCCTTCGACCCGCCCGGCACGCCCTATCCACTGGCGGCGCGCGCGAACGACCCGGTCTTCCAGCACGTCGCGATCCCGGTGCGTGCCATGGAGCCGGCCGCCGCGCGCCTCGTCGCCCACCACCCGGCCGCGATCAGCACGCACGGTCCGCAGGCGCTGCCCCCGGCCTCCGGCGGCGTCACCGCCTTCAAATTCCGCGATCCCGACGGCCACCCGGTCGAGCTGATCCACTTCCCCGGCGGCGCGCCGGCCGCGCGCTGGCAGGACGCGCCGGGCCTGTTCCTCGGCATCGACCACTCCGCGCTCGCCGTGACCGACCTCGAACGGGCGCTCGCGGTCTTCCGCGACGCCCTCGGCTTCCGCGTCGTCCAGCGCGGCCTCAACCGCGGCGAGGCGCAGGCCCGGCTCGACGGCCTCCCCGACCCGGAGGTCGACGTGCTCGCCCTGGAGCCGGCGGCCTCCAGAACGCTCCACCTCGAACTGCTGCACTACCGCCGCCCGGCCGCCCCGCCCAGCCCGCCGCCCTACGGCCCCCGCGACCGCGCCACGAGCCGCCTCGTCCTCGCGGTCCGCGATCTCGACGCGGCGGCGGACGCGCTCGACGGAGCGGGCTGCCCGGTGCGCCGGACAGGGGGCGTCGCCTACGCGGAGGGGCCGGACTGCCACGGGCTGCTGTTGGTGCCGGCGGCGTAGGTGGGTTGTTCGAGCGGCACGGAATCCCTCGCCTCGTGCGCCTACCGTATTCACACATCTCGTCGGATGGACCGCGCGCGCTCCCTCCCCCCTCTGCGGGGGAGGGTGGCGCCCGAAGGGCGACGGGAGAGGGGGGCGACGCTGCAGGATGTGGCTCAGCCCTGCATGAAGGCCGCACCTCCTCTGTTCGCTGGGGTCCCCTCTCCCGACCCGGCCTCACGGCCGGCCCACCCTCCCCCGCAGAGGGGGGAGGGAGCGCGCGGTGGGTATCTGCACCCGTTGTGTGAATCCGGTAGCCCGCACGCGGGGGGAGGGCCTCCGCCGGTATCAGAACTGACCAACCGGAGATCGGGCTCACACCGGCAGGACGTTCGTGTATTTCACCTGCCCCAGCGCGAAGCTCGACTCGATCGAGCCGACACCGTCGAGGCGGGTGAGCTTGTCCTTCAGGAAGCGCTCGTAGGCGGCCAGATCCGGCACCACCACGCGCACGAGGTAGTCGTGCCGCCCGGTCATCAGGTAGCACTCGACCACCTCCGGCCAGCGCGCCACCGCCTCGGCGAAGCGGTCGAGTTCCTCCTCGCGCTGGCGCTCCAGCTTCACCGAGGCGAACACGCTGATCGGCAGCCCGACCTTGGCCTGATCGACCAGGGCCACGTAGCCCCGGAGGATGCCGGCCTCCTCAAGCATCCGGATCCGCCGCAGGGCCGGGGAGGGCGAGAGGCCGACACGTCCGGCGAGGTCCTGGATCGTGATTCGGCCGTCGCGCTGCAGCTCGGCCAGGATCTTCCGGTCGATCGCGTCGATCCGCCGTTCCGGCATGAATGCGCCTCGTCCCCGTCACCGATTGGCAGATCCTGCCAATGATCTTCCCGATGCCAGCGTATTTGGCAACTCCTGCCGCGAGGCCGGTGCCAGATTGATCGGGCATCCGACGAGGCCAGAGCCCGATGACCGATCCGCGCCAAGCAGACCCGCGCACCGCAGACCCGCGCCTGCCCTACCTCGCCGAGCTGGAGCGCAAGGCGCTGTGGCTCTCGACCTGGATGATCCACAACGCCAACCACGTGCGGCCGAACCACGACGGCATGAAGGTCGGCGGCCACCAAGCCTCCTCGGCCTCGCTCGCCACGATCATGACGGCGCTCTATTTCGGCGTGCTCCGCCCCGAGGACCGGGTCGCGGTGAAGCCTCATGCGGGCCCGGTCTTCCACGCGCTCCAGTACCTCGCCGGCCGCCAGACCCGTGAGAAGCTGGAGAATTTTCGCGGGTTCGGCGGCGTTCAATCGTATCCCTCGCGGACCAAGGACACCGACGACGTCGACTTCTCGACCGGCTCGGTCGGCCTCGGCGTCGCCCAGACGCTGTTCGGCTCGCTCGTGCGCGACTACGTCCGCGCCCACGGCTGGGGCCTCGACCGCCCCGAGGGCCGCATGGTGGCGCTCTTGGGCGACGCCGAGATGGACGAGGGCAACATCTTCGAGGCCCTGATGGAGGGCTGGAAGCACGGTCTGCGCAAGACCTGGTGGATCATCGACTACAACCGCCAGAGCCTCGACGCCGTGATCCGCGAGGGCCTCTACAGCCGCTTCGAGGAGATCTTCCGCTCGTTCGGCTGGGACGTCGTCGTGCTCAAATACGGCTCGCTGATGGATGCGGCCTTCGCGGAAGCGGGCGGCGCGCGCCTGCGCGCCTGGATCGACACCGCCCCGAACCAGCTCTACGCGGCCCTGACCTTCCAGGGCGGGGCGGCCTGGCGGCGGCGCCTGACCCAGGACCTCGCCGACGACGCCGACGCCCTCGCGCTCATCGACCGTCGCACGGACGACCAGCTCGCCGAACTCATGGGCAATCTCGGCGGGCACGACCTCGTCAACCTGCTCAAGGCCTTCGAGGGCGCCGACAACGACCGTCCGACCGTGTTCATCGCCTACACGGTGAAGGGCTACGGCCTGCCGCTCGCCGGCCACAAGGACAACCATTCGGGGCTCCTCACCCCCGCCCAGACGGAGCTGTTCCGCGAGAGCCGGGGCGTGCCCGTCGGCCAGGAATGGGAGCCCTTCGCGGGCGCCCGGCTGCCGGAGGCCGAGCTGCGCCGCTTCATCGACCGGGCGCCCTTCTTCCGCGAGGGCCCGCGCCTGCGCGACGCCGCGCGGCTGCCCGTGCCCCAGGACTTTCCCTGCCCGCGCCAGCCGACGCTCTCGACGCAGGCGGGTTTCGGCATGATCCTGAACGATCTCGCCCGCTCGGACGCGCCGATCACCGAGCGCATCGTCACCACCTCGCCGGACGTCACAGTCTCGACCAATCTCGGCGGCTGGGTGAACCGGCGCGGCCTGTTCGCCCGCGAGGAATTGCGCGACCTGTTCCGGGCCGAGCGCATTCCCTCGACCTTCACCTGGGATTTTTCCGCCCAGGGCCAGCACATCGAGCTCGGCATCGCCGAGATGAACCTGTTCCTGCTCCTCTCCGGGCTCGGGCTCTCGCATCGCCTCTTCGGCGAGCGGCTGATCCCGATCGGCACGCTCTACGACCCCTTCATCGCCCGGGGCTTGGACGCCCTGAACTACGCCTGCTACCAGGATGCCCGCTTCATCATCGCGGCCACACCCTCCGGCGTGACCCTGGCGCCCGAGGGCGGCGCCCACCAGTCGATCGGCACGCCGCTGATCGGCCTGTCGCAGCCGGGCCTCGCCAGCTACGAGCCGGCCTTCGTCGACGAGCTGTCGGCGATCATGGCCCACGCCCTCGACTACGTGCAGCGCGACGGCGAGGCCGGCGGCTCGGTCTACCTGCGCCTCTCGACCCGCGGCCTGGAGCAGCCGCGCCGCACCCTCTCGACGGAGCTGACGGACGCGATCGTGGCCGGCGCCTACTGGCTGCGCGAGCCGGGGCCGAACTGCGAGGTGGTGGTGGCCTATACGGGCGCGGTCGCCGCCGAGGCGATCGAGGCGGTCGGCCGCATGGCGGAGGACCGGCGCGATGTGGGGCTGCTGGCCGTCACCTCGGCAGACCGGCTGCACGCCGGCTGGAGCGCCGCGCAAGGAGCGCGGGAGCGCTGGCAGCGGGGGGCCGAGAGCCACGTCGAGGCCCTGCTCGGGCGCCTGCCGCGCCATTGCGGCCTCGTCACGGTGATCGACGGGCACCCGGCGACGCTCGGCTGGCTCGGCGCCGTGCACGGCCACCGCACCCGGGCGCTCGGCGTCGATCGCTTCGGCCAGACCGGCACCGTGGCGGATCTCTACCGCCATTTCGGCATCGACGCCCGCGGCATCGTCGCGGCGGCGCAGGGCTTGAGCCCCGAGCGGCCGATCCGGCAGCTCAGCCTGGTGGCGGGCTGAGCGCGATTTTCCCTTCCCCTCTGCGGGGGAGGGCGGCTGCTGCGTCAGCAGGGGCCGGTCGGGACGTAGTCCCGCAGAGAGGGGGCGACGCTTCAGGACGAGGCGCGGCCTTCATGCAGGGCACAGCCCAACCCTGCACCGTGGTTCCCCTCTCCCGTCGCCCTTCGGGCGCCACCCTCCCCCGCGGAGGGGGGAGGGCGGCGGCGCGGTCAGCGCTCTCCCGCCCCACGGCCGCGCTTGCCCGTTGACGCCCCGGTTGGCCCCCTGTTTGCTGGTCGGGACCCGCCCGCAGCGCAAGCGGCCCCGAGCGCACCATGCCCGCCATCGACCGGATCCAGGCCTTCTCCGACGCCATCACCGCGTGGCGGCACGACCTGCACGCGCATCCCGAACTGCTCTACGACGTGGAGCGCACGGCCGGCTTCGTGGCCGACAAGCTGACCGCCTTCGGCTGCGACGAGGTCGTCACCGGCATCGGCCGCACCGGCGTGGTCGGGGTGATCCGGGGCCGGGGCGGGCGCTCGAACCGGGCGATCGGCCTGCGCGCCGACATGGACGCGCTGCCGATCCAGGAGGTGCGCGACTTAGCGTACCGCTCGACCGTGCCGGGCAAGATGCACGCCTGCGGGCATGACGGGCACACCGCGATGCTGCTCGGCGCCGCCCGATACCTCGCCGAGACCCGCGATTTCGACGGGCGGGCGGTTCTGATCTTCCAGCCCGCCGAGGAGGGCGGGGGCGGGGGCGAGGCGATGGTCGAGGACGGGCTGATGGAGCGCTTCGGCATCGAGGCGGTCTACGGCATGCACAACATCCCGGGTCTGCCGCTCGGCCAGTTCGCGATCCGCCCCGGGCCGATCATGGCCTCGACCGACCGCTTCACCATCACGATCGAGGGAAGGGGCGGCCACGCCGCGCTCCCGCACGCGGCGGTCGACAGCGTGGTGGTGGCGAGCCACGTGGTGCTCGCTCTGCAATCGATCGTCTCGCGCAACGTCGACCCGCTGCAATCGGCCGTGGTCTCGGTCTGCGCGCTGGAGGCCGGCGAGGCCTTCAACGTCCTGCCGCAGCGCGTGACGCTGCGGGGCACGATGCGTGCGCTCTCGGCGGAGGTGCGGGCGCTGATCAAGGCCCAGATCGTCGCCCTGACCGAGGGCGTCGCCAGCGCGTTCGGGGCCGCGGGCAGCGTCGATTTCGGCGCGAGCTATCCCGTCACCGAGAACGACCCGGCGGAAGCCGCCTTCGTGGCCGACGTCGCCGCGGGGCTCGTCGGCGAGGAACGGGTCGAGCGCAACGTCGCCCCGATGATGGCGGCGGAGGATTTCTCCTACATGCTGGAGCGGCGGCCCGGCGCCTACCTGTTCCTCGGCAACGGCGACAGCGCCCCGCTCCACCACCCGCACTACGATTTCAACGACGCGGCCGCCCCGCTCGGCGCCTCGCTCTGGGCCCGGCTGGTGGAGACGGGCCTGCCGCTGGGGCGGTGACCTACGCCGCCGCGTAGCGCGCCTTCAGCAGGGCGTAGACCAGCCGCGCGGTCTGCACCTCGCCGCCCTCCGGCCGGCCGGGCTTGGTCGAGGGGTTCCAGCCGTAGAGGTCGAAATGCGCGTGCGCCCGCGTCCGCGGGGCGAAGCGGCGCAGGAAGAGCGCCGCGGTGATCGCCCCCGCGAAGGGTCCACCCGAGACGTTGTTGAGGTCGGCCACCTTCGAGTCGAGCAAGCTGGCGTAGGGCGCGTGCAGGGGCAGACGCCAGACCGGGTCGATCGCCGCGCGCCCCGCCGCCGCGATCGCCTCGGCCAGCGCGTCGTCCTCGGTGAAGAGGGCCGGCAGGTCGGGGCCGAGCGCCACCCGGGCGGCGCCCGTCAGCGTCGCGAAGTTGATGAGGAGATCGGGCTCCTCCGCGTCGGCGAGCGCCAGCGCGTCGGCGAGGATCAGGCGCCCCTCGGCGTCGGTGTTGCCGATCTCGACGGTCAGCCCCGCGCGGCTGCGCAGCACGTCGCCCGGCCGGAAGGCCTCGCCCGAGACCGCGTTCTCGACCGCCGGAACGATGAGGCGCAGCCGCACGGAGAGGCCAGCACCCATCACCATGTCGGCGGCGGCGATGGCCGCTGCCGCGCCTCCCATGTCCTTCTTCATCAGCAGCATCGCGGCCGAGGGCTTGATGTCGAGCCCGCCGGTGTCGAAGGCCACGCCCTTGCCGACGAGCGTCACGCGCGGCGCCGTCTCCGCCCCCCAGGTCAGGTCGATCAGCCGGGGCGCGCGCGGCGAGCCGGCCCCGACCGCGTGGACCAGCGGGAAATCGCGGGCGAGATCCTCGCCCTCCGTGACGCCGACCCGCGCCCCGTGCCGCTCGGCCAGAGCGCGCACGGCGGCCTCGATCTCGGCGGGCCCCAGATCGTTGGCCGGCGTGTTGACGAGATCGCGCCCGCGCGCGACCGCCGCGGCGACGCGGTCGATCTCGTCGGCATCCACGTCCTCGGGCGCCACGAGGCGCGGCGTCTCGGTCCCACCCGAACGGTAGCGGCGGAAGCCGTAGGAGCCCATCAGCCAGGCGAGCGCCGCCGCGTGCGGATCGGGTGCGCCCTCCATCCGGTAGGTGCCGACCGGCAGGAGGCCCGGCAGCTTGCCGGCGATCAGCCGGTCGTGGGCCGGTGCCTCCGGGTCACCGAGGCCGAACAGGACGCGGCCGAGCCCGCCCTCCGCGTCCGGCAACAGGGCGAGGCGTCCCGCCTTCGGGGCGAAGCCCGTGGCCGTCGCGAAGGCCCGCTGCGCCGGTTCCAAACCGGCCTCGACCGCCGCCCAGTCCGCGGCGGGGACCAGGGTCACCGGAACGCCCGGGGTGCCGGCCGGCAGGAGGCCGGGCGTGGTGTCGTGCGTGTGGTCCTGCGTCCCGCCCATGGGCCCCGTCATCTCCTCAACCTGCGCAGGTCATGCGGTTTAACCGCCGGTTAGGGTTAACGCTCTACCCCGGGCCGACGGGGCCGTGAAGTTCGTGCGGTCCCTCTGCGTTTCCGGAGCGGACCATGAACACGGCCCTGCGCCTCTTGGCAGCTGCGCTCGTCGCGCTCGCGCTCGGCGCCTGCCAGACCCGCTCGCCCGAGACCACCGGCTCCATCGGCCCGTCCGCCGCGCGCGCGCCCCTCGGCCGCGCCGAGGTCGAGGGGCTGGGCGTCCGCTACCGCGAGAACCCGAACGATCTCGGCAGCGCGATGCGCTACGCGCAGGCCCTGCGCGCCACGGACCAGCGGACGCAGGCCGCCGCGGTGCTGCAGCAGGCGGCCCTGCGCAACCCGCGCGACCAGGCGGTGCTCGGCGCCTACGGCAAGGTGCTGGTCGAGGTCGGGCGCTTCCAGGAGGCGCAGGAGGTCCTGCAGAACGCCCACACGCCCTCCCAGCCGGACTGGCGCATCCTGTCGGCACAGGGGACCGCCGCCGACCAGCTCGGCGACCACGCCCGCGCCCAGGGCTTCTACGAGGCGGCGCTGAAGATCCGGCCGGAGGAGCCCGCGATCCTGTCCAATCTCGGGCTGTCCTACGCGCTGGCCCGCCGGCTCGACCAAGCCGAGACGGTGCTGCGCCGCGCCGTCCAGAACCCGGCGGCGGATGCCCGCGTGCGGGCGAACCTCGCCATGGTGCTCGGCCTCAAGGGCCGGTTCGCCGAGGCCGACACGCTGTTGCGGCAGGACTTGCCCCCCGCCGAGGCCGAGGCCAGCCTCGCCTCCCTGCGGGGGCTGGTGTCCCAGCCGAACCGCTGGAAGGCGATCGAGGCCGCCGACCGCGCGGCTGCCAAGCCCGCCGCGAAACCCGCCGCCGCGCTCGGGGCCGGGACCATGGCCGACCCGAGGGGGTAGCTCCCGGCCGCGCCCACCCGTGGTAGGAAGCGCCATGCGCGCCGCCCTCCCGCTCCTCCTCTGCCTCACCGGAACCGTCTTCGGATCCGCGCGCGCCGAGCCGCCCGCCGCGAAGAAATCCCCACCGGTGATCGGCTGCGCCTCGCTGGCGAATTACCGCCTGCTGATGCGCCAGGTCGGCGACGCGGCCGGCGCCGCCGCGCTCGTCGCCGACCCGAAGGCGGACCATCTCGGCTGCGGCGCGATCAACCCCGAGACCGTGACCGGCATCGGCGACCACGTCGCCCTCGACGGTCAGGCCTACGATTGCCTCGGGCTGCGCAGCACGGGCGTCTGCCAGTGGGTGGCGGCCGGCGCGCTCGGGCCGGCCGCGCCGCGCAAGGCCGAGCCCGCGAAGGCGTCGAAGGAGAAGGGGCGGCCCTGAGCCCGGATCCGCCTCAGGCCGAGGCCAGCGGCTTCGAGACGTCCTCCAGCGAGCGTCCCTCGGCCGCCGTGCCCCAGACCCCGCCGACGACCGAGGCCACCAGCATCAGCGCGGCGCCGAGCAGGTAGCCGCCGAAGACCGCGTCGCGCGAGCCGGTCTCGACCAGCGTCCCGAACAGGAGCGGCCCCGAGACGCCGCCGATGCCCGTGCCCAGCGCGTAGAAGGCCGCGATGGCGAGCGCGCGGATCTCCAGCGGGAAGGTCTCGGCCACCGTCAGGTAGGCCGAGCTCGCCGCCGCGGAGGCGAAGAAGAACACCACCATCCAGGCCGCGGTCTGGCCGACGGGCCCCAGCAGCTCGATCTTGAACAGGTAGCCGGCGATCGCCAGCAGCACGGCAGAGATGCCGTACGTGAAGGCGATCATCGGGCGCCGCCCGATCGTGTCGAAGAGGCGCCCGAGCAGGACCGGCCCCAGGAAGGAGCCCAGCGCGAAGGGCAGCAGGTACCAGCCGACATGGCCGCCCGGCACCCCGTAGAAGCGCTCCAGCACCAGGGCGTAGGTGAAGAACAGGGCGTTGTAGAAGAAGGCCTGCCCGATCATCAGGCAGAGGCCGACCAGCGTCTGCTTGCGGCTCGTCACGAACATGGCGTGCGCCACCTCGGAGAGCGGGGTGTGGTGGCGGGTGCGCAGCCGCGTATGCTTCTTCGGATCCGGGGGCGGCAGGGTGATGCCCGCATCGGTGAAGCGCTTCTCGATGCCGGCCACCACCCGGTCGGCCTCCGCCGCGTAGCCGTGGGTGACCAGCCAGCGCGGGCTCTCGGGGATCCAGCGGCGCAGGAACAGGATCACGAGGCCGATGGCCCCGCCCGTGAAGAAGGCGACGCGCCAGCCCCAGGCCGGGTCGATCACCTCGGGCCTGAGCAGCACGATCGACATGAAGGAGCCGAGCGCCGCCCCGATCCAGAACGAGCCGTTGATGACGAGGTTGGTCCAGCCCCGGGCCTTGGCCGGCACGAGTTCCTGGATGGTCGAGTTGATCGCCGTGTACTCGCCGCCGATGCCGGCCCCCGTGAGGAAGCGGAAGACGCAGAAGCTGTAGACGTCCCAGGACAGGCCGGTCGCCGCGGTGGCGACGAGGTAGAGGGCCAGCGTGATGAAGAACAGCTTCTTGCGCCCGATCCGGTCGGTGAGCCAGCCGAAGCCGACGGCCCCCGTCACCGCGCCGACGAGGTAGGAGCTCGCCGCCAGCCCCACGTCGAACTCCGAGAAGGACATCGGAGGGTTGCGCAGGGCGCCGACGAGGGCGCCGGCCAGCGTCACCTCCAGCCCGTCCAGCACCCAGGTGATGCCGAGCGCCACGATGACGAGGATGTGGAAGCGGCCCCAGGGCAGCCGGTCGAGCCGGCCCGAGATGTCGGTGTCGACGACCTCGCCCATCGGCACCCGCTCCGGCGTGGCGCCAGAACCCTCGACCTTGCCCTCGACCTTGCTCGCCATGCGCGTGTTTACCCTGACTCGCGGGAGATGTTGGGAAGTCTGTGCAGTGTCCGTCCGTTCAGACGGACCTTCACCGGCGTCGGGCTCAAGTAGGGCGCTCACGCGGATGCGTACCGATGAAATCCCGATTTTTGAGAGAGCTTGCCCGTCTGGTCCTCCTGGCCGCGCTCGCGGCCGGACCGACGACCTTTCCGACCCACGCCGCCGACGGCACGCTCGGGCAGACGCGGCCGCGGGTGGAGATCGGCGCCGAGATCTGGCGCCTGCGCCCGTCCCAGACGAGCGCGGCGCTCCCGGCCGGGGCGGCGCGGAAGGGGGCCGCGACCGAGATCCCGGAGGCGCGGCGCAACGTCCGGATGGTCTACCCGGCCCTGGTAGAGGCGCGCTGAGGCCGCCGCGAACCGGGACGCGCGTGCCCCGTCAGGCCTCTGGCTCCAGCCCGAGCCCGCCGAAGACGAGTTGCACGATCGTCGTCTTGGCGGCATCGTAATCCGCCGCCTCCAGGCGCTCCTTCCGCTTCATCAGCGCCATCTGGTCCGAGAAATCGGCATAGGCCTGGGTCATCGCCCAGATGCAGAAGAACAGGTCCGCCGGGCTGATCGGCCGGACCTTGCCGGCGGCGGCCCATTCCTCGACCATCGCCACCTTCGCGAGCAGCTGCGGCGTGGAGACCCGCTCGATGAAGCTGCCGATATGCGGGGCACCGCTGATGATTTCGGTGGCATAGATCTTCGACAGGGAAGGGTGGTCCCGCGAGAAGTCGATCTTGCGGTGGATATAGTCCTTCAGCACCGTGCGCAGGTCGCCCGAGGCGTCGAGCGCGTCGATGTCGGCCGCCCACCGGTTCATCGCCCGCTCCAGGAGGGCGCGGTAGAGGTCCTCCTTGTTGTCGAAGTAGTAGTACAGGTGCGGCTTGGACACGCCCGCTCCCTCGGCGATCAGCGCCGTGGTCGCGCCGCGCAGGCCGTAATTGCCGAAGACCTGCTCGGCCGCGTCCAGGATCTTGTCCTCGACGTTCGGTCCCGGCGGCGGACGCCGCCCGCCGCGCGACGTGCCGCGGATCCGCACCTGCTTGTCCCTCACCGACATCGAACGCACTGGACGCTCCGCCGCTTCGCGATTTTCGGGCCGCCCGCACCGGCCCGCCTCCATCCGCATCCTCGCACGACCCGCTCCGGAAAACCCGGCCGGAGGATCTTGCGCAGACCGATCGTTTAAGGGATCTTACCGATCGTTAAAAACCGGCACAACGATTGCGATGCCGCCCGGGCGGCCAGCGAACGGACGAGGCCGGACCACTCGGGAGGTGGCAGATGTCGATTCACGCAAACGAACTCGCGCCCCCCGGCGCGGCGGTACCGGACGTGCCGGGCGGCACGCATGCCGCGGTCATCATCAAGCCGAGCTACGACCCGAACCTCGTCAACGAGGATCTGGCGCCGCTGCGGAAGCAGACCTGGGGCACCTACAACATCTTCGCCTTCTGGATGTCGGACGTGCACAGCGTCGGCGGCTACGTCACCGCCGGAAGCCTGTTCTCGCTCGGCCTCGTGAGCTGGCAGGTGCTGATCGCGCTCCTCGTCGGCATCGTGATCGTGCAGGTCTTCTGCAACCTCGTGGCCAAGCCCAGCCAGATGTCGGGCACGCCCTACCCGGTGATCTGCCGCGCCTCCTTCGGGGTGAAGGGCGCCAACATCCCGGCGATCATCCGCGGCCTGATTGCGGTGGCGTGGTACGGCATCCAGACCTACCTGGCATCCGCCGCCTTCATGGTGGTGGCGCTCCGCTTCTATCCCGAGCTCGCTCCCTACGCCGATCTCAAGCAGTACGGCTTCGCCGGCCTCTCGGCGCTCGGCTGGACCTCGTTCATGTTCCTCTGGGTCGTGCAGGCGCTGGTGTTCTGGCGCGGCATGGAGGCGATCCGCGTGTTCATCGACTGGGCGGGTCCCGCGGTCTACGTCGTGATGATCGCGCTCGCCGGCTATCTCGTCTGGCGGGCCGGGCTCGGCAATGTCGGCCTCACCCTCGGCGAGGTGAAGTACACCGGCTGGGCGGCGCTGCCGGTGATGCTCAACGCAATCGCGCTGGTGGTCTCCTACTTCTCCGGCCCGATGCTGAACTTCGGCGACTTCTCGCGCTACGGCTCGAGCTTCGCGGCGGTGAAGCGGGGCAATTTCTGGGGCCTGCCGGTCAACTTCCTGGGCTTCTCGCTGCTGACCGTCATCACGGCGTCCGCCACCGTGCCGGTCTTCGGCCACCTGATCACCGATCCGGTCGAGACGGTGAGCCGCATCGACAGCACCTTCGCGGTGGTGCTCGGCGCCTTCACCTTCATGGTGGCGACGATCGGTATCAATATCGTGGCGAATTTCGTCTCGCCGGCCTTCGACTTCTCGAACGTCGCGCCGAAGCGGATCTCGTGGCGGATGGGCGGGATGATCGCGGCGGTGGGCTCGATCTTCATCACCCCGTGGAACCTCTACAACAACCCAGCGGTGATCCACTACACGCTCGATATCCTGGGCGCCTTCATCGGGCCGCTGTTCGGCATCCTGATCGCCGACTTCTACCTCGTGAAGAAGGAGCGGATCGTTCTGGACGACCTCTACACGATGAGCCCGACGGGCACCTACTGGTACGAGAACGGCTACAACCGGGCCGCGGTGACGGCGCTGATCCCCTCCGCGCTGGTGCCGGCGCTCTGCGTGCTGATCCCCGGCCTCGGGGCCGTGGCGAACTTCACGTGGTTCATCGGCTGCGCGCTCGGCTTCGTGATCTACACCGCCCTGATGCGCCGCCAGCCGGCGCTGACGGCCCAGCCGGCGGAGTAGGCGAGGGAGCTTCCCGCCTCCGCAGGGGGCGGGAGTGCTCAGGGCCCATCGCTTCGAAAGCCCAGGCCTGAACCGCGCCAGCCCCCTCTCTCCTCTGCGGAAGAGGGGGGAGGGCGAACGCGGGGACCGCAGCCCCTGGTACGGTCGAAGCGCGGTGAACCCTACCCGCCGAGGATCGTGCCCAAGCTCAACCCGCCCTCGCGGGCGAACTCCCCGGCCGAGACCTTCCGGCCGCCCTCCGGCTTCACCCGGAACACCTCGATCTGTCCGCCCTGCGCGGCGACGCGGAACGAGTCCTCGCCGACCGCCACCACCTCGCCGAGCTTGCCCCGCACGTCGCCGAAGCGGCGGATCGGGTGGAGCTTGGCGTCGAAGATCTGCAGAGTCTTGCCGCCGAGCGTCGTCCAGGCGCCGGGCGCCGGGTTCGAGGCGCGGATGATGGCGTAGACGTGCTCCGCGTGGCTCGCCCAGTTGATCGCGGATTCGCGGGTGCGGAACCAGCCCTCGTAGCTCGCCGCGTCCTCGTCCTGCGCGATCTCGACATGCTCGCCCGCCACCACGAGGTCGGCGGCCTCCAGCATCGCGGCGACGCCCTGCGGGAAGAGCTGCTTGAAGTAGACGTCGCCCAGCGTGTCGTCGGGCCCGATCGCGCAGGTCTTCTGCAGGATCACCGGCCCCTCGTCGAGGCCGTCGGTCGGGCGGAAGATCGTGAGCCCGGTCTCGGTGTCGCCGCGGGCGATCGGCCAGTTGATCGAGGAGGGCCCGCGATAGCGCGGCAGGAGGGAGGGGTGGTACTGGATGGTGCCGTGCCGCGGGATGTTGACGAAGTCCTGCGGCGCGAATTGCAGCACGTAGGCCATGATGCCGATATCGGCGTCGAGCCCGCGCATCGCCTCTTCCGCCTCCGCGCTCTTCAGGCTTGGGAACTGGAAGACGGGCAGGCCGCGCTCCTCTGCAGCGGTCCGCAGCACGTCGGGCTTGGCGCCCGGCTTCTCGGGGGCGCAGAACACACCCGCCACCGTGTCGCCGCGGTCGAGGAAGGCCTCGAGCACCGCCTTGCCGAAATCCTGCTGACCGATGAAGGCGACGCGCATGAATGATCCTCTCGGCAATCCCTGAGGCCGGACGGCAGCGCGGGCGCGGGGAGGACCGCGCCCGCGTTCAGGGACGAAAACGTCGTCGGGCCGCGGCCTCCGGCGGGAGGCCGCGACGGCAGGCCGTTACTCGGCGGCGATCTTCTGCACCGCGCCGACGGCGCCCGAATGCTCGATCTCGGCGATCTCGGCATCCGAGTAGCCGAGCACGTCGCGCAGGATCTCGTCGGTGTGCTCGCCCAGCAGCGGCGAGCGCGTCACCTCGGCGGGGCTCGCCGAGAGCTTGATCGGGTTTCCGACGGTCAGGTACTTGCCGCGGGTCGGGTGGTCGACCTCCACGATGGTGCCGGTCCGGTGCAGGGCCTCGTCCTCGGCGATCTCCTTCATCGACAGGATCGGCCCGCAGGGGATGTCGAACTTGTTGAGGATGTCCATCGCCTCGAACTTGTCGTGCTTCATCGTCCAGGCTTCGATGCGCGTGAAGATCTCGTTGAGATGCGGCAGGCGCGCCTTGGGCGTGGCGTAGTTCGGGTCGGTCTTCCAGCCGGGCTCGCCGATGATGTCGCAGATCGGGTCCCACACCGCGGCCTGGGTGATGAAGTAGATGTAGGCGTTGGGATCGTGCTCCCAGCCCTTGCACTTGAGGATGCGGCCGGGCTGGCCGCCGCCGGAATCGTTGCCCGCGCGCGGCGTCGCGTCGCCGAAGGGAATGCCCTCGCCGAACTGGCTGTACTCGCGGAGGGGGCCGTGCGTGAGGCGCTGCTGGTCGCGCAGCTTCACCCGGCAGAGGTTCAGCACGCTGTCCTGCATGGCGCAATCGACCCGCTGGCCGAGGCCGCTGTGGGTGCGGTGGAACAGCGCCGTGACGATGCCGAGCGCGAGGTGCAGGCCGGTGCCGGAATCGCCGATCTGGGCGCCGGTCACCATCGGGATGCCGTCGCGGAAACCCGTGGTCGAGGCGGAGCCGCCCGCGCACTGGGCGACGTTCTCGTAGACCTTGCAATCCTCGTAGCGGCCGGGACCGAAGCCCTTCACGGAGGCCAGGATCATGCGCGGGTTGGCCTCGTGGATCTTCTCCCAGGTCAGGCCCATGCGGGCCAGCGCGCCGGGGGCGAAGTTCTCGACGAGGACGTCGCACTCCTTGATCAGGCGCCAGAGCACCTCCTTGCCCTTCGGGTTCTTGGAGTCGAGCGTGATCGAGCGCTTGTTGTGGTTCAGCATCGTGAAATAGAGGCTGTCCACGTCCGGGATGTCCTGGAGCTGGCCGCGGGTGGCGTCGCCGACGCCCGGACGCTCGACCTTGATCACGTCGGCGCCGAACCACGCCAGGAGCTGCGTACAGGTGGGACCGGACTGGACGTGCGTGAAGTCCAGGATCTTGATGCCGTCCAGAGCCTTGCTCATCGTCTCTTCCCTGTGCGCGGCGCCGTTGACCGATATCGCCGCCCGAAGCCGGACCCGGTTGCGAGGGAATCGGCAGGCGACAGGCGCTCGATTTTGTCAGCCTAAGTTGGAATACCAGATTCCAGATGTCAAACCGTCAGCCCACCGCGGCGGTGGATGGACCAGCCTACATATTATGGCACAGGGTATGCCAACCTGGCCGCCATCTCAAGCGGCCGATACACCGGCGGCCGACCAGCGACGGATATTGCTGCATCTGCGAAAAGGCGCCCGCGCCGCAAGATTTCGCATCGCAAAACAAGTTGTTGATCCAGAACAAGCCCGCAGCACGACTTGGCAAGCGGCGGGGCTTAGCTCATCCTCGCGGGCAGGACAGCCGCGCCCGTGCGGCCGAGAACAGGAGCCAAGTTCATGCTTGCCAGCAGCCGCCTGATCAAAGCTTCGTGGATCGCGGTCGAGGTCACCCGCGAGCGGGCCGAGCGGGTGCTCGTGGTCGAGACCTACATCGCGGTGAGCCCGCTGGAGCGGAACTACGATGCCGGCCAGTACGAGAAGGTGGTCGGCTGCGTGCGCCAGGTCCTGGAGACGCATCCGGAGATCGACCGCGCCTCGATCCTGAGCATGCACCGGGACGCGGGCTGCACCGCCCTGTTCCGGGAGACCTCCGCGGCGGCCTGATCGTGAGCGCGGCGGCCGGACACGGCGCGGGACACGACCCGGAACAGGGTGCGGAACGCGGCCCCTGGAACCCGGGCATCGAGTCGACCCTGCCGCGGGCCTTCCTGCCGCTCGCCACGGTGTTCCGGCCCGAGAACGTGGCGACGCCGCTCGCCGAGGCGCAGGAGGTCGCGGCCTTCTCCGGCCTCGCGGCGACCGAGGTGGTCGAATTCCGGCCCGAGCGGCTCGTGGTGCACGAGCTGCTGATCCGGGTGATGGCCGATCTCTCGGTGCCGATGGGCGAGACCTACGGGGATCTCGGCGTCAATTTCCGTGCGATCGTCGCGGCGATCCACGCGGACGTGGCGGCACCCCGGATGGCGGAGATCCGCGCCTGCCACGCGGCGGCGCGGGAGGAGCTTTCCGCCCGCATCGCGACGGAACTGGACGCGATGCTCGCCCCGCCCGCGCCCGCCGAGTCCGCTGCGGCGCCGTCGCGCGGCTGGCGGGCGCTCCTCGGTCTCGGGCCGAGACCCGCCCCCGCGCCGGCTCGCCCGGCCCCGGCGCCGCCGGAGGTGCGGGCCGAGGCGCATCTCGCCGAGTGGGAGCGGCGCGCCGGCGAGGACCCTGCCGAGGGCGCCGCGCAGGCGGGTCTCGCCCGCGTGGTGCGCAGCCTGATCCGCCATCGCGGCGGGCTCGTCGGCGACCGCCCCCTGATCGTGCGGCTCGCCTCCACGCTCGCCCTGAACCGGGAGGGCAGCCGCCGGATCGGCCGGCTGATCGAGCCCTGGTTCGCCGAATCCGTCGCCCGGGCAGGCCACACGGTGGTGCGGGCGCAGGCGCAGCCGATCGTGATGAACGTGAAGGGCGCGTCGGCGTCGGGCAAGAGCACGATGCGCCCGTTCCAGCGGGCGCTCGCCGCCCGCCTCGACATCCCCTGGTCCGATTTCGCGGTGATCACGCCGGACATCTGGCGCAAGTTCCTGCTCGATTACGACAGCATCGGCCCGGCCCACGGCTATGCCGGCACGCTCACGGGCCACGAGGTCGAGATCGTGGACGCCAAGCTCGACCGCTACATGGCCCGCAAGGCCCGAGAGGGGCGGATGTCCCACCTCCTGATCGACCGCTTCCGCTTCGACAGCTTCAACGCCGTCTCGGGCACGCAGGACGGCAGCCAGCTGCTCACCCGCTTCGGCCACCGGGTCTTCATGCTGTTCATGATCACGCCCCCCGAGGCGACGGTGGAGCGTGCGTGGCTCCGGGGGCTGCAGTTCGGCCGGTTCAAGGCGGTGGACGACCTCCTGGCCCACAACATCGAGGCCTTCTCCGGGATGCCGGAGCTGTTCTTCACCTGGGCGCTGAGCGCCGACAAGGAGGTCCACTACGAGTTCCTCGACAACAGCGTGCGGCTGGGCGAGCGCCCGCGCACCATCGCCTTCGGCACGAACGGGGCGATGACCGTGCTCGACCTCTCGGGCATGCTGGCGGTCGAGCGCTACCGCCGGATCGACGTCGAGGCGCGCGCGCCCGACTCCGTCTATCCCGACGCTGATATGCTCGCCCCGGTGCACAATACCGGCTTTCTGCGCGCCTGCGCCCGGCGGATGGGGACGATCCGCTTCGCCGAGCGGTCGAGCGGGCGGGTCTACTCGGTCCACCGGGCCGGGCGCCTCACCTGCCTGGACCGTGCCGCCCTCGACCGGGCGCTGGCCGACCCTGACAGCCGCGCCGCCTTGGCGGCGATCGGGGGCGGTCAGCCCGAGCGGATCCAGGACGGGGCGGCGGCGGAGACGCTCGACCGCGCGCGGACCCTCACGCTCGGGGCTTGGGCGGAAGAGGCCCGGGAGGAGGTTCCGGAGGCGGCGGAGGCCTGAGCGCGCCGCGTCCTCCCGCCCGTCAGCGCCGCCGCACCCGCACGGGCCGCGGTTGCAGGCGGAGGGCGGCTGCGCGGCACGCCGCGTGCAGGGCGAGGCAGGCCAGCGCCGCGGCGGCCGCAGCGAGGCTCGACGTCAAGGGCATCGTCGCGGAGATCGTCGTCAGGGGGATCGTCACGGTGAGCATGGAACCGTCCTCCGCCGATGGCCGATATCTGCGAGGCTCGTCCCCGCACGGTTAACGGATCGTGAAGGACCCGGCCGCAATCGTTAGGCCGCAATTAACCGCGATGCTCGATCCCGGGCCGAACCCGCCCCGCAGCCGCCCCGAGGAGGACCGTCGAGGGATGAGACCCCATCCGCGCCGCGCCACGCTCGCCGGGGTGTTTGTCGGCCTTGCCGCAGCCCCCCTGGCGGCCGCACCCGCTGCGGCGCAGGAGGCCGCGCCGCTCTACCTGCGCATCCGTCCGCCGGAGGCCCGCGCGCCGGAGGCGGGCACGGGCGGGTCCGGCCGCCAGGGGGCCTACGACGAGGCGGCCCCGGCCGGCGCGCTTGCCGGCACCCTTGCCGACGCGGAGGCGATCCGCCGGGCCCGGGCGGCCCGCGAGGCGGTCTGGGAGCGCAGCAACGCGCGCGCCCGCGTGCTGATCGCCTCGGTCTGCACGGGCTGCATGAAGCCGATGCCGCCCGCCCCGGTCTCCGCGGATCCAGAAACCGCTACCGCACCGCGACCCGCGGAGCCGGCCCCCGCCGGGACGCTCGCCGCCCTGACGCCGGACCCCGCGCCTCAACATCCCCGAACCCAGGAGGAGAGCCCGTGACGCAATCCCATCCGACCAGCGCCGCCGAGCCCGACGTCGCCTGCCCGGTCCCTATGGAGACGCTCGGCGCGATCTACCGGGCGGACGAGTACGACCTGCCGGAACTCCTCGACGCGATCCAGCCGCTGAAGCGCGCGCAGCTCGCCGCCTACCTGTACGGCAAGAGCCACATGCACCAGCTCGGCCTGAAGGTCGCCCGCGCCTGCACCCGCGAGGACCTGGTCCGCGTCGCGGGCGAGATCGGCTCGGTGATCCACGGCCAGGCGCACCTGCCGCCGCCGAAGCCCGCCGCCGTGCCGGTTCCCGGCAACAAGCCGGGCCAGAAGAAGATCAGCCTCGGCGGGCAGAAGAAGGAAACCCCGAAGATCAGCCTCGGCGGCTCGGCCGCGAAGGGCCGCAGCTTCGACTGGTGACCCGATCCCCGCGGGAACCGCCCGGTTCCCGCGCGCTTGAGAACGACGCCGCGCGGGGCGACGCCGCGCGAGGACGCGCGCACGGAGACAGGTATGTTCGCTCCCTGGTGGAAGCTCGGCATGGATGCCACGATGCTGGCCTTCGAGTCGCAGCAGGTCATCGGCATGCGCCTCGCCATGCTGTCGCTCGGCGGATCGGCGGCGCAGGTCGAGGCCCAGCGCATGGTCACCGAGAAGATGGTCGCGGCGGGCGAGGCGGCCCTGCTGATGGCCTCCGGCGGCACCGCCGCGGGCGTGGTGGCGGGCTACCGCCGCAAGGTCCGGGCGAACGCGCGCCGCCTGTCGAAGCGGCGCTGAGCGCAAACCCGGCGCACTGCTGCGGCGCACAAGCCGTTAAGACTCGCTTAACCCTGCCCTCCCATCGTCCCCCGCGGGGAGAGCCAGGAGAGCACCGCATGGAGATGATCACCGAGCAGCAGGTGCGCGAGCGCGCCTACTACATCTGGGAGGGCGAGGGCCGGATCCACGGCCGCGCCGACGCCCACTGGCTGCGCGCGGAGACCGAGCTGCGCGCGCCCGTCGCGGCCGCCAAGACCGCCCGGAAGAGCCGCGCCAAGGCCGTGGAGGCCGTCGAGGCCGTCGCGCCGGCCACTAAGCCCGCCGCCCGCAAGACCGCTGCGCGCAAGGCGGAGGCGGTGACCGCCGAGGTCGCCGCCAAGCCCGCCGCCAAGCCCGCGGTCAAGGCTGCCAAGCCCTCGGCGAAGACTGCTGCCAAGCCCCCGGCGAAGACTGCTGCGAAGAATCCGGCCGTGCCCGCGGGCCTCGCCACCAAGGCCAAGGCCGCCCGGCCCGCCGCGATCGCCCTGCACTGAGTCGAGGCCGCGGCGCGTCCGCGTCCCGGACCATCCGGAGCCCGCCCCGCGAGGGGCGGGCTCCTGCCGTTTCGAGGCACACATCCGAAGGAACGCGTCCGAACCTGGGCCGTTGACCCGATATCCCCGAGAAGGAGCGTTCCGTGAAGATCCGTCCGGCCCTCGGCCTCGCGCTCGCGCTTCTGCCGCTCCCCGCGGTCGCAGGCCCGCTCCTGGGCGCGCCCGTGCCGGTGACGCCCGGCGGCCGGGCACCCTGGAACCCGCCCTGGGCCTACGATTCGGGAAGCGACAACGACCGCCGGCCGGAGCTGCCCTACTACCAGCAGGGCCGCGGCCAGCAGACGGGCGGCCCCGCCCGCAACCTGCTGCCGGACGACGGCCTGCACCTGTTCCCGCGCTGAGGCCCCGGGGCGGCCATGGCGCGCGCGGTCATCTTCGACATCGACGGGACGCTGCTCGACAGCGTCGACCTGCATGCGGAGGCCTGGGTCGCGGCCTTCGCCCGGTTCGGCATCGCGACCGACTTCGCCACCGTGCGCGGCCAGATCGGCAAGGGCGGGGACGAACTGATGCCGGTCTTCGTGCCCGAGGAGCGCCTCGCGCGCGAGGGGGAGGCGATTGAGGCCTACCGCTCCGACCTGTTCAAGCGGGATTACCTGCCGCGCGTGAAGCCCTTCCCGGGCGTGCGCGCCCTGTTCGAGCGCGTGCGCGCCGAGGGCCTGACGATCGCGCTCGGCTCCTCGGGCAAGCGCGCGGAGGTCGAGCACTACCAGGAGATCCTCGGGATCACCGACCTCGTGGACGTCGCCACGAGTTCCGACGATGCCGACCGCTCGAAGCCGCATCCCGACATCTTCCAGGCGGCGTTGGAACGGCTCGGCGGCATGCCGAAGGATCGCGTGCTGGCAGTGGGTGACACACCCTACGATGCCGAGGCCGCGGGAAAGGCCGGGATCGGCGCGATCGGCGTGCTCTGCGGAGGCTTCCCGGAGGCGGACCTGTCGGCGGCCGGCTGCCGCGCCATCTACCGCGACCCGCAGGATATCCTCGACGGCTTCGACGCCTCGCCGCTCGCCCGGAGACACGGACACACGACCTGAACCACTGCCCGACCGCGCACGTTCATCCCAGCTCATACGTGCGATGGCGCACATGCGGTGCGGGCTTATGCACCGCCGCGTTGGCGTGCCGGCTACCGAATTTTGCCCATAGGGCTGGTCACGGCGGCTCGAAAGGCGTATCGCGCCGCCCGCGGTTCAGAATCATTCGAGACGAGCGCGTATCATGCCTCAATCGGTCGTCGGCCTGCAGGCCCGGTCCGTGTCCGAGAAGTCCCTCGCCCAGCTCGTGAGCGAGGCGGTCCAGAGCCACGCCACGCCGATCAGCCAGTTGCTGCGGCTGATGTGGCGGGTCGATGCCGAGCCCGGCGCCAACGAGAACCTGCGCGCGCAGCTGCGCGCCCGCATCGGGGCGCCCCTCGCGTCCTGATCCACGCTCGCGCATGCCTCGACCGGCCGGCTCCGCTCCGCGGGGCCGGCCGCGCGCGTTTCAGGGGGAGGGCTCAGCCCCGCCCGGCCTCGGTATCCGCGCGGGCGAGTTCCCGCCACGCGAGCACCAGACGCTCGACCGCCGCGAGATCCTCCGCGCCGAGCCGCCCGAGGGTGCGGCCCACATAGGCCTCCTGCGCGGCGATGCCCCGCGCCGCGAGGTCGCCCCCGGCCGGGGTGAGGTGCAGCGCGTGCGAGCGCCGGTCGCCGGGGATCGGCCGCCGCTCGACCAGCCCGGCCTCGACCAGCCGGTCGATCAGCCCCGAGACGTTGCCCTTCGTCACGTAAAGCCGGGCCGCCAGATCCTGCTGGGTCAAGCCCTCGCGCTCGGTGAGCGTCGAGAGCACGTCGAATTGCGGGATCGACAGGCCGATACCGCGCAGCTCCGCGGCGACCGCCGCCGTCACCCGCCGGTTGAGGCGGATGAAGCGGAACCAGACCCGGAGCGGGTCGGGATCGGGGATCGGCTCGAGCGTGGGACGCGACATCGTGGTCGCACCCTATAGCAGAGGGAAGCGGGGGCGGCATCCGTCTAAGGCCACGCTCGCGCTGGCGCGGGGGATGACCACTCTGTAAGAGCGGGAAGCCCGCGGCCGCGCCGCCGGGATCGCCGATGTCCGCCGGAGAGCCATGCGCCGCCCGATCGTCGAGGAGCCCGTCACCCGCGCCGGCCCGCTGGCCCGCCGGCTCGCCCTGTTCGCGATCCTGGTGACCGGTCTCGCCCTTGTTCTGGTGCGCGATCCCCGCGCCGAGACCGGTCCGGCGCTGGCGACGCTTGCGGCCGGGATCGGCGTGGCGCTGCTCGCCGTGCTGGTGGCGGGCTTCGCCTTCGTGCGGGTCTGGCGCGAGGGCGCGCGCGGGCTCGGTGCCGCGGTCGCCGGCCTGTTCCTCGCCGCGCTGGTCCTGGCCTATCCGGCCTACGCGGCGCTGCGCGGCCTCAGGCTGCCGGCGCTCAACGACATCAGTACCGACATCGAGAATCCGCCGGCGTTCTCGCGCTCGCGCACGGCCTTCGCGGCGCGCGACGGGCGCTACCCGCCCGAGCCCGGCCCCCAGGCGCGCGAGCGCCAGCGCGCCGCCTACCCGCAGATCGCGCCGCTGACCCTCGACGTCGACGCGGACGAGGCCTTCGAGCTGGCCCGCAAGGCCGCGGTGAACCGGCGCTGGCAGATCGTGGAGGCGATCCGTCCGGGCGGGCGCCTCGGCAACGGGCGGATCGAGGCGGTCGCGCGCGGGCTGCTGCTCAACCTGCCGGACGACGTGACCGTGCGGGTGCGCCCGCGGGCGGACGGGGCGCGCATCGACGTGCGCTCGGCCTCGCGCCTCGGCGGGCGGGACCTCGGCGTCAACGCCGACCGGATCCGCGCCTACCTGGACGAGGTCTCGAACCTCGCGCTGGCGCTGAAGTAGCGCCGCACGGAGGGCCCCGCGCGGTGCCTCACGCCGGACGATAGCGCCCGTCGATCCGGACCGGGCCGTCGCTCAGCACCGCGCCGCGCTCGACCAGATCCTCCAGGTGGGCGAAGACCGAGAGCATCGCGGCGCCGGTGAGGCGCGGGTTCAGCCCCTGGTAGATCGCCGCGACGATCGCGCCGATATCGGCGTCCCCCGCCGCGATCCGCGCCCGGATGGCGGCCTCGCGCTGGCGGCGGTGATGGGCGAGCCCGCGCACGAAGCGGCGCGGGTCCCGCACCGGCCCGCCGTGGCCCGGCCAGTACACGGCCTCGTCCCGGGTCCGCAGCTTGTCGAGGGAGGCCATGTAGGCGCGCATCGAGCCGTCCGGCGGCGCGACGACGCTCGTCGACCAGGCCATGACGTGGTCGCCCGAGAACAGGGCGTTCTCCTCGGGGAGCGCGAAGGCGAGGTGGTTCATGGTGTGGCCGGGCGTTCCGACCGCCTCCAGGGTCCAGCCGGGGCCGGAGATCTCCTCCCCCTCGGCGAGTTCCCGGTCCGGCCGGTGCTCGCGGTCGGCGCTGGCATCGAGCATCGGCAGCTCGCCCGCGCCCAGCGCCCGGGCGGCGCGGTGCGGGCCGCAGCCGACGATGGGCGCGCCCGTGCGGGCCTTGAGCAGCCGCGCGCCCGGCGAATGGTCGCGGTGGGTGTGGGTGACGACGACCTGCGCGACCGTCTCGCCGGCAAGCCCGCCGAGCAGGCGGTCGAGATGGCCCGGATCCTCGGGGCCCGGATCAATCACCGCGACCTGGCCCCGCCCGACCACGTAGGTGCAGGTGCCGCTCGCGGTGAAGGGGGAGGCGTTGGGCGCCACCAGCCGTCGCACCAGCGGGGTCAGCGCCTCGAAGCGGCCCGCTTCCGGCAGCGCCGTCTCGAAATCGGGGCCTTCCGCCATCGACCGCTCCGCCCATCGCCCGCGAACGGACGACGCCTACGCCATCGCGCGCGGCGTGTCAGCGCCGAAGCCCTCAGCGGCCATAGGGCGAGGGCTGCACGACCCGCAGGGGCACGAAGCCGCTGGGCGCGCGCTCCGGCATCAGGAAGCCGCCGACCGAGGCGACCCGCACCACGCTCTCGCGCTCGGCCGCCCGCAGCACCTGCCGGAAGGCGCGCGCCTGCGCCTCGCGTTGGAGCGCGCCGACCCGGTCCTCGATCTGCCGCCGGGCGCTGCCCGGGATCCGGGCGGTGCGATAATCGACGAGGGCGAGGCTGCCCGAGGCGCGCACCGCCACGCGTGCCGAGTCCCGGGTCGCCACGGCGTCGCCCGCCTGCAGGGTGGCGTCTTGCGCGACCGAGAGGAGCGGGCGCCCCTCCGCCCCCTGGCAGGAACAGTCCGCGACGCGGCGCTGGCGATAGACGTTGGCGAGCGCCGAGGCCCGGTAGGGCTGCCCCTGCGGGCTCACCGCCTGGTCGAGCTCGGTCGAGCCCGCCGCGAGGGTGTAGAGGTTCGTGCGCGCCCCGGGGCAGGCGGCGGCGCAGGCCGCCTCGTGGACCGGCAGGTCGGCGCGCGCCCGCAGGTTGCCGATGGGGAAGAGGTAGCCGTCGCACATCCGCACGCAGACGGTGCGGCGTCCGTCCCAGCCCTCGGCGGCCGGGCGGGACAGGCGGGTGCTGCGGCGGATCGCGTCGCGCCGTCCCTGCCAATGGGTGGTCAGGGCGGGGCCCGGCCGCGCGGCCGGGACGATGTGGCGGCGGGGCAGCGCGCCCGGTTCGGGCAGGGCGACGTAGCGCGCGGCCTGCCGCGGCGCCGGCTCGGGCGGGGGCCCGCGGAAGAGTGCTTCGAGGAAGCTGAACGGATTGCGGCCGTCGGAGGCGTGACCGACGCCCGAGGCCAACGTGACGCCGCCGACCCCGAGGACGAGGCCCGCGAGGAGCGGAGCGATCAGCCGCCGACAGGGGCCCACGGCCGCCAGTCCCCGCAACATCCGCGCGTCCACGCCCATCTCGCCCATCCCCCGGATCGGGCGTGCCGGCCCGCGCAGGCGCGAGGCCCGCGACCGAGACCGCGTCGCCGAAACCGGACGCCCGGCGAAAGCTAGGCCTGACCGATCGGGCCGGGGCAAGTGTGGCGGAGAACGGGTCCGTCCGGCGTCATCAGGGATCGAACGAGTGTGGACCCGTCTCGATGATCGAATATGGCGCGACCCGTGCCGTTCCTGGCCAGATTGCCCCGCATCCGGGGCAAGCGCGCAGGGTCCCGTGAACCGGCGCGGACCGGAACGGGCCGTGGATAAGTCGCGGGGCCCCGAAAACAACGAAGCCGCCCGTCTCCGAGCGGCTTCGCCGAACTGGTGCTTGGCTGATGCGTGCCCGCGTCTGGGTCGGGCTCAGCGGCTTCCCTGCCGCGGGTGACGGCGCACTCGAACCGGGACGAGCTGGGCCTGCCGCCGCGGCTCCACGAGATCGAGGAGCCGCTCGCTCGCGCGGGCCAGGGCTTCGGTGACCGTCTGGGCGAGGCGCGCGGCGAGCGCGGGGGCGTTTCTCATCGCAGGGTCTCTCGACAACTGGTTACGGACATCTTCACACAGTCGAACGCCGCGGACACGCCTGCGTTCCGCCGGCCGTCCGGCCTCGTCCAACAGGATATGGGTGCACCGGCACCCAACTGCGAGAGGACGGCGCGACTGGGGCGGCGCAACGCCGCGGCGGTCGAGGCGCGCGGTCACGGAATCGCGATCGGGAGTAAAGCAGCCCCCTACCGAAACCGGCGGAACCATGGCCGAAACTTGGCGTTTCTAAGTCCAGATAGCCGCACACTGCCGCGGCGGAACTATTCGAAGGACCAGAACAATGCTCGGTTGGGCCGTTACATTTCTCGTCGTGGCCCTCGTGGCCGCTCTGCTGGGCTTCGGCGGCATCGCCGGTACGGCCATGGAGGCCGCGAAGCTCGTCTTCTTCGTCGCGATCGTGCTGTTCGCCATCTCGGCCGTCATCGGCCTGTTGCGCGGCCGCTCGCCGACACTTTGAGGATGAATCCGGCCGCCACTCGGTGAGCGGTGGCCGGACCAGACATCAGGCGCCCCGCCGGTCGATCCCGGTGCCGGGCGCCGCATCGGTTTCCTGTGCCTCGGCTCGCGGAGCTTCAGCGGCGCGGGCCTCGCCAGCCTCAAGACGAGCGATCAGATCGCGGAACTGGTCCGGTACCGGCTGCTGCACCACGGCGTCGTACATCGCGCGCAGATGGGTGCCGAGCCGGGTCCTGGCAAATGTATTGAGCCCCGCGTCGGACGGACGGTCGGCACCCGTCACATTCGGACCGGTGCCCTCGCCACGCGGCGGTGCAGCCTCCTCGGTCGCCGGCAAACCTCCGGCGCGGACGGCACCCGCCTTCCCGTCGTCATTCATTCACGGCATCCCCTTGGGCCGGGTGAACCCGCGCCCGCCGCATTGTCTTGCGGCTTGACATACGTCATGGCTGCTTCAGCAACGCTAGGATCCAACTTCGGTTCCGCTTCAACCGGAACGCAGCCGGTCCACCCGCGTTGGGCGGGAGGCGGCGAGAGAACACCGCAAGCCACAGGGGATCGAATGTCCACATCGCAACTCGTTGTGCAGCACCTGCCCTACCTGCGGCGCTACGCGCGCGCGCTCACGGGCAGCCAGGTGGCAGGTGACGCCTACGTCGCCGCGACCTTGGAAACGCTGGTCAACGAACCCGAAACCCTCGGGCGCAGCACCAACGTCAAGGCCGACCTGTTCCGGGTCTTCACGCGGATCTGGAATTCGCTCTCGGTCAACGGCAGGCGCGAGCAGGTGCAGCATGACCTGCCGGCGGAGGTACGCCTCGGCCAGATCACGCCGCTTCCGCGCCAGGCCTTCCTGCTCTCCTGCCTGGAAGGCTTCTCGGAGGAGGATGCCGCGATCATCCTCGACGTGGACGTGGCGCAGGTGCGCGACCTCGTGGACGAGGCCGGCCGCGAACTCGCCGCCGACATGGCGACCGAGATCCTGATCATCGAGGACGAGCCGCTGATCGCCATGGACCTGGAGGCCCTGGTGGAGGGCCTCGGCCACAACGTGATCGGCGTCGCCCGCACCCGCTCGGAGGCGATCAAGATCGCGGGCGAGGGCGGCAAGCGTCCCGGCCTGATCCTGGCCGACATCCAGCTCGCCGACGGCTCCTCCGGTCTCGACGCGGTGAACGATCTCCTGAAGACCTTCGAGGTGCCGGTGATCTTCATCACCGCCTATCCGGAGCGCTTCCTCACGGGCGAACGTCCGGAGCCGGCCTTCCTGATCGCCAAGCCGTTCCAGCCCGCCAACGTCTCGGCGGTGATCAGCCAGGCCCTGTTCTTCCAGCAGACCGCCCGCCGCCGCGAGGCCAAGACCGCCTGAGGCCAAGACCGCCTGAGACAACGAGCCGGCCTGACCGGCATCGAAGCATGGCCCCGTTCCTGACCGGCAAGAGCCCCGGCCCATCAGGCCGGGGCTTTTCTCGTTGCGCGGACCGTAGGGCACGCAAAAAAACGGGCCGGAGATGGCTCCAGCCCGTCTGAGAGGTTCCGGCCGATGCACAAGGGGAATGCGGGGAGGACCAGGTGGCCGGGTCCTATGCAAACGGGCGACACCGCGCGAGGTTCCCGCCGGGGCGCGCATTTTCATTGACAACCGTGTTTTTCAGGTCACATTTTGAGCCTGTGGACAAGACGCGTGCGGGACGGCACCTGCGCTCGGTTGCTGCCTGAATACTGTTGATGTCGTGGATTGCGCAGGGACGGAACCGGGGCACGGGCGGCCGCGTTCTGTTAACAACCTGTCAAGCTCCCCTCGGAGGTCGCGACGATGCTTCGGTCTGGTTTCATTCTGGGCGTGAGTGCACCGGCCGCCATCCTCACCCTTATGGTCCATCCGATGGTCCGCGACGTGGCCGACCGCTGGACGGCGCCGGTCGCGGCGATGGACGTACAGGCCCCCTACACGCTCCCGATGACGGCCCCTCTGCCGGGCATGCGCCCGGTCTCGCTGTCGATCAGCCCCACCCGGGTCGCGGGCGTCCCGCGTGGCGAGGGCCGGCAGGGACCGGCCGTGCAGGGCGCCACATCCGAGGAGCGCCCCACCCTGAAGCCGCGCCGGACCATGCGTGAGGGCTGCGAGGCCGCGCTGAGCGCCCTAGTCGGGCCGGAGGCGCGCCGCATGCTCCCGGGCCGCTGTATCTCCTGATCGGCCGTATTCCCGAGGATCAGCAACACCATCCAACGAAAAGGGCCCCGCTTACGCGGGGCCTTTTTCGTCCATCGGAACAGGTGACAAAAAGCGGCGCCCGCCCTGGTGGGGCGGGCGCCGCGAGCCGTGACCGTCGATCACTCGCCGCCGCGACCCGTGCCGGTCGACTGGCCGCCCTTGCGCCCGGCCGACGAGGCCAACTCGCGGTCCTGCGAGAAGGAGCGCTTCTCGGCCGGCACACTGCGACCGCCCTTGCTGGCGATCTCGCGCTGGCGCTCGATGTTCATGGACGCAAAACCTCGCTTCGAGGTCGAATTTCCCGATGCCATAAGTCCCTCCTCAGGCTTCGCTTCACCTCAACACAACCTTCGCCAATAACCGATGGTTCCTGTTCCGGTTGGCAACGGAACGGTCCGAACCCGCGCCTGTGCTCGGCCGTTGACGCTGCGACGCAACCGAAAACCGGTCGGCGCGAAAGCTTGGCCGTGATCAGAACGGGACAGTACCGAGATGACCAATCGCGAGATGGTGAAGGGTTCTCTGGAGCACGGCGACGCGGGCCAGCACGCCAACGGCCACGCCCTGCCGCCGATGCCGGCGCCCGAGGACAGCGCCACCCCGACGACCCGCGAGGAGCCGATCGATTCGCCACAGCCGAACGCCAGCGCCAAGCGCCGCCCCCCTGAGCAGGGCGAGATGGGCCTGACCACGCGGCGCTGAATCTCAGGCGCGCCGCGCCCGCCCCGCGCGGGCGAGCAGGATGACGAGCAGCGCGATGCCCAGGACGGTCGCGGCGCCCGCGACCGCGAGGATGCGGCGGACCAGCGGCGTGTAGACGCCCTTGGCGGCGTCGAAGCCGTAGCAGAGCAGGGCGAGCCGGTCGCTCAAGGTCCCGGTCCGTCCCTCGCCGGCCTCCACCAGGGCGAGGCGCAGGTCGCGCCCGTTGAGCGCCAGCGGCGAGAGGGTGTGGGCGACGCGGCCCTCGGGCGTGAGCAGGATCGCGGCGGCCGGATGCGCGATGCTGTCCGTGCCGAGATCGGGCACGAAGCCGTATCCGAGCGCCCGGGTGAGCGCCGCGACCGCCTCGGCCGAGCCGACCAGCGCTCGAGGCCGCGCGGGGGAGGGGGCGTCGCCGAGGGCTTCGGACAGCATGCGGCGCGCCGCCGCGGCATCGTCGCGCGGATCGAGGCCGACAAGGACGAAGCCGTATTCTCGGCCTTCCGCGAGGCCCGTCGCCACCAGCGCGGCGGCCGAGAGGGAGAGCATCGGGTCGCAGACGTTGCCGCAGGTGTAGTCCACCGGCAGCAGCAGGACCGGGCGCCCGCCCGCGGCCTCGGCGAGGGTCAAGGACCGGCCCTCGCCCGCATCCGTGAAGACGAGATCGAGGGGCGCGCGCGCGTCGGGCGGCGGTGCGAGCGCGACGCGTGCCAACTCCGCCTGCGTCAGCCGCGCGACGGCAGGACCAGGCAGGAGAGCCGCGGCGGCGACGGCCAGAAGCGGGAGAATCCGCCCCGGCCGGAGGCGGACAGGCGTCGATCGCCCCGAACGCATCGCTTCCTTGCCTCCGTCGCGGGCTGCCTCGCACGCCGCCGCGCACTGGACAAGTGCCGAACCTTCCGCATGGATGCAGGGCCCGCTTGTAGGGGCCGGAGCGTTGCCATGACCCTCGACACCGAGGTCTCGTCCCTGCGGCAGGTGCCGCTCTTCCGCGAGGTGGAGCCCGCGCGGCTGAAGCTCCTTGCCTTCACGAGCGAGCGCGTGCATTTCGAGCCGGGCCAGCGCTTCTTCACCCGCGGGGACGCCTCGGACGCGGCCTACCTGATCCTGGAGGGCGGCGCCGCGGTCAGCCTCGAGGGGCCGGCCGGCCCGATCCGGCTGGCGCTCCTCGGCCCCGACGCGCTGGTGGGCGAGATGGGCATTCTGGCCGACCAGCCGCGCTCCGCCACGGTGACGGCCGAGAGCGCCACCACGGCGCTCCGCATCGACCGGGGCGTGTTCCTCGAACTGCTGGCGCAATTTCCGCAGATCGGCATCGCGGTGATGCGCGAGCTGGCGCTGCGCCTGGAGCAGACCAATCAGGCTCTCGCCCAGAGCCGGGCCTGAACCCGCTCACGGCTTGGCGGCCCGGAGCCGCCGGGCGTTGGCGCGGCCGTAGAACCCGTAGAGCGCCAGCCCCAGAACGAGCCAGACGGCGAGCCGCAGCCATGTGTCGCCGGGCAGGCCCGCCATCAGCGCGAGGCAGCAGAGGATGCCGAGCCCCGAGACCAGGGGGGCTGCCGGCACCCGGAAGGGGCGGGGCCGGGCCGGCTCGCTCCGGCGCAGCAGCGGCACCGCCGCGCAGACGAGGCAGAAGGCGAGCAGCGTACCGATGCTGACGAGTTCGCCCAGCACCTCCAATGGCACGAAGGCGGCCACCAGCGCGGTGCCGATCCCGATGACGCCCTGGCTCAGCGCCGGCGTGCGCCGCACCGGATCGACCCGGCCGAAGGCGGCGGGCAGGAGGCCGTCGCGGGCCATCGCGAAGCAGATCCGGGCCTGCCCGTAGAGGGCGGTGAGCGCCGAGGTGGTGAGCCCGACGAGCGCGCCGATCTTGATCACCAGCGCGAAGCCGCCGAGCCCGGCCGCGTCGACCGCCCGGGCGATCGGGTCCGGCACGTCCAGGTCGCGGTAGGGCACGAGGCCCGTGAGCACCGCCGCGACCAGCACGTAGAGCAGGGTGGTGAGCGCCAACGAGCCGAGCAGCCCCACCGGCGCGTCGCGCTGCGGCCGGCGCGTCTCGGCGACCGCCGTCGAGACCGTCTCGAAGCCGATGAAGGCGAAGAACACCACGCCCGCCCCGCGCAGCACGCCGCTCCAGCCGTATTCCCCGAACCGGCCCGCATTCTCGGGCACGAAGGGGTGCCACAGCTCCGGCCGCAGATGGGCGAGGCCGACCGCCACGAAGGCCAGGATGATCGCGACCTTCAGGGCGACCAGCACGGCGTTGGCGGCGGCCGCCTCCCGGGTGCCGCGGATCAGCAGCCACGACAGCGCCAGAACGATCAGGCCGGCCGGCAGGTTGACGAGCCCGCCCGCCCCGGGCGCGGCGGCCAGCGGCGGCGGCAGCGCGAGGCCGAGATCGGCGAGGAGGCTCTGGGCGTAGCCCGACCAGCCGACCGCCACCGTAGCGGCCGCGAAGGCGAATTCCAGCACGAGGTCCCAGCCGACGATCCAGGCACAGAACTCGCCGAGGCTCGCCCGCGTATAGGTGTAGGTCGAGCCCGAGTCCGGCATCATGGCGGCCAGTTCCGCGTAGCAGAGGCCGACGAAGGCGCAGGCGATCCCGCCGAGCACGAAGGAGAGCACCAGCGCGGGGCCCGCATAGGCCGCGGCCGCAGTGCCGGTGAGCACGAAGATCCCCGCCCCGATCGTCGCGCCGAGCCCGATGCAGACGAGACCGAACCCGGTGAGATTGCGGGCGAGGCCCGGATCCTCGCCGGATCCGTCCAGGGGAACGTCTCCTGCGGGTCGGGCCGCGGGGGCGTGGTCTGGGGTCGGGCTGTCGCGCATGGCCGGTCTCTGAAGCCTGTCCGGCTCGGCCGGGCAAGTCCGGTCGGGCAAATCCCGGGCCGGGCGCTGCCCGGACGACGCTCCGGTTCCGACCCGCTACAAGCCGCTCCAGGCGGCCCTGGAGCGGCCGCGCGAACGGACACCGGAGAGGCACCAGCCGATGAACACCCTCGCGAAGAGCATTCTGGCGGCGCTGGCCGGCACGGCCGCCTGGGCCGCGCAGGCACAGCAGCACGGCGCCGGCCAGCATTCCGGCCATGGCGCCGGCCACGACCACGCGGCGACGGCCGAGACGACCGACAGCCCGGCCACGCGCGCCTTCCGGGACGCGAGTGCGGCCATGCACCGCGACATGGACATCCGCTACACCAACGATGTCGACGTCGATTTCGTGCGCGGCATGATCCCCCATCACGCGGGCGCGGTGGCGATGGCGCGGATCGCACTGGAGCATTCGCGGGATCCGGAGGTCCGCAGGCTCGCCGAGGATGTGGTCCGGACCCAGGAGGCCGAGATCGCCCAGATGCGGGCCATCCTGAAGCGTAAGGGAGTGGAGTAGCCCGAGCCGCGCCGCTCTCGGGGTCGTGACCGGAGCGGTTTGAAGAACCGATTACAGAATCCCTCCGGATCTCATCGCCCGCCTTGGTTCCTCGGGCCGCGCCGCTGTAGAGAAATTTTGTGCATAGGCGCGCGGAATAAACGCTACGCTCGAACGTGCGAACCGCACCGAGTGGGGATCAGCGGCTCCGCAGGAGCATCAGGGGAAACGCATGGCCTCGTTCTCGGAGAGCGACCGCGGGCGGTCGAAGGTTGCCACGGTGCTGCGTGTCACCAGCGGCAACTTCCTGGAGATGTTCGACTTCTTCCTGTTCGGCTTCTACGCTTCCTACATCTCGAAGGCGTTCTTCCCCGGCGGAAACGAGTACGCCTCCCTGATGCTGACATTCGCCACCTTCGGCGCGGGCTTCCTGATGCGGCCACTGGGGGCGATCTTCCTGGGCGCCTATGTCGACCGGATCGGGCGGCGCCAGGGCCTCATCGTCACGCTGACCATCATGGCGGCGGGCACCATCCTGATCGCCTTCGTGCCGGGCTACGAGACGATCGGGCTCGCCGCCCCGGCCCTCGTGCTGATCGGGCGCCTGCTTCAGGGCTTCTCGGCGGGCGTGGAGCTCGGCGGCGTCTCGGTCTACCTCGCCGAGATGGCCACGCCCGGGCACAAGGGCTTCTACGTCTCCTGGCAGTCGGGCAGCCAGCAGGTCGCCGTGATGGCCGCCGCGATCATCGGCTACGCGCTCAACCACAGCCTGACGCCGGGCCAGATGGGCGACTGGGGCTGGCGCATCCCGTTCTTCATCGGCTGCGCCATCGTGCCGTTCCTGTTCTACATCCGCCGCTCGCTGGAGGAGACGCAGGAATTCCTCCACCGCAAGGTCCGGCCGAGCACGGCTGAGATCTTCGCGTCGCTCGCCCAGAACTGGAAGATCGTCGTGCTCGGCATGCTGCTCGTCGCGATGACCACGATCTCGTTCTACACGATCACCGTCTACACCCCGACCTTCGGCAAGGCGGTGCTCAAGCTCTCCGACACCGACAGCCTGCTGGTCACCTTCTGCACGGCCCTGTCGAACCTGTTCTGGCTGCCGGTGATGGGCGCGCTCTCCGACCGGATCGGCCGCAAGCCCCTGCTGCTCGCCTTCTCGGCCCTGACCCTGCTCACCGCCTACCCGGCGCTCGCCTGGCTCGTCGGCCACGTCTCGTTCGGCAACATGCTCGTCGTGCTGCTCTGGCTGTCCTTCCTGTACGGCAGCTACAACGGCGCCATGGTGGTGGCACTGACCGAGGTGGTGCCGGCGCAGGTCCGCACCGCCGGCTTCTCGCTCGCCTACTCGCTCGCCACCGCCTTCTTCGGCGGCTTCACCCCGCTGGTCTCGACCTGGCTGATCGAGCAGACCGGGGACAAGGCGGCTCCGGGCATCTGGATGGCCCTCGGCGGCGCCTGCGGCCTCGTCGCCACCCTGGTGATCTACCGCGGATCCGCCGTGCGCGCCCGCGCGGCGGCCTTCGGCGTGGCCGGCTGAGGGCGGTCCCGCCGCGCCTCCAGCCCTCTCAGCGCAGGTAGCCGCGCGCCCGCAGGTCCCGCTCCACCGCCGCGTGCACGGGCTGCAGCACGTCGTCGTTCTGGGCCGGGGGCGGCTCGAGGGGCCGCATCGGGGGAAAGTCGTGTGTGGCCTCCGGGGCGGGCGCGCCAGAAGCTGCCGGTCCGCGCCGCGGCCCGCTCGCGAGCCGTGCCCGCAGAACACGCGTGCGCGTCGCCGCGCTCCGAGCGGATGCGATCAGCCTGCCCAGCATCGACTCCTCCGGATTCCCAGGTGAGTCAACGCGGGGCCCCGGGCTTCGTTCAGGGGCCGCAGGCGGCGACCTCATCGCGGCGGGAATCCGCGACTTCCGGACCCGCGGCGTCCCGTGCCAACCTTGCGGGCGATTCGCCCCCGGAGACCGGTCGATGAAACCCGAGATCCCCGCCGCCGTGCCCGCGAAGGGCGGCCTCGTCGCCTACCTGTCGCTCGGCGGCGCGCTGAAGGCGGCCGAGTTCTACACCCGCGCCCTCGGCGCCGAGATCGCCGCCGCGATGCCGCCCGACGACCAGGGCCGCACCATGCACGTGCACCTCTACGTCAACGGCTCCTCGCTGATGCTTGCCGACGCCTTCCCGGAATACGGCCACGCCCTCCAGCCGCCGCAGGCCTTCACCCTGACGCTGATCGTCGACGACATCGCGGCGTGGTGGGACCGGGCAATCGCGGCCGGCGCCACCCCCGTGAAGGAGCCGGGCGAGATGTTCTGGGGCGACCTCTATGCCCAGTTCCGCGACCCCTTCGGCGTGCTCTGGGCCCTCAACCAGCCCAAGAGGTGAGACGAGCGCCGAGACACGAGTTGGAGACATGCCGAGATCATCGGCCGACCGCCCGGAGAGCGTCGATGCATGCCGAGACCACGCCCGAGCGCGACCTCGTCCTCAGCCGCCTGATCCCGGCCCCGCCGCGCCTGCTCTACCGGGCCTGGACCGAGCCGGACCTTCTGCGGCGCTGGTTCGCCCCGGCGCCGTTCCGGGTCACGGAGGCCGAGATCGACCTGCGGCCCGGCGGCGCGACCCGGATCGTGATGGAGGGGCCGGACGGCACCGCCTATCCGAGCGCGGGCGTCTATCTCGAACTCGTGCCGGACACTCGGATCGTCTTCACCGACGCCTACCTGCGGGCTTGGGAGCCCTCGCCGAAGCCGTTCTTCACCGGCATCGTCACCTTCGCGCCGGAGGCCGGCGGCACGCGCTACACCGCGACCGCCCGGCACTGGAGCGAGGCCGACCGGGCCGCCCACGCGGCGATGGGGTTCCACGAGGGCTGGGGCCGCTGCGCCGACCAGCTCGCGGCGCTGGCCGCCACCCTCTGAGCCGGGAGATGCCGATGGCCGTCGCGACCTGCCTGTGGTTCGACCGGGAGGCCGAGGCCGCCGCCCGCTTCTACGTCGGCCTGATCGCGGATTCGGCGATCGAGCACGTCCAGCCCGCGCCGGGCCCCTGGCCGGGGGGCGCGGCGGGGGACCCGATCCTCGTGCGCTTCCGGCTCGGCGGCCAGAGCTTCCAGGCACTCAACGGCGGCAGGCCCGCCGATTACGGCACCGCCGCCTCGATCTCGGTCGCCTGCGCCGACCAGGCCGAGATCGACCGGCTCTGGGCGGCCCTGACCGCCGGGGGCGGCCGCGAGATCGCCTGCGGCTGGCTCAACGACCGCTGGGGCGTGCCCTGGCAGATCTTCCCCGAGGCGCTGCCCCGCCTCCTCGCCGACCCGGATCCGGCGGTGGCCGCCCGGGTCTTCGCGGCGATGCAGACGATGGTGCGGCTCGACCTCGCCGCGCTGGAGCGCGCCGCCGCTGGCTAGCGAGATCGCGCCCCGCCTGGGCCCGGCCACCGCGAAGGGAGCGCGGCCCTAGGCCGGCAGGACCACGACCTTCGTCTTCACGGGAGTCCGCGCGTAGAGGTGGATCATGTCCTGGCTGAGCAGGCCGACGCAGCCGCTCGTGATGCCGCTGCCGATCGATTCGGGCTCGCTGCTGGCGTAGATCGTGTAGAGCGTGTAGGCGCCGTTCTGGTAGAGATGCAGCGTGCGGGCGCCGAGCGGGTTGTCGAGGCCGCCCGGCATGCCGCGGGCGTACTTGGCGGCCTCGGGCTGACGCCGGATCATCTCCTTGGGCGGCGTCCAGGTCGCCCATTCGGACTTGCGCCCGACATAGGCGTCGCCGCTCCACAGGAACCCGTCGCGGCCGACATTGGCGCCGTAGCGGGTGGCCGATCCGTCGCCCTCGATGCGGTAGACGTAGTAGTTGCGGGGATCGACGACGATCGTCCCCGGCGCCTCCTTCGAAGCGTAGCTGACCGTCCGGCGATAGTATTTCGGATCGACCTTGCGGATGTCGACCGCCGGGATCGGGAACTTCTCGTCCGGCAGGGGCCCGTAGATCTTGGTCGCCTCGGCGAGGAGCAGGCCGTCGGACGTCGCGCAACCGCCCAGCGCCAGCGCGCCGAGGCCAGCGGCCGAGCCGGCCAGGAACGATCGGCGGTCGAGCCGGCGCGCCTGACGCTCGAGCGGAGAGGCCTCGGCCCCCGCGCCGACATCTGTGTTTCCAGCGCCCATCATCATGATCCTGGACTGTCCCGGCCTGCCGCCCGACGGGAAACACCGCGGCGTCGGCCCGTCGCGCAAATGGTCAAGCTGAGAGTGCGGCGGTTCGGCCCGCCAGGCAAGAGCGGGGTTCGCCGGCCGCGGCGGCCTCGCACTGGCTCGGCGCATGTCCAGGCGTGCTTCGGGGCTGATGGTCGAGCCAAGGCCGGCCACTGACCGTGGCGCGCTGCGCCGCCACAAATCTCGGGTCAGATCCCAATCGGCTTGACCATGCGAGGGTTCAGCTTCCGACCCCTAGCAGGCCATGGGAACGTCCGCTTGCGGGCTGCTCCGTGAGGCAGAGACCAACGACCGGATTGGGTGGTTTCCGGCTAGTTCGGTTCTGAGCGGCAAGGCTTAAAAGCCGACCTCGTCGCTTCCGCTTTTGAGCCCTTGTGGGCTTTTATCCGACCTCCTTGCAGGCGGCTCCGGCGAGCCCAAATACATCGCCTTGCTTTAAGATATTTTCATGTTTCGAAGTGTAGCGATCAAAGAAATTTATGCCACTTACCCTGTAAAACTGAGACGATCAGACTTGGTATTTGTAAAGAAACATTTCACTACATCTTGATCGCAAAATTTCTCCGGAGCATTGTTCACGATCCAGTTGCCGCATCCATCACGATTTTTATCGCGTTTTTAGCAACTTCTTTAGACGAGAATTTGATGGCCTCCCAGACCCAAGGGCCCGCCTTGCGCAAGTTCTCAAAAGTTCCTTGTCTATCGCCCCCATTGGCCGAATCGACAGCTTCACTCAGCGCTACCAACGACTTCCGTTGCCCAGTATCGCGCGCCGCTCCATTTAACTCATCGAGTTGAACTTGGAGTTCTCCAGCTAAGACGCCGAGATCAATATTTATGGCTCTCTCGCTGCTAAACAAAGCAGCATTCCCTTGAATATTGTTTTTCTTTCCAACCTGCATAGCCGTGCCGGAGTTTTCGTAAGAGTCACGCATAATTGTTACCTCAAGCTTGCTGTTTATGAATTGAAGAGACTGCTGAGAATTAGGCTGAGACTCGGCCTGCTTGAGCAAGTCAGCGCCCCGCTCGGTCAGGGAGGTTAGATCAAACGCGATCTCCGCGCCGCCGAAAGACGTTTTGCTATTCGCATAGCCTGCCTCGGACAGTAGTAGTTTATGGAAAACTAGCTGACGCCTGTCCACTTCTGAGATATTGACATCATCGCCATCCAATTTCATCAATAGGCATTTGCTTAGGTTGTTATCCTTTTTTACGCCTTCGCGAGAAAACGGCGTGATAGATTTTATCGCATAGAGATCGTATTCTGTTAAGATTCCACCCTTCCCTTCGCTTAAATTCTTCAGCGACAGGAGGATGCGAGAATAGTGAAATATCTGGTGGTGCCCATCGAAGGGCAATGTTATGCTGTCATATCCTGGCAACAGCGTGAGAACACTGCTAGCTTCGAATCGACTTATAGAAACGACGCTTCTGTCAGGATGGCGGGCATGATCTGAGATAAGCCCGTCAATTACCGCGTCTATTTGCCCTTGATTCGACACGTCTCAGGTTCCCTTCGGAGCATCACATCTAGGAACACAAGGTAAGATCGAGGTTGGCCTCGTCAGGACAGTCCACCTCCAGCTATGCCTTCGATGTCAGATTTCTACCCGAAGCCAAGATTGGCCGGACGGTCGTGGAAACAGCCGCTTTCGGGTATCGTGGATATCGAACTGTCTGGCTAGCACGGGTCGGATGCGGAGCGTCCGCTTCCTGATCGGAGGCCAAGGCCTGGTTTCCACCCTCAGCGGCGATCGGCATGGTCAAGCTGATCCGATTCCGATTCTAGCCCGGCACCACGTCGCGGATGACGAACCCGCTCTCCGGCCGGGCTGGGATGTGGGCGAGATCGAGGCTCAGGTTCTGCTCGGGCACCCGGTAGGCGAGGCAGGCGAGTTCGCCGGACAGCACCTCCAGCAGGATCTGGCTGATGCCCTCGCCCGGGCAGCGGTGGCCCTCCGCCGCCGAGCCGCCGCCGTGCGAGACCAGCGCGAAGGCGCCGGGCTGCGCGTCGCGGAAGCGCTCCGGATCGAACCGCTCCGGCTCGGGCCAGAGCCGCGGGTCGCGGTTGGTGCCGTAGAGGTCCATCAGCACCCAGTCGCCGGTCCGGAAATCGTGACCCTGCAGGCGGAAGGGCTCCTGCACACGCCCGCCGATGAACGGGATGAAGGGATAGAACCGCCGCACCTCCAGGGCGAAGCGGCGGCGCGCCGCCGCCTCCTGCAGGGTCGGGCGAAGCGCCGGGGCCTGATGCAGCGCCATGGCGGCGAAGACGACGTAGCGGGCATTGGCGACGGTGGGGCGCAGCACGTTGATCAGCTCAACCGCCGCGACCGCTTCGCCGAGCGGCTCCCCGTCGCGGTCGCGATGTTCGGCGATCGCCCGGGCGGCGCCCTCCGGCACCGCCCGGCGGCCGGCACGGATCTCCCGGATCATCGCGCGCGCCCAGCGCTCGGTGCGGGCGCGGTAGAGATGGCCGCGCCAGTTGCGCGGGCCGATCGCGCCGGTCCCGTCGATCATCGCGGCGAACTCGGCCGCGCGCGCCGCGACCTCCGCGGGTTCGAGGGGCAGCCCGACCCACTCGCAGACCGCGGCGGTGAGCACGCGGTGGGCCTCGTCGAGGAGCACGACCGCCTCCGCCCGCGCCCAGCCGTCCGCGGCGGCGCGCCAGTGCCGCAGCGTGATCGCGGCGAGGCGCTCCAGCGCCTCCGCCCCGACGAGGCCGAGGAACATCGCCTTGCGGCAGAGATGGGCCGCCCCGTCCATCACCATCACGCTGCCCTGGTCCTGGATCAGCGCGAAGCTCATCGCGGGCAGGGCGTGGCGGCGGGTGAAGCGGTGGCCGTCGTAGAAGCGGGCGGCGGCCTCGGCGCCCGTCATGCAGGTGACGGGGCTCAGCATCAGGCGGGTGGCGAACAGGTCCGAGCCCAGCGCCCGGCAGCGGTTCGGGATGAAGGCGTAGCCCTCGCGCAGGAGGGCGAGGCTGCTGTCGAGGGCGCCGGTGCGCGGCAGGGACGCGCGCCGCGCCGTCGCGAGAGGTGCGGACATGCTCTCCCCGGTCTCAAGGCTTCCCGGGGCCAACCCAGGGCGGCCGGACGGGTTCAGGCACGCGCGCTCAGCCGAGCGGCCGAACCATCAGCCGAGCGGCTGGACCAGCAGCTTGTCGACGCGCCGCCCGTCCATGTCGACCACCTCGAAGCGCCAGCCATGCGCCTCGACGCTGTCGCCCGCGCTCGGGATGCGCCCGAGCCGGAAGATCACGAAGCCCGCGATCGTGTTGAAGTCGTCCCGCTCCGGCTTCTCGGCGAGGCCCAGGCGCTCGAAGGCTTCCTCGGCCGGCATCATGCCGTCGATCAGGAAGGAGCCGTCGTCGCGCTCGACCACGTCGGGCTCCTCGCCGGGCTCCGGGATGTCGCCCGCGATCGCTTCCAAGAGGTCGGTCGCCGTGACGATGCCCTCCAGGCTGCCGTACTCGTCCACCACGATCGCCATCTGGACGGGCTTGGCCCGGAAGGTCTCGAGCACCGCCAGCACCGCCATCGCCTCGTGCACCACGATCGGCTGGCGCGTCACCGCGTCGATGTCGGGCGGCTGCCCGTCGAGGACGCGGTCGAGCAGGTCCTGCTTGCGCACCACGCCGACGACCTCGTCCACCGTGCCGCGGCTCACCACCACCTGGGCGTGGCTGCAATCGCGCAGCGCCCGCAGCACCACGTCGCGGTCGTCCTCCGCGTCGACCCACTCGATCTCGTGGCGGGGCGTCATCACCTCGCGGATGCGCCGGTCGCCCAGGGCGAAGATGCGCTCGACCGCCTCCTGCTGCGCCTCCTCGATCAGCCCGGCCTCGCGGCTCGCCTCGACCAAGAGGTTCAGCTCGGCGGTCGAGTGGTGGCCGCCCTCGCCGTGGCCGGGCTGGAGGCCGCACAGGCGCAGCACGCCGTTGCCGAGCCCGTTGAGAAAGACGATGGCCGGGCGGAACACGAACAGGAACAGGGAGAGCGGCCGGATCACCGCGAGCGCCGTGCGCTCGCTGCGCTGGAGCGCGAGGCTCTTCGGGGCCAACTCGCCCAGCACGATGTGCAGTGCCGTGATGATCACGAAGGAGATCACCACCGCGACCGTGTGGGCGCCCACGCTCGGCAGGACGCCCGGCAGCCAGGCGAGCGCCGGCTCGACCAGATGGGCGAGCGCCGGCTCGCCGACCCAGCCGAGTGCCAGCGACGAGATGGTGATGCCGAGCTGGGTCGCCGCCAGATGCGCGTCGAGATGGTCGGTCGCGGCGAGCAGCGCCTTGGCGTTGAGGCGCCCCTCGTTCACCAGCTCGGTCACCCGGCTGCGGCGCACCGCCACCAGGGCGAACTCCGCGGCCACGAAGAAGCCGTTGGCCAGCACCAGCGCGAGCACCGAGAGCAGGCCGAGGGCGGTCGCCCATGCATCGTCCGAAATCGTCGTCTCCCGCATCTTGGCCGACGCACTTTGGCCGGTCAGCCGCTGGCCAGCCATGCGGGCCGCGCCGGCCTGATCCGCCCGGATCTCCCATACCTGCCCCCGGGGATCAGGGCTATCCGAAGCCCGCCCCGATCCAGCCGGATAAAAGGGTGGATCGGCCCCGGCCGCGCGATCCGTCATCCACGCCGCCGAGCCGCCACCGGCTTGCCTGCACCGCCCTTACGGCTAAGCTTCGCGCGTCCGCCCGGCGCGGCGCCCACCCGGAGCCCTGATTGTCCTCCATCAAGATCAAGCCGGCCTGCGACGGCACTTACACGCTCTACCGCGACGGCGACGCCGTCAGCTCCGGCCTCACCCTGCATCAGGCGCAGGAACTCGCCGCGGTGCTGCGCTGCCTCGAACCGCGGGGCTGAGGGCGCGTCCGGGAACCGGGTGCCCGGATTGATCTTGATGTGAGATCCGCAGATGATCTCCGGGCAGCGAGTCGGACGACGCCTCGCCCCTGGCCTTGCTGCGCGTCGCGTTTTGCGTACCCGAACCGCCCCGCAACAGCGACGAGCCCTGCATGGCGATCGAGATCGAGCGCAAGTTCCTCGCGACGCGTGCCGTCCTGGAGCGCTGCCGCTTCGGCACCGTCATCGTCCAGGGCTATCTCTACACCGATGCCGAGAACACCGTGCGGGTGCGCCGCATGGGCGCGCGCTATCTCCTCGCCTGGAAGGGGCCGCGGCGTGGCGCGGTCCGCGAGGAGATCGAGTTCGGGCTGCCGGCTCCCGTGGGCGCGGCACTGCTGGCCGCGGTCGATCCGGGCAGCCGGGTCGAGAAGGTGCGCTACTGGATCGAGGACGGGGGGCGCATCTGGGATGTTGACGTCTTCGCGGGCGCCCTCGACGGCCTGATCCTGGCCGAGGCGGAACTCGCCCGGGCCGACGAGGCCGTGACGCTGCCGCCCTGGATCGGCGAGGAGGTCACCGCCGACGAACGCTACCGCAACTCGCGTCTCGCCGCCGGGGCCGGGGTGCCGCGCCGCGCCGCGGCGTAGGCCGAGCCCCGGAGCGTCCGGCGTATCCGCACTCGGGAGAGGCGCCGGCGCCACCGGCGGGGTGTGCCTTGCGGGTGCGCCGACCTAACTGCCTTCCCAAGGGATCCGACCCGCCTCGCGGCCGGACCGGCAGATGCGGAGGACGTGATGAAGGCCTTTGTCGTGCGCGCCCCGGGCGGCCTCGACCGGCTGGAGATCGCCGAGCGGCCCGATCCCGGCGCGCCGGGCCCCGGCGAGATCCGGGTCGCGGTGCACGCGACCTCGCTGAACTACCACGACCTGCTGGTCGCCGCCGGCCACTGGCCCGCCGAGGACGGCCGGATCCTGATGTCCGACGGGGCGGGCGTGGTCGAGGCGGTGGGCGCCGGCGTCACCGGGTTCGCGCCGGGCGACGCGGTCGTCTCCTGCTTCTTCCCGCAATGGCCGGATGGGCTGCCCCACGGTGCGGTCGGGGATTTCGCCGGCACGCCCGGCGACGGCATCGACGGCTTCGCACTCACCCACGCGGTCCGCTCCGCGCAAGCTTTCACGCGCGCACCGCGGGGCTGGAGCCACGCGGAGGCCGCGACGCTGACCACCGCCGGGCTCACCGCGTGGCGGGCCCTCGTCGCGGATGGCGGGCTGAAGGCCGGCGACACGGTGCTGGCGCTCGGAACCGGCGGCGTCGCGATCGCCGCCCTGCAGATCGCCAAGCTGATGGGCGCGGCCGTGATCGTCACCTCGTCGTCCGACGCCAAGCTCGAGCGCGCGCGGGCGCTCGGCGCCGACCACACGATCAACTACCGGGCGCACCCGGACTGGGGGACGCTGGCGCGCGACTGGACCGGCGGCCGCGGCGTCGACCACGTGCTCGAACTCGGCGGCCCCGGCACCCTGGCGCAGTCGATCGAGGCGGTGCGGGTGGGTGGGCACATCTCGCTGATCGGGGTGCTCACCGGACTGTCCGGCGAGATCCCGACCGCGGCGCTGATGGCCAAGCAGGCGCGCCTGCAGGGGCTGATCGTCGGCAGCCGCCGCCAGCAGCAGGACTACGTCGCCGCCCTTGATTTAGCGGGCATCCGCCCGGTGATCGACCGGACCTTCGGCTTCGACGACCTGCCGGAGGCCTTCCGCTACCAGGAAGGCGCGGCGCATTTCGGCAAGATCTGCGCGGCGTGGTAGGCCGCGCCCCGTTCCCAGTCAGGAGTCCTCCATCATGAGCGAACGTATCATCCTGCGCGCCGGCGAGGCGCTGGTGGCGGGCGGCCCGCCCAACACCGCCTCTGAGCCCGAGGTGATCATCGGCGAACTCGACGGCCCGGTCGGCACGGCGCTGGCCACGCTGACCGGCGATCAGGTCGTCGGCCACAGCCGCGTCTTCGCGCTCTTGAACACCGACATCATGGTGCGCCCGGTTACGCTCTGCGTCTCGAAGGTCAGCGTGACCGAGAACAAGTACACCTCGATCCTGATGGGCACGGTGCAGTACGCCATCGCCAACGGCGTGCTCGACGCGGTGCGGGCGGGCTACATCCCGAAGGAGAAGGCCAACGATCTGGGCATCATCTGCTCGGTCTGGCTGAGCCCGGGGGTGATCCAGGCCGAGAGCGTGGACCACAAGGCCCTGTTCGAGATCCAGCGCAAGGGCATGACCGAGGCGATCCGCAAGGCCATGACCAACGAGCCCTCGATCGACTGGCTCCTGGAGAACCAGGACAAGATCGTGCACAAGTATTACCAGATGGGCCTCGACGGGAAGATCTGACCGCCCGCGCAGGGCCGGGGCGCAGGATGTGTCCCGGCTCGCTTCCGCAGCCCGGGTGGAACACCACCCTCACGCAGCCGCCCGTCCCGGAACGTCTCGCAGAGGCCCGGCCCGACCCGATGAGGTCGTGCCCGTCCGCGATCTGCGGGCCCGGCACCGTGACGCGGCGGCTGGCGCCCTGACCGTGCCGGCAGCGTGCCGTCACGGTGGAGTCCGAAGAAGGCGGGGGGCACGCCGGCAGGCGGGCGAGCCTGCGCACGGACATGACGGGCCATCCGGAGCGCGGCCCCTTCGGCACCGCGCCAAGCCCGGCGAGACCCATTCCTGCGAGGCGGCGCGCGGACCTGCGCCGGACGCATCGTCCGGGTCGCCGCCCGCCCGGACAGGGCAGGGCCGGTGGAACTCCTGGGGCCGCCTCCGGGTTGGCCGCCACGATCCGGTGCGACGCACAAACGGCCGCCCCCCGCTCCGAGCGGCCGGCCCGTCCCGCACCGGGCCTGGGGGGGCACCCAGGCGTTCCGGGAGCGCCGCGCTGATGGCGCCTGCCGAAAACACGAAGGACATCCGCCCATGATCCGACCGCTCGTCCTGCTCACCCTCTGCCTCGGCGCGGCCTCGCCCGCCCTGGCACAATCCGCCGCCCTGGGCGGCCCCCTCGACGCACCGCTCGCCAGCCACCGCCACCGGCCCACCATGCTGATCCACGGCAACTATTGCGGGCCCGGCAACAACGCTCCTCGGCCGCCGATCGACGCCCTCGACGCGGCCTGCGCCCGGCACGATGCCTGCACGCCGGACGGCGCCCTGCCGTCGCGGGCCTGCAACCTGCGCCTCCAGCGCGACGCCGACCTGATCTCCCGCGACCCGCGCCAGCCCGACGACCTGCGGGCGCTCGCCGGCCTCGTGGCGGCCGGAGCCGCCATCATGCCGTCGGAGCCGGGTCTCGCGCCGCGAGGTCTCGCGACGGCCCCGGCCCCGGTCGCCGTGCCGGCCGAGACGCCCGCGTCGACGGGCAGTCTCGCCCGCACCGTCGAGGCTCCTTCGGCAGCCCTCGACCCGGACGAGGACGAGGCGGAGTGAGGCGGCTCGCCCCAACTGCCTGACTTCGACGCGTGCGGCGCGGCCCCAGGGCCGCGCCGCACGCGCGTCGGGCGCCCGCACCGGATCGAGCCAACGTCTGCCGCCGCGCCGGAAACGTAGCCGTACCTTCCCCGGTTCAGACCTCGACAACGCCGCGTGGGCGGCGCGATCCGGGAGGCGATCCATGAGAGCTCTGGTCTGGCACGGAACCCAGGACATCCGCTGCGAGACGGTGCCGGATCCGCAAATCGAGGACGAGCGCGACGCGATCATCAAGGTCACGGTCTGCGCGATCTGCGGCTCCGACCTGCACCTCTACGACCACTTCATGCCCGGCATGCAGAGCGGCGACGTCATGGGCCACGAGTTCATGGGCGAGGTCGTCGAGACCGGCCGCGGCGTGAACGGCGTCCTGAAGAAGGGCGAGCGGGTCGTGATCCCGTTCACGATCATCTGCGGCGAGTGCGACCAGTGCAAGCGCGGCTTCTTCTCGGTCTGCGAGCGCTCGAACCGCAACAAGCACATCGCCGCCAAGGCCTTCGGCCACACCACGGCGGGCCTGTTCGGCTACACCCACATCACCGGCGGCTATCCGGGGGGACAGGCCGAGTACGTCCGGGTGCCCTTCGCCGACAAGACGCACATCAAGGTGCCGGACGCGCTCACCGACGAGCAGGTGCTGTTCCTCGGCGACATCTTCCCGACCGGCTGGCAGGCCGCCGTGCAGGCCGACATCCAGCCGACCGACACGGTCGCGATCTGGGGCGCAGGGCCCGTCGGCCAGATGGCCGTGCGCTCCGCCCTGCTGCTCGGCGCCCGGCAGGTGGTCTGCATCGACAGCGTCCCCGAGCGCCTCGACATGGCGCGTGCGGGCGGCGCGATCACGATCGACAACAGCCGCGAGAGCGTGGTCGAGCGCCTCAACGAGCTCACCGGCGGCAAGGGTCCGGAGAAGTGCATCGACGCGGTCGGCATGGAGGCGCACGCGCCCCGCGCCCTGGAGCACGCCTACGACCGGGTGAAGCAGGCGGTGATGCTGGAGAGCGACCGGCCCACCGTGCTGCGCGAGATGATCTACGTCTGCCGCCCGGCCGGCATCCTGTCGATCCCGGGCGTCTATGGCGGGCTCATCGACAAGGTGCCGATGGGCGCCGTGATGAACAAGGGCCTGACCATCCGCACCGGCCAGACGCACGTGAACCGCTGGACCGACGACCTCGTGCGCCGGATCGACGAGGGCCAGATCGACCCGTCCTTCGTGATCACCCATCGGGCGAGCCTGGAGCAGGGGCCGGAGATGTACCGCACGTTCCGGGACAAGAAGGACAACTGCATCAAGGTGGTGCTGCGGCCCTGAGGCCGCTCCCGCATCCCGTCCGCTTCGTTTGCCGAGAGGTCTTTCGAGAGGTTCCGCCATGTCCGTCCCGTCCCGGCGCCGCAGCCGCATCGCCTCCGATCCCCGGCGCAGGCCGGACCCTGCCACCGCGCAGTTCGCCCGCGGGCTCGGCTGGTTCTCGATCGGCCTCGGCGTGACCGAACTCGCCTTTGGCGACGCGATTGCCCGCTGGCTCGGCATGCCGCGCTCGGGTCCGCTGATCCGGGCTTACGGCCTGCGCGAGATCGCGCAGGGCGCCGGCATCCTCGGCGCGCAGGATCCGACGCCCTGGATCTGCGCCCGGGTCGTCGGCGACGGGCTCGACATCGCCAGCGTCCTGCCCGCGCTGGAGAGCGACAACCCGAACCGGGGCAACGCGATGGTTGCGCTGGCCTCCCTCGCCGGGGTGACGGTCGCCGATGTGCTGTGCGCCCAGGCCCTCATCGACGCACCCCGGATGCCGTCGGACGCGGTGCGTGCCGAATACGGCCGCCGCAGCGGCTTCCCGCGGGCCGCCGAGGCGATGCGCGGGGCGGCCGCGGATTTCGAGCCGCCCCCCGACATCGTCGGTCCGGAGGCGATGCGGGCATGGACGGCACCTGCGGCCTGAAGGCCGTTCTTCGCGGAGGCCGACTCCCGGGTAGGGCGCCTGGGAACAGGAGAGGGGAGGGCGCTCCGATGGCGGGAGCCGCCTAGCTTGCGCAACGTCGGCCCTCGGCGGCCGTCACGTGCCCGTCGCGGATTTTTCGCGAGTTTGTCGTATCGGGTGTTGACGGGGCGGCTGGGCATGCGTAGACACCGCTCATCGGCGCCGGCCGCGAGAGCGACCCGGGCGCCGACGCTTCTTCCGACAGTTCAGGCAGACGATCTGGCGCGAGCCGGGTGGTCCGCTGTTTTGTCGGCTGAAGGGTGTCGATCCCGACGATCCGGCCGCTTCGGTGGCTCCGAGAGGCGGGGTTGACAGGGGGAGACGAGGGCTCTAAACGCCCTCCACCGCTGAGACGGACCTGCCCTGAGGCCGGTCGGTAGCACGGTTCCTCCAGGCAGGCAAGCGGGTTTCGGGTGGACAGCCCGGTCGCTTGGGTGCCGGATCCAGGTTTCCTCCGGGGTTCGCCCCGGATCCAGCTGTCGCCCTCGGGTGCGTCTGGCGCTCTTTGACAAGTTGATCTGAGAAAGAGAAGCGTGGGCGGCGTCGTCCTTGCGGTCTTGGGGTTCTCGCGGCGCTGGCTTTGGCTGGTGCGTGGGGGTTCTGGGACGTGAGATGAGACGCTGGTTCCAAAGCTTCTTTAGGAGCTCCGGATTGCTGGAAACGGTGATCTGATGTGCTTCTGTCGATGATTTGTGATTGGTGTCATGATCAGCTCTTCAACTTGAGAGTTTGATCCTGGCTCAGAGCGAACGCTGGCGGCAGGCTTAACACATGCAAGTCGAACGCATCCTTCGGGGTGAGTGGCAGACGGGTGAGTAACACGTGGGAACGTGCCCTCCGGTTCGGGATAACTCAGGGAAACGTGAGCTAATACCGGATACGTGCTTAGGCAGAAAGGTTTACTGCCGGAGGATCGGCCCGCGTCTGATTAGCTAGTTGGTGGGGTAACGGCCTACCAAGGCGACGATCAGTAGCTGGTCTGAGAGGATGATCAGCCACACTGGGACTGAGACACGGCCCAGACTCCTACGGGAGGCAGCAGTGGGGAATATTGGACAATGGGCGCAAGCCTGATCCAGCCATGCCGCGTGAGTGATGACGGCCTTAGGGTTGTAAAGCTCTTTTCTCCGGGACGATAATGACGGTACCGGAGGAATAAGCCCCGGCTAACTTCGTGCCAGCAGCCGCGGTAATACGAAGGGGGCTAGCGTTGCTCGGAATCACTGGGCGTAAAGGGCGCGTAGGCGGCGTTTTAAGTCGGGGGTGAAAGCCTGTGGCTCAACCACAGAATGGCCTTCGATACTGGGACGCTTGAGTATGGTAGAGGTTGGTGGAACTGCGAGTGTAGAGGTGAAATTCGTAGATATTCGCAAGAACACCGGTGGCGAAGGCGGCCAACTGGACCATTACTGACGCTGAGGCGCGAAAGCGTGGGGAGCAAACAGGATTAGATACCCTGGTAGTCCACGCTGTAAACGATGAATGCTAGCTGTTGGGGTGCATGCACCGCAGTAGCGCAGCTAACGCATTAAGCATTCCGCCTGGGGAGTACGGTCGCAAGATTAAAACTCAAAGGAATTGACGGGGGCCCGCACAAGCGGTGGAGCATGTGGTTTAATTCGAAGCAACGCGCAGAACCTTACCATCCTTTGACATGGCAGGCTTGTTCCAGAGATGGATCGTTCCCTTCGGGGACCTGCACACA